>NZ_MIAM01000073.1 GCF_001830555.1 Sphingopyxis sp. RIFCSPHIGHO2_12_FULL_65_19 | reverse complement strand
GATGGTCGGTCCCGACCGTTTTCGCAAAGGCACCGACCTGTATTTCGATCGCCATGATGGCGAAGCGGCGACGTGCGAGGATTTCGTGCGCGCGATCGAGGACGGCGCGGGTATCGACCTGACGCAATTCCGGTTGTGGTATGGTCAGGCGGGGACGCCGCGCATCACCGCGCGGGTTGCCACCGACGCGGTGACGGGCGAAACCATGCTTTATCTGACGCAGGCGGTGCCGCCGACGCCGGGGCAGCCGGTCAAGCAACCGATGCTGATCCCGCTACGCATCAAGGCCTATGACCGGGACGGCGGCGGCGAAAGCGCCGAGCAGCTGGTGTTGCTGGACAGCGCCGAAATGGCGGTTCCGCTGGGTCATCATCGCAGCCGTCCGATGCTTTCGATCAACCGCGGTTTTTCCGCCCCCGTGATCGTCGATTGCGCGCGCGACGAGGGCGAGCTTGCCTGGCTCGCGGCGCACGACGACGACCCGTTTGCGCGTTACGAAGCGCTGCAACAGCTGATGCTCGACACGCTGGTCGCGGCGGTCGCGGGCAAGAAGGTCGACAATGGCGCGGTGATCGAAGCGGTCGCGCAGACATTGGCTGGCCGCGACCGCGATCCCGCCTTTGTTGCCGAAGCGGTGTTGTTGCCCAGCGAGGCCTTCATCGGCGACCAGATGGTCACCGTCGATCCCGATGCGATCCGCCGCGAACGGCTGGCGCTGCAAGCGGCGATCGGCGCCGCGCTCGAAGCCGAGTGGCGCGCGATCCTTGCCGGTCACGCTCCGCCCGCGACCGATTTGTCGCGCGGCGCCAAGGGAGGCCGCCGACTGCGCGGCGTCGCGCTCGCCTATCTCGCGGCGACCGGGGCGGACGATGTTTCGGCGCTCGCGTTCCGCATCTTTTCCGACGCCGACGGGATGACCGAACGGCAGGCCGCGCTCGCGACGCTAGCGCATGGCGACAGCGACGAGCGCGCCCATGCGCTCGACATTTTTTACCAACGCTATCGCGACAATCCGCTCGTGCTCGACAAATGGTTCCAGGTGCAGGCCTGGTCGCTGCGTTCCGATACCCCCGATGCGGTAAAGGAGCTGGCGCGACATCCCGATTTCACGCTGGCGAACCCGAACCGCGTGCGCTCGCTCTATGGGGCGCTGACGGGCAATCAGGCGGCTTTCCACCGCGCCGATGGCGCGGGTTATCGGCTGATCGCCGACCTGGTGATCGCGCTGGACCCCAAGAACCCGCAGACCGCAGCGAAGATGATTCCCCCGCTGGGCCGATGGAAACGTTTCGACGAGGCACGCGCCGCGATGATGAAGGCCGAACTGACGCGCATCCTGGCGCAGCCCGGCCTGTCGCGCGACGTGACCGAGCAGGCGTCGAAAAGCCTGCTGGGATAGGGGCGGTTTTGGGGTGGGGAGCGGGCGTCTAAATCCTCCCCATCGACTTGTGATGGGGAGGGGGACCGCCGCCGCAGGCGGTGGTGGAGGGGCCGCAACGTTGCGCCATTGCCCCTCCGTCAGCGCTGCGCGCTGCCACCTCCCCATCGCAAGTCGATGGGGAGGAACTTTATGTCCGCTATCGGTCGTTTTAAGCCTTTTTCTCCTTCCGTTCGCATCGAGCGAAGTCGGGACACCCATCGAAAGAGCGCAATGCCGACGGGCATCTCGACTTCGCTCGATGCGAACAGGTCGGGGTAGGCCAGTATCTTTTCTTCCGGTCGCCGGCAGCCATCGCTGCCTAGCTCGCTGAAAACAGCTTGGTCCCGGCGACGCCGATGACGATCAGCGCCATAAAGCCGATCTGGACGGCGTTCACTTTCTCGCCAAACCAGAAGACGCCGCCGATGATCACGCCGATCGCGCCCAGCCCGGTCCAGATTGCATAGGCGGTGCCGGCCGAAATGCCGCGCATCGCAAAGGCCAGCAGCGCCATGTTGAGGAAACTCAGCGACACGGGAACAAGCGATGCTTGCCAGGTCCCGATCGTCGCGGCCCATTTGAGGCTCAGCGCCCAGATGATTTCGGTCACAACGGCGATCGCGAGGATAACCCACGCCATAAGACGGTCCTTTCAAGTCGGCGGGCTCGAAAGGAAAGGGCGCAAGCCGGAAACCCGAAAGAGGCTGCGCGTCGACCGATGATGTAGAGCGGGGCGTCCTAAAGCGGACGACGGGGAATGGCAACCCGGTGCGGCGGGCTTATTGGCCGCCCAGCCACCCCGTAACCTCCCCCGCGACCTTGTTCGCGGCGCGGGTCAGCGCCTCCCCGACGGGTTTGGCTTCGACCTCGGCACCGATCGCTTCGCGCGCCTCGAACCGGCGCTGCGTCACGCTCTTGCCACCGGCTGCCACCAGCATCGCCTGGTAGACGACGACCGCTTCGTTCGTGCGCGCGTCGACGCCGAATTCCATCAACTGGCCCGCGAGCTGCTCGCCCGGCGCGGTCAGATATTGTCCTTCGTCAAGGACAACACGCGACGTGCGCGCGGACACGGTTTCGGACACCAGCCGCTGGAACAGGCGCGACGGCGCCTCGACCCACTGGGCGTCCTTGACATAAGCGACGCTCGACCCGTCCTGCTGCACCGGGATACGCGTCGTGCGCAGTTTCTGGGGCGCGGTGGGGATCAGGATCGTCAGCGTCGATGCTTCGGCAGCGGTCCGGGCGTCACCCGCCGCGGGCGCGGCATCGGCGTCGAGCGTGAGGAGGAAAGGCGGGGTCTTGCCGCCAAGCCCGATGCACGCCGACAGCGAGACGGCGGCAACAGCGACAATCAGGGGAGCGCGGAGGCGGCGGATCATGGCGTAAGTCCTCATTGCTTGTAATCGGGCAGCTTGCTGCCGCCCAGAACGGCGCCGGCGCCCTGCTGGTCGAGCTTGTCGGTCAGGCTGGACAGCGAGGCGGAGGTGCGGCGCAGGTCGCGGATCAGGGCGTTGGCTTCGGGGATGGTCGTTTCGCTGAAGGTCTTGAGGCCCGGCCGCGCGTCCGAAATCGCCGATTCCAGCGTCGCCATCGACGCGTTGGCAGACTTCAGCGTATCGCGCAGGTTCGCCATTGCGGGGTCGACGTTGCGGTCGATCGTGCCTTGGGCCGACGCGGCGAGGTTGCCGATCTGTTCGGCGGCGTTGCCCGTCTGCTGGATCGCGATGCGCGTGTCGGCGAGCGCGCGTTCGATCGCCGGGCCGTTGCGGGCAAGGATCGCGGTCGATGCCTCGACATTGTTGAGGATGCCGCGAAGGCTGGCCTGATTTTCGTCATCGGCCAGTTCCGCCAGCCGTTCGGTCAGCGTCGAGAGCCGCTGGAGCAATTGCGGCGCGGTGTTCAGCAGTTCGCCGAGCCCGCCGACGCGCGTCGGAATGACAGGCTTGCCCGCCGGCCCCTTGTCGGCGATCGGCGGTGCATCCTTGACCGCTCCGTCGAGCGAGATTTGCGACACACCCGTAAAGCCGACGCCTTCCAGCGCCGCCGTCGTGCCTTGCAGCACGGGGACGCCCTCGTTCACCTCGATGCGCACGCGGACGAATTGCGGATCGTCGGGCCACAGCGCGATCTCGCGAACCTGCCCCGAAGGGACGCCGGAAAATTGCACCTGCGCACCCTTGTTCAGCCCGTCGACCGACTGTTTGAAAAATATGTCATATTCGCGCTTGTCGCCGCCACTGTCATTCGCCAGCCAGACGATGAAAAAGGCGAGCGCCGCGGTAAAGAAGAGGACGAAAGCGCCGACGAGGACGTTGTTTGAGCGTGTTTCCATCAGCTGTTCCTATTGCCGCTTCGCGGTTTGGTTCCCGCTTGCCGCAGCCCGGCCGCGTGGCCCGTTGAAATAATCCTGTATCCACGGATGCTCGGTGGCAAGCAATTCGGGGATCGTGCCGACTGCGATCACCTTCTTTTCCGCCAATACGGCGACCCGGTCGCAGGTTGCATAAAGCGAGTCGAGGTCGTGGGTGATGAGGAAGACGGTCAGGCCCATCGTATCCGCCAGTTCGCGGATCAACTCGTCGAATTTCGCAGCGCCGATCGGGTCGAGCCCCGCGGTGGGTTCGTCGAGGAAAAGCAGCGCGGGATCGAGCGCGAGCGCGCGTGCAAGGCCGGCGCGCTTCACCATGCCGCCCGACAGCTCGGCGGGATATTTGGGCCCCGCATCGGACGGCAGGCCGACCATCTGGACCTTATATGCCGCGATTTCGTCGAGCAATCGCTGGTCGAGCCGCGGATAATATTCGCGCAAGGGCACCTGGATATTCTCGGCCACGCTGAGCGTCGAGAACAGCGCGCCGCCCTGGAACATCACGCCCCAGCGCCGCCGCAGGTCGCGCGATTCCTCTTCGTCGGCGATTGTGTCGAGCGTCTTGCCATAGACCTCGATCTCCCCCGCGGTCGGCGTCTGCAACCCGATGATCGAGCGCATCAGCACCGACTTGCCCGTGCCCGACCCGCCGACGACGCCGAGGATCTCGCCCGAGCGGACGTCGAGGTCGAGGCCGTCGTGGATCACCGCTTCGCCAAACTCGTTGCGAAGCCCGCGGATGCAGATCGCCCGGTCGAATTTTTCGGGCCGCACCGCGTCGGCGGCGGCCAGTTCCTCGTTGATTTCGAGGTCGCTCTCTTCGCTCATCAATTCCATCCCAGCGAAGAAAAGAAGACCGCGAACATTGCGTCGAGGACGATGACGAGGAAAATCGCGGCGACAACCGCCGATGTCGTCCGCTGCCCCACCTCTTCGGCATTCTGGCGGACCTGCATTCCTTCATAACAGCCGGTGACGCCGATCAGGATGCCGAACACCGGCGCCTTGATCAGCATGATCCAGAAATCGGTCATCGGGATGATTTCGCGCAGGCGCTGGATATAGGTGAGCGGCGGGATATCGAGCCCGACCCAGCAGAAAAGCCCGCCGCCCGCGATTGCGCACAGGCTGGCGTAAAAGCCGAGCAGGGGCATGGTGATCGTCGAGGCGGCGACGCGCGGCAGCACGATCGCTTCCATCGGCGACACGCCGATGGTGCGCATCGCGTCAATTTCTTCGGTCAGCTTCATCGTGCCGATCTGCGCCGCAAAGGCCGACCCCGACCGACCGGCGACCATGATCGCAGTCATCAGCAGGCCGAGTTCGCGGATCGAGGCGCGGCCGACGAGGTTGATCGTGAACACCTCCAGCCCGAATTGTTCGAGCTGCACCGCGCCTTGCTGGGCGATGACGATCCCGATCAGGAAGCTCATCAGCCCGATGATCGGCAGGGCATCGACGCCGACTGCCTGAAAACGCGTGACAACGGCGTTCCAGCGAAGGCGGCGGCGCGCCCGGATCTGGGTGCCGAGCGCGACGATCATCGCGCCGAAAAATCCTATGATGCCGAGCAGTTCGTGCCAGATCGCGACGCTGGCATGGCCCACTTGTTCGAGCATCCGTACCCACGCGGGGCGGCGGTCGCGGTGGACGCGATACTCGCTCTTGTCGCTCGCCAGCGCGTCGAGCAGCCGCTGCGCCTCTTCGCTGGCGCCGATGACCTTTGCGCCATGTTCGTTGACCGTGCGCGTGACGATCCATGCGCCGACGGTGTCGATCCGTTCGAGCGCCGACAGGTCGAGGGTCGCGATCGGGCCGAGCGCATCGAGCCGCGCAGGCACATCGCCCAGACGCGCAAGCGTCAGACGGCCTGTAAAGCGAACTTCGGCGCCATCGGCGCCGTCGCCATGTTCGAAATCCGCCCGGGCCACCATCGTGCGGAGGACATTGTATTATTTGCCCCGCGACGGCAAGCGAATCCATGGCCGGGCATCGCGGCCCTTGGCCGCCGTGCAGGCCGACACTATGGGTGGGGGATGGAAGACCCGACCGCCGTTCCGATCCCCGACTATGCCCATCGTGTCGCGATGTACGACATGGACCGGACGATCACGCGGTCAGGGACTTACAGCGGTTTCCTCATGCATGTTGCGCAGCGGCGCCAACAATGGCGATTGTTGTTGTTGCCGCTGGTCGCGCTGGCCGCCGCCGCCTATTCGCTGCGCCTGATCGACCGGGCGCGGTTGAAGGCCATCAACCTCCGGCTGCTGGTCGGAAAACGCTTTCGCCGGACCGAAATCCTGCCGCTTGCCGAAAGCTATGCCGACAAGGTGGTCGCGCGCGGGCTACACCCCGCCGCGCTCGCCCAGATCGCGGCCGATCGCGAGGCGGGATACCGGCTGCTGCTGGCGACCGCTTCCTTCCACCTCTATGTCGACGCGATCGCCGCGCGGCTGGGCATGGACGATGTCCTCGCGACGCAGCTCGACGAACCCGACGGCGCCGACCATATCCACGCGCGGCTGGCGGGCGACAATTGTTATGGCGACGCGAAGTTCGCGCGCATTTCGGACTGGCTGGCGGCGAACGACATCACGCGCGAAGCGGTGCATGTCCGCGCCTATTCGGACCATGTCTCCGACCATCCGATGCTGCATTTCGCCGACGAGGCGGTCGCGACCACGCCATCGCGCAAGCTGAAATTGCTCGCGCCGCAAATGGGCTGGCAGGTCGTCGACTGGCGGACGCGCCGCGGTCGTTAAACCGCGTCCAGTGCCTGCGCGAAGTCGGCGATCAGATCCTCGGGGTCTTCGATGCCGATCGACACGCGCACCAGATTGTCGGTGATGCCGAGCGCCTTCTTGCGCTCTTCGGGCACCGACAGGTGCGTCATCGCCGCGGGATGGCTGGCGAGCGTTTCGGTGCCGCCGAGGCTGACCGCAAGCTTGGCGATCTTCAAGGCGTCGAGGAAACGAAAGCTTTCCTCCTCGCCGCCCTTGATGAACAGCGAAAAGGTCGATCCCGCGCCGGTGCAATGGCGGTCGAAAATGTCCTTCTGGCGCGCATCGCTGATGAAACCGAGATAGCCGAGGCCATCGACCTTGGGATGGTCGCGCAGGAAGGTGCAGACCTTCAGCGCATTTTCGCCCGCACGGGTCATCCTGAGTTCGAGCGTTTCGAGGCTGCGGAGCAGCATCCACGCGGTGTTGGGGTCGCAGATCGTGCCGATCGTGTTGCGCATCGGGCGGATGATGTTGAGCAGATGCTGGTCGCCCGACACGCCGCCCGCGACGAGGTCCGAATGGCCGCCCGCATATTTGGTGAGGCTGTAGACGACGAGTTCGGCGCCCTGTTTCAGCGGCTTTTGCCACAGCGGGCCGAGGAAGGTGTTGTCGATGGCAATCGCGGGCTTTTGGTCGCCAGGGAATGCGGCGTCGCGCGCGGCCCGCACGGCTTCGACATCGACGAGCGCGTTGGTCGGGTTCGCCGGGCTTTCCAGATAGACGAGCGCGACCTTGCCGCCCTTGTCTTCGGCGAGTGTCTTGGCGCGGGCGAGGATCGCGTCGATTTCCTCGCGCGTCGCCCCCGCGGGGAAGTCGACGAAGCTGACCCCGAAGCGCGACAGGATGCGCGCGATCAGCGATTCGGTCGCGGCATAGAGCGGGCCGGAGTGGACGATCACGTCGTTCTGACTCACCAGCGCGAGAAGCAGGGTCGCGATCGCCGACATCCCGCTCGAAAAGACCAGGCTGTCGTCGGCGCCGTCCCAGACGGCCAGGCGGTCCTCCAGGATTTCCTGATTCGGGCCGTTGAAGCGCGAATAGACGAGGCCGTCGGCAGGCCCCTCGCGCTTGCCCGTGATATGTTCAAAGAAGCGCTTGCCCGCGGCGGCGCTTTCAAACGCAAAGGTCGAGGTCAGGAAGATCGGCGGCTTCAGCGACCCTTCGGAGAGCACCGGGTCATAGCCGAGCCCCATCATCAGCGTGGCGGGGCTGAGCTCGCGATCGCCGATTTTCCGGATATTCGTCTTGGGTTTGCCGCGCATGGCCATGAAACTGCTCCTGATGATGTTGCGGCCCTTATACCGCGATAAGTTTCGTTTGAAACTATATTGCGCGGGATCAGGCGATCGCGGCGATCGCCCAGACAACACCGATCAACAGCGGCACGCCGATGATGTCGAGCGCAAATCCCGCCTTCAAGATGCGCGGTAGCGCGATATGCCCGGTCGCCCAGGCGAGCGCATTGGGCCCGGTGCCCGACGGCAGCATGAAGCCCCAGCTTGCCGCCATCGCGACGGGCAGCGCGAGCAGGATCGGGTCCGCGCCCGTCGCCGCGATCAGCGCCGCGAGCACGGGCATGATACCGCTGGCGGTCGCGACATTGCTCGCAAATTCGGTGATGAGGATGGTGAGGGCGACGATGATTGCGGCGAGCAGGATCGTCGGTATGTCGCCGAGCGGCGCGAGCACCGCGCCCAGCCACGCGGCAAGCCCGCTCGCGGTAATCGCGGCGGCGAGCGCAAGGCCGCCGCCGAACATCATGATCACGCCCCATGGCGCGCGGTCGGCTTCTTTCCAGACCAGCAGCGGCCGGCCGGTGCCGTCGGGCAGGACGAACAGGAGGAGGCTGCCGGCGACCGCAATGGTGCCATCGGTCAATGCGCCGTCGGGCAGGAAGGGTTCAAGCCACGGCTGCGCGATCCAGGCGATCAGGACGAGCAGGAAAACGGGAACGACACGGCGTTCGGCGGTCGACCATATCGCCTGATTGCCAAGCGCCGCAGCGGCGCCTTCGCCATCGAAGGGGTGGGTCGACAAGCACTGGACGCGCGCGACGACAAACATCGCGGCGGGGGTGGCAAGCAGCACAACGGGGACGCCGTAGATCATCCAGTCGAGGAAGGAAATGCGCAAGCCCAGCGCCTTTTCGATCAGCCCCGCGGCAATCGCATTGGTGGGGCTGCCGACGAGCGTGCCGAGCCCGCCGATCGACGCGGCAAAGGCGATGCCCATCATCACCGCGCCTGCAAAGCCGGTCGTTTCACCCTCCTGCACGCCGCCCGCGCGCACAACGGCGAGCGCGATCGGGATCATGATGAGCGTCGTCGAGGTGTTCGAGATGAACATGCTGAGCAGCGCCGTCGCCGCCATGAAGGCAAAGAGCAGGCCCGGTGCGGTCGGCGAGGCGCGTTTCAGCAACGCGAGGGCAAGGCGCCGGTGCAGGCCGACGCGCTCGATCGCAAGGGCAAGGAAGGCGCCGCCGAGGATCAGGAAAAGGATAGGCGAATAATATTCCTTGGCGATGGCATTGGCGTCCATCACCCCGAAGGCGGGGACGGTGAGGAAAGGGAGCAGCGCGGTGACGGTAAGGGGCAGCGCCTCGGTCATCCACCAGATCGCCATCAACAGGGTGAGCGCCGCGACATGCCAGGCGGTAAGTTCCATGCCCGCCGGGGCAGGGAGGAGCAGCATGGTGCAAAAAACGACGAGGCCGCCGATCAAACCCAACCAGCGCGTCCTTGTCATTGCTCCCCCTGTCCCATCTCTCTTATCTCGTCATCTCGGCGAAGACCGGGATGACGGCTATTGGATGTGGGCTATTTTGCCAACCCGATCACCGACAATTGGCGGCCATAGGAATTTTCCCCTTTGTGGCACGCGCGGCGATAGCTGAAATAATCTTCGGTTTCGGCATAGGTGTCCTGTCCGCCGATGGCAATTCGCGTCAGGCCCGCCGTGGCGAGCCGCGCCGCGACATAAGCCGCGATATCGAACATCGCGTGGCCGGGCTTGCCCGCGGCGAAGAAGCGCTCGTTTGCGGGATCGTCGGCGAGGAAGGTCGCGACGAAGCCGTCGTCGACCTCGTAAGATGCGCGGCCGATGCACGGACCGATCGCAGCGGCGATGTTCTCGCGGCTCGCGCCGAGGCTTTCCATCGCGTCCAGCGTTGCGTCGGTGACCCCGGCGATCGCACCTTTCCACCCCGCATGAGCGGCGCCGACAACACCGGCCGTGCGGTCGGCGAACAGCACCGGCACGCAGTCGGCGGTCAGGATGCCGAGCAATATGTCCGGCGTGCGCGTCGCCAGCGCATCCGCCTCTGGCCGCGCGGCAAGATCGGTATCGCCATCGACGATCACGCAGCGATTGCCGTGGACCTGATAGGCGCCGGTCAGCGTCGCGCCCGGCAGCACCGCGTCGGCCACGCGCCGACGGTTCTCGTCGATCAGCGCACGGTCGTCGTTCGAGCCAAGGCCACAGTTCAGCGACGCGAGTTCGCCCGCAGACACGCCGCCGCGGCGGCCGAAGAAGCCGTGGGGGACGCCGTGCAGCGGCAGAGCGGTGACGAACGGCGCGGTCACAAGTCGAGCCTGAAAAAGCGGTCCTCGTCGATATGATTGCCGACCCGGAAAGCGTTTCGCCCGACGTCGTAGAAACCATAGCGGCGGTAGAAAGCCTGCGCGCGGTCATTTTCGGTAAAGACGCTGAGGTAGAGGATCGAGGCGCGCGTCCGCGCCCAGGCGATACCCCAGTCCATCAAGGCGGCTGCGACGCCGGTGCCCTTGGCGGCTTCGGCAACATAAAGCTGGTGAAGTTCGACGGCGCCGTCTGTGGGTTGATCGTCGGGCAGGTCGAAATCGAGCGGGCCCATCTTGATATAGCCAAGGATCGCGCCTGCCGCGTCGCGGGCCAGCGCGATGTCATGCTCTTCACTCGCGATCTGCGCACGAACGCGATCGGGCGGATTCCAGCTTGCCAGAAAAAGCGCAAGATCGGCGGGGGCATAGATGTGGCCGAAAGTATGTCTGAACGAGCGTTCGGCAAAGGCAGCGATCGCGCCGGCATCCTCCGGCGTTGCCAATTGGATGTCGGTCATGCGGCGTCTCCTGAAAATCCGGTGGGGGTCGGCCAGCCTGGCGCGGTGAAGGCCATCACCTTGAACAAGTCGCCCATGGCTTGCGGCGTGACCAGACGGTCGCGCTGGCCTTTGAGTTCGGCGGCACGCGCGGGCGCCGCTGCCTGGAGCGACGCCAGTCGCGCATCGATTCCCAGCCGCCGCAGCCAGTCGCCCTGCGCCGCGAGCGCGCTGACGGTCACCCCGGCGTTATGGGCCGCGTCGGCCAGCGTAGTGAAGTCGACATGCGCGGTCAGGTCGACCTCGCCCGGATCGGCAAAGGGCGGGGCGAAGCGGTGCGCCCTGACCGCCTGCAACGTGTCGCCCGCGGCGGGCCCCGCATAGCCATAGTCGATCGCGAGCATCGCGCCGCCCTGCCGGGCGAGGCGAAAGGCGCAGCGTTGCATGATGACCGCGGAGACGGGGGTGGTTTCGACGATCGTGCCTTCGGGCTTGCTGCGCAGCGCAGCGGGGATCGCGTCGTCGGCGGGCGCATCGCCCGCGATCGGCGCGAAGGCACCGTCGCGGCGCTCGACCATGCGTTCGCGCCACCCGCCGGCGACACGGACATATTGGTGGATCGGCAGCGCGTCGAAAAATTCGTTCGCGACGATGATCAGCGGCGCGTCGCCCGGCAGCGCGTCGATCTCGTCGTGGTGCTCGGCCGCGGGCACGCGCGCATGCTGTGCCGCGCGCAGTGCCGGGCTCGTCTCGACGAAGTCGACGCCCACGGGTGCGCAGCCAAAGCGCGTCATCACCCGCAGCGCATCGACCGCCAGCGTGCCGCGGCCGGGGCCGAGCTCGACATAGCGAAAGGCGGGATTGCCCGCGCGCTGCCACATATCGGCGATCCAGATGCCGACCATTTCGCCGAACATCTGGCTGATTTCGGGCGCGGTGGTGAAATCGCCCGCCGCGCCGAGCGGGTCGCGGGTGGCATAATAATGGGCGTTCGCCGCGGCCATATAGTCGGCGACGGTCATCGCCCGCGCGGCGGCGATGGCGCCGATCAGCTGCTCAGGGCGCGGCGGCCCGTCACGCAACGCTGTCGATTCCGGCGACCGGCTCCACCCGCTGGCGGCGGCCCTTGGCGGTGACGACGAGCCAGACACCGATCAGCAGCATCGGCACGGTCAACGTCTGGCCCATGGTGAGGCCCCACGACAGGGTGCCGAGCTGGACATCGGGTTCGCGCACGAACTCGACCGCAAAGCGGCTGAGGCCGTAGATGATCGCGGCCATGCCGAACAGGAAGCCCGGCTTGTAGCGCGCGTCGGTGCGCCAGAAGAAGAAGGCCAGGATCGCCATCATCACAATCCCTTCCAGGCCTGCTTCGTAAAGCTGGCTGGGGTGGCGCGGGTCCATCGTGCCGCTATCCGGAAAGATGATCGCCCAGGGAACCGTCGTCGCGCGCCCCCACAGTTCGCCGTTCACGAAATTGGCAAGGCGGCCGAAGAAGAGGCCGAACGGCACGACGCAGGCGACATAGTCGCAAAAGCGCAGGAAGCTGAGCCTGTCCTTTTTCGTCACATACCAGATTGCGATCAGCACCCCGACCACCCCGCCGTGCAACGACATGCCGCCGTCCCACAATTTGAAGATTTCGAGCGGCTTCTGGATATAATTGCCAAGATTATAGAACAGGACATAGCCGAGGCGGCCGCCGAGGATGATCCCCAGCATCGCGTAGAAGATCATGTCGTCGGCGTGGCGCCGCGCCATCGGGGCACCGGGCTGCGCGATCAGCTTCAGCAAATACCAGTAACCGACAAAAATGCCGGCGAGATAGGCGAGTGCATACCAGCGGATCGGCAGACCGAAGACGCTGAACGCGACTTCGCTGTTCTGGCCCATCAGCTCGTTGAAGTTCACATATTGCGTTGCTTCGGCTAAGGTTGCAAAAAGAAACATATAGTCGCGCTGTCCTTCCCCAGGAGAGGCCTCCCCATAAGGGGTAAGGCGAGCGAGACCAAGAGGAGAGATGAAAGATGCCATCAGCGCTCGATTTGCGCCTGGAAGCCGCCTATAATCTGATCACCGGACCGGGCGGGCCGATCCAGATCGGGTCCGTCGAACGCTTCGGTCAGCAGCTTCCCTTCATTGCCAACGCGCCAACGAATCTGGCTGATTATGTTGCATTCTTTGCTGCGCAGCATGGCGACGCGACCTTCCTCGTCGAGGGTGAGGAGCGGCTTTCGTTCAAACAGGTCTATGTCGCGGCGCGGCAGGTCGCGGCGGGGCTGGTCGACGGCTATGGCGTCCAGCGCGGCGACCGTGTCGGGCTTGCGATGCGAAACGCCAACGCATGGTGCGTGACCTATATCGGCATATTGATGGCGGGCGGATGCGCGACCTTGCTCAACGGCTGGTGGCAGGGTGGCGAGCTTGCGGCTGGCATCGCGGACAGCGAAGCGAAGCTGGTGATCGCCGACGTCCAGCGCGCCGCGCGGCTCGACGGCATTGCGCATGATGCAAAGGTCGTCACGCTCGACATCACCCGCCCGATCGGAGAGGCGATCGCCCCGATTGCGGATAAAGGCGGCGCCGACACGGTTTTGCCGACACTGACCGGGCAGGATCTGGCGACGATCCTTTTCACCTCCGGCTCCACGGGTCAGTCGAAGGGCGCCTATTCGCGGCACGAAGCGGTGTGCCAGGCGATCTTCAACTATGTCACGCAGACCGCCAGCATCGTGCATCTCTTGACCGAGGATGGGCAGATGTCGGACATCCAGCCGGCAACGCTGATCTGTACCCCGCTGTTCCACGTCACCGCCGAAATCCCGGTGTTCCTGCAAAGCTTTGCGCTGGGGCGCAAACTGGTGCTGATGCCCAAATGGAATGCGGAAGAAGCGATGCGGCTGATCCAGGACGAACAATGCAATTATTTTGTCGGCGTACCGCTGATGAGCTATGAAATCCTGATCCACCCGAACCGCAAGAATTACGACCTGTCGACCTGCAAAAGCTATGCCGGGGGAGGCGCGCCGCGTCCGCCGGAACATGTGAAGCGCCTCGCGACCGAGATGGGGGAAGGCAAGCCTCTGCTCGGCTATGGCCTGACCGAAACCAATGCGGTTGGTTGCGGCATCATCAATGAAAATTATCTCGCCAAGCCGATGTCGACCGGCCCCGCGTCGAAGCCGCTCGTCGATCTCGCGATCCTCGACGATGACGGCAATCCGGTGGCACAGGGCGGCGTCGGCGAGGTGTGCATCCGGTCGGTGTGCAATTTCGAGGGCTATTGGAACAATGAGGCGGCGACCAAGGCGGCCTTTTTCGACAATGGCTATTTTCGTTCGGGCGACCTCGGCTACCTCGACGAAGACGGGTATCTTTTTATCGTCGATCGCAAGAAGGACATCATCATTCGCGGCGGCGAGAATATCAGCTGCCAGGAAGTCGAAGCGGCGATCTATGAACATCCGGACACGAACGAATGCGCCGTGTTCGGCCTTCCCGACGAGCGGCTGGGCGAGTGCGTCGGCGCCGTGGTGTGGATGAAGCCGGGCAGCAGCGTGACCGCCGACGATCTGACCGCCTTCCTCGGATCGCGGCTGGCGCCTTACAAGGTGCCGTGCCAGATCTGGATGTCGAGCGACGCTCTGCCCAAGCTGGGCAGCGAAAAGATCGACAAGGTCGGCTTGCGGACCCAGTATCGCGAGGAATATGCGGCGAAGGTCGTCGCGTAACCGAACGCGGTGAAGGAGCGAACCGGGACCATGGCCGAGGCTGAAACTCCCGTCGCTCCTTCCCCAAGCGCCCCGCCGGTTCGCGTCTATCGCCACCGGCTGCCGACCCGCGTCTGGCATTGGGTCAATGCCGCGACCCTGCTTATCCTGCTGATGAGCGGGCTGATGATATTCAACGCGCACCCGCGGCTTTACTGGGGTGAATATGGCGCGAATTTCGACCGCGCCTGGCTCGTCATCGGGTCGACCGCCGATGCGGGTTATCTGCGCGTCGGCGACTGGAAAGTCGACACGACCGGCGTGCTTGGCCGCTGGACGGATGCCGACGGCGCGGAAAAGACATGGGCCTTTCCGGGCTGGGCGACCATCCCGACCAGTTATAGCCTCGCCGACGGGCGGCGCTGGCACCTGCTGTTCGCATGGGTGCTGTCGATCGGTCTGGCGCTTTACATGCTGTGGACGCTGATCGGCGGTCATCTGCGCAAGGACCTGCACGTCCGCCGTTCCGAATGGTCGCCGCGCCACATCTGGCGCGATGTGAAGGACCATGCGCGGCTGCGCTTTCCGCGCGGAGAGGCGGCGGCGCGTTACGGCATATTGCAAAAGCTCAGCTATATCGGGGTGATTTTCGTCGCGCTTCCGCTGATGATCGCAACGGGCCTGACGATGTCGCCGGGGATGAATGCGGCGTGGCCCTGGCTGCTCGATATTTTCGGTGGCCGGCAATCGGCACGCTCGATCCATTTCATCACCGCCTTCGCGCTTGTCGCCTTCTTCCTCGTCCATATGGCGATGGTATTGCTCGCGGGGCCGGTCAACGAGCTTCGTTCAATGATCACCGGCTGGTTCCGCCTGCCCCCCGAGCGGGAGGAGCGCGCATGAGCGAGATCATGCTGCCGCGGCGTCAATGGATCGCGCGTGCTGGCGGCCTTGTCGCCGCGGCGGGCGCGATGCCGTTGCTGTCGGGCTGCGACGCGATCAACGACGCGCCCGCGGTGCGCAAGATATTGTCGATGGGCGAAGAGATGAACCGCGCCAGCCAGCGTGCGCTGATCGACCGCCATGCGCTCGCGCGCGAGTTCGATCGCGCCGACCTGTCGCCCTATTTTCGGCCCAACGGCACGCGGCTGCCCGCCGGGGCTGATTATGCTGCCCACGCCGCGGCCGGCTTTGCCGACTGGCGCGTCCGGGTGACGGGCCTGGTGGCGCGGCCGCTGTCGCTATCGATGGCCGATATTCGCGCCATGCCGCAGCGCACCCAGATCACGCGCCACGATTGCGTCGAGGGATGGAGCGCGATCGGTCAGTGGACCGGGGTTCAACTGAGCCGCATCCTTGCCGCGGCAGGGGTGCAGGATCGCGCGCGCTATATCGTGTTTCGTTGCGCCGACCGGCTGGGCGACGCGCTCTATTATGAGAGCTGCGATATGGTCGATGCGCGGCACCCGCAGACGATCCTCGCCTGGGCGCTCAACGATGCGGTGCTGCCGATTGCGAACGGCGCGCCGCTGCGCCTCCGGATCGAGCGCCAGCTTGGCTATAAACATGCCAAATATGTCAATGCGATCGAAGCGGTCGCCAGCCTCGACGCGATCGGCGCGGGCAATGGCGGCTATTGGGAAGACCGGATCGATTATGAATGGTACGCCGGCATCTGACCGGGAAGGCCATACGACGTCAGGCCGGATAGCATTTGTTCATGCTATCCCAGCTCAACGCGACGAGCTGTTCGAGCGCGTCGAGATCCACATCGGAGAGCTTGTTGATATACAGGCATGACTTTCCCGTCTTGTACTTGCCGAGCCGGGCGAACAGCGCGTCGGCTTCGGGCTGGCGATCGCAATAATGGCCCATCAGATATAGCGTCATTGCCGCCTTGCGGGGGCTGAACCCGGCGCGGCACATCGTCCCCGAATGGCCGCTCGCGTAACGATAATCATAGCTGCCATAGCCAATGATCGACGGTCCCCACATTTTCGGGGTCATGCCGGTCACGCGCCGATGCAGGGCGTCGATCAGCCCGGCCTCTTCGCGCCGCCGCGCGTCGGGGACCGACGCGATAAAATCGCCAACCGCCGTATCGGTGACCTTGGTCTTGATTTCCGCCTTGCCCATGCCGCTTCTCCCTGTCTCCGGCCGAGGGTGCGGGCGGGGGGCACGCCAATCCGGTTGCGCGCCAGCCAGCGGACTGCTAGCCGCGCCCGCGTCTTTCCCTCGCCAAAGGTGCCATCATGTCCGAGTCCTTCAAGCGCGTCGTCCTCGCCTATTCGGGCGGCCTCGATACCAGCGTCATCCTGAAGTGGCTACAGGTCACCTATGGCTGCGAGGTCGTGACCTTCACCGCCGACCTGGGCCAGGGCGAGGAACTCGAACCCGCGCGCGCCAAGGCCGAGCTGATGGGGATCAAGCCCGAGCATATCTATATCGACGACGTCCGCGAGGAGTTTGTCCGCGATTTCGTGTTTCCGATGATGCGCGCCAATGCGCGTTACGAGGGTGACTATCTGCTCGGCACCTCGATCGCGCGCCCGCTGATCTCGAAGCGGCTGGTCGAAATTGCGAAGGAAGTCGGGGCCGACGCGGTCGCGCATGGCGCGACGGGGAAGGGCAATGATCAGGTGCGCTTCGAGCTGTCGGCCTATGCGCTCAACCCCGACATCAAGGTGATCGCACCGTGGCGCGAGTGGGACCTGACCAGCCGGACCGCGTTGATCGATTTCGCCGAAAAGAACCAGATTCCGGTGCCCAAGGACAAGCGCGGCGAGAGCCCGTTTTCGACCGACGCCAACCTCCTCCACACCTCGTCGGAGGGCAAGGTGCTCGAAGATCCGTGGGAAGAGACCCCCGACTATGTCTATTCGCGCACGGTGAACCCCGAGGACGCGCCCGACACGCCCGAATATATCACGGTCGATTTCGAGCGTGGCGACGGTGTCGCGCTGAACGGGCAGGCGATGTCGCCCGCGACGTTGCTCGCGGCGCTCAACGACCTTGGCCGCAAGCATGGCATCGGCCGCCTCGACCTTGTCGAGAATCGCTTTGTCGGCATGAAATCGCGCGGCATGTATGAGACGCCCGGCGGCGAGATTTATGCGCGGGCGCATCGCGGCATCGAAAGCATCACCCTCGACCGTGGCGCGGCGCACCTCAAAGACGAGCTGATGCCGAAATATGCCGAGCTCATCTACAACGGCTTCTGGTTCGCGCCCGAGCGTGAGATGTTGCAGGCGGCGATCGATCATAGCCAGGCCAATGTCACCGGCACCGTCCGGCTCAAGCTCTATAAGGGCAACGCCAGCGTCGTCGGCCGCAAATCGCCGCTCAGCCTTTACAGCGAACGCCATGTCACGTTCGAGGACGACGCCGGCGCCTATGATCAGAAGGACGCGGCGGGTTTCATCAAGCTCAATGCCTTGCGCTTGAAATTGCTCGCGAAACAGGGTCAATAAAACGGCCGGGAACAGACCCGGCTGCGACAGGAGCTTGGTCCATGTTCTCCCTTCTGCTGGCTGCCGCCGGCCTGACGCCTGCGTTCAACGATGCCCCCTATGCCGACCTTGCCTATGCGAAGCCGGCCGCCACCGCCGGATGCACCGCGCGTTTCGACGGCGGCACGATCGAAATTACGCAGGCGTTCAACCCGGCCGCGCGGACGATGATCAACGTAGCGGTCGTCACCGGCAAGCCGACCCGCACGTTGCGCGCCGGATCGCAGCTTTGGGCAAAGTCGAGCTTTGGCCCTGCATGGCGAGCCCTGGTCACCGAATCGTCGCCGCAGCGCCTGCGTTTCGTTGCGCACCACCGTTTCGTCGGGGACCTGTTCAGCGACGATACGCCGACGATCATGCTCCACGAACGGATCGATGCGGGCGACGCGAAGGACGCGGTGTTCGTCGATATCGGATCGGGTAGCGGCTTTCGCGAAAAACTGGCGGCCGCGTTTGATTGCGCCGACTCGCTCGGTATCTAATTTCGCGCCCCGGTCCATGGCGGAGCGCGGGGCGGAAAAGCGGTGGCGCGAACGGCCGATCCCCGGCACTATCGCCTGATGCGCTTCTTCGACCTCTCGTCCTGGCAAAGCATCGGCATGACGTTGCTGGGTCTCGCGCTCGTCACGCTGATCGGCGTGGGCATTCGGCTGATGGTGATGATGACGATCCAGCAGCGGCGCGAACGGATGAACCGCCAGATCAACGAGCGGCTTCGCACGCTGATGGCGGCGTACAAGGCGCTTGGCGGTTCGTTTACCGGCGACCTGATGGTCGATCCGCGCCATCTGCGCGACATCAGGCGTCACGCGAGCGAACCGAAAGCGGAGGCACCGATCGACCTGTCGGACGAGGCGGCGCCTGGAGATGATGAAAGCGGCGAATCGGATCGGCCACGCCGTATCCGCGATGCCGTCGAGGCGGCGCTTTCCGATATCATCCTGCTCGGCACCGAGGCGCAAGTACGGCTTGCCAGCCGCGCGGCGCAGGAACTCGCCGACGGGCGTCCGGTGCATGTCCACGAACTGGTCGTCGAACTCCGCGATTTCATTCGTAAGGCGCTCGACCTCGATCCTGTTCCCGCCGACGTGATCATCCCCGCCCAAGGCCCGACGCGTCCGACGGGCAGCGGCGGCAAGGGCGGGGGCCGCAGCGGCGAGGCACGCGGCGGTGGGCGTGGCGGCGGGGGCGGCGGCATGGGCATGGCGGGCGGCCTTGGTGTCGCCGGCGGCGCAAGCCTCGCGCGCGGATCGGCGCCTGACGAAGCCGCAGACGTATCCGTCGACACACAGCAAAAATGAGGGGTTAGCAAGCGGACCGGACCTGCGCTAAGGCGCGGGGATGACCGCGACCCGCTTTTTCTCTGACAATGCAGCGACCGTCCATCCCGTGGTGATGGAGGCGCTGGCCGCCGCCAACCATGTCGATACCGCTTATGACGGCGATGCGCTCAGCCAGTCGCTCGACGCAGCCTTTTCCGAGTTGTTCGAGACAGCATGCGAAGTCGTCTGGATTCCTACCGGAACCGCGGCGAACAGCATCATCCTCGCGCATTTCGTGCGGCCGTGGCAGGGTATTCTTTGCTACGAAGAAGCACATATCGAAGTCGATGAATGCGGCGCGCCGACTTTTTATTCGGGCGGGGCCAAGCTGATGCCGCTGCCCGGACGCGGCGCGAAGATCGATACCGAAGCGTTGAAAACCCGCATAGCGGGTATCCGGCGGGATGTGCACCAGGTCCAGCCCGCGGCGGTCAGCATCACCAATGCGACCGAATATGGGCTGGCGTGGCGCCCGGACGAAATCGGCGCGATCAGCGAGATCGCGAAGGGCGCCGACATGAAGCTGCACATGGATGGCGCGCGTTTCGCCAATGCCGTGGCCTTTCTTGGCTGCGCGCCTGCCGATGTCACCTGGCGCGCGGGGGTCGACGCGCTGTCGTTCGGTTTTACAAAAAATGGCGCGATGATGGCCGAGGCGATCGTGTTTTTCGGCGGCAGCGGCGGCGCCGGGGTGCGCGAGCTGAAAAAGCGGGGCGGCCATTTGCTGAGCAAGGGACGTTTTGTTGCGGCTCAGATCCGCGCAATGCTCGCCAACGACCTGTGGCTCGCCAACGCGCGCGCTGCCAATGCGGGCGCGGCAAAGCTGGCGGCAGCGTGCGGCGGCCGATTGATGCACCCGGTCGAGGCGAACGAGCTGTTCGTGCGCCTGACCCCCGCGGAAGCCGCCCGTTTGCGCGCGGCGGGGTTTGATTTTTACGACTGGGGCGATGGCGCCGCGCGGCTCGTCGTCAGCTGGGACCAGGACGCCGAAGCCGTGGCGCCGCTGGCAGCCGCGATCGGCGCGCTATGACCAGCGAGCAGCCGACGCTGCTCAGCCCGCGCGTACTGCTGCCCTTCGCGCTGGTGACGTTGATCTGGGGATCGACGTGGATCGTGATCAAGGGTCAGCTCGGCATCGTCCCGCCAAGCTGGTCGGTGACCTATCGCTTTGCGGTTGCGGCGATCGCGATGTTCGCCTTTGCCATGGCGCGGCGCGAGCGGCTGTGGCTCGAACCGCGGGCGATGGCGTTTGCGGCCGGGCTGGGGATCGCGCAGTTCGCGCTCAACTTCAATTTCGTCTACCGCGCCGAGCAACATATCACCTCGGGGCTGGTGGCGGTGTTGTTTGCCTTGCTGATCGTCCCCAATACGCTGCTCGGGCGGGCCTTTCTGAAGACGCCGCTTGAGGGACGGTTCCTTGCGGGGGCGGGGATCGCGATCGTCGGGGTCGGGCTGATGATCCTTCAGGAATATCGCGCCGCGGCGCTGGGCGCGGACGAGGTGCTGCTGGGCACCGCGCTGACCCTCGCGGGCGTGATGAGCGCATCGACCTCCAATGTCATGCAGGGGACGCGCATGGCGCGCGCGCAGTCGATGGTGGCGATGATCGCCTGGGCCATGCTGTTCGGCGCGCTTGCCGACGGCGCCTTTGCGTGGATCACCACAGGTCCGCCCGTGATCGAGCGGACCGCGGCTTATATCGGCGGCGTTCTCTACCTTGGGATCATCGCGAGCGCGGTGACCTTTCCGCTCTATTTCAATGTGATCCGTGCGGTGGGGCCGGGGCAGGCGGCGTGGTCGAGCGTGCTGATCCCGATCATCGCAATGGGTTTCTCGACCGCATTCGAGGACTATCGCTGGGCGACGCTGTCGGTCGCAGGCGGGGTCGTTGCACTGATCGGGCTGGCGATCGCCGTTGCCAAACGTCCTGAACGGCCGTCGGTGAGTGGCAACATGATTTCCTTGCCGGTGCAGCGCGAGAATGAGTTGCCATAACTGTATTGTCGTAATAATACGGTGATATGAAAATATTCTTCGGCTCGCTCGTGCTTTTCGCTGCCTTCGCCGCCGTTCCGGCACAGGCGCAACCCGCCTGCCAGCCCGGCACCTATGCCGCCCCCGACGGCGATTTCGTCGTGCTGGCAGAGTTGCCGACGATTCCCGCGCCCGCGCTTCGCTATCTGTTTCGCGACGGGCGGCGCGGTGCGACGTCGGATGGGGCGGCACCACTGGCCTGTGGCACCGAGGACGTCATGGTCCAGGGCAAGGCATGGAAGCACGTCGCCTTTCACGAGACGCCCGCGACATTCGACAGCGTGGGCACGAAAATGACGGGTGTGCTGATCGAGCCGCCGGGCGCGCCAGATGCCGGGCGCCCGCTCGTCGTGATGGTGCACGGGTCCGAGCGAACCTCGCCGATCGGCGGCGTCTATGGCTATGCGATGGCGGCGCAAGGCCTGTCCGTCTTCGTCTATGACAAGCGCGGCACCGGCGCGTCCGACGGTGAATATACGCAGAATTTTGAACTTCTTGCCGAAGATGCGGCCAACGCCCTTGGTCAGGCGCGCGGCATGGCAGCAGGTCGCTTCGGCCGCGCGGGCTTCTTCGGCGGCAGCCAGGGCGGCTGGGTGGCGCCGCTCGCGGCGACGCGTGCGAAGGCCGATTTCGTCGCCGTCGGGTTTGGTCTCGTCGCCTCGCCGATCGAGGAGGACCGCGAACAGATGGTGTCGGAGGTGCGCGCGGCGGGGCTGGGGGAAGAAGCAGTGGCGTGGGTCAATCGCCTGTCGCAGGCGACGGCGACTTTGCTGCTGTCCGACTTTCGCACCGGCTATGATGCGCTTGACGCGGTGCGGGCCGACATGGCGGGCAAGCCGTGGGCGGCAACGATCGAGGGCGAATATAGCGGTGCGATTGCGCGCATGACGAATGACGATCTGAAACGGATCGGCCGCGCGCGCGTCGATAATCTCGAACTGATCTGGGACTATGACGCGGTGGCCGCGCTCAGGAAGCTCGACGCGCCGCTGCTCTGGGTGCTTGCGGGCGAGGATCGCGAAGCGCCGATCCAGACGACGCGCGCTGCGTTGCTGGGCCTCGCACGGGACGGCAAGCCCGTCGATGTCTATCTGTTTCCCGACACCGACCATGGCATGGTCGAGTTCACGACTGCGGCTGACGGATCGCGCCGCGCGACGCGCATCACCGACGGCTACCTGAAATTGCTCGGCGACTGGATCAAGCGCGACGTGCGCGGCGTTTATGGCCGGGCGGAGCGCCTTACCCCGCGCTGATCCGCTCGATATCGGCGCCGACCGCCTGCAGCTTTTCCTCCAGCCGCTCATAACCGCGGTCGAGGTGATAGACGCGGTTGACCTCGGTCGTGCCTTCAGCAGCAAGGCCCGCAATAATCAGACTCATCGACGCGCGCAGGTCGGTCGCCATCACCGGCGCGCCGACCAGGTGGTCGACCCCGCGCACCACCGCGCTGCGGCCGCGGACGTCGATGTCGCAGCCCATGCGCGCCAATTCGGGCACATGCATGTAGCGGTTCTCGAAAATGGTCTCGGTGAACAGCGACGCGCCCTTGCCCAGCGTCGCCATCGCCATGAACTGCGCCTGCATGTCGGTCGCGAAGCCGGGATAGGGCGCGGTCGACAGGGTCACGGGTTCGGCGCGGCCCGACATGGCGACACGGATGCCGCCCTTGGTTTCCTCGACCGTCGCACCGGCTTGGCGAAGCGCCGCGAGCGTTGCGTCCATCTCGTCGGCCTTGGCGCCGACCAGTTCGACGTCGCCCTGGGTAATGACAGCGGCGCAGGCATAGCTACCCGCCTCGATACGGTCGGCCATCACGCGATAGGTCGCCCCGTGGAGGCGGTCGACACCCTCGATCGTCAGCGTCTCGGTGCCGATGCCCTCGATATGCGCGCCCATCGCGACGAGGCAGTTGCACAGGTCGACAATCTCGGGCTCGCGCGCCGCATTTTCGAGGATGCAGCTGCCCTTGGCGAGCACCGCGGCCATCAGCGCATTTTCGGTCGCCCCGACCGAGACGACGGGAAAGGTGAACTTGCCGCCGGCGAGGCGCCCGCCGGGTGCAACGGCCTTCACATAACCGGAGGTCAGCTCGATCTGGGCGCCGAACGCTTCGAGTGCTTTCAGGTGCAGGTCAATCGGGCGGTTGCCGATCGCGCAGCCGCCGGGGAGCGACACCGTCGCTTCGCCCGCGCGCGCGAGGAGCGGCCCCAGCACGAGGATCGAGGCGCGCATCTTGCGCACGATGTCGTAGGGCGCGACGGTCGAGGTGAGCGTCGTCGTGCGCGCGGTCATCACGCGGCCGAAATCTTCGGGCCGCGATCCCTCGATCGTCGTCGAGCAGCCGAGTTGGTTGAGCAGGTGCCCGAAGCCGTCGACATCGGCGAGCCGCGGCAGGTTGCGCAAGGTCAACGGCTCGTCGGTGAGCAGCGCGCAGGGCAGCAAAGTAAGCGCCGCATTCTTGGCGCCGGAAATGGGAATACGGCCCTTGAGTCGCTGGCCGCCGCGAATGACGATTTGATCCATCGGCTGTCTTTAGCGCATGCGCGGGGGCGCGCAAGCGGGCTAGGTTCGGGACCCTAGGACGGCGACCCCGCCGATGGAGCGCGATAATCGGCGTCGCCGTCGAATTGCGTCCGCGCCTCGCGCTCGCCCTTGCCCATGAAGATGAAGCCAACAATGCCGAGGATGAACAGAAGGGTGCCCAGCACCGGAATGTCGCCGTCGACCGTGAACCGTAAAATCATCCACAAAAGGGCCATGATGGCCGAAATCAGGAATAGCCTCTGATTGTTCGTGGCAAAGCCATAGGTCGCACGGCCGTCGGGCGTGCGGACGCCGTGAACGCCCTTTTGATCGAAGGCGGTGTAAAGATAGAATCGACCCTGCGCACCGGGGGCCAATTCGTCGGCGACATTCTGTTTCACCACGGCATTGCGGATCGTTCGTTTCGGCCCGCTGTGGGGCTGGAAGACGATGGTGCGAAAGACGGACAGGCCGCCGCGGGCGCGCCGCAGTTCGGCGGATTCGACGTGTCCGTCGATGATTGATGTCGTCATGTGTCGGCTCTCCCCTGTTGCGGTGGCGCGACCCGTTGCGAAGCTAATCGATCGGCGGAAACAAGGAAAGCGCGATGATCTTTGAAGTCCTCTGGTCTGCGCCAAGCTTTCTTGATGGCGTTGGGAGCCGAAGTGTGAAAACATGATGGCCCGGATAGAATGCGTGGGGACTGTATTTTTTCGGATAAGCACTTGTCGAAAAGGGGAAAGACATGCGGAATCCTGTCATCGCGATCATCACCTCGCTGTCACTCGTCGGCACGCAGCTGGCCCTTCCGGTCGCAGCCCAGACACGCCCTTGGCCGCCGACGGGCGGACCCCAGATCCAGCCGCCACGGCCCGGCACGGGCTATGCCGGGACGATCCGATGCGAGTCGCGCGGCAATCGCGAACAGCGTTGTTATGTCCGGACCGACAATCGCGTTGAAATCCAGCGCATCTTGGGCGGCGATTGTGCGCGCGGGCGCGGTTGGGGCTATACCGCCGATCATATCTGGGTGACCGGCGGGTGCCGCGCCCAATTCGGCTATGGATATGCCAATGGCGGCGGCTATCCGACCCCGCTGCCACAGCCGGTCGACGATTTCGCCGGTATCGTGAACTGCGAATCCCGGGGCAAGCGTTACCAGCAATGCGATGTCCCGACGAACAACCGCGTCGAATTGACGCGAAAGATCGCGGGCAAGTGCAACGCAGGGCGCCAATGGGGCTACACGAGTGATTATATCTGGGTCGACAAGGGCTGCCGCGCCACGTTCGGCTATGGTTATCGCAATGTCCGCCCGCCCGAAAAAGACAAGGACAAGGGGCCGAGCACCGGGTTGATCATTGGCGGAATCGTTGTCGCGGGCGGGCTGCTGGCGTTGCTCGCAAGCCAGAAAAAGAAGAAGGCTGACGGCACGGCCGACGAAAGCGCGACGACCCATCCGCCGCAGGGCCCCGCGACGCTCACCGCCAATCTCGGCAGCCTGCCGAGCGCATCGCGGCCGTCGGTGCAGAATTGCATGAACGACGCCGCGCGCCAGATCGGGATCACCGGCGGGACGCGGTTGTCCTATGACAAGCTGATCTCGCTGGAACAGGGCAATGGCGGCTGGCGCATCCGCGCCACGATGACCGCGACTTATCCCGACGGCGCGAAGCAGGTCGAATTATATTGCCGCGCGACGCCAAGCGAAATCATCCAGCTCGACTTCACCTAGCGTTGGACAGAGCGGGCGCGTCCGCTATCCGGGTGTGAATTGGCAACGGGTTACAGGACGGACGTGATGATGAAGGATGGTGGGCCGGCCGTGACAATCTGGTCGCGCGCCTATCCGCTGCTGACGGTCACGGCGCTGTTCTGGGCGGGCAATTCGATCGTCGGGCGCGCGGCGCGCGACCTGGTGCCCCCCGCGGCGCTGTCCTTCTGGCGCTGGACTTTCGCACTCGCGCTGTTGCTGCCGCTCGCCTGGCCGCACCTCAGGCGCGACTGGCCGGTGCTTCGCGCGAATGCAGCGATCGTCATACTGCTCGGCGCGCTGGCGATCGGCGCGTTCAACACGATGCTCTATACCGGGTTGCAAAGCACGACCGCGCTCAATTCGATGCTGATCCAGTCGGCACTGCCCGCGCTCGTCCTGATCGTCGGGGCGTTGGTGATGGGCGATGACACCAGCGTGCGCCAGGTGGCCGGGGTGCTCATCTCGCTCGCCGGGGTGCTGGCGATCATCGCGCGCGGCGATCCCGCGATGCTCTGGGGGTTGCGGCTTAATATCGGCGACGCGATCATCGGCGCGGCGGTGCTGCTGTGGGCGCTCTATTCGGTGCTGCTCCGCCGCCGCCCGGCGGTGCATCCGCTCAGCTTCCTCGCGGCTTCGATCATCGTGGGTATCGTCGTGATCGCGCCGGTCTATGCGCATGAGCTCTGGTCGGGGCGGCGGATCGTGTTGGGGATGGGGAGTGCGCTTGCCATCGGTTATGTTTCGATTTTCCCGTCCTTCCTGGCCTATCTCTTTTTCAATCGCGGGGTCGAACTGATCGGGTCGGCGGCGACCGGGCAATATATGAATGTGATGCCGCTGATGGGCGCCGGGCTCGCCATGCTGTTCCTTGGCGAACGGCTGCACCCGTTCCACATCATCGGGCTGGCGCTGATCGTGGTCGGGATATTGGTCGCCGGGCGTCCGGAACCAGCGGCTCCAGCCTAGGCCAGTGCTTCTTCGACCTGCGCCAGCCGATCCTTGCCGAAGAACATCTGGTCGCCCACGAAGAAGGTCGGGATGCCGAACACGCCGCGCGCCACCGCGGATTCGGTGTTGGCGACAAGCTTTGCCTTGATGTCCGGCTCCTGCGTGCGCGCGAGCAAGGCGGGGCCGTCAAAGCCGTTCGCCGAAAGAAAGGCCGCGATCACGTCCGGATCGTCCATCTTCAGCCCCTCTTCCCACATCGCGCGGTTCACTGCATCGACATAATCGTCGAGCGTGCCTTCGTCGTCGGCGACGATCGCGCCGCGCATGATGGTGAGCGTATTGACCGGGAAGTGGGGGTTGATGCGGAATTTGGAGAGGCCATGCCTCTCGATGAAGCGGCGCATCTCGAGATTTTCATAAGCGAGCTTGGCGGGGGCGTCGGCATATTGGACCATCGGCGCCTTGTTCCCCGTTGACTTGAAAATGCCGCCCAACAGACAGGGCGTGACGACCAGATCGGCGCCGGTGCGGTCGAGCAGTTCGGGCAGCACCTTCATGCAAAGATAGGCGTTCGGGCTGCCGAAGTCGAAGATGAGTTCAAGACTGTTGGTCACCATTTTTCTCCCCAGGGACGGAGGTCGAGTTCGTGCGTCCAGGCGCTTTTGGGCTGGTTGTGGAGCATGACATAATTGGCGGCGATGGCATCGGGGTTCAGGATCAGATCCTGCGCCTTTGCATTGTCGAAATCGGGGTGGCGGCCCTTGATGAAGTCGGTGTCGATCGCGCCGTCAATGATCGTATGCGCGACGTGGATGCCCTGCGGCCCCAGCTCGCGCGCCATCGACTGGGCAAGCATCCGCAACGCACCCTTGGCGCCCGAAAAGGCCGAAAAGCCCGATCCGCCGCGCAAGCTGGCGGTGGCGCCGGTGAAGATGATCGTGCCGCGGCCGCGCGGCGCCATGCGTTTCGCGGCCTCGCGCCCCATCAGGAATCCGCCAAGGCACGCCATCTCCCAGACTTTGGTGTAAACGCGCACCGTCGTTTCGGCGATCGGGAAATTGACGTTGGCGCCGATGTTGAACACCGCGACCTCCACCGGACCGACCTCGGCCTCGACCTGGTCGAACAGCGCGATCATCTCGTCCTCGACGCGCGCGTCGCCGGGAAAGGCGCGGGCCTGATGCCCGTCGTTGCGGATCGCTTGCGCCAGCGCTTCAAGCTGGTCGGCGTTACGCGCGCGGCGGTTGACGCAGGCGGTCAGCCCCTCGGCAGCGAAAGCGCGGGCGATCGCTCCGCCGGTGGCATCGCCGGCTCCGATGATGACGGCGGCTGGATGGGACATGCGACTCTCCTCTTGCTGCGCATCGTAACTATGATAATCATAGTGACAAGTGATTTCTGTTCCCCGCCGGAGGAGGCTAAGGACGCGAGATGCCCAGGCGCGCTGATCTTTCGGATACTTATTGTCCCGTCGGACGTTCGGCCGAGTTGCTGGGCGACCGGGCGGTGCTGTTGATCCTGCGTGACCTGTTTTTCGGGCGACGGCGGTTCGAGGCGATCGCGGCGAACACGGGTCTGGGGCCGCAGCTCGTATCGGCGCGGCTCAAGCTGCTGGAACGCGAAAATGTCGTCGAGCGCCACGCCTATCAGCACAGGCCCCCGCGCCACGAATATCGGCTGACCGACAAGGGCAAGGATTTGTTTGGCGTGCTCTATGCGATGCGCGGCTGGGCCGAGCGTTGGGCGTATGAGGAGGGGGAGACCGGCGACGGGCCCGCGATGCGCTACATCCACCGGGCGTGCGGGGCCGACGTCGGGACGGCGCTGGTGTGTCCGGGGTGCGGCGCGCCGCTGGGCTATGGCGATCTGAAGGGCGAGCCGTCGGCGGCGCTGAAGGCCGAGCAGGCGCGGCGCGCGGGTTAGGTCAGGCCTTTTCCAGCGTGCATTGCAGCGGGTGCTGGTTCTGCCGCGCGGCGTCCATCACCTGATTGACCTTGGTTTCGGCAACCTCATAGCTGAACACGCCGCACACGCCGACGCCCTGCTGGTGGACGTGCAGCATCACCTGCGTCGCCTGTTCGATGTCCATGTTGAAAAAGCGCTGGAGGACCATCACGACAAATTCCATCGGCGTGTAATCGTCGTTGAGCAGCAGCACCTTGTACATCGACGGCTTTTTCGCCTTGGCGCGCGTGCGCGTCGCGATGCCGACACCGGGGCTGCCCGGTGAGCCGTCGTCCTTGTCCGCCATTGCGCGGACATTTTTCGGCTCCGCCATTACGCGCGCCGGAAACAGGGTCGAAACTGGAAACATCATGGGCAGGGATATCGCAAGCCGCGGGCGAAGCGCAAGGGGCGCGCGCGCGGATTTTAACCTCTTGTTCGCCAGCAGGGCGAGGAGCGCCCGGCAAAAACAAGAACCGCCCGCTTCTTGAGGAAGCGAGCGGCCTTGGGGGTGTCGGCGCAGGCGGGGAGGGAGGGGGAGGGTGCCCGCGCCAACGGAAGGTGAAAGCGCCTTAGGCGGCCTTCATCTTCGAGGTGATGACCGAAACGCGGTTCGAGATCGGCGCGAAGCTGTCGTTCGTCAGCTTGACGACGAGTTCGCTGGTCTTCGAGGTCTGCGCAACAGCGGCGTCGAACGCCTTCTTGCTGTTTTCGGCATAGAGCTTGAAGAAGTCGGCCGGGGTCTTGACGGCGGTGTAGCCCTTCAGCGCGGCGGTCGTGTCTTCAAAGCTCTTGCGAGCATAGGTGACGCCTTCCTGGCCGAGCGTTTCGATGCCCTTGGCCGCGATCTTGCCGGCTTCGACGAGCGCTTCGACGTTCGCCTTGTTGAATTCGACGGCGTCTTCAGCAAGCTTGCTGGTCTTGCTCATCGCTTCCTTGGCCTTCTCGTTGAAGTCAGCGGTCATGGCTTCGGCGCGGGTCTTCGCTTCGTCGGCGAACTTCTTGACGGTGTCGTTCATGGTCTTGAATCCTTTGGTGGCGGCGGCGACCGGCTTCGGCGCGGCCTTGGGGGGCTTGGATGCGATTTTCTTCACGGCCGCCTTCGGGGGAGCGACCTTCTTGGCAGCGGCCTTGGGGGCGGCAGCCTTTTTCGCGACCGGCTTGGCTTTTGCCTTCACCGTCTTGATCTTGGCAGGGGCGACGGCGGGAGCGGCCGCGGGGGCAGCAGCCTGGACCGGCGCAGCAGGGGTCGCCACCGGCTTTACCGGGGTTTCCAGCGTCGCGGCTTCAAAAGCCTTTTCAGCACTATCCATCTTGGTAGCCATCGAGACAACTCCTTTATGTTGCAGTGCACAATATAGGAGTGATGTGGCAATTTCAAGAGTATTTTTGTGCACTGCACAAAATTTCTCTCACTGCACCCCGACGGTGAGGATATTCGTCAGATATTACCGCTGTTTGACATAACGGCCCGGCGCATCCTCGGTCGCCTTTCGGGCGCCTTTTCCGGGGATTCGTGCGCCCTTGGCGGTGATTTTTGCGTCATCTTGGGTGGCAACCCAATCGATCCAGTGCGGCCACCAGCTGCCCTTGGTTTCCGCGGCGCCGGCAATAAACTCGTCGAGCGTCGCGGCGCCGCTGTCGCCGGTCCAATATTGATATTTGCCCGCGGCGGGCGGGTTGACCACCCCGGCGATATGCCCCGAACCTGCGAGCAGGAAGGTCTTGGGGCCCGACAAATGATCCATCAACCGCCACACGCTGGGGAGCGGCGCGATATGATCCTCGCGCCCCGCCTGGATGAAGGCGGGGGTCCGGATTTTCTTGAGGTCGATCGGCGTCCCCATCACCGACAGGCTGTTCGGGATTACCAGCCGATTGTCGCGGTAGAGGTCGACCAGATATTGGCGGTGCCATTTGGCGGGCAGGTTTGTCGTGTCGCCATTCCAGTACAGGAGGTCGAACGGCGGATAGTCGTTGCCGAGCAGGTAATTGCTGACGACATAATTCCAGATGAGGTCGCGCCCGCGCAAGCTGTTGAAGGTGGCCGCCATATAGCGTCCGTCGAGGAAACCGGGGGCCGACAGTTGCTGGAGCAGCGCCAGATAGCTGTCATCGACGAACATTTTGAGGTCGCCGGCCTGTTCAAAATCGACCTGCGCGGTGAAAAAGGTTACCGACTGGACCTTGTCGGCCTCTCCGCGCGCTGCGAGCATCGCCAGAGTCGCGGCAAGGGTGGTCCCCGCGACGCAATAGCCGATGCTATGCACCGCAGGAACGCCGAGCAGGTCGCGCACCGTGTCGATCGCATCGACCTGCGCCGCGACATAATCGTCCCAGGTAATTTCGCTCATCGATGCGTCGGCCGACTTCCATGATACCATGAACACGCTCAGCCCCTGATCGACCGCCCAGGCGACAAAGCTTTTTGCGGGGTTGAGGTCGAGGATATAGAAACGGTTGATCCACGGCGGGAAGATGACCAGCGGGACGGCGAACACCTCCTTCGTCGTCGGCGTATATTGGATCAGCTGATAAAGGTCGGTTTCGTGGATCACCTTGCCCGGCGTCGTCGCGATGTTCACGCCGACCTCGAACGCGTCGGGATCGACATGGCTGAGCTGCCCGCGCGACAGATCGGTGAGCATGTGCTTCAACCCTTTGAGCAAGCTTTCGCCGCGCGTTTCGACGGCGCGCTTGATCACCTCGGGATTGGTGAGTGCGAGGTTGGTCGGCGCCATCGCGTCGGCCATCGCCTTTGCCGCAAATTCCATCTTGGCGCGCGCCGCGGGGTCGGGACCGTCGAGCTGGCGCGTCGTCGCAAGCATCTGTTCGGCGAGCAGGCCATAGGTCTGACGGATCATCGCGAACACCGGGTTGGCGGTCCAGTCGGGATCGGCGAAGCGGCGGTCCCTGGTGTCGGCTGTCGGCGCGCCGGGGGCGATCGGCTGGCCGATGCTGGCGAGCGAGGTCCAGAAGGCGACGCCCTGGTCCCACATCCTCGACGATTGCGCGCTCCACAGCTGGGTCGCCGGATTGTCGATCCATTTGGCGGGGTCGAACAAGGCCGCGGCGCTGGCGTTGCCTTCATTCGCCTGACCCAGCGCAAATTCGAGCATCATCTGCTGGGCGCGGCCGATCACGCTCGTCCAATGCTGCATGTCGTCGGGGGAAGGCAGGAAGGGATTCGGAGCTTCGTTCGTGTCGCTTTTGTCTGCGTCGCTCATGCTCGTTCCTGCTGGTCAGTGCGGATATATTGCCTATAACAAGGCGCGATGCGGCTGGCGAGGCTGCCGCTCGCGTCAAGCACATCAAACGCAAAGGAGTTGTTCTAGTTTCCCATGTCCGAAGATGAATTCTATCGCATCAAGCGCCTGCCGCCCTACGTCATCGCCGAAGTGAATGCGATGCGTGCGGCCGCCCGCGCCGCGGGGGAAGACATCATCGACCTGGGGATGGGCAACCCCGACCTGCCGCCGCCGGCGCATGTGATCGAAAAGCTGTGCGAAGTCGCGATGAAGCCCGATGCGCATGGCTATTCGCAGTCGAAGGGGATTCCCGGTCTCCGCAAGGCGCAGGCCAATTATTATGCGCGCCGCTTCAACGTCGACCTCGACCCCGAAAGCGAAGTGGTCGTCACCATGGGGTCGAAGGAAGGGCTTGCGAGCCTGGCGACCGCGATTACCGGCCCCGGCGACGTCGTGCTGGCGCCGAACCCCAGCTATCCCATCCACACCTTTGGCTTCATCATCGCGGGTGCGACGATCCGCAGCGTGCCGACGACGCCCGACGAAAATTACTGGCGCGCTCTCGACCGCGCGATGGCCTTTACCGTGCCGCGCCCGTCGATCCTGGTCGTCAATTACCCGTCGAACCCGACCGCCGAGGCGGTCGATCTGGCCTTTTACGAACGGCTGGTCGCTTGGGCGAAGGAAAATAAGGTCTGGGTGCTGTCGGACCTCGCCTATTCGGAGCTTTATTACGATGGCAACCCGACGCCGTCGATCTTGCAGGTGCCGGGCGCGAAGGATGTCGCGATCGAATTTACCTCGATGTCGAAAACCTATTCGATGGCGGGGTGGCGCATGGGCTTTGCGGTCGGCAACAAAAGGCTGATCGCCGCGATGACGCGGGTGAAATCCTATCTCGACTATGGCGCCTTCACCCCGATCCAGGCCGCGGCGTGCGCGGCGCTCAACGGGCCGCAGGATATCGTGGCGAAGAACCGCGACCTTTATCAGAAGCGCCGCGACGTGATGGTCGAAAGCTTTGGCCGGGCCGGCTGGGACATCCCCAGCCCCAAGGCGTCGATGTTCGCCTGGGCCCCGCTGCCGCCCGCACTGAAGGACATGGGCAGCCTTGAATTTTCAAAGCAATTGCTGACCCATGCCAAGGTCGCGGTCGCACCCGGCGTCGGTTATGGCGAGGACGGCGAAGGCTATGTTCGCATCGCAATGGTCGAAAATGAACAGCGCATTCGCCAGGCCGCGCGCAATGTTCGCAAATTCCTTGCCATGCACGGCGTCAACACCCCGTCGGTTGCGGCGGGCAGCGGGGGATAATGACCCTCGACGCGAGCGCGATCGCGCAGACCATCCAGCTGTCGGTTACGCCGGTGTTCCTGCTGGTTGCGACCGGCAGCCTGCTCAATGTCATTGCCGGCCGGCTCGCGCGCGTCGTCGATCGGTCGCGCAACCTGATGGAACGCTGGGCTGAAACCGAAGGCCTGGAGCATGAGCGCATCGTTGCCGAGCTGCGCATCGCCGACCGCAGGATGGGAATCATCAACAATTCGATCCTGTCGGCGGTGGCGTGCGGGATCGTGGTGTGCGTGCTCGTCGCGCTGCTGTTCACCCAGGCCTTTACCGGGATCAACCTGGGGGTCGCGGCATCATGGGCTTTTGCGGCCGCGATGCTGTTGCTGCTCGTGTCGCTGATCCTGTTCCTCGTCGAGGTTCGGCTGGCGGTGCGCGCAATCCATGTGCCGATGGAGCTGCTCGAGCTCGAGGATATGGGCTGGAAGCGGCGGAGCGACCGGCGCTGACAAGATGCCGACGCGCTGACGATATCTCAGGGCGTCACGCTGGCCCGATAGGACGATATCTCAGGGCGTCACGCTGGCCCGATAGGTGGGTGCCACGCGCTTGCGGCTCGCCTGCTCATAGGCATAGCCTGCTGCCAATATGTCGGCGTCGCTCCACTTGGCGCCGATGAACGAGAGACCGATGGGCAGCCCTTCGACGGCGCCCATCGGGACCGTCAGGTGCGGATAGCCGGCAACCGCAGGGAGCTGGCTGGCGCTCGGACCGCTATAGGTGTCGCCCTTGCCCAGATCGCTGATCCACGCCGGCCCGTTGGTCACCCCGACGAGCAGATCGACGCGATGCTCCCGCAGCAGGCGGTCGATACCCTCTGGCCCCGCGAGCCGCGCCGCCTTTTCGCGCGCCGCCAGATAGGCTGGGGCGTCGAGGCCACCCTTTGTTTCGGCCAGTTCAAACAGCGATTGGTCGAACCATTGCAATTCCGCCGGGTGCGCCTTGTTGAACGCGATCAGGTCGGCAAGCGAGCGCGGCGCCGCGGCGTCGGGCAGGCTGGTCAGATAGGTCGCCATGTCGGCCTTGAGCTCGGTCAGCAGGATTTCCAGTTCGGCAGCACCGAGCCCGTCCATGCCTTTTCGGCTGTCGGTGATCGCGACGATCGTGGCACCAAGGTCGGCCATCTGCTGAAGAGCCGCATCCAGCAAGGCGGTGATCCCGGCATCGTCGCCGACGCGGTCGCGGAGCACCCCGATGCGTTTACCCTTGAGCGCATCGGGGGACAGCGCCGCCAGATAGTCGGTCCGGCGCGCGTCGGCCTCGACGGTCGCCGGATCGGCGGGGTCGCTGCCCGCGATCGCGCCCATCACCGCCGCCGCATCGCGCACTGTCAGCGTGATCGGGCCTGCGGTGTCCTGGCTGTGGCTGATCGGGACGATGAAGGTGCGGCTGACCAGGCCCACGGTCGGTTTGAAGCCTACGACCCCGTTGACACCCGCCGGGCAGGTGATCGATCCGTCGGTTTCGGTGCCGATTGCCAGCGGCGCAAGGCTGGCGGCGACCGCGGCGGCGCTTCCCGATGATGAGCCGCAGCTGTTGCGATCGAGCGCATGAGGGTTGCGCGTCAATCCACCGACCGCGCTCCATCCGCTGGTCGATTTGTTGGACCGGATATTCGCCCATTCGCTGAGATTGGCCTTGCCCAGGATGACCGCGCCGGCATCGCGAAGCCGCGCGACCAGCGGCGCATCGCGGCCCGTGACATTGTTCTTGAGCGCCAGCGAACCGGCGGTCGTCGCGACCGGCCCAGCTGTTTCGATATTATCCTTGATCAGGATGGGGATGCCGTGGAGCGGACCGCGTAGGCGTCCGGCCTTGCGTTCGAGGTCGCGTGAATGGGCCTGGCTCGTGGCGTCGGGAAAGGTGGCGATCACCGCATTGAGTTTCGGCCCATTGTCGTCGAGCATCCGGATGCGGTCCAGGAAGGCGGCCGTGACGACGTCGCTGTTGATCCGTTTTGCCGCCATTTCGTCCTGAAGCGACGCGGCCGTTTCGCCTTTAAGGTCGGGAAGCAGCGGCGGCATGGCGGCGGCCGGGGAGAGGATGAACAGGGCAGCGGCGGCGAGCGGTGAAAATTTTTGCATGGACCGCAGGCTGGCAGCCGTAGCGGCAATTGCAAGCGGGCATTTTCAGGACGACGCAACGGCGTTGACTTCGCTCCTTCGGATTGCTCCGATGGCGCCGGGAGATAAAAATGAACGATCAAGCCGCCTTGTCGCAGGGTGCGGCCGCACCGGCCGCCGGCGTTTCCGCACAGACGCGGACGATGTTGTGGATCTTGTTGATCGTCTACATCTTCAATTTCCTCGACCGGCAGATCGTCAATATCCTCGCCGAACCGATCAAGGCCGATCTTGGCCTGTCGGATACCCAGTTGGGCCTGCTTGCCGGCCCCGCCTTCGCGGTCTTCTATGCGCTGCTTGGCATTCCGATCGCGCGCTATGCCGACAAGGAGGGGACGAACCGCGTCCGTCTGATCTCGCTGGCGCTTGCCATCTGGTCGGCGATGACCGCGGTGTGCGGGCTGGCGCAGAATTTCGTCCAGCTGCTGTTCGCGCGGATCGGGGTCGGGGTCGGTGAGGCAGGGTGCACCCCGGCGGCGCATTCGCTTATCTCCGACAGCGTGCCGGCCGAAAAACGTTCGTCGGCGATCGCCTTTTACGGGCTTGGCGTGCCGATCGGATCGCTGCTCGGGCTGATCATCGGCGGCATCGTCAACGACCTTTACGGCTGGCGCATTGCGTTGATGCTGGTCGGGTTGCCAGGATTGCTGCTTGCCCTGGTGGTGTTGTTCGTCATGCGCGAGCCGCGGCATAGCCGGACAGCCGAAGCCGCCGCGACCGCCGCCGCGATGACCCGCCTTTCAACCGGCGAGGCGATGCGCGAAATCTTCACGTCGCGCGCCTTCGTCTATATTTTGATTGCCTCGTCGGTCGTCGCCTTCCTTGGATATGGCAAGGCGCTGTGGACGATCAGCTTCTTCATCCGCAGTCACGGGTTGTCGACGACCGAAGCCGGCCTGTCGATGGCGGTCGTGCTGGGGCTGGCCGGGGTGTTCGGCACCTGGCTGGGCGGCAAGATGGCCGACAAATTCGGTGCGCGCGACAAGCGGCACATCCTGACCTTCCCCGCATATGGCATGGCGGTGGCGGCGCCGATCCTGTTCCTCGGCTATTTCATGGAGGACTGGCGCGTCGCGGTGGCGCTGCTGATCATCCCGACCATCCTCAATTCGGCCTATTATGGTCCCGCCTATGCCTGTGTGCAGGGGCTGGTGCGGCCGCAGGCGCGGGCGGTCGCGGCCTCGATCATGCTGTTCGGACAGAATCTGATCGGGCTCGGCTTTGGGCCGTTCCTGTTCGGGGTCTTGTCGGATGCGCTCCAGCCGCTGGCCGGACAGGAAAGCGTGCGCTGGGTGCTTTATGGCGCCGCATGGCTCGGCCTGATCCCCGCCTTCTTCTTCTGGCGCGCGAGCTTGCGGCTGAAGGCTGAACTGAAGTCGGGGTAGCTTGTCCTTGCGAGCGAAGCGACGCTATCGCCGCGCCGCTTCACTCCTCGCAAAGATGATTCAATAGGGTGGATCTTGTTTCGCGCGTTGCGCCTTGGCGGCGTCGATCCACCAATTGAGGTCGTTGGCGAAACGCGGGAAAGATTTGACCAGCCGCGCGCCGTCGTCGCCCGTCGGTTCGCCATTGTCGTCGAATGCGCCGCCGATCCGCCCGACGGGCAGGATCGACGATGTGACTGCCATGCCCATTTCACCCAGCGTGTCGCGCCAGCCCATCATCGCGCGCACCCCCGACCACGGCCCGGCGGAGTAACAGGCGATCGCGGCGGGGCGCCAGAACCATTCTTCCAGATAATGGTCGGTAAGATTCTTGAGCCCCGGCTGCGGTCCCCAATTATACTCGCCCGTGACGAACAGAAAGCCGTCGGCGGCGCGGATCTTGGCGGCCAGATCGGCCATCGCGGGTGGCGCCTCGCCCTTGGCATATTCCTTGAACATGCGGTCGAGCATCGGAAGGTCCACCGCTTTCGCGTCGATCAATTCGGCGCTGTCGCCACGCGCGGCCAGCGCATCGACGATCCAGCGGGCAAGTTTGATCCCCTGGCGGTCGCGGCGATAGCTGCCGTAAAAAACAAGAATATGTCGGGCCATGGCGGTGTCGTGGCATGGCTTGCGCCGAAACGGAAGTCCCCTAAGCTGGTGATGACCATGGGGGGGGATACAGGATGCGCGTTTATCGCACGCCGGACGATCGGTTCGCGGCTTTGCCCGACTGGCCTTTCGCGCCGAACTATCTGGACATCGCGGGCGGGCTTCGTGTCCATTATATCGACGAAGGCGACCGCACCGCACAGCCCGTGCTGATGCTGCACGGCGAGCCGACCTGGGCCTATCTGTACCGGCATATGATCGGTCCCGCGGTCGATGCAGGCTTTCGCGTGTTGGCGCCCGACCTCATCGGATTTGGCCGGTCGGACAAGCCGCTCGACCGTGCGGCGTATAGCTATGCAGCGCAGGTCGCGTGGATGCGGCAATGGATCGAGGTGCTCGACCTTCAAAACATCATCCTCGCCTGTCAGGATTGGGGATCGTTGATCGGGCTGCGACTCGTCGCCGAAATGCCCGAGCGGTTTGCGGGCGTCGCGCTGTCGAACGGAGGCCTGCCCGAAGGCCAGGCTGCGCCGCGGGCGTTTGCAATCTGGCGGGCCTTCTCGCGCTACAGCCCGGTTTTTCCCATTGGGCGGATCGTCAAGGCGGGCACGAAGCGCGCGCTCAGCGCCGAAGAAATCGCGGCCTATGACGCACCCTTCCCGACACGCGCATCGAAGGTCGCGGCGCGCGTCTATCCTTCCTTCGTTCCGCTGGGAGACAATGTCGCGGTTACCGATCAGAAACGGGCATGGGCCGCGCTTGAAGCGTTCGACAAGCCCTTCCTTTGCTGTTTTTCCGACGGCGATCCGATCACTCGCGGCGGCGACGCCCTGTTTACCGCGCGCGTTCCGGGAACGAACGGCATGGCGCACCGCACGCTGAAAGGCGGCCACTTTATCCAGGAGGATGATCCCGCGGGTTTTGTCGCGGCGATCCGCGACGTGGCGACGACGCGGCGTTAATCGGCCACCCGGCCGATCAGCGTGCCCTTCGCTCCCGATCGGTCATAGGTAAATTCGATCTGCGGCCATCGTTTCTGCCAGCGCCGCGCGACAAGGCGCTCGCCGGGGCGTGCGGCATCGTCGAGCAGGATCATCGCGCCGCTCGCCAGCCGCGGGAACAGCGATTCGGCCGCGCCGCGGACCAGCGGGTGCAGCGCCCATGGCGGCCCGTCGATCACCAGCAGGCCGATGTCGGTCGGCAGGTCTGCCAATTGATACCACAGCCCCGGCCAGTCGCCGGGCGGCGGGCCGAGCGGTGCGTGGCGGAGATCGGCCGCAACCCCCTGGCTCGCCAACCAGTCGGCGGTCGCCGCGGTGAAAAACTCGTGCTGGTCGTAACTGATCAAGCGCCCGCCGCCATACAGCGACAAGGCCTTGGCGATGACCAGACTGCTTGCACCGCAGCCAAGTTCCACCACTGTGGCTGGGCGCAGCCGCTCGATGGCATCGACGATATGGGTCAGGAAGCGGGTGTCCGCTTTCCAACTGCCAAGGTGCGGCAGCGCATCGTCGGGAAGGTCCAGGCGCTGCAACAGCGCCGCCTTGTCGGCCTTGCGGCCGCCCGACAGCGACCGGAGCAGCCACGGCCACTGGATGGCGCCAAAGGCGACGACTTCGAGCCGTTCGCGCAGCGGCCGCGGCAACGCGTCATACAGATCGGGGCGGGCAAGCGGGTGCGTGGTTTCGCGGCTGGTCATCCGCACGCCCCCTAACGGCGGGCGGTGGCAGTTCGGTGACAGGCACGGACCCAGCGCCTCCGGTCGCCGCGCCCGCGCGGCGACCGGAGGCGCAGAGATTCAATCGCTGAACGGATCGCGGATCAGGATCGTGTCTTCGCGTTCGGGGCTGGTGGAAACCAGCGCGATCGGTGTTTCGATCAGTTCCTGCACGCGCTGGATATATTTAATCGCCTGTGCGGGCAGGTCGGCATAGCTGCGCGCGCCCGCGGTCGATTCGTGCCAGCCGTCCATTTCCTCGTAAATCGGCTCGACCTCGGCCTGATCGGCCGAATGGGCGGGGAAATAGTCGAGGATCTTGCCGCGCAGCCGATAGCCGGTGCAGATACGGATCGTGTCGAAACCGTCGAGCACGTCAAGCTTGGTCAGCGCGATGCCGGTCACGCCCGACACGGCGCAGCTCTGGCGCACCAGTACCGCGTCGAACCAGCCGCAGCGGCGCTTGCGGCCGGTGACGGTGCCGAATTCATGGCCGCGTTCGCCCAATTTCTGGCCGATCGCATCTTCCAGTTCGGTGGGGAAGGGACCGCTGCCGACGCGCGTCGTATAGGCCTTGGCGATGCCGAGCACGAAGCCGACGGCCGAGGGGCCAAGCCCCGATCCGCTCGCGGCGGTGCCGCTGACCGTGTTCGAACTGGTGACGAAAGGGTAGGTGCCGTGATCGACGTCGAGCAGCACGCCCTGCGCGCCCTCGAACAGGATGCGGTCGCCGCGCTTGCGCGCCTCGTTGAGCGTCACCCACACCGGCTTGGCGAACGGCAGCACAAACCCGGCGATGTCGGACAGGTCGGCCATAAGTCTCGCCCGGTCGACCGGCGGCTGGCCGAACCCAGCGCGCAGCGCATCATGGTGCGCGCACAGGCGCTCTATCTGAGGCTCCAGATCGTCGAGATGGGCAAGGTCGCAGATGCGGATCGCCCGACGGCCGACCTTGTCCTCATAGGCGGGGCCGATGCCCCGGCGCGTGGTGCCGATCTTGCCCGCGCCGCTCGCGTCCTCGCGCAGCCCGTCGAGATCGCGGTGGATCGGCAGGATCAGCGGCGCGGTTTCGGCGACGTGCAGCATATCGGGGGAGATTTCGATGCCCTGCTCGCGGATGCGGGTGACCTCATCGCGGAAATGCCAGGGATCGAACACGACGCCGTTGCCGATGACCGACAGGGTGCCGCGCACGACGCCCGAGGGCAGCAGCGCGAGCTTGTACGTCTTGCCGTCGATGACGAGCGTGTGTCCGGCATTGTGCCCGCCCTGAAATCGCACGACGCAGCTGGCGCGTTCGGCGAGCCAGTCGACGATCTTGCCCTTGCCCTCATCGCCCCACTGGGCGCCGATCACGGTGACATTTGCCATGGATACAGGTCTCCACCCTGCCGGGGTGGGTCCGGCTCGCCCTTCGACAGGACTCGGCGAGCGGACGGAGCGATGCGGCGGGATTCGCCGCTTTCCGCGCGGCGGATTAGCCGCGCGGGATCGGCGCGTCAAGGAGAGGAGGCGCGCGCCTCAGGATTCTTGCTTTGCCGCGATTTCCGACTCGCCGGATGTTACCGTCCGGCGCGAAATCGCTCAGAACACCTCGGCGAAGAAGTCCTTCATCGCCTGCCAGCTGCGGCGGTTGGTGTCGGGCTGGAAACCGAAGGTCTTGCCCTCGTCGAGCGGCACGTCATCGGCGGTGAACGCATGGCCGGTGTGGCCATAGGCGATCAGCTGCCAGTCAACGCCCGCTGCGGTCAGCTCGTTGCCCAGCGCTACCGTCGCCTCCGGCGGGCACAGCGGGTCGTTCCAGCCGTGGCAGACCAGCAGCTTCGCCTTGATGGGGGCGTTCGGGAACGGCGGCGCGTCATAGACGCCGTGGAAGCTGACGCCCGCGACGAAATCGCCGCC
>NZ_MIAM01000072.1:20938-21071 GCF_001830555.1 Sphingopyxis sp. RIFCSPHIGHO2_12_FULL_65_19 | reverse complement strand
GGTTGGGGTGGGGGCCATCGGCCTTGCGCAAGGCCGATGGCCCCCGCCCGCTGCAACTAGGCAGCAAGCTGCCAAGTTTCGCTGCCCTCCCCTGAAGGGGAGGGCTTGATTCTATCATCAACGGCAGCTTCCC
>NZ_MIAM01000072.1:0-20909 GCF_001830555.1 Sphingopyxis sp. RIFCSPHIGHO2_12_FULL_65_19 | reverse complement strand
TCACATCTTGTTCGCCGCGATATAGCGCACGACCTGTTCTTCGAGGATGTCGAGCGGCAGCGCGCCTTCGCCGAGCACGGCTTCGTGGAAGTCGCGGATGTCGAAGCGTGGGCCCAGTTCGGTCTCGGCGCGTTTGCGCAGTTCGGCGATCTTGAGCTGGCCGACCATGTAGCTGGTCGCCTGACCCGGCCAGTTGAAATAACGGTCAACCTCGCGCGCGATGTCGGTGTCCGAAACCGAGCTGTTCGCCTTGAAATAGGCGATCGCCTGTTCGCGCGTCCAGCGTTTGGAATGAATGCCGGTGTCGAGCACCAGGCGGATCGCGCGCCACACCTGGAGCGACAACATGCCGAACCGGTCATAGGGGGTTTTATACACCCCCATTTCGTTCGCGAGCCGTTCCGAATAAAGTCCCCAGCCCTCCATATAGGCGCCATATCCGCCGAATTTGCGGAACTTCGGGATGCCGGTGAGTTCCTGCTGCCGGGCAATCTGGAAATGGTGGCCCGGCGCGCCTTCATGCGCGGCGATGCCGGCGACCTGCACCTTCTGCGTCTGGTTCATGTCGACGAGGTTGACGTAATAGATGCCGGGGCGCGACCCGTCGGCCGAGGGCGGGTTGTAAAAGGCGGTCGATGCCGTTCCTTCGCGCCATTTCTCCACCGCGCGCACTTCAAGCGGCGCCTTGGGCAACACGCGGAAATAGCGCGGAGCAGCGGTCATCGCCGACGCGATGACGGCCCGGGCATCGGCGAGATAGGTTTCGCGGCCCGCCTCGGTGTTCGGATATTTGAACTGCGGATCGGTGCGGATGTGGTCGAAAAATTGTTCGAGCGTGCCGGTGAAGCCGACCTCGCGCTTGATCGCATCCATCTCGCCGCGGATCGCCGCGACCTGGGCAAGGCCAAGGTCGTGAATCTGATCGGCGGTGAGGTTGGTGGTGGTCGAGCTTTTCAGCCGGTCGGCATAATAGGCCGCGCCGTCGGGCAGGTTCCAGGCGCCGAAATTGCCCTTCGACTGGGGCTCGATTTCGTCGATCGCGGCGATCAGTGCGGTGTAGCCCTGCCGGAACGGCCCGGTCAGCGCGGCGCTGGCATCGGCGACCAGCTTGGCCTTCGTCGCGGCCGGGGCGTCCAGCGCATCGACCTTCTTGCGGAAGTCGGCCAGCAGGGTCGAATCGGCGCCGCTGTCAAAGGGCGCGCCCGCGATGACTTTCAGCGCATCGGCGCGCGCGGGGGCGAAATTGACCTTGTTCGGGACGATCCCCGCCGCGGCCTGTTCGCGCATCGTCGCCGCGACTTCGCGCATCACGCGGTCGGTGTCGCGAAGGCGGGCGATATAGGCCTCGGCATCCTGCACGCTGTCGATTTTGTGATTGTTGATCAGCAGGACGGGAATCGCGCCCGCGGGGCTGCCGTTGGTCGAGACCGGGAAGCGGAGCTTGCGGAAACGGAGCGATTCGCGGCCGCGTTCGACTTCATATTCAAATAGTCGGTAACTGACGCGCGCACGTTCGCTGAGTTGGTCGGGCTGGAAGCGCGCGCGCATGTCCCTGAGCTGGCGTTCGGCCAGTTGCTGATCGCGCACCGCGCCGGCGTCGGTATAATCGTCGAGCCGGTCGTAGCCGGCCTTGAGACCGAGCTGAGTCTGCGATTCGGGGCTGAGTTCCAGCCGTTCATCGAAGGCCTGGTCGAGGAAAGCGAGCAGCGCCTGGTCCTGCGCGCCGGGCTGGGCGGTCTGGGCGAGCGCGGGGGCGTTCACGGCGGCAAAGGGTAAAACGGGGAGCAGCAGCAGGGCGAGGGCGAAGCGCATCAAATTCTCCTATTGAATGGACGGCTTGTCGCGCACTGCCGCGCCGGGCGCAATAATGTTTCAGCGACTGTTCGCTGGCGGGCCGTGCGGAGGGTCGCTTGGCGGTGGGGAGCGGGCGTTGACGATCCTCCCCATCGACTTGCGATGGGGAGGGGGACCGCCGCCGCAGGCGGTGGTGGAGGGGCGGCAACGTTGCGCCATTACCCCTCCGTCAGCCCTGCGGGCTGCCACCTCCCCATCGCAAGTCGATGGGGAGGAACTTTACGTCCGCTTCCGGTCGAAACCGGCCATCGCCGTTCGCTTATTTGCGCGATGCGGCGCTCTGGTCGCGGATGGCCTTGAACTCGCTGCCGTCCTGCCAGCCCGGCCATTTGGACGAGCGGGCGAGTTCATCGCCTATCTGGTAAAAAATCTCGATATCCTGAACCGAGCCATCGAGGTTCCAGTCGGCGCCCCATGCGTCGCACGCCTGATGATAGCATTTGCCGGTATAGGCATCGACCCACGCTTGTCCCGCCGGTTTGCCGCCTTCCACAAGATCGGATGCGCCCGCGATGCCCATCATCAGCAGGACGGGGACGCCGCGCTTTGCCATGCTGAAATGATCCGCGCGGTAAAAAAGGCCACGTTCGGGCAGGCTTTCGACCGACACCGTGCGTCCCTGTTTCGCGGCGAAGCGCGCGAGGTCGTCCTCCAGCGTCCCCTGTCCCTGCCCGACGAGGATGACGTCTTTGGCCTTGCCCGCGGTTTGCAGGATGTCGAGGCCGAGGTTGGCGACCGTTTTTTCGATCGGGAAGAGCGGGTTGGCGGCATAGGCTTCCGATCCGAGCAGCCCGCGTTCCTCGGCCGTCCAGAAGGCGAAGGCGATCGTGCGGTCGGGGGCTGGCGCGGCCCTGAACAGCCGTGCGATCTCGAACAGTCCTGCGACGCCGAGCGCATCGTCGTTGGCGCCCGCGCGGTATATGCGGCCCTGTTCGTCGGGCGGGCCTTCTCCATAGGCGTCCCAGTGCGCGCCATACATGATCACCTCGTCAGGGCGTTTCGTGCCGGGGATCTTGGCGAGCACATTCTGGCTTTGCACAACCGCCTGCGTCACCGGGATCGCGGCGTCGAAGCTGGTGCCAAGGTCGATGGGTTTGAAATCCTTGCGGCGTGCGGCGACGCGCAATTGCGCCAGATCCTGCCCCGCGTTTGCCAGGAGCTTTGTCGCGGTGTCGCCTGAAATCCAGCCCTGCAACGCCAGGCTCGTCACCTTTTCGGCCGGGGTGACGAGGCCGTAATTTTCGCCGCCGCCGCTTTTGACGACGTTCCAGCCATAGCCGACGCCGTCGGTGTCGTGGACGATCAGCGCGGCGATGGCACCGCGGCGCGCGGCTTCCTCGAATTTATAGGTCCAGCGCCCATAATAGGTCATCGTGCGTCCGCCGAACTTGCCGAAGGCATCCTCGCCCTTGGCCGCGACAAAATCGGGATCGTTGATCAGGAAGACCGCGACCTTGCCCTTGAGATCCTGTCCCTTGAAATCATCCCAGCCGCGTTCGGGCGCGCTGACGCCGTACCCGACGAAGACCAGCGGGGCGTTTGCGACCACAGCCCGATCTTTCGGCTGGAGCGTCGAAAGATAGATGTCGGTGCCAAAGCTTAGCGGGACCGCGGTGCCGTTGCGCCGGAAGGCGAGCGTCGTCGGGGTGCCGAGGCGCGTGTGGAGCAGGGGCACCGGCTGGGTCCAGCCGCCGTCGGTGCCCGCCGGTTCGAGCCCCAGCGCCTGTAATCTGCCGATGAGGTAACCGACCGTGCGCTCTTCGCCGATCGTTCCGGGCGCGCGGCCCTGGAACTGGTCGGAGGCGAGGGTGCGGACGGTCTGCGTGAGCTTGTCGGCGTCGATGCCCGGCTGGGCCGCAGCCGGACCGGCCGTTGCGACGGCAAGAAGAAGAGCGGAGACGGAGCGCAAGGTCATGGGGCGGGGGTTCCTGTTGTGATGTCGCTGCCTAGAGCCCGGACCCTAGAGGCTTTCCGCGCCGGATTGAAGCGTCCAGGGCGTCGGAACCCTTCACAGCCATTCGTCATCGCGCGAACGCGGGGATCACCAACATATTGTTTGACCGCAAGAAACGGGGCGCGGCGCGCGGGTGGTGGCGGCATGGGAGCGGGATGACGACCAATCGAAGACTTGCCGCCGTGACGCCGCCGGGCGCCGGGCTGGAAGAGACGCTCGACCGCGAAGGCTGGACGGTGCTGCCGGGCCTGGTCGATGCCGCGACGTGCGACAGCCTTGCCGCGCTCTATGACGCGCCGACCGGGTTCCGAAGCCATGTCCATATGGCGCGGCATGGCTTCGGGCGCGGCGAGTATCGTTATTTCGCCTATCCCTTGCCGCCCTTTGTCGAGGCCTTGCGTGCCATGCTGTACGCGCGGCTGGCGCCGATCGCGAACCGCTGGCACGACCGCATGGGGATGGAGGCGCGCTTTCCGGCCGACCATGCGGCCTTCCTGGCGCGGTGCCACGCGGCGGGGCAGCGGCGGCCGACGCCGTTGCTGCTGCAATATGGCCCGGGCGATTATAATTGCCTCCACCAGGATCTGTACGGGACGCACGTCTTTCCCTTGCAGGTTGCGGTGCTGCTGTCCGAGCCGGACACGGATTTCAGTGGCGGCGAGTTCGTGCTGACCGAACAGCGACCGCGGATGCAGTCGCGCGCCGCCGTCGTGCCGCTGACCAAGGGCGATGCGGTGGTATTTGCGGTCAACGTTCGCCCGGTGAAAGGCAGTCGCGGCGATTATCGCGTCGCGATGCGCCACGGGGTGAGCGCGATCCGGGCAGGGCAGCGGCGCACGCTGGGGGTGATATTTCACGACGCGACATAGGCATCGCGGTCGATCGCCGCCCGGCGTCAACGGCGTGTTGCGGCGCGTCGCGACGTCTCGCTATTTGGCTGGCGCATCCCCTGCCGGGCGTTTCCAGCCGTCCTTGTATTTTTCAAACCAGGCGAGGATCGCCGACGCCTTGGCCGCCGATTGCGAGGGGCGCGCGGCGATGCTGCCGTGGCTGGCGCCGGGAACCTTGACGAGCGCGGTCGGCACGCCGCGAAGGCGGAGCGCGGTGTAATATTGTTCGGATTCGCTGACCGGGGTGCGATAATCCTCTGCGCCGACGACAACCATCGTCGGCGTTTCGACATTGCCGACGAGCGACAGGGGGGAGAGGGACCAGTATAGGTCGGGCTTTTCCCATGGCTGGGCGCCGAGCCAATAGGGGCCGAAGAAGGCGGGGCCGTCGGCGGTCAGCGCCTGCGTCGTCCAGTTGATCACCGGTTTCTGCGTCACCGCGGCCTTGAAGCGGTTGGTCTTGCCCACGATCCAGCTGGTGAGCACCCCGCCCCCCGACCCGCCGGTGACGAACAGCGCGTCGGGATCGGCGATGCCGAGCGCGATCGCGCGATCGACGATCGAGATGAGGTCGAAATAATCATTGCCCGGATAGGCCTTGTCGATTTCCTGCGCGAACGCCTCGCCATAGCTGGTCGACCCGCGCGGGTTCGCCGAGAGGACCGCGTAGCCGCCCGCGGCGTACAGCTGGTTGTCGGTCGAGAAATGCGGGCCATAGGCGGTGAAGGGGCCGCCGTGGATTTCGAGGATGAGCGGCACGCGCTGCCCCTCGACATAGCCGGGGGGCAGGGTCAGCCAACCCTCGATCGCCTTGCCGTCGTGGCTGGAGGGGGTCGTGATCTTGCGCACCTCGCCCAGCGATTTCACTTCGCGCAAGCTGCGGTTGAGGTCGGTGAGGATGCGCGCCGATCCGCCGCGCGCAAGCTGGACTTCGGCCGGGCGCGTGGCGGTGCCGCCGGTGAAGGCGACCGCGCCGCCGTCGGACACGGTGAAGCTGCCGCCCGTATAAGGGCGGTCGATGCCGCCGCCCGACAGCCCGCTGGCGACGTCGCGCACCGACCCGTCGAGGGCGATGCGCGCGACTTTCGTTTCGCCATGATCGTCATATTGCGCGTAGAGCGCGCGGCCGTCCGCGGCCCATTGGATCGCATCGACGCTGTAATCCCAATTTTCGGCGACGGCGCGGCGGCCCGACCCGTCGCGGTTCATCACATAGAGATTGGTGTTTTCATAAGCGCGCCCGGCGTCGTCATAGCCGAGCCAGGCGATCTTGCCGCCGTCGGGCGAGACGATGGGGTTCGCATCGGGGCCGTTGCGGTCGGTGAGCGCGGTCACCCGTCCCCCGGTCACGTCGAGCGCGTAGATTTCGCTTTCGAGCGGATCGCGTTCCCAGTCGGGCTGGCGGTTCGCGCTGAAATAGAGGGTGCGGCCGTCACGCGACCAGCTGAGCGGCCCGCCGTCATGATAGGGGCCGAAGGTGAGCTGGCGCGGCGCGCCGCCGGTCGCGGGGACGAGAAAGATTTTCTCGAACCCCGGTTCGACATAGCCCTGTCCGTCGGCGCGATAGGTGAGGAGGTCGCGGACCTCGAGCGGGTCGGCCCATTTTGCGCCTTCGGGCTTGTTCGCGGGGGCGCTGCCGAATTTCGGCCCATCGTCCTTGACGAGCATCGTATAGGCGATCGAGCGGCCGTCGGGCGACCAGGCAAGGCTCGACGGGCTGGTGGGAAGGCCGGTGAGGCGCACCGCTTCGCCGCCGTCCATCCAGCGCACCCAGAGCTGCGCGCTGCCGCCCTCGGTCGAGGCATAGGCGAGGCGTTTTCCGTCGGGCGACCAGCGCGGCGAAAAGGCGCCGCCGCCGCGGCCCGCAACCGGGGTTTCCTGTCCCGTCGCGGTGTCGATCAGCCAGATCGAGCTGACCGCGCGGTCGGACATGATGTCGTTCGACCGGCGCACATAGGCGATGTGGCGGCCGTCGGGGCTGATCTGCGGATCGGAGGCGATCGCGAGGTCGAACAGGTCGGCGCCGGTGAGGCGGCGTTCGGGGCCTTTGCGCGCGCTGCCGGCCGCTGCCGCGGACATCGGCGCGGGGGGTTCGGCGGCGGCGGCGGGCGCGGGGTCGGCGGCGGGCGGTTGCGGCGCCTGCGCGAAAATGGGTTGCGAGGTAAGGGCGAGGAGGCTCGCCCCGAACAATGCCAGTTTGCGCATGAAATGCTTCCCCTTTTTGCGACGCGGGTGGTCTGACGGTTAAGCGGTCGCGGGTCAACCGCCGGTGCGGAGGCGGTGGACATGGCGGCGCGGGAGGTTAAGCCGGACGCGCGGGCCGGTCGGCGGCCGGACGATCAGAGACAGGGCGGACGGACATGGATTTTTCGCGATTGCAGGCATCGAGCAAGATCGGCGGCGACTGGGTCTATCCGCAGCCGCCGTGCCTGAATTTCGGCTGGCTGGAGGTCGATCGCGACCCCGCGCACCGCATTTACTGGGAAGAATATGGCAATCCCGACGGCGAGCCGGTGATGTTCCTGCACGGCGGCCCCGGCGGCGCGTGCGCGCCGGTGATGGCGCGATTCTTTGACCCCAAACGATACCGCGTCATCCTGTTCGACCAGCGCGGGTGCGGCAAGAGCGAGCCCAATGTCGCCTCGGCGGGTCCGGCGGTCGCGCTGGCGAAAAACACCACCGCCGACCTGATCGGCGATATCGAAAAACTGCGCGATCATCTGGAGATTGCGGGGCCGATGCATGTGTTCGGGGGCAGTTGGGGCAGCACGCTTGCCTTGGCCTATGCCATCGCGCATCCCGCGCATTGCGCCAGCCTGATCCTGCGCGGCATCTTCCTGGGCGCGGCGGACGATCTGCTGTATTTGTATCAGGGCAATGCCGCGACGTGGGGGGACGACCCCTATGGGCTGACCGCGCCCGGCGCCTATATCAAATATCCGGGCGAATGGGCGGCGCTGCTGTCGGTGCTGTCGCCCGACGAACGCCGCGACGTCATGGCGTCGTACAAGGCGATTTTCGACATGGTGCCCGCGAACGAGGCGGAGAAGGAGCGGCAGCTGAAGGCGGCGCTGACCTGGTCCCTGTGGGAAGGGGTGATTTCCAACATGATCCCCGAAAGCGCCGACACGGGCAAGTTCGGCGAGGCCGATTTCGCGCTGTGTTTCGCGCAGATCGAGGCGCATTATTTCGCGAACAAGCTGTTCCTGCCCGCGGGGCATTTTTTCGACCATATCGATGTGCTGGCGTCGATCCCCATCCATATCGTCCACGGCCGTTTCGACGAAGTCTGCCCGCTGACACAGGCATCGCGGCTGGTCGCCGCGCTGCGCGATGCGGGGGCGGAGCCGGTGTCTTACGTGGTGACCAACGCGGGGCATAGCGCGATGGAGCGCGAGAATGCGCTGGCGCTGACGGGGGTGATGGATGGGTTGGGGCGGATTGGGTGATTGGGGGCGAATGCCCGCGCCTTCAGGCCGGGGCGGCAGCGATGCACCTGAAGTTGGCTGTTAAGCTGCCGCCGAGCAACTCCGAAAGCGGACGCTAGGTTTTTGCACAGAGATACGGGGTTGGTCGCGCTAGCCGCACTCAGGCAAGCTGAGAAGATTGTTGGGCGGGTAGCCATCGTTTTCTGTAGCAAGATAATAACGTCGGCTAGTGGGATGCTGGCGGACTACGATCCAGACACTGACACCGTTCACCGAAGTCCAAAAGCGATGCGCGCCGCTTTGAAGGAAGGCGATTACGTTGTCGATTGTGTCATTCCAACCCGGACCGCCCAAGCGGTCAATCCTTCGGTCAATATCCGCGCCGTCCCGCCGAATACATGTTACTTGGTAATCTGCCATTATATCCTCCACAAAGCGGATCGGCCGTTTATGAGATACAGCTGGATCACAAGCGAACCGCGGTGTTAGCTATGGTTATTACGCGCGATTTCGGCGCGAGCGATAATGCCGTCCCGGTATTTGGCTTTCATCTGCGGGATAAGTTGAGCCACCATCGGATTGCTCTTGAAGGCACCGATTTTCTGGTCGATCGCGATCTCCATCGACCTGATCGCATCATCGATGCTCGCGGCGTCATTCGGATCGAAGCTGACTTCCCCGATCTTGCCGTCGAGTTCCTCGAATGCCCGAGATGCGTCTTCCAGCATCTTTTGCAATTTGTCGAAGCCGGTGATCTTTACCATCGGAATCTCCTATTTTGACCAGTGACCGAGCACCCATTCCCACTGTCGGCGGGCGTAGTCGTACCGCCAATGCGCCCTCACCCACTTTGTCTTGCCAAGCGGACGCAGCGTTTTCATGTTCTGCATCCGATCGAGCGGTTTCAGGGGCCGCAGCGGTTTCAAAGTGCGCAGTTTGCGCATTGACGCCTCCATAAAGAAAAGGCCGCTCCAATCGGAGCGGCCCAATTTTAGCCTTTCGGCGGGTAGGGATCGTTGCCGTACGACCAGGCCTCACGGAACTGGCCGTTGGCCCCTTGGATGCGAAGTTCGGCGCCTTGGTTCCTGGCGATGTCGCGTCCGCGCTCGATCGCCTGAGCCTGCGTCGCGAAAGAGCCGGTGAGGCGGCTGTTGCCCTCTCCACGGACGCCCCATCCATTACCATTCCGAACCACATATTGGTTCTTGCCACTCATGTTACTGCCTTTCTGCTCATTGAAGCGAAACCTTGCCGCACTATCTCTTGACTCAGCGAGCGCGGCGTGATTCCCCGTCTCTCAGGTAAGGCAGTATCAGTCACGAGACGACTTGTCTTACACGTGAGACACTATCGCCGCTGGCCCTGGGGAGTCAAGGGCCCTGTTGGAGATTTTCATGGAAACCCTGCCCATCGAGGATTTGGGGCGCCTTATCGCTAAAAAGCGTGGCACCCGCGGTATCAGGTCGGCCGCTGCCGAAGCAGGAGTCAGTTCGGCTACGTTGTCGAGAGTTGAGAATGGCAACGTTCCTGATCTCGCGACCTTCGCGAAGATATGTCGTTGGCTCGGCGTTGACCCGGCTATCTTCCTAGGAATCGAAACAAATGACGGGCCAGCTAAGCGGCCTGCGGTCGTCCACTTTCGCAAGAAGAAGACCTTTTCTCCTGACACTGCTGAGTCGTTGGCAGAGCTCATCTTGGCTGCTCAAAGGGCGAAAGATGCCCGACTGGCGTTGCAGCAACAGTAGGAATGCGTCGGGGGTTTAAGGCCGAGTCCGAGAGGCTATCAGAGGCTGCGCGGGCGTCGCTGGGTCTGGGCCCGCTCGAGAAGCTTGATCCATGGATTTACGCTGAATCGCTGGGGGCCCACGTTTTGGGCGCAGACGAACTCGATCTGCCGCCGCAGCATGCCACCCAACTGCTCCAGCGCGACCCCGACAGTTGGTCGGGTATGACGCTCGCAGAAGATGGCCTGCTCCTCATTGTGCTCAACTCCGCACAGAGCAAGCGTCGCCAAGCTTCAACGTTGATGCATGAGCTTGCGCATTCGATTTTAGACCACACGCCCGCAAGCGTTCAGGTTTCGCCTGCGGGGTTGGTGCTGCTCTCAGACTATTCGGACGAGCAGGAGGAGGAAGCTGACTGGCTTGGAGGTGCACTCCTGCTTCCCCAAGCGGCTCTCTATCATCACCGAAGTAGTGGCCAATCCGTGTCTGATATTGCACGGCACTTCGGTGTGAGTGAAGATCTGTGCCATTGGCGTTGCCGCATGACGGGTACCGAAAAGCGAATGGCATTCCGTTCACGCGCATAGAGTGCATCAGCGAGGCTTCCGAAACGAATGTCCGCTTCCTTCAAATTGAATCCCGAAGCCGCCGATCCGCTAGCGGTCAATCTGGAAAAATGTGAGAACGGAATGACTCTAATTTACCATATCGGTTAAAATCTCTTGACATCGTCACGCTGATATGGCACAAGTGTCACATCATGAAGAATTGCGAGTCGGGCCGGCGCCCTTCCCCAGTGGGGGAGGGTGTTCCGGCCCGATTGCTTTGGGAGGCGATGGGCGATGGGGGATATTATCCGGGCCGGGAACAAGCAGTTATTGATGAAAGCCACGGCGTCGGGGCGCGAGATGCCGCAGGCGCGGCTCGACGAGTTTCTGGTCCGGCTGGCCGAAAGCTGTAACATGTCGCGCGCCGCGCAGCAGGCGGGGGTTGCGCACAGCACGATATACCGGCTGCGCGCGCGCGATCCCGATTTTGCCGCGGCGTGGCAGCAGGCGATCGAGGCGGGGTATGAACGGTTGGAGTTGGCGCTGGTCGAAGCCGCGCTGGCGCGCGTCACGCGGCGGGCCGCGGTGGGCGTGCCCTGGCAAGGCGGTGTCGCGGCGGATGATTCCGGCGCGGGCGAGTCCGGCGCGGAGGATGCGGGCGCGGAGGATTTGGGTGCGGGCGCCGCCGATGCGCGCGATGCCGACGCCGATGCCGACGCCGATATGCCGCTGGTCGAGCCGATGACGATGGAGCAGGCGATCGCGCTGCTCGGCCGTTATCGCGCGACGGTGCGCAGCGGCCGGTTCCAGACCCCCCGGCCGAACGCGGCGCGGATGCCGACGCCCGAAGAAACCGACGAGGCGATCCTGTCGCGGCTGGCGGTGCTGCGCCGCCAGCGCGGCTGGGACGATCTGTAAGCCATGGCGCAGGCGACACGCGACGTCGTGGGCGACGTGCTGGAAAAGCTGAGCGGTTTGAAGGCGGGGCAGTTGCGGCTGTTGATGCGGCAGGTGGGGGCGAAATATCGCCGCGAGCTGATCGAACGCTGGCAGGGATGGGCGCAGCCGGGGCAGTGCGAACCGCCGGGCGACTGGCGCATCTGGATGATCCGCGCCGGGCGCGGGTTCGGCAAGACGCGCGCGGGCGCCGAATGGATCAGTGAATGGGCGCGCATGGTGCCGGGGGGACGGATCGCACTGGTCGCGGCGAACGACGCCGACGGGCTGCGCGTGATGATCGAGGGGCCGAGCGGGCTGCTGGCGGTTGCGCGGTCGGGCGAGACGCCGCGCTGGATCGGCGGGCGGCGCGAGCTGCATTTCGACAGCGGCGCCATCGCGACGCTCTATTCGGCGGCGGCGCCCGAAAATCTGCGCGGGCCCGAACATCATGCGGCGTGGTGCGACGAGCTGGCGAAATGGCCCAAGGGCGAGGCGGCGTGGGACAATCTGATCCTGGGCCTGCGGCAGGGCGAGGCGCCGCGCGTGCTGGTGACGACGACGCCGCGCCCGACCGCGCTGATGCGGCGGATCATGGCGTTGCCGGGATATGAGGAGACGCGCGGCGGGACGCACGACAATGCCTATCTGCCGTCGACCTTTGTCGAGGCGATGCTGGCGAGTTACGGCGGGACGCGGCTGGGGCGGCAGGAGCTGGACGGCGAATTGCTGGAGGATGTCGAAGGCGCGCTGTGGCCGCGCGCGTTGATCGAGGGGTGCCGGGTCGATGCGGACAGCATCGGCAAATATGTGCGCGTCGTGATCGGGGTCGATCCGCCGGCGACATCGCATGGCGATGCGTGCGGGATCGTCGTCGCGGCGTTGCTGCGCGACGGGCGGCTGGCGGTGGTCGAGGATGCCAGCGTCGACAATCCGCCGCCCGCGATGTGGGCGCAGGCGGTCGCCGCCGCGGCGGCGCGCTGGGGCGCCGACCGGGTGGTGGCGGAGAGCAATATGGGCGGCGAGATGGTCGAGGGCACGTTGCGCCATGCCCGACGTCGCGGCGAACAGCCTGTCGATCGCGTTCGGCAATTTCCGCGCCGGTTACCTGGTCGCCGATCGCGGCGAGACGCGCATCCTGCGCGATCCGTTCAGCAACAAACCCTTCGTGCATTTCTATGCAACCAAAAGGGTCGGCGGCGCGATCATCGATTCACAAGCCATCAAATTGATGAAATTCGCCGCCAGCTGATCGGCTGGCGCGCGATGGACGCCCGGCCCTCGCCTCTTTCCCTTTCGGGACGAGGCCGGGCGTCAATCTTTCCCGACATCAACAGAAGGATGGCCGTGCCATGCCGACCCTTTTTTTCGCCGACCTGGTGCGCGAGCTGTGCCAGGAGGGCGGGACCGGACCGCTGACGCCCACGGGCGCGGTGCCGGGCCATCGCCGCTTTGCAGCCGCCGTTCCGGCGAACATGCCGTTTCATTATGCCGTCGCCGGGATCGCCCATCCCGACCAGTGGGAAGTCGGTGAGGGGCGGATCGACGGGCTGGGCCGGCTGGTCCGCGACGCGGTTGCGGCGTCGTCGAGCGGCGGCGCGGCGGTCGATTTCCTGCCCGGGCTGAAGACGATCGCGCTGACCGTCGGGGCGAGCTGGTTCGCGGGGAGCGGTGCCGGCGAGGTGGCGCAGGATGACGCGATCGCGGCGCTGGCGACCGGCCTTGCCGCAAAACAGCCGCTGTCGACGACGCATGACGCCGCGGCGACCGCCGATGCGGACGATCTGGTCACCGTCCGGCGCGGCGGCGGCTGGGTCAATGTGCCGCTGGCGACCTTTGCCTTTCGCGATGCCGACGGGCGCCACCTGCTGAGCGGTCCGCTGGATGCGCCGGATGGCGCCGCGGCGGCCCCCGCGATCGGTTTTGCCGCCGATATGGGCAGCGGGCTGTTCCGTCCGGGCGCCGACATGATCGGCATCGCGACGGGCGGGACCGAGCGGTTGCGCCTGACGGCGTCGGGACATCTGGGCATCGGGACGGTCGCGCCGACGGCGCCCCTGCACGTCGCTCAGCCGAATGCGACGATCGCGACGATCGAGGCGACCAACGTCGGCGCGACCGACACGCAGCTGCGCATACTGACCCCCGATCGCGATTGGCGGATCGGGCAGAATGTCGGCGCCGCCGGGGTCGGGGCGCTGATCTTTTACGATGTGACCGCGGGTGGGCCGCGCCTGGTGATCGAGCCCAATGGCGCGTTCCGCCCCGGCATGGACGGCGGGCAGCCGCTGGGCACGGCGGCGGCGCGCTGGTCGCAGCTGTTCGCCGCGACGGGGGTCATCAACACGTCCGATGCGCGCGGCAAGCAGTGGCGCGGCGCGGCGAGCGATGCCGAAATGCGCGCCGCGACCCGCATCGCCGCCGAGCTGGGATTTTACCAGTGGAGCGATGCGATCGCCGAAAAGGGCGCCGCCGACGCACGCTATCATTTCGGCGTCCGCGCGCAGGCGGTGTGGTCGATCATGGCCGACGAAGGGCTGATCGCGCCGCTGGACGCCGACGGGCGGCCGGGGGCGACGCCCTATGCCTTTTTGTGCTGGGACATGTGGGACGCGGGGGACGCCGCCGATACCGACGGCGCCGAACGGTTCGGGTTGCGCCCCGACCAGCTGGCGCTGTTCCTGATCGCGGCGCAGGCGCGCCGGATCGCCGCGCTGGAGGCTGCGGCGTGACCGGCGGATCGGCGCTGGGGGCGCGGGCGATCGGCGATGTCGCGCGCCGCGACCTTGCCAGCGAATGGAGCGGCCCCGCGCCCGCCGCGGCGCAGGTTGCGGTGCCCGTGGTCCGCGAGACGGGCCGCCGCATCATCCTGCGCAAACCCTGAAAGAAAGGACCGGCATGACGATGATGGTGAAAGATCCGGACAGCCGGATCGATTTCGAGTTCGACTGGGCCGCCGCCTATCCGGGCGGACAGGCCGTGACGGCGAGCGCGTGGACGGTCGCGCCGGGCGAGGCGGGCGGCGTCGCGGTCGCGGCGGCGGCGCACGACCTGACGCGCGCGACCGTGGCGTTGGCGGGCGGGGTCGCCGGGCATGTCTATCGCGTTACCAATCGCGTGACGTTGAGTGACGGGCAGATCGACGAGCGGTCGATGACGGTGCGGGTGGAGGAACGGTGATGGCGGAAAGTCTGTTGCCGGGCGAGGCCCCGGTCAGCCTGAACGAAGCGCGAAGCTGGCTGCGGCTGGGGGCGACGGTCGACGATGCGGTGGTGGCGGGGCTGGTCCGCGCCGCGACCAATATCTGCGAGGCGTTCATCGGCCAGTGGCTGATCGTGCGGGCGGGCGAGGAAATCCTGCCGCTGGTGGCGGGGACGTTCCAGCCGACCGCGCGGCCGATCGTCGCGATCGATGCGGTCGACCTGTTGCTACCGGATGGCGGGGCGGAGACGCTGGGCACCGGCGATTATCGGACGATCATCGGCCGCGACGGCACCGCGCGGGTGACGATCGGCGACCCCGGCGGGGCGGCGCGGGTGCGCGCCGCCTATCGCGCGGGGATGGCCGACGGCGCGAACGCCGTGCCCGAGGCGATCCGCCAGGGCATCATCCGCATGACGCAGCATTTGCACGATGCGCGCGACGGCACGGGGGCGGCACCGCCCGCGGCGATCGCGGCGCTGTGGCAGCCGTGGCGCCGCCTGACGCTGGGCAGCGGGCGATGACGGGTGTCGACGGTGCGCTGCGCGCGCGCGTGCTGGACCTGCTGGCGCGCGATGCGGCGCTGGCGGGGCTGGTGCACGGCATATTCGACGGGACGCCGCCACGCGCCAGTGCGCCCTATGTCTCCATCGGCGCGGCGGAGGGCCGCGAGTGGGGCACAAAGGATCGCGCCGGGCGCGAAATTCGCCTGACGCTGACGCTGGTGGGCGTGGGCGATGCGGCCGCTGATGCGGCGGCGCGGATCGAGGCGGTGGTCGGCGCATTGCGCGGCGCGGCGGGCGACTGGACGGTGGTCGCCGTGCGGACGATCCGCACGCGGTTTACCTTTGCCCGCGACGGCGGCTGGCGGCACGACATGGTGGTGCGGTGCCGGTGCCTGGCAGCATAAGCCCGCCGACGGCATCGCCGCAGCGAGGATGATGGATCAATCGCCCGGCAGCGTGTTGGACGATTTATAATCCTTGAACTTGTCGGTGAAATTGGCGTGATAATCGTCGATCTGCATTTCGGCGTCTTCGGTCGCGAGCTTTTCGGAATCGCCGCCCGAGCGGCCGAGCGCAATCACCGCCTTGCGGAACGCGTCGCGTTCGGTCGAACAATTCGCCTTCACCGTCATTTCATATTCGGCCTCTTCCATCTTGGCCTCCAGCGCCTTTTTCATGTCGGTGCGCAGGCATTTGGTGAAGGCGGCGCGCGTCGTGTCGACGGCCGCCGAGGGCGACTGCGCCATGAGCGCCAAAACGATTGTCGTGATCAGCATCCTGCGACTCCCCATTTGCAGTATTTTTTCCCCGAGGAGATTAGACGATGGCGATTGAAAATGGGAGCGATTTTCTGCTCAAGATCGGCGACGGCGAGGTGCCGCCCGCTTACCGGACGGTGGCGGGCCTGCGCACGACGCAGATGTCGGTGAACGGCGAGGCGGTGAACGTCACGACGAAGGATTCGGGCGGTTGGCGCGAGCTGTTGTCGGGTGCCGGGGTGCGGTCGGTTTCGGTGAGCGCGGCGGGCATCTTTACCGGGTCCGACGCCGAGGTGCGGCTGCGCGCGGCGGCGCTGTCGGGGGTGCTCGACGATTATGAGCTGAGCTTTGAAAGCGGCGAGCGGATGCGCGGGCGGTTCCTGGTCACGCGGCTCGATTATGCGGGCGATTATAATGGCGAGCGCAACTACACGCTCAACCTGGAGTCGAGCGGCGCGGTGGCGAGCCTGTGAGCGCGGCGAACGGACTGCGCGGCGAAGCCGAGCTGCGCGTTGGCGGCCAATTGCTGGTGTTGCGACCGAGCTTTGCCGCGCTGGTCGCGGCGGAGAGCGAACTGGGGCCGCTGTTCGCGCTGGTCGAACGCGCCGCCGACGGGCGGCTGGCGCTGGGCGAACTGGCGACGCTGTTCTGGCACTGCGTGAAGGATCGGCCCGATATGCTGACGCGCGAGGCGGTCGGCGAGGCGGTCGTGACGCAAGGGCTGGCGGCGGTCAGCCCGGCGCTGCGCGCCTTGTTGGGGCAGATATTGCAGGGGCGGTGACATGACGGACGGCGGGCTGGGCCGGGCAGCGATGGCGCTGGCCGGGGTGATGGCGCGCGTCGCGGGGTGGCGGCCCGACGAATTCTGGGCCGCGACCCCCGCCGACGTGCGGGCGGTGCTGGGCGGGTGGGCCGGGGCCAATGACGCGGTGCCGTTCGACAGCGCGGCGCTGGCGGCCATGATGGAGCAATTTCCCGATGGATGAGATCGACGAAATGGTCGTCGCGGTGCGCGCCGACACGGTGGCGTTCCGGCGCGACATTGCGGCGCTGCGCGGCGAGCTGGAAGGATCGCTGGGCGATGGTGCCGATGCCGCCGGGCGCGCGATCGAGCGGGCGCTGAACCGCGCGATCGTCAGCGGAAAATTGGGGTTCGAGGATCTGAAGCGGCTGGCGCTGTCGGTGATGGCCGACATCGCGCGCGCCGCCATGTCGAACGGCATCGGCGCGGCGATGGGCGGCGGCGGGCAGGGCGAGGGGCAAGGCGGCGGCGGATTGCTGGCGCTGGCGCTGTCGCTGTTCGGGGCGCCGGGGCGCGCGACGGGCGGGCCGGTCAGCGCCGGGCGCGCCTACCGCGTGGGCGAGCGCGGACCCGAGCTGTTCGTGCCGACCGCCAGCGGGCGGATCGAGGCGGCGGGCGGCGGCGCGCGCAACATCGCGATCACGGTGAATGTGCAGGGGCATGCGCCGTTGCCGGCGATCGACCTTCCCGCCGCGCCGGGGGTGGCGGTCCCGGCGCCCGACTGGCCCGATGCGGTCGGCACGGTGTATCTGTTCGACCTTCCCAACATCGGCAGCCCCGCCGCGGCGTCGCCGCATATCCTGGTTGCGGGGGCGGGAAGCAACGATGGCTGGCGCGGCGCCGATTGCTGGATCGTCGTGGCGCCGGGCACGGAGCCCATATCGGTTGGCACGGTGCGGCCCGCGGCGGCGCTGGGCGCGCTGGCCGCGCCGCTGGCGGCGGGAACCGAGGATCTGTTCGACCTGGCGAACAATGTGCTGGTCGCGCTGGTCAATCCGGCGATGACGCTGGAATCGGTGGAGGAAACGGCGCTGCTGGGCGGCGCGAACCGGGCGATGGTCGGCGGCGAGTTGCTGCAATTCGGCGCTGCCGATGTCGTGGCGCCGGGGGTCTGGCGCCTGTCGCGCCTGCTGCGCGGACGTGGCGGCACGGCGGCCGATACGCCGCATGTGACCGGCACGCCCTTTGTCCTGCTCGACGATCCTGCGCTGATGATGCTGCCCGACACGATCGCGGGATGGGCCGAGGGGGGCGCCGCGGTGCTGCAATGGGCGCCGCGCGGCGGGACGGTCTTGACCGACGTGGCGGTGCCGGGAACCGGCCGCGCGCTGCGACCCCCGGCGCCGGTGCATGGCGAAGTCCGCGGCGACGGGGCGGGCGGCGTGACGATCGGCTGGACCAGGCGCAGCCGGGTCGACACGGGCTGGCGCGATCATGTCGACCTGCCGGTCGGCGAGAGCCGCGAGGCCTGGATTGTCGCACTGACGCCGCCGGTTGCCGGCATCGGCCCGTGGGAATGCCCGTCGCCGTCGTTGGCGATCGCCGCGGCGACCTTTGCCGCGCTGCCGCCCGGTTGCGCCATCGAGATTCGCCAGGCGGGCGACTTCGCGCTGTCGCCCGCGCTGACCTTGCCGCTGAATTGAAAGGATAAGTGATGACCGACATGCCCGCCACATCGCGTTTTGCCTTGCCGTTGCTTGCCGTTGCGCAGGCGCAGAAAGAGGTCACGCACAACGAGGCGCTGGTCCGGATCGACGCGTTGATCCACGCCGCCGTCGAAGCGGGACCGATCGCCGTTCCGCCTTCGGAACCCGCCAGCGGGCAATGCTGGATCGTCGGTGCGGCCGCGACGGGGGTGTGGGCGGGTCGGGACGATTCGCTGGCGCTGTGGACCGCCGGCGGGTGGCGTTTCATTCCGCCGCGCGAAGGAATGTCGGTGACCCGCCTGACCGATCGGGTGCAGCTTCAATTCAGAGCGGGCGCGTGGACGGCGCCGGGGGCGATAGCGGTCCCCGCAGGGGGGTCGACAATCGATGCCGAAGCGCGTAGCGCCATTGCAATGTTGATCCTGCATCTTGCCGCGCAGGGCATTCTGATATCAGGCTGAATTTTCCATTCGTTCGCTTTGTTAGTGCGACTTTTTGGCAACAGATTGACGATTTGTTCACTTGCACGGAACCAAAGCGGCGAGTAGGACGTCTGCCGAGACGTATATCTCAATTGAAAGGGGAATTACTATGAGGAAGCTTGCCGTCGCTCTGGCGTTGGCCTCCACCACCCTGGCGTCGCCCGTTCTGGCGCGCGACAACTCCTGGTATGTTGGTGTGGGTGCAGGCGCAATGCTCGTCGAGGACCTGGACCTCGATATCGGCACGTTCAACAATGCCGGTACGCTCGATCATCGCGCTGGCTATGATTTTGAAGGTACGGTTGGTTATGACTTCGGCGGTTTCCGCGCGGAAGTCGAAGTCGGCTATCGTGAAGCCGACATCAAGTCGGGCCGTTTCACCACCCCGGGCATTCCGCAGTCGGTTGGCGGCGGCGGTCCTCTGGCGACCGGCTCGTTCGACCTGAATGGCGACAGCAACGCGCTGAGCTTCATGGTCAACGGCATGCTCGACTTCGGCGACGACGATGGCCTTCAGGGCTTTGTCGGCGGCGGTGCCGGTGTCTCGCGCGTTTCGGTTGAGCCGGTCTATGCCGGTAACTTCCTCGACGATTCGGACACGGGCTTTGCCTGGCAGGCGATTGCGGGCGTTCGCGCTCCGCTCAGCGACAACATCGACGTTGGCCTGAAGTATCGTTTCTTCAACGTCGACAACCTCGACCTGGTCGACCAGACCGGCCGCGACGTTTCGACGCGCTTCCGTTCGCACTCGATCCTGGGCACGCTGACGTTCAACTTCGGTGGCGCTCCGGCGCCGGTGGAACCGGCTCCTCCGCCGCCCCCGCCGCCGCCCCCGCCGCCCCCGCCGCCCCCGCCGCCTCCGCCGCCGGTGGTTTGCGAGCCCGGACCGTATATCGTGTACTTCGACTGGGATCAGTCGAACATCACGCCGGAAGCGGCTTCGACGCTCGACAACGCGATCAGCGCCTACAACCGTGGTTGCACGGGTACGCAGGTCATGCTCGCCGGTCACGCCGACCGTTCGGGTTCGGCCACGTACAACGTCGGCCTTTCGGAACGCCGCAACACCGCGGTTCGCAGCTATCTGACCGCTCGCGGTATCTCGGACGGCTCGATCAGCGCGCAGGGCTTCGGCGAAAGCCGCCCGGCCGTTGCGACTGCCGATGGCGTCCGCAACGACCAGAACCGTCGCGTGGAAATCACTTACGGTCCGAACTCGGGCATGTAAGACCGATTTCCGCTCCCGACAGGGACTGGAAGAAAAAGAGGGGCGGCATCGAAAGGTGCCGCCCTTTCTTTATGCGCGCCGCACTTTCCCGGCGCGCTGGCCGCGGCGGCCAGCCCACGCGCATCGTCGATCGGTTCTTGCTTCTATTGTATTATGATATATCATAACTGATGAAGTAGAGGATGTGCCGATGCTTCGCACGACGGGGTAGGGTCCCGCGCGCGCGGGCTGCCTCCCCAACCGGGAGAGAAGCCATGCGTCGACGCCGCAGCATTTTTCGCACCGACCCCAACGCCAGCCCGCTGATCAACACCACCCCGCTGATCGACGTGATGCTGGTGATGCTGGTGATGTTTATCATCACCATTCCCCCGCCGACGCACAGCATCGACGTGACGCTGCCCGGCGAGCCACCGCCGCATGGCGAGGTGCTCGACGAGAATCGCGTCACCATCGACACCGCCGACGTGATCCGTTGGAACGACGAGGCCGTCGACCTGACGCAGCTGGGGCTGTTGGTCAAACGGGCGGCCGAGCGGCCCGAGCCGGCGGCGATCCTGCTCGAACCCGCCGCGCGGGCGCGTTATCTGCGCGTCGATGAAGCGATCGGGGCGATCCGGCGCAATGGCGGGTCGAAACTCGCCTTTCCCGGCATCCACAGCTACGCCGGATTGATCTGACCCGCGCGGCGGTTCCTGCTGCCGGTCAGAGGTGGCGCCGGTCAGAGGTGGCGCCGGTCAGGTGGCGCCGGTCAGGTGGTTGGGGCCGTTCCGGGCCGAAGATAGCGCATCATATAGCCGACATAATCCGCCTTGCCGAGCGGGACGCCCATGTGGCGCAGGACCGCATAGGCCGCGGTGCGGTGGAAGTAGAATTGCGGTTGCGCCCAGTCGCGGACATAGTCGAACGCGCGCATGTCGAAGGTCATGCCGTTGGGCAGGGTGAAGCTGAC
>NZ_MIAM01000071.1 GCF_001830555.1 Sphingopyxis sp. RIFCSPHIGHO2_12_FULL_65_19 | reverse complement strand
GCCGCGCCCGGCGATGCGGCCAAGATCGACGCGCTGTTCGCCGGCATCAACTGCTTCTTCCGCTAAAGATTTCCCGCAAGGCATTGCCCGGCAAAGCCGGCGGGCCGCTAATGCCCCATATCCGCCGCCAACGCCTTTGGCCCGCCCGGCTTGGGCGGGCGGAGCAGCAGGACCAGCGGCACCGACGCCAGCGTGACCCACATCATCAACCAGAAATCGTCGATATAGGCGATCATCGCTGCCTGCCGGTTGATCTCTGCATTGACCATCGCCATCGCCGCGTCACCCGCGATGCCGAAGCGGTCGGCGGTCGACGGGTCGAGCAGGCTGACCGAACTGGTCGTGACATGCGCCGCCAGATCCTCGTGGCTGGTCTGGATATTCACGCCCAGCAGCGTGGTGACGACCGAGATGCCGACCGAGGCGCCCAGGCTGCGCAGAAGGTTGAGCAGGCTCGACCCGTCGGTGCGGTGCTGCGGCGCGATCGTTGCGAACGCCATGGTGTTGAGCGGGATGAAGATGAGGCCCATGCCAAGCCCCTGCACCAGCCCGCTGACGATCACCGGCTGCATCCCCATCGCGAGCGACCAGTGGCTCATCTGCCACAGCGAATAGGCCGCGATGAGCAGTCCCGTGCCGACCAGCCAGCGCGCGTCGATCTTGCCCAGCAATTGCCCCGCGACCCACATGCTGGCGAGGATGCCGACTCCGCGCAGCGCCAGGACGATGCCGGTATCGATCACAGGCCAGCCGAACAGATTCTGGAGCATCGGCGGCAGCAGCGCCATCGACGCGAACATGACGATGCCGATCACGATCATGAATCCCATCGCGGTGACGAGGTTGCGGTCGGCGAGCATCGCGCGGCTGAACAGCGGCGCACGGGCGGTGAACATATGGACGAAAAACATCCACAGGCAGGCGATGGCGACGCCCAGCTCGATCCAGATTTCAAGGCTGTCGAACCAGTCGAGATGCGCGCCGCGGTCGAGCATCAGCTGAAGCGCGGCAAGCCCCAATGCCAGCATCGAGAAACCGAACAGGTCGAACCGCCGGTCGGTCTTTCGCGTCGAGGGCAGCAACGCCCACATCATCGCGAGCGTGATCAGCCCGACGGGCAGGTTGACATAAAAGACCCAGCGCCAGTTGACGCTTTCGGTCAGCCAGCCGCCGAGGACCGGCCCCAGGATCGGGCCGATCATGATGCCCATGCCCCAGATCGACATCGCCCGCGCGTGGCGTTCGGGCGGGTTGATGTCGAGCATCACCGACTGCGACAGCGGTCCGATGAACGCGGCGCTGATGCCTTGCAGGAAACGGAAGGCGACCATCTGTTCGAGCGATTGCGCGGCGCCGCATGCCATCGAAGCGACGATGAAGCCGACGATCGCAGCGAGGAACAGCTCGCGCCGCCCGATACGGTCGGCAAGCCAGCCGGTGATCGGCATCGCGATTGCCGACGCCAGGATATAGCTGGTCAGCACCCAGGTCACCGTCTCGCTCGTCGCGCCGAGGGCCGACTGCATGTGCGGGATGGCGACGTTTGCGATCGTCGTGTCGAGGATCTGCATGATCGACGCCCCCATGACGGCGACGGTCAGCAGGCCGCGATAGCGGACGCGCTCGTGCAGCGGGATGCTGTCATCATCGGGGAGCGCCGTGGCGGCCGAGCGGCGGGGGAGGGCGCGCGAGGCCATTAACGCACCGCCTGAAATCCTCTCCATCGACTTGCGATGGGGAGGGGGACCGCCGCGAAGCGGTGGTGGAGGGGCAGCAATGTCGCAGCCCCTCGGTCAGCCCTGCGGACTGCCAACGCCCCATCGCAAGTCGATGGGGCGGATCGATGGAGCCGCAGCGGTCTGTCGGTGGCGCGCACCTCTATTTCCCCGTCACAGTCCCGCCGCCGGTAAACACCCGGACATCGGCCGACAGTCCGGCGATCATGTCGCGCGCGGGTTTTTCGTCGAAGGCGATGCGCACGGGCACACGCTGCGTCACCTTGACCCAGTTGCCCGTGGCATTTTGTGCGGGCAGCACCGAAAATTCGCTGCCGGTGCCGGCGCCGATCGTCAGCACATGGCCGCGCACGGTCAGCCCCGGATAGGCGTCAAAGCTGATCTCGGCGGGCTGGCCGACGCGCATGTCGGCGAGGTCGGTTTCCTTGAAATTGGCCTCGACCCATGGATGCGCGGTGTCGACCAGCGTCACCGCAGGCAGCCCTGCGACCATCATTTGCCCGATCTGAAGCCGGTCGGACTGCGCGACGCGCCCGGCGCTTGGTGCGCGAACGGTCGTGCGGCCAAGATTGACCTGCGCTTGCGAGCGCTGGACGCGCGCCGCTTCGACCTGCGGGTTGACGCCGCTCGACGGGCCGGCAGCGAGTTTCGTGCGCGCTTCGGCGGCCGCGGCTTCCGCTTGACGGACGTTCTCGCGTGCCTGCTGGAGCGCGTGACGCGATGCGTCATAGGCGGCTTTCGTCGTGAATCCCTTTTGCATCAATGCCGCTTGCCGGTCGAAATTGACCTGCGCGAATTTGACATCCTCGCGCGCAGCGGAAATGTCGACGCTCGACGTGTTCGCGCTCGCCGCGAGATTGCCGACCTCGACCTCGGCGGCGTCGATAGCCGCGGTCGCCTGCGCGACGCTGAGCGCATAGGGTTCGCCGTCGATGCGGAAAAGCAGCTGGCCCTTCGCCACCTGCTGCCCGTCCCGTACCGCGACTTCGGTGATCCGGCCACCGACTTCGGCGGCGACCGAGACCTTGTCCATCTGGACATAGGCGTTGTCGGTCGACACCGATCCGCCGCTGGTCAGCCACCAGCCGGCGCCGCCCGCGATCAGGAGCAGGGGCAGGCCGAACATCAGCAGGCGCGAGCGCCAGCTCGCCTTGGCCGGGACGTCGGTGGCGGGCGCCGCGGCCGGCAAGGGGTCGGCCTTCGGCGCGGGCTTCGGCGCCGACACATCTTCGGCCTTGGGGCGAGAGGGTGAGAGCTGGTCCATCAAACGGTCTCTTTTTCTTTTTGGCATATACGGCGGGACAGGTTGGCGCGAACGCGCTCGACAAGGTCGACGAGCTGGTCGCGCTCGGCGGCGGTCAGGCCTTCGGTCGATTCGGCGGTCAGCGCATCGGCCGTCGCGCGCATCCCGCCCAAAAGGTCGCCCGCGCGCGGGGTCAGATACAGCTGCCAGGCGCGGCGGTCGGACGGGTCGGCGCGGCGCTCGACCAATTCGGCCTCGACCAGCCGGTCGACCATGCGCGACAGCGTGATCGGTTCGACCTCGATCAGCTCGGCGAGCGGACCCTGACGAATGCCCTCATGTCGTTTCAGATAGGTGATGAGGCGCCATTGCAGCGCGGTGATGCCGCTGTCCTTCGTGCGCGCGTTGAACGCACGGCGGAACAGCCGCGCGGTGTCGTTCAGCAGGAATCCGATCGTCTCGCTCATAGGCTATGATATAATAGCAATAGCTACTATCTTCAACCCGCGTTTCTGTGGGTCAACAATCTCGAATGTGGTGTAAATTTTCTTTACACTGCTTGCACCGCGCGCATTTTTGGGCAGGATGCACGCATGAGTCTGACTGCCGACCTTTTCTGGTCCTTCCGCTCGCCGTACAGCTACCTCGCTATCGGCCGTTATCGCGCGCTCGCCGCCAGCCACGACGTGACGATCAACCTCCGGCCCGTTTACCCGCTCGCGATCCGGCAGCCCGATTTCTTTGAACGCAACCATCCCAACTGGCTGAGCTATACGATGCGCGACATGATCCGCGTGGCGCAGTTCCACGGCATCCCGTTCGGCCCACCGCGTCCCGACCCGATCGTGCAGGACATCAGGACGCGCGCGATCGCGGCGGAACAGCCGCACATCTATCGCCTGACGCGGCTTGGGCAGGCGGCATCGCGGCGCGGCAAGAGCCTGGCCTTCGCGCATGAGGCGGCGCAGCTGATCTGGGGCGGGGCGCAGGATTGGCACCTGGGCGACCATCTGGCGGGCGCGGCGCACCGGGCCGGGCTGGACCTTGCTGCTCTCGAGGCCGAGGCGGTGGCCGATGCCGATGCGCTCGATAACGAGATCGCCGCCAACCAGGTCGCGCTCGAAATCGCGGGCCATTGGGGGGTGCCGACTTTGGTGTTCGACGGCGAGCCCTTCTTTGGGCAGGACCGCATCGAAATGGCAAAGTGGCGGATGGAGCAAAAGGGCTTGCGTCCGCGCTGATCGAGGCTTGCGAACAGCCGCGCGCTGGGCGCATAGCGGTGATTATGACGATCGAACCCCAATTTTTCGAGGCGCGCGACGGCGTGCGGCTGGCGTGGCGCGAAATGGGGCCGGAGGCGGGTGGCGGCCGGCCGCTGCTGCTGCTCCACGGCCTGTTTTCCAGCGGCGAGGTCAATTGGATCAAATTCGGCACGGCGGCGCGCGTCGCGGCTGAGGGTTACCGCATCATCATGCCCGACCTGCGCGTCCACGGGTCGAGCGAGGCGCCGCATGAGGAAGAATTTTATCCACCCGACGTGCTGGTTCACGATCTGGAGGATCTGGTGGCGCATCTGGACCTGACCGATTTCGACCTCGGCGGTTTTTCGCTGGGCGCGCGCACCAGCGTCCGCGCCGTCGTTGCGGGGATGGCGCCGCGGCGGTTGATCCTGGGCGGCATGGGACTGGCGGGGCTTGCGGGATGGCAACGCCGCGGTCGCTTTTTCCAGCGGGTCATCGCGGAATATGAGACCGCCAAGCGCGGCGACGACACCTGGTTGTCGATCCAGTTTATGAAGACGATGAAGGTCGATCGTATCGCCGCGGGGCATTTGCTCGACAGTTTCACCGATACATCGCCTGCTGCGCTCACGGCGCTGACCATGCCGACGCTCGTCGTCTGCGGCGCGGACGATCAGGACAATGGCTCGGCGGCGGAACTCGTCGCCGCGCTCGCCGACGCCAGGCTCGCAACGATCCCCGGCACGCACATGTCGAGCGTGACCCAGCCCGAGCTGGGGGAGGCGATCGCGACCTTCCTCGCCGCTTGACCGGACTCGCGCGAAGCGCCTAGCTGTCGCCATGCGCCGCAGAGCGCGGCAAATAATCCAGAGGACGCACTCCATGAAAGCCATGATTTCAAGCCTGTCGCTTGCCCTGTCGCTCGCGGTCGCCGGCCCCGCCGTCGCCGGGCAGGCGCCCGCGGCGCCCGCCGCCAAGGCCGCAAAGCCGACCGCCGCCGATGCCGACGCCTTCATCGCGGCGGCCGAAAAGGACCTGTTCGACTATACCGTCGAGGCAAGCCAGGTGAACTGGGTCAATTCGACCTATATCACCGAGGATACCGACGCGATGGCGGCCCGGATCAACGCGGTCGGCACCGAAAAGGCGGTGAAATACGCGCTAGAGGCGGCGAAATACAGCGACGTGGCGGGGCTGAGCGCCGATACCCGGCGCAAGCTGAATATCCTGCGCACCGGCCTTGTCCTGCCCGCGCCGACGACGCCGGGCGCCGCGACCGAGCTGAACCAGATCGCCACCGACCTGCAATCGCAATATGGCAAGGGCCGCGGCACGCTGAACGGCAAGGAAATCTCGGGCTCGGATATCGAGGCGGAGATGGGCAATCTCAAGAACAGCCCCGCGCAGTTCGCCGAAATGTGGACGAGCTGGCACGACAATGTCGGCGCGCCGATGAAGGACGACTATGCGAAGATGGTCGGCATCGCGAATGAAGGGGCAAAGGAGCTTGGCTTTGCCAACACCGGCGCCATGTGGCGGTCCGGCTATGACATGTCGCCCGAAGATTTTGCGAAGACGACCGAGCGCCTGTGGCAGGAAGTCAAGCCGCTCTATATGGCGCTCCACACCTATACGCGCTGGAAACTCAACGAAAAATATGGCGACGCGGTGCAGCCGAAGACCGGCCCGATCCGCGCCGACCTGCTTGGCAATATGTGGGCGCAGGAATGGGGGAATATCTATCCTTTGGTCGCGCCAAAGGGGTCGGGCGACCTCGGCTATGACGTCGGCGATCTGCTCGCCGCGCAGGGCAAGACCCCGATCGACATGGTCAAGGCGGGGGAGAATTTCTACTCGTCGCTTGGCATGGCGCCGCTGCCCGAAACCTTCTGGAAGCGCAGCCAGTTCCTGAAACCGGCGGACCGCGAGGTCATTTGCCATGCTTCGGCATGGGATATCGACAACAAGGACGATATCCGCATCAAGATGTGCATCAAGGTGAATGCCGACGATTTCGTCACCATCCACCACGAGCTGGGCCATAATTATTACCAGCGCGCCTATAACAAGCAGCCGTTTCTCTATCTGAACGGCGCCAACGACGGCTTCCACGAAGCGATCGGCGATTTCGTCGCGCTGTCGATCACCCCGCAATATCTGGTCGACATCGGCCTGCTCGACAAGGCGAAGGTGCCGAGCGCCGACAAGGACACGGGCCTGCTGTTGCGCCAGGCGATGGACAAGGTCGCCTTCCTGCCCTTCGGACTGCTCGTCGATCGCTGGCGGTGGGGGGTGTTCGACGGCACGATCAAGCCCGCCGACTACAACACGGCCTGGACCCAGCTGCGCACCCAATATCAGGGCATCGTCCCGCCGGGCGATCGTCCGGCGAACGCGTTCGACGCGGGGGCCAAATTCCACATTCCGGGCAACACCCCCTACACGCGCTATTTCCTCGCGCGGATTCTCCAGTTCCAATTCTACGAAGCCGCATGCAAGCAGGCGGGCTGGACCGGCCCGCTCCACCGCTGCTCCTTCTATGGCAACAAGGAGGTTGGCGCGAAGCTCAATGCGATGCTCGAAATGGGCGCATCGAAACCGTGGCCCGACGCACTCGAAGCCTTCACCGGCAGCCGCGAGATGTCGGGCAAGGCAATGGCCGACTATTTCGCGCCGCTGAAGACCTGGCTCGACGAGCAGAACAAGGGCAAGCCGCAGGGTTGGTAAGGCGCCCTGTTCTGATTGCTATGCAAGGCCGGGGTGGCGACGCCCCGGCCTTTTCATTTCGCCTCGATCGCTTCCTTGAACCGCGCGAGCTTCGCGCTTGCCGCCGCGGCGTGCGGGCCAATCCAGCGGTCGTGGATGTCCTGGATCGGCATGGCGTTGAGGTGGTTCCAGCGTTCGCGGCCGCGGCGCTCGGCGATGACCAGGCCGGCCTCTTCCAGCACCTTCAGATGCTGCATCACCGTGCAGCGGTCGATGTCGGCGAAATGGGTGCAAAGCATCCCCGTGGTCAGCGGCTGATCCTTCAGATCGTCGAGAATCTGCCGCCGGACCGGCGAGGCGAGCGCCTTGAATGTCGCGTCGAACTGGTCGTGAATTGACATGTTATAAAAATATAACATAATGGCGTGCGACTCAAGCGGAGAATGAACATGGAGCTGAAATTCAGGGTCGCGGCGCGAATCGCGAAGCCGGTGCATGAGGTGTTCGAGGCGGTCGCCGACCCCGCGAAGCTGTCGAACTATTTCACCACGGGCGGCGCCAAGGGCCGGATCGAGACCGGCGCGACGGTGGAGTGGGATTTCCATGACTTTCCGGGGGCCTTCCCCGTCTATGTCATCGAGGTGGTGGAGGATCAGAAGATCGTCCTCGAATGGCAGGCGAGCGAGGGTGAGGCGCACAATGTCGAGGGCAGCGAGCCGAAAGATGCCGATTACCGCACCCGCGTGACGATGAATTTCAAGGCGCTCGACGATGGCCGCACGCTGGTCGAGATCGCCGAAGAAGGCTGGCGCGAGAACCAGGGCGCGCTCGGCGCATCCTACGGCAATTGCCAGGGCTGGTCGCAGATGCTCTGCGCGCTGAAAGCATGGATCGAGTATGGCATCAACCTGCGCGCGGGCATGTACAAATAGCGCCGCGCTACTCTGGCACCTCCAATCGCAGCGGGCGCGAGCCGATCGGGGCGCCGGTGTTGGCATCGACCACCACCGGGCGAACCACCTCGCCCGTCGCGGCGTCGATGTGACGGCTGAGCGCACCGCCGCCATTATATTTGCGCCCCCATGCGCCGATCGCCATCAGGATCGGCAGGAAGTCGCGCCCGGCATCGGTGAGCAGATATTCGTCGCGCGGCGGGCGCTGGCTGTACCGCCTTTTTTCGATCAACCGCGCCTCGCCCAGCGCCGACAACCGCCGCGACAATATGTTCGGTGCGATGCCAAGGCTGGTGCGCAGCTGCTCGTAACGCGTCAGTCCGCGCTCGATATCGCGGAGCACCAACATGCTCCAGCGGTCACCGACGCGCATCAGTCCGCGGTCGACGGGGCAGCTGCCAAGAATATTTTCAGCTTCACTCATTGAAACCATATGGGGCAGTCACTATCATTTTGCAAGTGACCTGCTTCCGGGCCGCCTTCAAAGGAAAATGACGATGACTATTCCCCAAGGAACTGCCCTGATCACGGGCGCTTCGACCGGCCTTGGCGCCGTTTATGCCGACCGCCTCGCCAAGCGCGGCCACGACTTGATCCTCGTCGCGCGCAACGGCGCACAGATGGAGGCGCTGGCCGCGAAGCTGCGCGCCGAAACGGGCGTCGCGGTCGACATCCTCGTCGCCGACCTGACCAAAAGCGAGGATGTGACGCGGGTCGAACAGCGGCTGGCGGACGACGCGGCGATCACGCTGTTCGTCAACAATGCCGGCATGTCGCTCAACGGCGGCACGCTGGAAAACAGTGCGGCCGAGATCGAAACGATCATCGCACTGAACATCACCGCTGCGGCGCGCCTCGGCATCGCTGCGGGCAAGGCGTTCGGCGCGCGTGGCAGGGGCGCGATCGTCAATATCGCCTCGGTCCTCGCGCTCGCGCCCGAAATGTTCGAGGGCGTATACAGCGGGTCGAAGGCGTTTCTGCTGAACCTCAGCCACGCGCTTGCCGCGAACGGCCGCGAGCAGGGTTTCCACGTCCAGGCGGTCCTGCCCGGTGCAACGCGCACCGAAATATGGGAGCGTTCGGGCAAGGATGTCGACGCTTTGCCGGCAGAGATGGTCATGGCTGCGGGCGATCTGGTCGATGCGGCCCTGGTCGGGCTTGATCGCGGCGAGGAAATCACGATCCCGCCGCTCGCCGACGAGGATCAGTGGAAGGACTATTATGCTGCGCGGCTCGCCATGGGGCCGAACCTGTCGCGGCGCGATGTGGCGCCGCGTTATCGAGTGAGCGACGCGGTTTAACGCGACCGAAGGGCGGCCATCAAAAGCCGCCCTGCCTATGTCTCGAAACGACCGGAAACGGACGTAAAGTTCCTCCCCATCGCAAGTCGATGGGGAGGATCGTCAACGCCCGCTCACCACCCCAAAGCCGCCATTCGTCCTTCGTCCATGGGAAAGATGCTGGACCCTTTGGCCGTGTCACGGCATTGTAGCGATATGGACACAGACCCCACCTGGTTCACCGGCCAGCTGCTGCTCGCGCTGCCCGGAATCGGCGACCCCCGTTTCGAGCATTCGGTGATCGCGATGATCAGCCATGATGAAGAGGGGGCGATGGGGATTGGGGTCGGCGATCCGATCGACGGGATGACCGTCGGTGCGGTGCTCGATCAACTCGATATCCAGCATGACGTGCCGCTCGACCAGCCCGTGTTCCTCGGCGGCCCGGTCGAACCATCGCGCGGTTTCGTTCTCCACAGCCTCGACTGGGGCGGGCAGGAGGCAGTGCAGGTGGGCGATCGTTGGATGGTGTCGAGCTCGCACGACATATTGCGCGCAATCGGCGAAGGCCGCGGCCCGTCGCGCTGGCTGGTGGCGCTGGGCTATGCGGGATGGTCGCCGGGGCAATTGGAGGGCGAGATGGTGCGCCACGGCTGGCACGTCACGCCGGGAAGCGACGGCCTGCTGTTTGAAACGCCGCCCGCCGAACGGTGGCAGGCGGCGTTTGCCGAAGCGGGAGTGGACGCCCGCTTGCTGACTACCGAAGGTGGCGAAGCCTAACCTGCCGATCAGCGCGCGAGCGCGAGGAGCGGCTTGCCGGTGTTGAGGTTGGCGAGCGCCGTGCGGGCGGCCCAGCGTGAATCCATGTAACGACCGTCGGAAAGTTCGAGATCGTATCGGATCGGACTGCCGATCGCATTGTCATATGCGGCGGCGGCTTCGGCGGTGCGACCCAGCCGAGCATAAGCGGTTCCAAGGTTGATGAGCCGCGACGGGTCGCGCCGGTCGAGCCCGCTATCCCCGGTCAGCTTTTCGACCGCGGCATGGTTTTCGCCGGCCTTGAGCTCGGCATAGGCGACCGGCAGGACCTGGACCGAATCGCCCTGTGGCGCCGTGACAACGACGATCGATTGCGCCGCGGCAGGGGTCGCAAAGGCCAGGACGACCAACGGCAGCAAAATTTTCTTCATCTCTTTATCTCCCCGAAAACTTTCGTCGATTTTCTCGCGCACTGCGCAAAAAGTCAATGTTTCGGGCCTTTGTAACACAGGTGTCACAAAGTCGGATTATGCTCAACGCAAGGCGCATTATAAGTCAAGATTTTCAGAATCTTGGGCTTTGCGACTCCGTGTCACAATCGAAAGACGCGGATTGTCATAATTGCGGCCGATGAAATTTTTTTACGCGGCGGCATTCATGCGGCGCCCCGATTCGCGCGTCTGCGCCGGCGCGCCCGGCGGTGCCGGGATCACGATATAAAGAAAAGTTTATATTTGATCGTCGGGCTGGTTTCAGCTAGGGCGCCGGGCATGTTTTTCGTGGCCGCTCGCCTGCGGTCGAACTCGCCTGACTGGAGAATACCCCGTGGCCACTCTTGCCGCCGACACCCGTGATTATGTGATTGCCGACATCGGCCTTGCCGATTTTGGGCGCAAGGAAATCAACATCGCCGAAACCGAAATGCCGGGCCTGATGGCGCTGCGCAGCGAATTCGGCGCGTCGCAGCCGCTGAAGGGTGCGAAGATCGTCGGATCGCTGCACATGACGATCCAGACCGCCGTGCTGATCGAGACGCTGACCGCACTCGGCGCCGAAGTCCGCTGGGCGACGTGCAACATTTTCTCGACCCAGGATCATGCCGCCGCCGCGATCGCCGCGACGGGCGTGCCGGTGTTTGCGGTGAAGGGCGAAAGCCTCGCCGATTATTGGGACTATGTCGGCCGCATCTTTGACTGGGGCGTCGCGGACGGCACGACCTGCAACCTGATCCTCGACGATGGCGGCGACGCCACGATGTTCGCTTTGTGGGGCGCGAAGCTCGAAGCCGGGCAGGAGATGCCGGCGCCCGAGAATGAGGAAGAGATCGAAATGCAGCGCGCGCTGAAGGCGTTCGTCGCGGCGAACCCCGGCTACCTGACCAAGACGGTCAAGGCGATCAAGGGCGTGTCGGAAGAAACGACGACCGGCGTCCACCGCCTCTATCACATCGCCAAGAAGGGCGAGCTGCCTTTCCCCGCGATCAACGTCAACGACAGCGTGACCAAGTCGAAGTTCGACAATCTCTATGGCTGTAAAGAGTCGCTCGTCGACGCGATCCGCCGCGGCACCGACGTGATGCTCGCGGGCAAGGTCGCGACCGTTGCCGGCTTCGGCGACGTCGGCAAGGGCAGCGCCCAGTCGCTCCGCAACGGCGGCGCGCGCGTGCTGGTGACCGAAATCGACCCGATCTGTGCCTTGCAGGCGGCGATGGAGGGTTTCGAGGTCGTGACGATGGACGAAGCCGTCCAGCGTTCGGACATTTTCGTGACCGCGACGGGCAACGCCGACGTCATCACCGCCGAACATATGGCGGCGATGAAGAATATGGCGATCGTCTGCAACATCGGCCACTTCGACAGCGAGATCCAGATCGCGGCGCTCGCCAATTACAAATGGACCGAAGTGAAGCCGCAGGTCGACCTGGTCGAATTCCCCGACGGCAAGCAGATCATCATCCTGTCGAAGGGTCGCCTCGTGAACCTCGGCAACGCGACCGGCCACCCGTCGTTCGTGATGTCGGCAAGCTTCACCAACCAGACGCTGGCACAGATCGAACTGTGGACGCGCAGCGAGCAGTATAAGAACGACGTCTATGTCCTGCCCAAGCATCTCGACGAAAAGGTCGCGGCGCTGCACCTCGAAAAGCTCGGCGTGAAGCTGAGCCAGCTCAGCCAGAAGCAGGCCGATTATATCGGCGTGCCGGTCGAAGGCCCGTTCAAGCCCGACCATTATCGCTATTGATCCGGCGTCGCGCGCCGGGTGTGACTATATGGCAACAGTTTGGTGACAAAACGCTTATCTGTTGATTTTTTATAGAATCTAAGGCGCGCGATTCTATTGTTCCCCTATCCGGGGAGGCTCTGCCTTCCCGAAAACCGGGGAGCTATACATGAGCAAGATTTCCAAGGCGGCTTTTGGCGTCTGCGTTTCCACCATGGCCCTGACGGTGTCGATCGGCACCGCTCAGGCGCAGGAAACCGTCACTCCGCAAGAAAGTGTCGAAACCGAAGCGGCCGCCGGCGACAACTCGATCGTCGTCACCGGGTCGCGTATCTCGCGCCCGAACTTCGACACCGTCGAACCGTCGGTCGTGATCAGTTCCGACCAGATCGAATCGCGCGGCTTTGAAACGCTCGGCCAGGCGCTGAACGAACTGCCGGCCTTCGGCGTTCCCGGCAGCAGCCCGGTGGGCGCGCAGTCGAGCTTCGGCCCCGGCCAAAGCTTCGTCAACTTCCTGGGCCTCGGTTCGGAACGCACGCTGACCCTGGTCAACGGCCGCCGTTTCGTCGGGTCGAACACCGCATCGATCTTTGGCCCGACGGGTCAGGGCGGCAACCAGGTCGACCTTAACGTCATTCCGACCAAGCTGATCGATCGCGTCGAAACGATCGTCATCGGCGGCGCGCCGATCTATGGTTCGGACGCGATCGCCGGCACGGTCAACGTGATCCTGAAGCGCGACTATGAGGGGCTGGAACTCGACGGCCAATATGGCCTTTCCAGCCGCGGCGATGCCGCCAACTATCGTTTCCGCGCCCTGGCGGGCAAGAATTTCCTCGACGGCCGCGCGAACATCACCGTGTCGGGCGAATATAACCGGGGCGAAGGCCTTTTGCAGACGGCGCGCCCCGGTCTTTACGACGGTGGCTTCTACGGCCGCCCCAACGATCCCGATTCGCCGTTCGACAACACGATCTTCCGCGATCGCCGCATTCCGACGATTTCCGAATTCGGTATCCCGACCTTGTTCGACTTCATCCCGGTCAGCCAGGGGCAACAGGCCAATCTTGGCTTCCCGCAGGGCGGTTTCGTCGATGCGCAGGGCAACGCGCTGCGTTTCGATGCAAGCGGCAATCTAATCCCGATCGACTTCGGCACCTCGTTCGGCCCGCTTGATGAGAATGGCAATCCGCTGTCGTTCGACATCAACTCGTCGGGTGGCAACGGGCTCAGCCTTGTGCCGCTGTCGAACCTGCTCACCGACACCGAACGTTACAGCGGCAACCTGCTGCTGAGCTTCGATCTCTCTGACAATATCCGTATATTCGGTGAAGGCTGGTACAGCCGTAGCCGCGGCGTCAATCTGCGCGACCAGCCCGAATATAACTCCTACCTGTTCGGCTATGCGGGCGATCCGGCCGGTGCCATCATCATGAGCACCGACAACCCGTTCCTGACGCCGCAGGCCCGCGCCATCATCCAGGCGCAGGCGCTGGGCGATACCTTCCTGTTGCAGCGCGCCAACACCGACGTGATTTCGGGCCGGGCGACGGGCTCGGTTGAAATCCAACGCTATGTCCTGGGCTTCGACGGAAGCTTTGCGGGCCTCGGCGGCCGCGAATGGTCGTTTGAAATCGTCGGCAACTATGGCCGGTCGAAGACGACGGGCAAGGTGCCTGCGATCGCAACGCAGAACTTCTTCAACGCGGTCGACGCGGTGGACGAAGGCCTGTTCAACGGCGGCCCCGCCAACGGCAACATCATCTGCCGTCCCGGCGCGACCAATTCGCCTGCCGAAACGATCAGCTCGACCTGCGCGCCGCTCAACCTGTTCGGCATGCAGACGTCGCAGGCGGCGCGTGACTATGTCACCGCCATCACGCGCCCGGTGTCGGTCAACAAGCAAAAGATCTTCACGGCGTCGCTGACGGGTCCGCTGTTCGCGCTGCCCGGCGGCGACCTTTCGTTCGCCATCGGCTATGAACATCGCGCGGAAAACCAGGACTTCGATCCGGGCGCGTTCAACCGCGGCGGCGACGATCCCGATCCGCTGACCGACGCGGACGGCGACGGCGATCCGACCAACGACCGCGTGCCTTTCGGCCAGTCGGTGATCATCCAGCCGCTCAACGGCAAATATAACACCGACGAAGTCTTCGGCGAATTGCGCGCCGGGCTGATCGGCCCGTCGAACAATATCCCGTTCATCTACACGCTCGAATTCCAGGGCGCGGCGCGTTACGTCGATCATTCGACCGCTGGCGGCGACCTGACCTGGACGGTGGGCGGCAGCTGGCAACCGATCCGCGACATCACCTTCCGCGGCAATTACACGCGCGCCATCCGCGCGCCCTTCATCACCGAGGCGTTCAACCCGTCGAGCAGCTTCTTCGATTTTGCGGAAGATCCGTGCGACCAGTTCAACCAGGATGAAGGGCCCGATCCGGCCACCCGCGCCGCCAACTGCGCCACGGACGGGCTGCCGGCGAATTTCGACGCGACGTCGGACGATGCCAGCTTCCTTCAGGCGGTGGCCGGCAATCCGGACCTCGAAAATGAAAAGTCGAGCGCCTTCACCATCGGTACGGTGCTGCGCCCGAGCTTCATTCCGCGGCTTTCGCTGTCGGTCGATTACGTCAACATCAAGGTGAAGAATGTCATCACCCAGCTGGCTGCGGACGACATTGTCGCCAACTGCTATGACTCGGCGGATTTCCCCAACTCGGAATTCTGCGATCGCTTCACCCGCGACGCCACCAACCAGCTTGATTTCATCTCGACCGGCTATTTCAACGCCGCCGAGCTGAAATATAAGGGCATTTTGGCGGCGCTCGACTATCGGACGTCGACGCCCTTCCTGGGCGCCGATTCGAACATCGGCCTGAATGCCAGCTACCAATACCTCGATACGCTGACCTCGCGCGCCGATGCCAATTCGGCCCCGGCGACCAACAATGGCGAGGTTGGATATTCGCGGCACCAGGCGGTCGGCACGATCGACTATAACAACAAGGGCTTCAGCACCTTCCTCCAGGTCAATTATACCGGCCCGGCGAAGTTCAATGCCGATGCCAGCGCAACGTTTCAAGATCCGGACAGCGTCGGCAGCTTCGTGTATTTCAACACGGGCATGACCTATCGGATCGACAAGAGCTTCAGCATCCGGTTCGTGGTCGACAATCTGTTCGACCGCAAGCCGCCGTTCCCGTCGCCGACCGGCGGCGGCACGATCACCTATTTCCCGGGTGTGCTGGGCCGTTATTTCCGCGTCGGGGCCAGCGTCGGCTTCTGATCGCGGTCAGACTGAAAAAGAAAAGGGGTCGCGCCGGAAACGGTGCGGCCCTTTTTGTTGGCGAAAGCTAAATCACGTCGGCGATGCTGACGGCACCGATCATCTCGACCGTCGCGGGGCCGACGGTCATCGGGTTGCGGACACCGGGAAGCACCGCGACATCGAACATTTCGGTAAACGGGCTGCCGAGCAATATCGAATGCACGGTCCGCCCGGTGCGCAGGTCGACGACCAGGACGCCGCATTGGGCCTCTTCCTTGCGATCTTCCAACCCGGACTGAATCGCGAGATCCTTGAACTTGCCTTCGCGGGCCATCGACACGGTGACGATGGCATAATCGCCATGAAAGGCGAGGCCGCGCAGAAATCCGGGGCAAAAGGCGACATCCTGTTTTTTGCCGCTGGCGATGTCGACGCGGACGATCTGGCCGCGGCCCGAATCGAGCAGCCACAAGGCGCCGTCGTGGACGCGCGGGCTGTGCGGCATGGTCAGATCGCGCACGACGACTTCGCCGCTCGCGACATCAATCACCGCGCCGCCGCCCTGCCGATGGGCACGCCACCCATCCTTTTCGTCCGAAACGCCGGCCACCGTGACGAAGCGCGGGGCGCCGTCGTCCATCGCCACGCCATTGAGATGACAGCGGTCTTCGGGCGCGAGGCTGGTGATAAAGGGGGGGCGCCAGATGGGCCGGAAACTATGCACCTCGTCGATCGTCGCGAGGCAGGAAAAGCGCGAATTGACGAAGATGATCTGCCCGTCGCCGCCGAAGGCCAGCTCGTGCGTATCGACATAG
>NZ_MIAM01000070.1 GCF_001830555.1 Sphingopyxis sp. RIFCSPHIGHO2_12_FULL_65_19 | reverse complement strand
CATGGTCGCGGAAGATGGCGCCCGCTTCGGTCAGCGCAGCGCCGCGCGTCGATCGCGCGAGCAATTGGACGCCCAGCTCCGCCTCGAGCCGCGATAGCCGCCGACTGACGATCGATTTGGAAACGCCGAGCCGGCGCGCGGCGGGCGACACGCCCCCGGCGTCGGCCACTTCCACAAAGGTACGCAGGTCGTCGATGTCCAATAGCCGTTCCTTATTCCGCGACGCTGTGTGGCAGATGGCGACACTACCGCATCGACTTCGGGAACGGCAATACCCCTGTGCAGACCATGTCGCCGAGCGCGCGGGCCTGCCGGCACAATGCCTTACTCTATCGACAGCAAGGGATAATCATGACTTTTCGCAACGGCCTCGCGTCGCTCCTTCGCCCCGAGGATTCGGTCCTCGTCCTGATCGATCACCAGCCCTATCAGCTGGCAAACCTGAACAGCCACGATCCGCACGCCGTGGTCAATAATTCGGCCGCGCTCGCGAAAACCGCGAAGGCGTTCGGCGTCCCCACCATCCTGACCAGCGTGATCGCCGATCGCGGCGGCCTTATCTTTCCCCAGATCACCGATCTGTTCCCCGGCCAAGAGGTGATCGACCGCACCTTCATCAACACGTGGGAAGACCGGAAAGTCGTCGACGCGGTGAAGGCGACGGGCCGCAAGCAGCTGATCATCGCGGGCCTTTGGACCGAAATCTGCGTCGCGATGCCGGTTATCCAGGCGCTCGGCGAAGGCTGGGACGTCACGGTCATCACCGATGCGTCGGGCGGTACATCGGTCGAGGCGCATGAGGTTGCGATCCAGCGCATGATCGCGGCGGGCGCGAACATGATGACGTGGCTTGCCCTCGCGGCGGAATGGCAACGCGATTGGGCGCGCACCGAACATGCCGCCGAACTGACCGACGTCCTCATCCAGCACGCCGCGGGCAGCGGCATCGCCTATCTGTGGGAACAGCAGCTGCTCAACACACCTGTGCCCGGCGCGGCCGACTGATCCGTTGGTGCCGGGATCCGCCGATCCCGGCACCCTCTCGCGCGCCGTCGCCTTCAATCGCCCTTCACCGCCGCATGGTTGGCGGCGCCGAACATATTCGACCATTGCTTGTCGTCGAGCGTCTGGTGGCGGCCGACATATTTCGCCGGCGGCTTCAGGTCCGCACGCGCCATCGCGCGCGCGACCGCCGGGCGCTCACCGATCCGCTCGAACCACCCCCGCATCGCAGGCCATTCGTCGAGCCCCATTCCCATGACGAAAGCCGATGCGCGGCCCGGCCAGATCGCGATATCGGCGATGCTATATTCGTCGCCGGCGACATAGGCGCTTTTCTCCAGCCGCTTTTCGAGCACGGTGAGCAGGCGCTGCAATTCCTTCGTATAGCGTTCGACCGCATAATCCTGCCCCGACGGGGCGTAGCGGAGGAAGTGGCTGGCCTGCCCGCCCATCGGACCGAGTCCCGCGACCTGCCAGGTCAGCCACGATAGCACCGCCGCCCGCGCGGCACCCGACCCAGGCAGGAAACACCCGCTTTTTTCCGCCAGATATTGCAGGATTGCCCCCGATTCAAACACCGTTACCGGCATACCACCGCCGACGGGGTTCTGATCGACGATCGCGGGCAGCTTGTGGTTCGGATTGATGCGTCCGAACGCCGCGGTGAGCTGGTCGCCGTTGAAAATATCATAAGATATGACGCGATAGGGCTCACCGATCTCTTCCAGCATGATCGCGATCTTCTGTCCGTTCGGGGTCGCCGAATAGTGCAGTTCGATCATCACAACACCTCGTGGATCACATGGCGCACCCCGAAATCGGTGCGTTCGCCCACGCCCACCGCGAGTATGCCGTTGAGCCAGCCATATTTCGCGCTCGCCGTTTCAAACACCGGCGCGATTCGCAGATAATAGCGCGACGGATCGGCGTCGGGCGCCGCGGGATCGGCAAAGGTCGCGCGCACATCGTCGGGAATGATATTGCGGCCGGTGTAGCTGAGATAGATGAGGTCGCCGTCGTCGGTCTGCCACACCGCACGGGCATCGAACGTGCCGACCGAAGCATCGCGGCCGAGCCGTCCGCTACGCGACCAATTTCCGCCTCCCGGTAACACTATACCGTTGATTCTAGGTCCGAAAAATCGACCCCCGCTGATATAGCCGAGGCGCTGGTCGCCGAACGGCGACGCGCCGATCCCGATGATCCCGCCGCCAACCTCGAATTCGACGGTGCACAGATGACGCGTCGCGAGCGGCGCCGGTGCCGCCTGCCCATTTTCTTCGTTCATGATGCGAATCCTCTTCCAGCCTATGGACAAGCATAAAACCATTAGTATACTAAGGGTCAATCAGATTGACGGATCGGATGACATTCCGGGACCGCGACACAAGCTCTATGGGAGGGTGAAGATGAAGGCGCATAACCAGTTCCTGCTGTCCGGCGTGGCGGCGATCGCGATGCTGGCCACGATCGCTCCGGCGATGGCCCAGACGGCACCCGCCGACACGGCCGACGTCGACGACAGCAACACCAACGAAATCATCGTGACCGCGCAAAAGCGCGAACAGAGCCTTCAGGACGTGCCGATTTCGATGGAAGTCGTCAGCGGCGCCAAGCTCGCCGAATTCAACACCAGCGATATCAAGGCGGTGATGAACTACACGCCCAATGTCTTTGTCCAGTCGACCGCGGGCAACGATGTTATCTACATCCGCGGCTTCGGCTCGCCGCCGGCCAACTTTGCGTTCGACCAGTCGGTTTCGCTTTATGTCGACGGCATCTACGCCGGGCGCAATCGTCAGGCGCAGGCACCCTTCTTCGATCTGGCGCGCGTCGAAGTGCTGCGCGGTCCGCAGGGCGCGCTGTTCGGCAAGAATACCGCGGCGGGCGCCGTCAGCGTTGTGTCGGCCGGCCCGACCCGGGATTTCGAGGGCGCGATCACCGGCCTTTATAATTTCGATCATAAGGGCACCGATTTCTCCGGCTATCTGTCGGGGCCGATCACGGACACATTGGGGGCACGTTTTGCGTACAAGATCGTCAATCAGGACGGTTATATCTACAATCGCGCGACCGACCACGACGATCCCGAAATCAAATCGCAACTGCTGCGCCTGACCCTGAAATGGGAGCCGTCGGATAATTTCGACTACACCGCCAAGGTCGAATATGGAAAACGGACGGTTATCGGTGGCATCACCGTGTCGAGCCCGCTGACCAGCGGACAAGACCCGCAAACGACACGTTATCTTGAACGGTCGGCCCTCGGTGACGAAGGCAACAAGAATAAGTCGGTGATGGTGTCGGGCGTCGGCAACCTCGCGCTCGGCGATTTTACGCTGACGTCGGTCACCGGCTACAGCTGGTTCAAGTCAAAGATCGTCAACGGGTTCGACCAGACGATCCCGAACAGCGGCGGCGCATTTGTGCCGAATTCGGTCTATAATGCCTTCCCCGAACGCTTCGATCAGTTTTCGCAGGAAATCCGCATCCTCTCGCCGACGGGCAAGACCCTCGAATTCATCGCCGGCGCCTATTACGACAAGTCCGATTATACGCTGGAGCAATATCAGGGCTTCAACATTGCGGCGCTCAATTATTTCGGCCGCATCGACAGCCTGTTCCGGCAAAAGGCCGAATCCTGGTCGGCCTTCGGCCAGGCGACCGTCAACATCAGCGACGCCTTCCGCGCCATCGGCAGCCTGCGTTACAGCCATACCAAGAAGGACGGCGATTTCGCGTCGCGTCTCGTCTACGGCCCCTTCGCGCTGCGTCCGATCTCGAGTGCGACGGGATCGATCAGCGAAGGCAATGTCGACCCGTCGGTCACGCTGCAATATGATATCGCGCCGCGCATCATGGTCTATGCGACCTGGGGCCGTGGGTCGAAATCGGGTGGGTTCGTGTCGAACACGCTTGGCACCGTCGACAGCACCTTCACCTTTGAACCCGAACGGTCGGAAAATTTCGAGGCGGGCATCAAATCGACGCTGTTCGACGGCAAGGTGGTTGCCAACGTCTCCGCCTATCATACGAAGTTCAAGGATCTTCAGGTCTCGGTCTACCGGCCCGAAACGTCGAGCTATCTGACCGGCAATGCTGCCAGCGCGACGTCGAAGGGGATCGAAGGGTCGCTCAGCATCTTCCCGACCCCCAATTTCGACATCAGCGCGTCGGGCGCCTATTCGGACATCAAATATAATGATTATCCGGGCGCCGCGTGCCTTGCCGTCCAGGTTACCGACGGGACGTGCAACCCGGCCGACCCGGCGAGCATCGCTAACAACAATCTCGCCGGCTTCCCCGTCGCCTATTCGTCGAAATGGACCGGCAGCGTGACAGCGCACGCCCGCTTCGACATGTCGGACGATTTGAAACTCGACGTCACCGGCGTGGCATCGGGACGGTCCAAATATTTCAACTCGGACAACCAGAGCCCCGTCTTCGGGGTGCAGGACGGCTATGTGAAGCTCGACCTTCGCGTCCAGCTTGCCGACCAGGACAATCGCTGGCACGTCGCGCTGGTCGGCAAGAATCTGACCAACCAGAAAACGATCGGCAGTGCATTCAACCTGCCGTCGCCGATCACGGCCACGCCGCGCGCGATCCTGTATCTGGAACCCACCCGCAACATTTCGGTCGAGGCCGGGATCAAGTTTTAGGCCCGATTTTTCGATGTCCCAGGGATCGGCCGCGATTGACGCTTTGCTCGACAGCCAAGCGGCAGTCGCGGTCGTGACCTGTGTGAAAAGGCGACCCGCGACATGATCGACGTCTATTTCACGCCCACACCAAATGGTCACAAAGTGTCGATCATGCTGGAGGAAGTGGGGCTGCCGCATCAGTTGCTGGCAATGAATATGCTGGAGGGGGACCATCTGACCCCCGAATATCGACGCATCAACCCCAACGGCCGCCTGCCCGCGATCGTCGACCATGACCCGCTCGGCGGCGGCGCACCGCTGCCGGTGTTCGAGAGCGGAGCGATCCTGCTCTATCTCACGGAAAAGAGCGGCCAGTTGCTGCCCGACGATCCGCGGCGCCGTGCCCAGGCGCAGCAATGGCTGATGTGGCAGATGGCAAGCTTTGGGCCGATGCAGGGACAGGCGCATCACTTCATTCGCTACGCGCCCGAGGGGCAGGCCTATCCGGTCGAACGCTATCGCAACGAAACCCTGCGCCTGCTCCATGTCCTCAACGGCCGTCTTGGCGAAGCCGATTATCTGGCCGAGGAATATTCGATCGCCGACATCGCATGCTGGCCCTGGACGCGCGCCATCCGTGCGATTGGCCTGACGCTCGACGAATATCCCGCGGTCTCCGATTGGTTTGCGCGGATCGGCGAGCGACCTGCGGTCATCGCCGGAACCGACGTCAAGAATGCCGCGAATCTGTCGAGCGCCCGCCCGGTGCTGACCGAGGAGCAATGGTCCAATCTGTTCGGCAAGAATATGCTGGAAGCACCGACGCGTTAGCCTCTTCTCCCCTCCCGCAAGCGGGTGGGGACTAGATCGTATCGGCGTGCCCCCACTGATATTCGACTTTGCCGCCCAATCGTCGCACCGCGAGCCAGTCGCCGCCAGCCAGCCCGTCGTCCTCGATCAGCGTCGCAACGCCCTCTGCAATATCTTCGGGCCGGCACGCCTCGTTGTTCGCGAGAACCGCCTTCATCCAATCCGACTTGCCACCCGCCCCCGTCGTGTCGAGGATCGGGGTGTCGACCAGACCCGGCAGCATCCCCGCGACACGAACATTATATTCGTCCTTCAGCGGCGCGCAGCAACGGGTGAACATCATCACCGCCGCCTTGGTCGTCGCATACATCGCGTCATAGAATCCGGTGCCCAGCGCGACCGTCGATACCGTGTTGACAATCACCCCGCCGCCGCGCCGCTTCATCGCCTGCACCGCGATCTGCGTCGCGGTGACGAGCGAGGTGATGTTGACATCAATGATCCAGCGCAGGCGCGCCGCGTCGACGTCGGGAAATTGCGGCAGGCCTGACACGACCCCGGCATTATTGTGCAGGATGTCGACGTCGCCATGCGCCCGGAACCAGGCCTCGGTCGCCGGAATGTCCGATAGGTCCAGCCGATACGTTTCGGCCCGCGCGCCGTGCGCTTCGACCAGTCGAGCCGTTTCTGCCATCGCCGTTTCGTTGACGTCGACCAGCGCAACCCCCGCCGCGCCGCGGGCCGCCAGCATCACCGCGCTTGCGCGGCCGATACCACCCGCTGCCCCGGTAACGATCGCCGTTTTCGCCTGGATATCCATCTCTTCTCTCCCCTCGGCTTTATCGTTACCGTAAAGCACATTGACAGATAAACTTAAATACCTAAGTATTTTTTGACGAGAAGACTCGCGTGTTTTTGGGGAGAGTTATGACAGAGGCCACCACCCTCCATGCCGGTGCAGGGGCGCCCGACGGCGGCCTCGCGCTGCGGCGCAATGTTGCGCTTGTCATGCTGTTCATTGTCGGCACGATCAATTTCGTCGACCGCCAGCTCCTGTCGGTGCTGGTCGAACCGATCCGCGCCGAGATGGATTTCAGCGACACGCAATTCGGCCTGCTCACCGGCCTTGCCTTCGCGCTCTTCTATGCGGCGATGGGGGTGCCGGTCGCGATGATCGCCGACCGCTGGAACCGCGTGAAGCTGATCGGCATCGCCTGCGTCGTGTGGAGCGGGTTCACCGCCGCGTGCGGCATGGCGTCGAATTTCTGGCAACTCGCGCTGATGCGCTTTGGCGTCGGCGCGGGCGAAGCGGGCGGCACGGCGCCGTCGCTGTCGGTCATCGCCGATTATTATCCTCCCGCACGGCGCCCCCTGGCGATTGGCCTGTTCACGCTTAACGGTCCGTTCGGCGTGTTCGTCGGCGCCACCTTCGGGGCCTGGGCGGCCGCCGACATCGGCTGGCGCAACGCCTTTATCGTGATCGGTATCGTCGGCATCGTCATCGCTCCCCTGCTGATCTGGTTGGTGCGCGAGCCTGCGCGCGGCCAAATGGATACGCACAGGCCCGCCGACGAAGCCCTGCCTTTTTCACAGAGCCTGGCGATGTTCTGGCGCCGCCCGTCGCTCCGCATGGTGATGATCGGCAGCGGGCTTGCCGCCTTTACCAGCTATGGGATGCTCAACTGGATTCCCGCCTTTCTGATGCGCACCCAGAACATGCCGCTGGACGCGATGGCGACATGGTTCGGCCCGGCCGCCGGTATCACCTTCGGCATCGGCATCCTCGGCGGCGGATGGCTCGTCAGCCACCGCGCCAAGACGTCGGCGCGCGCTTACGGCACAATCCCCGCGCTGGCGACCGCGGTGCTGATCCCGACCTTTGTCGCAGCATTGCTTGTCGATACCTGGCAGCTTTCACTTGCGCTGATGCTGGTCCCGATGGCGGCCTGCACCGCCTATGTCGCGCCCGCCCTCGCTCTCGTGCAGAACCTGACCCCGCCGCGCAGCCGCGCGACCGCGGCGGCCGTGCTGATGCTGATGTTCAACATTGTCGGCCTCGGCCTCGGCCCCCTGTTCGCGGGGATCGTCAGCGACGCCCTGAAAGCCGCGCACGGGGTCGACAGCCTGCGCTGGGCGCTGATGGCGCTGATGCCCTTCGCCGCCGCTGCCGGGATCGCGCAATATAGGATGACGCGATATCTCGAAAAGGATTTCGCCGAATGACCGATGTCGCGGGCAAAACGGCTTTCATTACCGGCGGTGCGAGCGGGCTCGGGTTCGCCACCGCAAGGGCGCTCACGGCCAAGGGCGCCTCGGTCATCCTTGCCGATATCGACGCGGCGGGCGCCGAAAATGCTGCGGCCATGCTGCGCAGCGAGGGCGCCAATGCGCTCGGCCTCCAGCTCGACGTGACCAGCGAGGATAGTTGGGCCGAAGCAGGCGCGAAGGCGCGCGATTTCGGTCCGGTCCGCATCCTGTTCAGCAACGCCGGCGTCGGCGGCGGATCAGGCCCGTTCGAGCAATATGACACCGACGTCTGGCGCTGGAACTACGCCGTCAACGCGCACGCGCATCTTTATGCCTGCCGCACCTTCCTTGGCGATATGAAGGCATCGGGCGAACCGGGCCATCTCGTCATCACATCGTCGATGGTCGCCATCGTGCCGCCGCCGATCTCCGTCGCCTATATCAGCTCGAAATATGCGACGCTGGGTATCGCGATGGCGCTGCGCAACGAACTCGCCGAAAGCTGTGTCGACATCTCGGTGCTGATGCCCGGCATGTCGGCGACCCGGATCGTCGAAACGACGCGCGACCTGCGCCCGGTCGAGGTGGAGGTCGGCAAGGCCGCCGCAACGAGCGAGGCGATGCAGGGCGTGCTCGCGGGCGGCATGGACCCTGCGAAGGTCGGCGCGCGTGTCGTGCAGGCGATCGAGGCGGGCGAATATTGGATATTCACCCACCCCGAATGGAAGGCGATGGCCGAACTGGTGACGCAGGACATGCTGGCAGCCTTCGGCCCGTCGGCCGATCCGGCGTACCGGGGCGACGATATCGACGGGCTGATCGCCGCCAACGGCGGCCGCATGTTCGGCGTGAAAGCATAGGAGTGAGACATGGCCGAAGAGAATGATATTCGCGAAATGGCACAGCGATTTTTCGACGCGATCGAGGCGGGCGACATCGAAACGATGCAAGGCAGCTTCACGCCTGACGCCGAAATCTGGCACAACACCGACGAACTGATCGTCAGCCCGGCGCAAACCGCGCAGACGCTGACCGGCATGGTCGCGCGGATCAAGAACCGCGAATATGCCGACCGCCGATTAACGGCTTTCCCCGGCGGCTTCGTGCAACAGCATGTCTTGAAGGGCCGCCGCGTCCACGACGACGGCGAAGTCCGCCTGCCCTGCGCGATCATCTGCAAGGTCGAGAACGGCAAGATCACGCGCCTCGACGAATATTTCGACAGCGCACACGTCGCCGAATTCCGTAAATTTGCGAACGCCTGAGGAGAAGTCCATGCCCGTCCTGCGCCAGGTCCCCCGGTCCGAAGTGACCGACGAAACCGTGCTCGCTTATTACAACCGCCTGTTCGGCGATCGCGATCCGGTCGCCGAGCCCGGCACGGCGACGGGCACGCCCGGCGACTGGTGGACGGTGTTCGCGCTGTCGCCCGACATATTTGAACATGCGGTCAAGGGCTTCGCCGTCTATCGCAACCCGGCGCGCACGATCGATCCGGTGCTGCGCGAACTCGGCCAGACGCGCGCGGGCTGGGTGAAGGGCAGCCAGTTCGTTTTCTCGCAGCATTGCAAATCGCTTCGCGGCCTGGGTGTCAGCGAGGAGAAGATCGCTGCCATCGCCCACTGGCAGGTCGCCGATTGCTATGACGAAAAGGAACGCACCGTCCTGGCCTATGCCGATTGCCTTGCGCAGGCCGGTGGACGTGTGCCGCTGGAGGTGTTCGACAAGCTCAAGACCTTCTGGAATGACGAGCAGATTTTCGAGTTCACCTACATCACCTGTCTTTACGACATGCACGCGGTCATCACCCGCGCGCTTCGTATGGAATATGACGCCCGTGAGGACCCGATCGTCGAGGTGGCGGCGCCCGAAGGCTTCAGCGCCGCCGACTTCCTCAGTGCGCCGCGCTCCACGCAAGAGTAAGTCGGGCGGGTGAGCGATTTCGGCGCGCCTGAAGTGATTGCGACGGGCCTTCGCTTCCCGGAAGGCCCGGTGCCGATGGCCGACGGGTCGGTGCTGCTTGTCGAAATCGCGCGCGGAACGCTGACGCGCGTCGCGCCCGACGGCAGTCTGTCGGTCGTCGCCGAACTCGGCGGCGGCCCGAACGGGCTCGCGATCGGTCCCGACGGCGCCGCCTATGTCTGCAACAATGGCGGGTTTGCGTGGACCGAAGCGGACGGCCTGCTGTTTCCCGGACACGCCGCGCATGCGGACCCATGCGGATCGATCCAGCGCGTCGACCTGACCACCGGCGCGGTGACGACGCTTTACGACAGTGTCGAGGGCGAGCGGCTGAAAGGCCCGAACGACATCGTGTTCGATGCCTTGGGCGGTTTCTGGTTCACCGATCACGGGCAGGTGCGCGACACTGGCCGCGACCATGGGGCGATCTACCACGCCGCCGCCGACGGATCGCGGATCACCCGCCAGCGTGCCGACATGATGGGGCCGAACGGCGTGGGCCTCTCGCCCGACGGCAAGACGCTCTATGTCAGCGAGACAATGACCGCGCGAGTATGGGCGATGGAGATAGTCGCGCCCGGTGAACTGGCGCCCCCGCCTCCGTGGGCGCCCGGCCGCTTCGTCGGCACGCCCCCGGTCTTTCGCCTGCTGGACAGCATGGCGATCGAAGACAGCGGGCGCATCTGCGTCGGCACGATGGTCGAAGGTGGAATAACGATCTTCGACCCCGACGGCGGCGGGTCGGCGTTCCTGCCGCTCCCCGATGTCGGGATCACCAACATCGCCTTCGGCGGTGCGGATCGACGTGACGCCTATATCACCGCATCGACCACGGGGACACTCTATCGTGTCCGCTGGCCGCGCCCCGGCTTAACCGTCAACTAAGTTGACGGTTAAGCCGCAAGATGATAATGAGATGGGGAGAGGACAGGATGAAATTTTATAACAGCGTCGGCCCCAACCCTCGCGTCGTGAAACTGTTCATGGCCGAAAAGGGTATCGAGATCCCCGAGGTCACCGTCGACCTGCGCGGAGGAGAAAACCGGCGGGCGCCCTATAATGTCGACGTGAACCCCGCCGGGCAGACCCCGGCACTGCAACTCGACGACGGCGCCACGCTTTGCGAGGTCACTGCCATCTGCGAATATCTCGAAGAGCGTTTTCCCGAACCCGCACTGATCGGCCGCACCGCCGAAGAACGCGCGCGCACGCGCATGTGGACACGCCGCGTCGACCTGAAGATTTGCGAACCGTTGACCAACGGCTTCCGCTTTGCCGAAGGCCTGCCCCTGTTCGAGCCGCGGCTGCGCTGCCTTCCCGAAGCGGCGCCGGGGCTGAAAGCGACCGCGCAGGACGGAATCAAATGGCTCGACGGACAGATCGCGGGACGCGCTTTCATCGCGAGCGACACGCTGAGCCTCGCCGACGTCATGCTCTTCGCATTCCTCGATTTCGGCGCATCGGTCGGCCAGCCGATCGACCCCGCCGCAACCCATATATCGCGCTGGTACGATCGGATGAAAAGCCGCGCCAGCGCGGTGGCGAACTGAAAATCTAAGGAGACGGATGATGGCTACACCGAATAGCGAATTCGAGTTTTGCGGGGTCAATCACCTCGCGCTCGTGTGCAAGGACATGGCAAAGACGGTCGAATTTTATCGCGACACGCTGGGCATGCCGCTGACCAAGACGATCGACCTGCCGGGCGGGCGCGGCCAGCATTTCTTCTTTGACATCGGCAATGGCGACAGTCTCGCCTTTTTCTGGTTCCCCGATGCGCCCGAGGCCGTCCCCGGCATCTCGGCCCCTGCCGCGCTGCCGACACGGGGCAGCTTCGTATCGGCGCACGGGTCGATGAACCATATCGCGATCAACGTCCGCGCCGACAAGTTCGATGATTATTACCAGCGACTGATCGACAAAGGCATAGAAGTGACCCCGGTGCTCAACCACGACGACAGCCCGATGCAGGCGTCGGCTGAACTGCACCCCGGCGTCTTCGTCCGCTCGGTCTATTTCTTCGACCCCGACGGCGTCTGCCTGGAATTTGCGGCATGGACCAAGGAATTTGACGAACGCGACGTCGCACACGATCCGGTGCAGGCCGATGGCACGAAACGCGAAGGCTTCATCACCGGCCGCAACCCGGTGCCTGCCGAATAAATTCCCCCACAATCCACTGGGAACTCCTCCTGGACCCGGCCTTTGGCCGGGTTCTTTTTTGCGGGGATGGGGACGGCCGGAAGCGACCGGTTGTGGACATAAGATCCTCCCCATCGACTTGCGATGGGGAGGTGGCAGCGCGCAGCGCTGACGGAGGGGCTATTGGCGCGACGTTGCGGC
>NZ_MIAM01000069.1:10035-70073 GCF_001830555.1 Sphingopyxis sp. RIFCSPHIGHO2_12_FULL_65_19 | reverse complement strand
CTCGGCATCATTTCGACGATCGCGGGCAAGGGCGATTATGTCATCCTCGACATCGACAGCCATGCGTCGATCTATGACGGGTGCAAGATGGGCGACGCCGAAATCGTCGCCTTCCGCCATAATGATGTCGAAGCACTCGAAAAACGGCTCAAGCGCCTGCCGCCCGAAGCCGGCAAGCTCGTCGTGCTCGAAGGTGTCTACTCGATGCTCGGCGACATCGCGCCGCTCAAGGAGATGATCCGGGTCTCGAAAGAAAATGGCGCGATGGTGCTGGTCGACGAGGCGCATTCGATGGGCTTCATCGGCGAACATGGCCGCGGCGTCGCCGAGGCGCAGGGCGTGCTGGACGATGTCGACTTCATTATCGGCACCTTCAGCAAGAGCGTCGGCACGGTCGGTGGCTTCTGCGTGTCGAACCACCCGAAGTTCGAGATATTGCGGCTCGTTTGCCGTCCCTATGTCTTCACCGCGTCGCTGCCGCCGAGCGTCGTCGCGACCGCGGCGACCAGCATCCGCAAGCTGATGCACGGATCGAACAAGCGCGCGCACCTGTGGGAAAACTCCAAAAAACTACACAAAGGCCTCCGCGACCTGGGCTTTACGCTCGGCACCGACGAGCCGCAGTCGGCCATCATCGCGGTGATCATGCCCGACCTGGAACGCGGGGCGATGATGTGGGAGGCGCTGCTCGAGGAAGGGCTGTATGTGAACCTGGCCCGGCCGCCGGCCACCCCCGCGGGCATGACCTTGCTGCGCTGTTCGCTGTGCGCGGAGCATAGCGGCGAGCAGGTTACCGAAATTCTCGCGCGCTTCGATCGCGCGGGCAAGCGCGCCGGGATTATCGGCTGAACCGAGCATCCCGCCCGACCAGCGGATTCCTTTTCGGGGCGAGTTGAAGCGGCGGCGTTGAGACAGGGGCTTCGGCGCTTTGCGGCGCCGCGCTCCTCCGGTAAGAGATGCGCGTGTTCGAGAGGGATATTGATAGCGAAAACGATGGTCGGCGGGAGCGTATTCGCTTCTGGTCGACGATCGTCCTCGGCGCGATCCTGACCGGCGTCGTCGGGGCGCTCGTCGTGCTGCTCGCGCGCGCCAACGACAATTACGACCGCTCGCTCGGCTGGCAGACGCAGAGCATGGAGGTCATTTCACAGACGCGGTCGGTCGATGCCGCGATCGCGCGCGCCGAAGCGGCGCTCGGCCGCTTTGCCGTCGGACTCCAGAAGGAGGACGGGCGCGTCTATGAATATCAATGGGGCCGCGCGCGGCAGTTCCTGGCGCAACTGCGCCGCAACGTTCGTGACAATCCGAAACAGATGGCGCTGGTCGAACAGCTGACGCGCGAAATGGACAGCCGCGGCGCGCAACTCGGCGATGCCGCGCTCAGCGCCAATTATAACCAGACCGTCGCCGCAATCTCGAAATTCTATGCCGCCGGCAAGGGCGAGGGGCTCGGCCGGATCGACAAGCTGCTGAGCGAGATTATCGCCAACGAGCGCGCGCTGCTCCGCGACCGCAACCGCCTGACCGCTGGCGACCGTGCCAACCTCAACCAGGCCATCCTCCTCTTTTCGCTGCTGGGCGCAGCCGCTGCGGTCATCGCGATCGGCGCTACCTTCTCGCTGATCCGCGCCGAAGGCGAGCGGCGCCTGGCGCGGCGCGAACAGCTGGTCGAGAGCGATCGTGCTATGCAGCTCGAAACCGCGGTCGAGGAACGGACCGCCGAACTGGCGCAGGCCAACGATGCGCTGCGCAGCGAGATGACCGAGCGAGAGGCCGCCGAGGCGCAACTGCGGCAAGCGCAAAAGATGGAAGCGGTCGGACAATTGACCGGCGGCATTGCACATGATTTCAACAATATGCTGGCGGTCGTCGTTGGCGGGCTCGAACTGGCGCAACGCTGGCTGCCGGGTAAACCCGAAAAGGCGCAGCGCCACCTTGCCAACGCGCTCGACGGGGCGAACCGCGCCGCCGACCTGACCCGGCGGCTACTGACCTTTGCGCGGTCCGAACCGGCACGCCCCGAAATGACGCCAATCGACGAGTGCATCGCAAGTTTCGCGCAGCTTATCGAACGCACGATCGGCGATCGCATCGCGCTGACGCTCGACCTCAACGCCGGCGATCTCGCTTGCTGGATCGACCGGCAGCAGTTCGAGAACGCGCTGCTCAACCTTGCGGTGAATGCCCGCGATGCAATGAACGGCCATGGTTTGCTGACGATTCGGACACTGGACGATGGCGATCGGTCGGCGGCGCTGGCCGTCCAGGTGATCGACACCGGGTGCGGCATGTCGCCCCAAGTGCTCGAACGCATCTTCGACCCCTTTTACACGACCAAGCCCGCTGGTCAGGGAACGGGCCTTGGCATGAGCCAGGTCTTTGCCTTTTGCCGCCAATCGGGCGGCGAGGTGCAGGTCGCGTCGAACGAGGGCGAAGGCACGAGCGTCGCGATGCTGCTGCCCGTCGCACAGCCGCAAGCCGCGGCCGAAATCGAAACTTTGCCCGGCGACAATAGCGGGTCGGACACGCCCGCCGACGCGCTCAGCATCCTGGTGGTCGAAGATGATGCGCGCGTGCTCGCAGCGACCGTCGACGCGGTCAGCGAACTCGGCCATACCGCCGTCGCATGCGGTAACCCGCTGGAGGCCGAGGCGCTGGTCGAAGGGCAGCTTGCCCAGGGGCAGGGTGGGTTCGACCTGATCCTGTCCGACGTGCTGATGCCCGAGCTCACCGGCCCTGAAATGGTCGCGCAGCTGAAGCAGCGTTGGCCCGAACTGTCGGTCTTGTTCGTGACCGGCTATGCCGGCGACGCCAGCGAAGACGCCGCCTTTGGCGACCATGACGTGCTGCGCAAACCCTTCACGCTCAGCGCGCTCGATCAGGCGATCCGGCGCAGCGGCGACAATCGGCCCGAGGGGCAGCGGCTCGCGAACTGAGCACCGGATTCAGCGGATCGCGCCGCCTTTGATCAGGCGCGGCACCAGCGTCAGCGCAGCAACCAACGGCCAGCGACGTTGCCACGGCTTGATTTCGATCTGCGTTCCCGCGTGTCGATTGATCTTCCACGCCAGATAATCGATCCCATCGGCATAGGTCAGGCTGGCCTTGCCCAGCCGCGCGATGCTGAGCGCCTTGCCCTCGATCCGTCGCCGCGCCCAGCCGCCGCTGCGTGTGCCGGAGGGGATGGCCGCGATCGCGGGAAGGCTGAAGCGTTCGTAACGTTCGGCATCGGCATCGACCACCGACTGCGCGCGGCTGGTCCGTTCGGCGCGCAGTTCGACCGAATAGGTCAGCGAAAAGGCACGCCGCCACCAGTCGAGCGGTGCCTCGCCAGCGATCGACCCGGCCGCCGCCAGCAACGTCGGGGCCGCGCGCGATACCGCAGCGATCGCGCGATCGCGCGCCGTATCGTCGACCGCCCACACCAGCCGCGACGGCTGGGCAAAGCGCGCCCACACCGACACATTGCGCGTCTCCGGCCCATTCAGGCGGTGAAAGTCGGCTTCACTGAGCACGGCATATTTGGCGATCAGGCCGCCGTGCTGGAACGGAAAGACATTCGGCGGGATCAGCCGGTTGGCGACCGCCATCCAGCGTTTCGGATAGGCATCGCCATAGTCGGACACGATCAGGTAGAAATCGAGCATCAGCCCGTCGAGCTCGCTCATCCGAAGGCAGCTGCCGTAAAAAAACACGGCGCGCGCGCTGCCCGGATATTGCGCCGCGATCGCCGCGGCCATCGCGCCGACGCGCGGGTCGACCGGGATCGCGACTTCTTCGCGGACAAGGTCGGCGATGGCGGTCACGCGGCGCTCAGGCAGCGAGGCGCAGGAACGGAACCGGCTGCGTCGACGTCAGGATGATCGGCATGCCGTTTTTCGCCTGGAAGATTTCGCCGTCGAGGATGACGTTCGACCGATCGCCCTCGATACGGATTTCGTCGCCCTGCTGGAAATGCACGCCTTCGAGCTGGCGCTGTCCCAGCGTTCCGCGCCACGTCGCGCCAAGCATACGCACCAGCGCGCCGAGACCGCGCTCGACCGCGAGCAATTTCATCTGCCCGCTCTCCCCCGCATTATCGTTGGTGCGAATGCTGAGCAGCAGCTTTTCGAGCGTTGTCACGATCAAGAGCGAGAATTTGCCCTTATATTCACCCTGGCGGATCAGCGACACGGTCATCGGTTCGGGTTTCGGCGGCAGGCGCCCCCCGCCCAGCCCGAACAACATGGCGAACAGGCCCAGGATCGCCGCCAGAAAATGCGAAACCCCATTCGGCAGGCCAAGCGGGTAGATGCGGTTGCGGCAATAGAGCATCACGTCGGCAAGATAGGCGCCGCCGAGGAACATGCCGAGCACCGGCCGCGTGTCGCCGCCGCTGTCGAGCGAGATGAGCTGGCGTTCGATCACATGATCTTCGAGCCGGCCGGTTTCGACCAGGTCGATCACCCGCTGCAACGCCTTGATCGGGTCGCCCGCGGCGCCGAGATCGAGCGCGATAAGGTTCGTCTTGCCATTCGGAAGCACCGCGACCGGCGGCGGTGAACCGCCGAAATGGCCGCCCGAATAGATTTCGGTCAACGCCGCCTGCACCGTCCCGTCGCCGCCGTTGATGACCACGACTCGCGGCCCGACCATCGCCATGGTACGGATGGCCTTTTCGATCTGGTCGACGTCTTCGACCTCGTAATGAAAAATATCGGGGTGCGCCGCGCAATATTCGCGAACCCGCGGCAACAGCGAGCGATTGCCCGTCGAGCGAGGATTCGAAAGGAGCGCGACGCTTGCCATCTGCCGTTACATATATTTCATCGAAATGGAGATCGTCCTGGGCGCGTCTCCAACCGAAAAGGCTGTCTTCTTGTAGCTCGGCTTGCCGAGGTTAAAGATGTTGATGCTGGGATTGTTGGACATCCCGCCGCCATCCTTGCTGATGTCGGTCTTGCCGTTGCCATTGACGTCGTGGCGCACCGCGATGCCATAGACGCCCGCTTCGGGCAGCGGGACGCAGACCGTCATCGATCCGGCGCGCGCCGGCACTTCGACGCGGGCCAGCCAGCGCCCCTTGGTCAGCCAGTCGGCCGACGTGCCGCGATAGCTTTGCACGCGAATCTTGCCGGTCGACGCCTTGACGCCGCTGATCTGCACCAGCGTCGACGGACCGCTTCTGCACTTCGACAGATCGTTCGAGATGACCCGGCCTTCCGCCTGTGCCGTCGCCGCGAACGCGAGCAACGAAACACCAAGCAGGGCGGATATAAATTTCGACATGACCTCAAAACCTCCAGAGGCTATAGCCATATCGGCGAACGGAAAACGCGCGCTGATATGGGTCCCTGTCGCCCTTGAATCGGCATATCGGAAACAACTGCGGCCAAATCATGGTGATGGGGCGACCAAAGATTGAATAAGCTTCCTGCCATCGACCGCTACATCGCGCGGCTCATTTTCTTCCCGATGCTCGGCACGCTGGTGCTGTCGGCAATGTTACTCGTGCTCGAAAAGATGCTGCGGCTGTTCGATTTTGTGGCGACCGAGGGCGGCCCGGTCAGCGTCGTGTGGCGGATGCTCGCCAACCTGATCCCCGAATATCTTTCGCTGGGCATCCCTATCGGGCTGATGCTGGGAATTTTGCTGGCTTTTCGGAAACTTGCGACGACCAGCGAGCTCGACGTGCTGAAGGGCGTGGGGATGAGCTTCGGGCGGCTGATGCGTATCCCCTTTGCCTATGCGATCGCGCTGGCGGCGCTCAATCTGGCGATCGTCGGCTTTATCCAGCCGGTCGCCCGCTACGCTTATGAAGGATTGCAGTTCGAGCTGCGATCGGGTGCGCTCGGCGCGTCGATCAAGGTCGGCGAATTCACCAAATTGGGTGACCGCATGACGCTGCGGATCGAGGAGAGCTACAACGACGGGCGCAGCTTGCGCGGCATTTTCGTCCGCGGCGAGCAGAGGGACGGGCAACGCGTGTCGGCGACCGCGGCGCGCGGGCAGTTTCTGGCGACCGACGATCCGAACACGATCATCCTGCGCCTGTCGCAGGGCGTGCTGATCCATGAATCGCCGAAATTCCCCGTTCCGCGCGTGCTGACTTTTGACAATCACGACCTGCCGATCCCGCTGCCCAAGATCGAGGCGTTTCGCCTGCGCGGCGGTGCCGACCGCGAAATGACGATCCCGGAGCTGTTCGTCGCGGGCAAGGACCAGAACCAGTCGGTGCAGACGCGGCTCGAATCGCGCGCGAATTTTCACTTCCGCATTGTCGAGGTCATGTCGATGTTCCTCATCCCGCTGATCGCGGTCGCGCTGGCGATCCCGCCAAAGCGGTCGACATCGTCGCTCGGCGTCTTCCTGTCGATCGTGCTGCTGGTGACCCAGCACAAGATCAACCAATATGCCGAAGACATGGGCGCGCGCGGCGTTGTCGATCCGCTGATCGCGCTGTGGGTGCCGTTCCTGTTATTCGCGGCGCTGGCGATCTGGATGTATTATGTCGTCGCGCATGTCCCCGGCGGCCAGCCGATCGGCGCTCTAGAGCGCGTCGCGGCCAAGGCGGCGCAGAAGATCCGGGGGATGCTCACGATGTTCCAGCGCAAGCCGCGGACGGCGGAGAGCCTGACCTAAATGCACCAGCTCCACTTTTTCCCGTCGCGGACGATGGCGCTCTATGTCGGCCGCCTGTTCCTCGTCCGCTCCTTTTCGATCCTCTTTGCGCTGGTGCTGATCCTCCAGACGCTCGACCTGTTAGGCGAAAGTGGCAAGATCCTGGCGGTCGCGGGCAACAGCGACTCGGACGTCTGGCGCTATGTCGGGATGCGGCTGCCGCAGATCATCGAGACCTTCCTGCCCTTTTCGGTGCTGCTCGGGACGATCCTGACCCTCATCACGCTCAATCAGAACAGCGAGGTCGTCGCGATGAAGGCGTCGGGCATGTCGGCGCACCAGGTGCTGGCGCCGCTGTTCCTTGCCGCGCTGCTCGTCGCCGGGGTCAGCTTTGCCTTCAACGAACGCATCGTCACACGTTCGACCGCGGCGCTCAGCGCCTGGCAAAAGGTCGAATATAAAAAGGTGCCGAAAGACAGCGGCATCCGTACCAATATCTGGGTCCGCGACGGCGACGACCTGATCAATGCGGCGACGGTCGATACCAGCGGGCCGGTGATCACGCTGGGCTATGTCACCATCTATGAACGCACCGGCGGCGTCTTGTCATCGATGCTGTCGGCCGACAGCGCACGCGCGGTGGCGGGCGGCGGTTGGGAAATGACCAATGCGCGGCGCTTCATCCGCCGGTCGGGGACGCTCGAACCGCTCGGCACGATCGTCGCGGCGAAAAATGTCCGCCCCGACCAGTTCACGCTGGCGCAGGTCGACGGCGACGCGCTGCCTTTTTGGGAGCTGCAATCGGCGATCGCCGATCTCGAGGCAGCGGGGCGTCCGGTCGGCGCGCTGAAGGGCGTGCTGTGGCACAAGATTTCGGGACCGCTGTCGGCGATATTGATGCCGCTGCTCGGCGCCGTCGCCGCGTTCGGCCTCGCTCGATCGGGCAAGCTGTTCATCCGCGCGATCCTCGGCATGGGCCTCGGCTTCGCCTATTTCGTCGCCGACAATTTCGCCCTCGCGATGGGCGATCTGGGGGCGTACTCGCCATTTCTGGCGGCGTGGGGGCCGTTCATATTGTTCGCGCTGATCGGCGAGATGATCTTGATCAGGACCGAGGAATAGCGATCGTTAGCGGCGGCTGGCGACCAGTTGCGGACCTATCCATCCTCGTCACCCCGGACTTGATCCGGGGTCCATGACGACGGTTCAGTTATGGATCCCGGATCAAGTCCGGGATGACGAAAGACAGCCAGCGAACGTCAACTCACCACCCCAAAGCCGCTTATCATCTGTCCGATGTCAGGCCCTCGCGCCTTTTGCCGAACCCGCCACCAGATTCGCGACCAGCTTCGGCAGGCTGTCGTAATTCGCACCATGATATTGCGAATCCGCGGGCAGCGTATCCTTCAACCGGCGATGCGCCTCGGCGAGCGAATGGTACGGCACGCCGGGCAGCAAGTGATGCAGCGCATGGTAGCGTAGCCCCACCGGCGCCCACAGCTCGGGCAGCAGGCCGGGCGGCGGGACGTTGACGCTGTCGAGGAACTGGCCGGTCACGGTCAGCACCGCGCCGTCATTTTCCCAGAGATGCGCAACGAGCGTGCGGACCTGGTTGAGAACCAAGGTCGCGGCGGCAATCGCGCCAAAGATGACGAGCGCGCGCAGCGGCACCCAGCCGAAGACGCCCGCGGCGATCAACAGGCTCGACCACGCCCACGCGCCGCCTTCCTGCCACGCCCATTGGCGGCGGAACTCGCCCTCGGGCGGCTTGCGGCGGAACAGCGGGTTGATGATCATCCCCGAATAGCGTTCGACGACGATCCGGCGCAGCGGCGGGATCAGGAACGACAGCGGGGTCAGCACCGCATAGCGAAACAGCAGCGCCAGCGGCGCGAACGCCGCAGCGATGACGAACAGCGGCACCGTCCACGGCTTCATCAGCGCGAGCGGCAGATATTCGGGATCGTCGACGGTGCCATATTTGGTGCGGTTGTGGTGCAGGCTGTGGATCCCCTCATACATGAACGACGGGATCAGCATCGGCACGCCGACGAGGATGTTCCACGCGAGGCGGAACCCCGGCAGCGCATTTTTGCGAATATGGGTGAGCTCGTGGATGAAGCTGCCCGCGCGATAAAGCGCGACGACGGCCACGACCGCGGCAACCAGCATCCACGCCGTCGAGGGCGCAAGGATCGCCGCCGCGATGCCGGCATAGCCGACAAAGGTCGACGCCAGCATGTCGGTCCAATAGATGCGCGGCGACGGCTGCACGAGATCGCGCGTCAGTTCCGACGCGGCACGGATCATCGCCATATCGTCGGCAATCGCCGACTTGGGCGTCTTGGTTGCCGACGGCGCGAAGGGAGTCGCGACCCGATCGGCGGGGGGATTGATCGTCGTCATAACGGTTCCAAAACCATATTTTCGTGGCAGCAAAATGGCCGAAAGCGGGTCGCCAGCGCCATGTCTATGCCCTAATGCGTCGCCACAAATATAGGTTCGGCATTTCAGGAAACCAGTATGAGCGGACATTCGCACGGCCCGATCACCATCCACCCGGTCAAGGACAAGGCCGATCTGCGCGAATTCGTCGAGCTTGCCTATCGCCTCAATCGCGGCGATCCGGCATGGGTGCCGCCGCTGAAGGGCGAAGTTTACGGCCTGCTGACCCCCGGCAAGAACCCCTGGTTCGAGCATGGCAAGGCCCGGTTTTTCCTGGCGCGCCGCGACGGGCGGACGATTGGGCGCATTTCGGCGCATATCGACGACCTCGCGCTTGCGCAGCCGGCCGAACAGGGCATGGGCCCCGGCACCGGCAACTGGGGCCTGCTGGAGGCGGAGGATGAGGAAAGCGCCCAGGCGCTGTTCGCGGCCGCCGAAGACTGGTTGCGCGCCCAGGGTATGCACCGTTCGCTTGGCCCCCTGTCCATTTCGATCTGGGACGAACCGGGCCTGCTGATCGAAGGCTTCGACAACCGGCCGACGGTGATGATGGGGCACAACAGCCCGCTGTATCGCGGCTGGGTCGAGGGTGCGGGATACCGTCCGGTCAAGCAGCTGCTGAATTATGACGTCGGGATCGTCGATGGCTTTCCGCCGCTGGTCAACCGCATCGTCGCGGCGGGCGAAAAAAATGCTCGCATCCGCATCCGCAAGGTCAACAAACGCCGGTTCGATGCCGAGGCGGCGTTGATCATGGGGCTGCTCAACGATGCATGGTCGGACAATTGGGGTTTCGTGCCGCTCACCGACAGCGAGATTGCCTATGTCGGCAAAAAGCTGAAGGACATCGTGTTCGAGGATCTGATCCGCGTCGCCGAAGTCGATGGCGAGCCCGTTGCCTTCATGATCGTGCTGCCCAACATCAACGAGCTGCTGATCGACATGGACGGGTCGCTGCTGCCCTTCAACTGGGCACGATTGCTGTGGTGGCTGCGCAAACCCAAAAGCCGCATCCTGCGCGTACCGTTGATGGGGGTCGCCAAGAAATTGCAGAACAGCCGCATGGCGAGCACGCTGGCGTTCATGATGATCGAATATATCCGCCGCGATGCGGTGCGCGATTATGGCACCGAGCGCGGCGATATCGGCTGGGTGCTCGACGACAATCAGGGGATGAACGCGGTCGCCGATGCGATCGAGGCCAAGGTCAACCGCGTGTATCAGATTTACGACAAATTGCTCTGACGGCTGGGACAGCTTTGCGACAAATGACCGCCATCGTGCGTTTGGGGCACGGAAAGGCTTTGTCATGGCAGTCCAATATCTTGCCGCCAACCGCTTCGGCCTGGGTCGCCGGTTCGACGATCCGCCGATCGACGACCCCAAGGCGTGGCTGACGCGCCAGATCGGCGATTATGACCCCGCGCCCCCCGCACTCGCGGCGCTGGCCGGGCGCGAGGCGATTGCCACCGCCTATGCCGAATATCGGGACGAACGACAGGCGATGCGGCGCGAGGCCAATGCCGCGGCGATGCGCGACGACGGGGATGCGATGTCCGACCCCATGCCCGACGCGATGCGTCGGATGTCGCGCGCCGGTTTCCGCCGTCATTATGTCGACGCCGCCGGGGCCCGGCTCGCCGCCGCGATTGCGACGCCCACCCCATTTGCCGAACGGCTGGTCCATTTCTGGGCCAATCATTTTGCAATATCCGCGGACAAGCAGACGGTCGTCGGCTTTGCGGGCCATTATGAAAATGCGGCGATCCGCCCGCATGTCATGGGTAAGTTTGCGGACCTGCTGATCGCCGCGGTGCGCCATCCGGCCATGCTGCTCTATCTCGACCAGGCGCAAAGTTTCGGGCCGGACAGCATCTTTGCGACGCGCATCCGCAACCGGGGCAAGCGGCAGGCGCCGGGGCTCAACGAAAATCTGGCGCGCGAGATATTGGAACTGCACACCCTCGGCGTGCGCGCCGGTTACACGCAAGCCGATGTGACGAGCTTTGCCAAGGCGCTGACCGGGCTGACCGTTGCGGGTCTCGGCCGCGGCGCCGGACAACGGCTGATGCCCGCCGACGCGCGGCCCGGCGAGACCTTGTTCGTCGGGCGGCTGCACCAGCCGGGACCGCAGACGATCCTCGGCAAATCCTATGGGCAGCCCGATGAAAAGCAGGCGGAGGCGGTGTTGCGCGACTTGGCCGTGCACCCGGCGACCGCGAAACATGTCGCAATCAAGCTCGCGCGCCATTTCACGGGCGACAATCCCCCGGCGGCGCTGGTCGACCGGCTGTCGGGCGATTTCCTCAGAACCGGCGGCGACCTGCCCTCGCTATACCGCACGCTGATCGCGTCACCCGAACCATGGGCGGCGGCGCCAACAATGTTCAAGTCGCCGTGGGACTGGACGGTGTCGATGTTGCGGGCATTGAAAAACCCCGCGCTCGGCGAGCGGCAGAATATCGCCGCGATGTTCGCCCAGCTCGGCCAGCCGGTGTGGCGCCCCGGATCGCCCAAGGGCTATGACGATATGGTCGCGACCTGGGCCGGGTCGGCGGCCTTGATGCAGCGCGTCGAACTCGCGAGCCGCGTCGCGGGGCGGATCGGCGACCGTGCCGACGCGCGCGTGCTGGCGCCGCTCATCCTCGCCGACGCGCTAACCCCCGAAACCGCCCAAGCCATCGGCCGCGCCGACAGCCCCGGACAGGGCATCGCCATGCTATTCGCCAGCCCGACCTTTCTGCGGAGATAGACGATGATCCTTTCACGCCGCTCGATCATCCTGTCGGGGATCACCGTCGCCGCCGCGGGGGCATTGCCCGGTTTCGCCTATGCCGCCGCGGGCACGCCGAAACGCCTTGTCTTCATCATCCAGCGCGGCGCCGCCGACGGTCTCGCTATCGTCGCACCGACGGGCGACCCCGCGCTGGCCGCCGCACGCCGCGCGATGGCCGACGAAACGGCCGGCGGCGCGAAGCTCGACGGCATGTTCACGCTGCACCCCGCGCTGGCCGCCACCGCGGGACTATATATGGGAAAACAGGCGCATTTCGCCCACGCCATCGCCACCGCCTATCGCGACCGATCGCATTTCGACGGGCAGAATATGCTCGAAGGCGGCGGATCGCGGCCTTATGGCCGCGACGATGGCTGGATCGGACGATTGCTGACCCTTCTCCCCCCCGCCGAACGCGATGCGATTGCGATTGCCCCGGCGGTCCCGCTCGCCCTGCGCGGCTCGGTGCAGGTCGGCACCTATGCGCCAAGCCGCCTGCCGCAGGCCGACGCCGACCTGATCGCGCGCCTCTCCGCGCTATACGCCAATGATCCGCTGCTTCATCCGCTGTGGGACAGCGCGATCAAGACGCAGGAATTGGCGGGCGACATCGGCGGCAACAATGGCCGCAATGGCGCCGACCTCGGCAAGCTGGCGGCATCGCTGATGCTGCCGGCCGATGGCGCGCGCGTGATGATGGTCGAAACCGGGGGCTGGGATACCCACAGCGGCCAGCGAGGCCGGCTGGCGGCGCAACTCCGCGGGCTCGACCAGCTGATCGGCGCGCTCCAAGCCGGGCTGGGGTCCGCGTGGAGCGACACCCTTGTCATCGTGGCGACCGAGTTCGGCCGCACGGTCGAGGTCAACGGCACCGGCGGCACCGACCATGGCACCGCATCGACCGCGATGCTGCTGGGCGGCGGCTTGAACGACGGCGGCAAGGTGTCGGCCGACTGGCCCGGCCTTGGCAACGCAGCGCGGTATGAAGGCCGCGATCTCAAGCCGACGCGCAGCCTCGAAAGCGTGATCGCGGGCGCGGTCGCGCATCATTATGCGCTCGACCCGGGGCGGGTGATGTCGACGCTGTATCCTGAGGCCTGAGGGTTAAAGAATGCCTGAAGGACTCCGTTGAACGAAGCCCTGCCGTGTCCCCGCGAAGGCGGGGACCCATCTCCGGTTGGCTCGATAAAGCACCGACTGGTGATGGGCTGCCGCCTTCGCGGGAGCTCACAGATTTTTCACTCAAAGTTTTGATTTACGCCAGCACCGCCCAGGTCGGCGCGTGGTCGCTGGCCTTCTCGCGACCGCGATGATCCTTGTCGACGCCCGCATCGACCAGCCGGTCGGCAAGCGCAGGGCTCAAAAGCAGGTGATCGATGCGAAAGCCGTGATCGCGCTGCCACCCGCCCGCCTGATAATCCCAGAAGGTCCAGATGCCGCCCGCCGGATGGCGGCTGCGGATCGCGTCGGTCCAGCCGTCACCGAGCAGGCGGAACCAAGCGTCGCGCGATTCGGGCTGCATCAGCGCATCGGTCGCCATCGCACGTGGGTCCCACACATCGTCGTCGTGCGGGATGACATTATAGTCGCCGGTCAGGATCGTCGGGATTTCGCTTTCGAGGAGGAATTTCGCGCGCTCGCGCAGCCGCGCCATCCAGCGCAGCTTATAGTCGAATTTTGGCCCCGGTTGCGGGTTGCCGTTGGGAAGGTAGATCGACGCGACGCGGATGCCATGGACATCGGCCTCCAGATAGCGCGACTGCTCATCCTCGGCTTCGCCCGCCAGCCCGCGCTGCACCTCGACCGGGTCTGCGCCCTTGGCAAGGATGGCGACGCCGTTGAACCCTTTCTGGCCGTGATAGAGGAAACCATAGCCCGCCGCCTCGATCTCCTTGGTCGGCATCGTCTCGTCGCTCGATTTCAGTTCCTGCAAACAGGCGATATCTGGCTGGGTTTCTTCCAGCCATTCGACAAGGCGCGGTAGACGGGCCTTGATCCCGTTGATGTTGAAGGTCGCGATTTTCATCGGCTTGCTATGGCAGCAAGCACGCCGCTGCGAAAGATGTCAGATAGAGAAGCTCGACCCGCACCCGCAGCCCGATGCCGCGTTCGGATTTTCGACCTTGAACGACGATCCGCCGAGCGAATCGACAAAATCGACGATGCAGCCGCGGACCAGGTCGATACTGACCGGGTCGACGACCAGTTTCACCCCGTCGGTTTCGGTCACAATGTCATCGGCGTCGATGTCGTCGGCCAGCCCGAAACGATAGGTGAAGCCCGAACAGCCGCCGCCATCGACGGCGAGGCGCAGCGCCGCGTCGGCGTCGCCCTTTCGGTTGGCGATCCAACGAACGCGCGCGGCGGCGGCGGGCGACAGGGTGATATCGGAAAGCTGCGAGGCCATGAACGCTAGATAGGCGCTTTATTCCAAATGAAAAGGGCGCCGCGACGGTTGACCCGCCTGGCGCCCCTCCTCTCCGACCCGGTTAAGCTTGTTATTCGGGACCGCCCATCGCGACATTCTTGCCCGTGATCGCGGCGATCGCCATCTGGTCCGACCGGACGAACGGCATCGGATTGACCGGCGCGCCTTCGATGCGGACTTCATAATGGAGGTGGTTGCCGGTCGAACGGCCGGTCGAGCCGACGAAACCGAGGACATCGCCCTTCTTCACCGACTGGCCGGGCGTCACGACATAGGACGACATGTGGCCGTAGCGCGTCTGGATGGCATTGCCATGTTCGACTTCGACATAATTGCCATAGCCGCCGAGACGCTGGGCGCGGCCGACGATGCCGTCGGCGGTCGCGTAAATCGGGGTGCCGTGCGGCGCCGGAATGTCGATGCCATTGTGGCGCGCAACCTTGCCGGTAACCGGGTGGACGCGCATGCCATAGGAGGATGAAAGCGACATCTTGTCGATCGGGCGGCGCGACGGCACCGCAACGCCGATCGAGGCGGTCAGGCCGGTGTCGAGGCGCTTCCACGCCTGGAAAATCGCGCGGGCTTCGCTGTCTTCGCCGGCCGACGGAACGCCCGCGGTGAAGCTGTCATCATCGGGTTCATCGGGAGCGATAATGCCGGCGTCGGCACTGGTTTCGGCGGCGTGGACGGCGGGCGTCGCCAGTCCGAAACATGCTGCCGCACAGAGAATCGCGACTTGCTGCAACTTCTGCGTCAGAAGAGTGTTTATCAAAATACGACCCCGCGTTTGCCATGTCGCCAAAGTCCGAAAATGGGCCTTGGTGCCGGTGTTTCTTGGTTTGGATGATTGCTCATCCCCCGCGGAAGCCTGTGTGCTGTTCCAATCCTTACGAAGCAATAACAGCGTAGAATTCTTGCGTTAAACCGGCGTCGTGGCGCGCCGAGTCGTTGAACGGAGGCTTCAACGCGCCGCGAAAACGCGATTTCACAAGGGCGTGCCACGTTTCAACGACATTGAATCCCCTTTCGTCGCACTTCCAGCCGAACCAGTCTGTGCCGGCGCGCACATGGCGAATTTCGTCGTTGTAAATACGCGATAAAATCTTCGCCGATGTCTCGTCGCCCACGGCACGGAAGCGCGCGACGGTTGACGGCGTGACGTCGAGCCCGCGCGCCTCCAGCACCATCGGAACGATCGCAAGGCGCGCCAGCGCATCGTCGGCCGTAACTTCTGCCGATTCCCATAAACCGGCGTGCGCGGGAAGGTCCCCGTAAAAACTGCCAAACTGGCGCAGGCGCCGGTCGAGCAGCGCGAAGTGCATCGCCTCGTCAGCGGCGACCGCGATCCAGTCGTCGACGAATGCGCGCGGAAATTCCGCGCCGAAGCGGCCGATCAGATCGACCGCCAGGTCGATCGCGACAAATTCGATATGCGCGAGTGCGTGGAGCAGCGCGATCCGACCGCGCGCCGAACCACCCTTGCCGCGCCGTGGCATCGCATTGGGGGGCAGCAATTCGGGCGCCGCGGGCCACGCCGGACGGTCGGGCATCGGCGTGTCGCAGCGATGCTCCAGGTCACCGCGCCGCCACGCGCGCGCAAGTCCGCGCGCCGCGCGGCGCTTTTCATGCGGGTCCGGCGTCAGCAGAACCGCGCGTGCGGCATCGCCCAGCGTCGACATGTCAAAGTGCTTTTGCCGCCTCCAGCACAGCGTCGGCATGGCCTTTGACGCGCACCTTGCGCCATTCCTTGGCGAGTTTGCCGTCGGCGCCGAACAGGAAGGTCGACCGATCGATCCCTATGTAGGTCCGCCCGTAATTCTGCTTTTCGACCCAGGTACCGAACGCCTCGCACCCCGTGCCATCCTCGTCGGAGGCAAGGCGCACGGTCAGGCCATATTTGTCGCGAAACTTGCAAAGCTTGGCCGGCGCATCGCGCGATACGGCGAGGACCTGCGCATTCAGATGCGCAAATTCGGGCGCTAGCCGGGTAAAGTCCTGCGCCTCGGTCGTGCAGCCCGGCGTATCCGCCTTGGGATAGAAATAGACAACCAGCGGTGCGCCGTTCATCGCGGCGAGGTCGATCACCGCACCGTCGGCATCGAGAAGCGTGACCGCGGGAATCGCATCGCCTATTTGGGGGCCGCTCATGATCCTGTCTCCTGCTGCGCGGGGGCGGCGGGCCGAATCGAGGCCCACCAGTTGGCAATCTCCTGCCGCGCTGCGTCGTGCGCGGCAAGCAGTTGCGGCCAGCCGGGTTCGCCACATGCGGCAGCGACGAGTTGCCGCGCCGCGGCGGTGGGGGGCTCGCCCTCGGGCGCGGTCAGCCGCAGCATGACAAGCATCCGCGCGAGCAGGCCGTGCGCGTCGCAAACCTCGGGCGGTGCCAGTCCTGCCGCCTTCAGGCACGCCAGCGCGGCCGCGATATTCGGATCATGGCACCGGCCACTGGCAAGCTGCGTCACCTGCATCGCAAATTCGAGGTCTACGAGACCGCCAGGACCACCCTTAATGTCGAGCGCACCCTGCGCAGGTTTATGCGCCGCGATCTTGTCTCGCATCGCCGCGGCGTCGGCGGCCAGCCGATCCACATCGCGCGGCGTGGCGAGCAGCGCGCCGATAATCTGCCGAAACTCCGCCATCGCGGCATCCGAACCATAGACAGGCCGCGCGCGGAGGAGTGCCATATGTTCCCACGTCCACGCCTCTTCGCGCTGGTAGCGTTCAAAGCTGTCGAGCGTAACCACCAGCGGACCCTGCGCGCCCTGCGGCCTCAGCCGCGTGTCGACGTCGTAAAGCTTGCCCGCCGCGGTCGGCACCGACATCGCCGCAGTCACGCGCTGCGCGAGGCGGTTGTAATAGGTCGTCGCGCCGAGCGGCCGCGGTCCGTCCGATTCGGCGAGATGGTCGCCGGTGAACAGGTAGATGAGATCGAGGTCCGACGCATGCGTCAACGCCCGTCCACCGAGCCGGCCAAGCGCGAGCACGACGAGTTCGCTGTCCGGGACACGGCCGTGCGCCTGGACAAATTCGGCGACCGTCGCATCGGCGAGCACTTGCAGCGCGGCTTCGGCCAGGTCGGAATAACCGCACGCGATCGCTAGCGGGTCGGTCGCCCCCGCGATGAGTTGCACGCCATAGGCAAAGCGCCGTTCGCCAACGCGGTCGCGCACCCGGTCGAGCAACCGTTCATAATCGAGCCCCGCCAGGCCCGGCGCCCATTCGGCCCGCAGCTCCGCCTTGTTCGCCGGGGCCTCGAACGCGCGCTTGTCGATCAGCCCTTCGATCAGTTCGACGCGCGCAGCCAAAGCCTCGGCCAGCGTCGGGGCGAGCGAAAGCGTCCGCGTCGCGATTTTAGCGAGGTCGGGTTGCGCCGCGAGCAGGTGGAAAAAGCCCACCGCGCTCGGCAGCCCGCCGACCAGCTTGTCGAAGCGCAGCAGGGTCGCTTGCGGGTCGGGCGCTGCCCCCAGCGCCTTGACCAGTTCGGGCAGCACCGTTTCGAGCGCGCCCTGCGCCGCCGGGCTTCGCAGCGCGCGCAGCTTGCCGCCGCGCCATTCGGCGATCGTGCGCAGCGCGGCATCGGGCGGATCGAATCCCGCCACGATCAATTCGGCCGCCAATCCGCCTTCGTCGCGCGGGAGGCCCCTCGTCGCCGCGCGTTCGGAGACCAGCCGGTCGTAGCAGACGCCGACGTCGGTCACGACGGGTTCGAGCACCGCAAGCAGCCCCGCACCGTCGGCCTCGCCGTCCAGCCGCGCGACGCAATCGAGCGCGGCCGGTTGCGTCGGCAGGCTGTGCGTCTGCTGATCCTCGATCATTTGCAGTCGATGTTCGATGCGGCGCAGCGTCGCGTAATGGCCCGACAGCCGATCGGCGACCTCTGGCTCGATCCGCCCCGCCGCAGCGAGCGCGGCGAGCGCGTCGAGCGTCGCGGGAACGCGCAGCGACGGGTCGCGCCCGCCATAGATCAGCTGGTGAACCTGCGCGAAAAACTCGATCTCGCGAATGCCGCCGCGCCCGCGTTTCAGGTCGAAACCGGGACCGAACGCCTGGCCTTGCGCAAAATGGTCGCGAATCCGGTCGCTCATCGCGCCGATTTCCTTCAATTGCCGGAAATCGAGGCTGCGCCGCCAGATGAACGGCTGGATCGCCGCAAGAAAGCCCTCGCCCAGCGCGCGGTCCCCGGCCGAAGCGCGGCTGCGAATGAAGGCGGCCTGCTCCCACGCGAGCGCTTCGGATTCATAATAGGAAATGGCCGCGCTTTCGGGGAGCACGATCGGCGTCACTTCGGGATGCGGGCGGAGGCGGAGGTCGACGCGCAGCACATGGCCGTCGCCAGTGCGCGCCGACAGGATTTCGGTCATCCGCCGGGCGATCCGCACCGCGGCCTCGCCCGGATCGTCGCGTGCGCGGCGCGGCAGCGTTTCGGGATCGAAGATCAGGATCGGGTCGATGTCCGACGAATAATTGAGTTCGTGGCTGCCCAGTTTGCCGAGCGCGATGACCGACAGGCCGCGCGGCGGCTCGCCCGGCACGCGTTCGGCAAAAGCCGCAGCAAGCGCGGCATCGCACGCACGGTCGGCAAAGTCCGACAAGAGCCGTGTTGTCGTCGGGACATCATGTTCGCCGGACAGGTCACCCAACGCGAGAAGCAGCGCCATGCGGCCGCGCCACTGGCGCAGCGTTCGCATGACGTCGTCGTCGACTGACGGTACGGCGACCGCCGCAAGCGCGGCATCGGTGCCATCTACGAGATATTGCGCCACCTCATCGGGGTATAGTTCGGCGAGCCGCGCAAGGAAGGGCGCGTGCGCGGTGAGCCGGTCGAGCGCCGACTGGCGGCTGGAAGCGTCCACGAGTGTCATCGTCGGCCGCTATCGCCCGGCACCCGCAACGTCGCAACCCCGCCGTTGCAAAAGATGGTTCAGGCCGGGATCGTGCTTTCGTCGAAGAACAGCACCTGCGAAATCGCCGCGCGCAGCGTCGCAGGCTGGTACGGTTTGGTGAGCAGGAAAGCCGGTTCGGGCCGGTCGCCGGTGAGCAGCCGTTCCGGAAAAGCGGTAATGAAGATGACGGGAACCTGGAGGTCGGCCAGGATTTCCTGCACCGCCTCGATCCCCGAGCTGTTGTCGGCAAGCTGGATGTCGGCGAGCACGAGGCCGGGTTGATGCTTTTGCGCCTCGTCAACCGCTTCGCGGTGCGTCGTCGCGACGCCAACGACGTCGTGGCCGAGTTCGCGGACGATCATTTCGATGTCCATAGCGATGATCGGTTCATCCTCGATGATCAGGATGCGCGCGCGCGTCTGGCGGTCGATTTCGTCGGTCGCATCGGCAATCAGCGCGCGCACCGTTTCGACGTCGCGGCCGATGATCCGCCCCGTATCCTCGAAATTGAAACCCTCGACGGCGGTCAGCAGCAAGGCCTGGCGGGCGAGCGAGGGGATACGGCGCAGCCGCGCGTCGGCGATCGCAATTTCGGTCCGCGCACCTTCGTCGCTTGCCGCGGCCTGTTCCGCGATCAGTCCGAAATTGTCATGCACCATGCGATAAAGCTGGATGCGCAAATCGGCACTGGTGTCGACGGCGCCCGGATTCGCGACCAGCGTTTCAAGCAGTCGGGCGACCAGCATATCGCCGCTCTGCTGGCTGCCCGAAATGGACCGGCCATAACGCCGCAGATAAGGAAGATGCGGCGCAACCGACTGACCCAATGACATATTCTACCTCCTGAAAGTGACGAAACAGGGGACGGACCGCCCTGAAAAGGGACATTTTCCCGCGCCTTCCCGCCCGCATCCGATATATTTCGACGTTATGGAACGATTTAGCCGCAAATTGGTTTCATGGGGAAGAAACAAACGCACCATTGCTCTTTGGTTCACGCGCGGTTAGCAAAAGGTCCCATGTCCAGCGGATGCCCCCATAATGTCGTCTAAATCCGGTTCGCCGCGCGGCGAAGCCTTGGGCAAGAACGCGGAAAAAAAATCTCCCGCCAAGGGGCAGGACGTCAACGGCGCCCTGCGCCGCGCCTATGAAACCACGGTGGACGAGACGATTCCGCAATCCTTGCTGGATTTGCTGAGCAAGCTCGACTGACGTCAGCGCCGATATCGCGCATCAAAATCGCGCTGGAACGTTGCAAACATCCCCGCGCCGATCGCACCGCGCATCCCCTGCATCAAGTCCTGATAGAAATGCAGATTGTGCTGCGTCATCAGCATCGCCCCCAGCATTTCGCCCGAACGCACAAGATGGTGCAGATAGGCACGCGACCAGGTCGCGCATACCGGGCAACCGCATGACGCATCGAGCGGTGCCTGATCCTCGGCAAATTTCGCGTTGCGTATGTTCAGCGGACCATCCCAGGTAAAGGCCTGCCCGTTGCGGCCCGAGCGCGTCGGCAGCACGCAATCGAACATATCGACCCCGCGCGCCACCGCGCCGACCAGGTCGTCAGGCTTGCCGACCCCCATCAGATAACGCGGCTTGTCGGCGGGAAGCTGGCCGGGGGCATAATCGAGGACGCCGAACATCGCCGCCTGCCCCTCCCCCACCGCGAGTCCGCCGATCGCATAGCCGTCGAACCCGATGTCGGTCAGCGCCGCCGCCGAGCGCGCGCGCAATTTCTCGTCGAGCGATCCCTGCTGGATGCCGAACAGCGCAGATCGCGCGGCATGGTCGTCGCCCGCGTCGAAACCGGCGCGGCTGCGCGCGGCCCAGCGCATCGAACGCTCCATGCTTTCCTCGGCGCGCTGGGCATCGACGCCGTTCGGCGGGCATTCGTCGAACGCCATCACGATGTCACTGCCGAGCAGGCGCTGGATTTCCATCGAGCGTTCGGGGGTCAGCATATGGCGCGACCCGTCGAGGTGGCTCTTGAACGCCACGCCCTCTTCGCTCTGTTTGGTCAACGCCGACAGGCTCATCACCTGATAGCCGCCGCTGTCGGTCAGGATCGGCCGGTCCCAGCCCATGAAATTATGGAGGCCGCCCAGCCGTGCCATGCGCTCCGCGGTCGGACGCAGCATCAGGTGATAGGTGTTGCCAAGTATGATGTCCGCGCCGGTGGCGCGCACTTCGGCAGGGCGCATCGCCTTGACCGTCGCGGCGGTGCCGACGGGCATGAACGCGGGCGTTCGGATTTCGCCGCGCTGCATCCGGATCACGCCGGTGCGTGCGACGCCATCGGTCGCGGCGATCGAAAAGGCGAATCTGTCGGTCATGGCGCGCGCCTATGACCGCGCGCGGTTCAAAAGTCGAGGTGGGCGATCAGGCCCTGGCTTCCTCACTCGACGGCTCTTCGGCTGCCGCCTTTGCCTTTTCCTTCGGCTTTTCCTTTTCAAAAATCTTGATCAGCTCGCGCTTCTTCGTATCGGACAAGCCCTTTTCGGCCTCCGGGAACATCTCTTCCTCTTCCTCGTCGATGTGATGGAGGTAGCGATCCTTCATCGTGCGAAAGCGGGTCAGCCAGCCCGTCGAGGAGAAGTCCATTTCGTAAAGTTCGGTCAGGAAATCTTCGATCTCCTTATGCTCGGCGACGCTGTGCTGCGCTTCATCGCGCAGGTCCGGGTTCGCCAGCATCGTCGCATAAAGCGACATTTCTTCGGATGCGGCGTGCGCGGTCACCTCCACGCGAAACGTCTCGAACAAATAGCGTCGCTCGTCGCTGTCGCCCTGCGTCGCGTCGATGCGGTCGAGCAGTTCGCGGTGGCGGTCGTGGTCAGCCTTGAGCCGGGCGAAGATTTTTGTTTCGGTCATGTCGGTCTCCGTGGGTGAACGATCGGAGATAATACGATCCAGCGTCGGCAGGGTTCCGGGTCAGGCCGCCTTCCAGTCGGCGGTGGTCGTGAATGACGGCAGCGCGAGCGCGCTCGTCTGCTGCGCCGCGGCCGCGATCAGATAGGGCGACACGCGGTGCCGCGTGCAAAGCCCGCCATTGCCGTCGCTGACCATCGTCTGTTCAAACTCGACGCCCTGCTGATGCTTCATCGACCGGCGGACGGTCGCGGTCACCAGCTGCCCCTCGCCGAAATCAATGACGAAGCGCGTGCCGACGGGAACATCCAATATCCCCTCGATAAAGGCGCCGGTCGCGGACAGGTTGCGGATGACCACGCCGTAACGATGGTTGTCGTGGATTGCCCCGACCTTGCGGAACAACGAGAAACGATCGTTGCGCTGGCGCGCCGGTCCCGTCGGCTTGATCGTCCACGACCCCGCCTCGGCATGTGCCAGCAGCTCATCGTGCGGGACGGCCTTGCTGTAGACATAGCCCTGGACGTGGCTGACGTTCAGCTTGCGAACCAGGTCGAGCTGGTCGAGCGATTCGATGCCTTCGGCGGTCGTTTCCATGTCGAGCGCCTCGGCAAGCGCGACGATCGCGGCGATGATCGCGCCGTTGCGCGACCCCGGAATCGTCGCATCGCGGACAAAGCTCTGGTCGATCTTGATCTTGTCGAAGGGCGCCGATTGCAGATAGCCGAGCGACGAATAGCCCGTTCCGAAATCGTCCAGCGCCAGGCGGACGCCCAGATTCTTCAGCGCGTCGAACATCCGGCTGGTTTCCGCCGAATCGGCAAGGAACACGCTTTCGGTAATTTCCAGTTCCAGCCGGTCAGGCGCCAGTCCGGTCGCTGCCAGTGCGTTCGCAACGACCTTTGGCAGGTCGGGGTTCGCGAACTGGATCGGCGAGACATTGACCGCGACCCGCATATCGCCCGGCCAGCGCGCCGCATCCTCGCACGCCTTGCGAAGCACCCATTCGCCAAGCGGCCAGATCAGATTGGCTTCCTCCGCGATCGGAATGAACACGCCGGGCGAAATCCGTCCGCGTTCGCGGTGCGTCCAGCGCACGAGCGCCTCGACCCCGGTCACCATGTCCGACCGCGAATTGACGACCGGCTGGTAACCAAGCTCGATTTCGCCGCGCGCGAGCGCATCGCGCAGATCTTCTTCGAGCACGCGCCGGTCTTCGGCCGCCTGGTGCAGGTCGCTCGAATAAAAGGCGAAGCGGCCGCGGCCATTCCCCTTTGCGGCATAAAGCGCAAGATCGGCGTTGCGGACCAGATCGTCGCTGCTGAGGCCATCGAACGGCGCGATCGCCACGCCCACCGACGCACCGATGATGCAGCGGCTTCCCTCGACCGAATAGGGCTGCGACAGGCTGGCGATGATATCGGCCGCCATGTCACCCAGCTTGCCGCGATCTTCGATGTCGGGAAGGATGATCTGGAACTCGTCGCCGCCAAGGCGGCTCACCATTTCCTTGTCCCCGACGATCTTCAACAAGCGTTCGGCGACCTGTTTCAACAGCGCATCGCCCGCCGGGTGGCCGAGCGTGTCGTTGACCTGCTTGAAACGGTCGAGGTCGAGCAGCATGATCGCGCACGACCGCTGCTGCTGCGCGAAGGCTGCAAGCGTCGCGTCGAGCTTTTTCGAGATGTGGAAGCGGTTGGCGAGCCCGGTCAGCGAATCATAGAGCGCAAGGCGCGAGGCATCCTCGGCCGATCGGCGCTGCGCGGTGACGTCGGTGCCGCTGCCGCGATAGCCCGTGAACTTGCCCGCCGCGTCGAACTGCGGCCGGCCCGAAATCGCCCACCAACGATCGTCGCCCTCAAAGGCGCTGCGCAGCGGCAGCTGCTCAAACTTGGACTGCCGGGTCAACAGGAATGGCAGCGTGCGCTGGCGTTCGCCATGGCTGTCGACGGGCAGGAACAGGTCGACAAGCGGCGTACCAAGCAGCGCGCCGCTTGTCCGCCCCATCAATCGGGCCACCGAATCGGTGATATAGGTTAGCCGCCCCTTGGCATCGGTCGACCAGAACCATCCCTGGCCGCTTTCCTCATAATTCTGGAGGAGCGCCAATGCTTCGTGGGTGTGCAGGTTCGGCGCGGCGTCGCCGCGCTGTTTGCCGATCCGCGCGCCCAGAACGCCAAAGAAGCCGCGCGGGACGTCTTCGACACTCTCTACCCGGTCGCCGGACTCGATCCGCGATGGCAATTCCATCCAATAAACTCTTCAGCTGATCCCCACAGTCCTGCCGCTATGCCGACAAGGCATTGCGATAGTGTAAATATCTAAGGGTCTGTCCGAACAGGCCATTTTTGAATGGCTTGACCGCGGACAAGGATTGTCGACCCGCGCGCCGCGCAAAGATGGTCAGCCGCGCTTTTCCGGCAGCAACAGGCTCGCGTCACCGTAGCTATAGAAACGATAATGATCCTGGATCGCGTGGGCATAGGCCGACTGCATCACATCAAGCCCCATCAGAGCGCTGACCAGCATGAACAGGGTCGATCGCGGCAGGTGAAAATTGGTCATCAGCCCGTCGATGGCCTTGAAACGATAGCCGGGCGTGATGAAGATCGCCGTATCCCCCGCGAAAGGCGCGATGATACCGTCGTCGCGTGCCGCGCTTTCCAGCAGCCGGAGGCTGGTGGTGCCCACCGCGATCACGCGGCCGCCCGCGGCGCGCACCGCATTGAGCCGGTCCGCGGTATCGGCGTCGATCCGTCCCCACTCGGCATGCATGACATGATCTTCGGTATGGTCGGCTTTTACCGGCAGGAAGGTGCCCGCGCCAACGTGCAGTGTCAGCGTTTGGGTCCCGACGCCGGCCGCGGCCAGCGCGGCCAGCAGCTCGGGCGTGAAGTGCAGCGCCGCGGTGGGCGCCGCGACCGCGCCATCTTCGCGCGCGAACATCGTCTGGTAATCGGCGCGGTCCGCATCGTCGGTCGCGCGTTTGCCGGCGATATAGGGTGGCAGCGGCATCGTCCCTGCGCGTTCGAGCAGCACTTCGACTGGTTCGTCGCCGGCGAAGGCAAGGACGAAGCTGCCGTCGGGCAAGCGTTGTTCGGCCAGCGCCATGACCCCCGCCCCGAAATCGACCGTCTCGCCAACGCGCAGCCGTTTGGCGTTGCGGACGAACGCCTGCCAGCGGCGGAGGTCGATCCGCTTGTGGAGCGTGGCGCCGATTTTGGCGTCGCCGCGACGGCCCTCGAGCTGCGCCGGGATGACACGCGTGTCGTTAAAGACGAGGCAGTCGCCGGGGCGCAGCCATTGCGGCAGGTCGCCGACGCCCGCATCGACGATCCGGTCGCCATCGACGACCAGCATCCGCGCCGAATCGCGCGGGCGGGCCGGACGGAGCGCTATGCGCTCGTTCGGCAATTCAAAATCAAAGGCGTCGACGCGCATGGCTGGGGTCCGATTCCGGCGGGCGCGCCCTCGCGCTTACGGGTTGATCGGGGCGTTGAGTTCGTCGACGGTCGGTGCGGCCGTCGGCGCGGGAACCGCTTCGACCAGCGCCGACGCCGGCGGCACCGGCTTGTTGTCGGCCGCGACCGACACCTGGACCATGCGCGACATCACCGCCGGCGGCTCGCCCTTCTGGATCGCGTCGACATATTGCATCCCCGACACGACACGGCCGAAGGCGGTGTAGCGACGGTCGAGCGCGAAGCGCGGCTGGAGCATGATAAAAAACTGGCTGTTCGCGCTGTCCTCGCTCTCGGCGCGCGCCATCGACAATGTGCCGCGCAGGTGCGGCGTGACGTTGAATTCGGCCTTGAGGTCGGGAAGCTGCGAGCCGCCCTGCCCCGTCGCCGTCGGATCGCCCGTCTGCGCCATGAAGCCGTCGATGACGCGGTGGAATTTCACCCCGTCATAAAAGCCGGCGCGCGCTAGCTGTTTCAGCCGGTCGACATGGTTGGGCGCGACGTTGGGATAGAGCTGGATCACGACCCGCCCGCCCGTCGACAGGTCGATATTGAGCATATATTCGGGATTGCCGATATATTGGTCGGGGGTCATCGCGGGCACCGCAGGGACTTCGGTCGCGGCGGGTGCGTCGGTCGCCGCAGACGCTGCGGGCGGCGCGTCCACCGGCGCCGGGGCCGGGCTTTCCGGCGGCGCGGGCTGGCTTTCTTCGGGGTTCGGCGCGGGCGCGGGCGGCGCCTCCTGCGCGATGGTCGCGCCTGCAAGGCCGAACGCCATCACGGTAAGAACCAAGGGGCGGAAGGATGATTTCATGCTGGATCGGCCTTTAGACTATAAACTGGATTTGCGCCCCGATGGCGCGCCGTAGCCGGAAAAAGCTGAACGCTCAATGATCGCTGTTCGCTTATTCGGCGCGCCGGCGACGTTTCACATATCAACGATCGCCCTGGAGCAGGCCCCGCTCGGCGATGCGCGCGACGACGGCATCGCGCACCGACGGCGTCACGAATTTCTGGATGTCGCCACCAAAGATCGCAATTTCCTTGACCAGCCGCGACGCGATCGGCTGGAGTCCGACGTCGGCCATCAGGAAAACCGTTTCGATCCGGTCGTTCAATTGCTGGTTCATCCCCGCCATCTGATATTCATACTCGAAATCGGCGACGGCGCGCAGTCCGCGGACGATGACGCTCGCGCCCTCGCGCTCCGCAAAGTCCATCAGCAACGAGTTGAAGCCGACGACCCGGATATCGCCGCCCAGCCCGGCGACTTCTGCCTTCACCATTGCGATGCGTTCGTCATCGTCGAACATCGGCGATTTGGTGATGTTCGTCGTTACGCCAATGACCAGCCGGTCGACCAGCTTCGCGCCGCGCCGGATGATGTCCATATGGCCGAGCGTGATCGGATCGAACGTGCCCGGATAAACCCCCACCCGCATCAACGATCCCTTTCCACGACATAGCGCGCGATGGCGCGGAGCAGCGCGGCTTCTGCGCCAAACCCCGCCAGATGCTGGATGGCCTGTTCGACAAGCAACGTCGCCTGTTCGCGCGCGCGTTCCAGTCCCATCAGCGTTACAAAGGTGGCCTTGCCCGCCGCTTCGTCCTTGTGCAGCGCCTTGCCCGCGAGTTGCTCGTCGCCCTCGACATCCATGATGTCGTCAGCGATCTGGAACGCCAGGCCGATGTCGCGGGCATAGCCGCGCAGCGGCGTGCGGCTGTCGGGCGGGATGCGCGCCAGGATCGCGCCTGCCTCGACCGAAAAGGCGATCAGCGCGCCGGTCTTGAGTTGCTGGAGCCGCGTCACCGTCGGCAGGTCGAAATTGGCGGTTTCGGCGGCGAGGTCCATCATCTGCCCGCCCGCCATACCTGCGGGACCGGCGGCGCGCGCAAGTTCGCAGCAAAGCTCACCGCGCACGAACGGATCGGCACTGGTCAGCGGATCGCAAAGCCATTCAAACGCGAGCGCATGGAGCGAATCGCCCGCGAGCACCGCGGTCGCCTCGCCGAACGCCTTGTGCGCCGTCGGCTTGCCGCGGCGCATGTCGTCATCATCCATGCACGGCAGGTCGTCGTGGATCAGCGAATAGACGTGCATCGCCTCCACCGCCGCGCCGACCCGCAGCGTCAGCGCGCGATCGACGTGGAACAGGTCGCCCGCGGCGCGAACCAGCAACGGGCGCAGCCGCTTTCCCCCGGCAATCGCGGCGTAGCGCATCGCTTCGTAAAGCGGACCGCGCGGATCGGCGGGGACGGGCAGCAACTGGTCGAACAGCCGGTCGATCCCCTCGACCACCTCGGCCTGGGTGCTCAGCAGCAATTGCGTTCCGCGCGAAATATCGCTGTCGACGGACGCCATGGCGGATCAGCTTTCGCCGAAGGATGTGGTCCCGGCCGGGCGACCGTCGGCGCCGAAGCTGACCTGCTCGATCCGCGCCTGCGCGGCGGCGAGCCGCGCCTCGCAATGACCGCGCAGCGCGTGACCGCGTTCATAAAGCGCCACCGATTCCTCCAGACTGACGTCGCCGCTTTCAAGCCGCCGCACGATCGTCTCCAGTTCGCCCATCGCGGCTTCAAACGAGAGCGATGCGATGTCAGCGGCGGCGGGGTCGAGGGTGTCCGTCATGCTCCTGCTTTGGCCCCTTCGCCCCCCCGCGGTCAAGTGCGGTCAAGCTTGACGCCAACCCGCGCCGCGATAGGCTGGCGCCATGTTCATCGGCCATTTCGCCCCGGCGCTGATCGCCGCAGCCCGTCCGGGGGCGGCGGGGCTCGGCACCTTGTTCGTTGCCGCGCAGATCGTCGACATCGGTTTTGCGGTGCTGCTGGTCCCGGGGATCGAGGCGATGCGGATCGTCCCCGGCATCACAGCGATGAACCCGATGGACCTTCACGATATGCCCTACACGCACAGCCTGCTCGGGACCTTGATCTGGGCGGCGGCTTTCGGCGCGGTCGTCGGGTTCGCCACCCGGCGAAAAGCTGCGGCGATCGGCGCCGCGCTGGTCGTCGCATCGCACTGGTTTATCGACCTGCTCGTCCATATTCCCGACCTGACCCTCTATGGCGCACCGCCGAAGTTCGGACTCGGCCTGTGGGATCATCCGCTGATAGCGATGCCGCTGGAGATTGTGCTGATCGGCGGCGCCATATTTTATTATGCGCGCCGGACCGATGCGCCGCGGGGCGACGGGCGGCTGTGGGCGCTGGTCGGCTTGCTCCTGCTGGCCCAAGCGGTCGACTGGTTCGGGCCGAAGGCGCCCGTCTATTCGCTCGCGATCCCGGCAACGATGCTGGCCGCCTATGCGCTGATCGCTGTCGCCGCAGCATGGGCGGGCGCCGGTCGTCGCGCCAGCACGACCACCGCCGCCAGAGTTTCGTGATGACCCAGCAATTCGTCGCCAGCTATGCCGCCACCGCGATCATCTTCGGCATCCTCGATGCCCTGTGGCTGCGCATCATGGTGGCAAAAATCTATCGCCCCGAAATCGGGGCGCTGCTGATGGATGGATGGCGTCCGGCGCCTGCCCTCATATTTTATGCGCTCTACATGCTGGGCATCCAGATCTTCGCGATCGCACCCGCGCTGGCGGCGGGCAAATGGCAGGTCGCGGCGCAATGGGGCGCGCTATTCGGTTTCTTCTGCTACATGACCTATGACCTCACCAACCATGCGACGATGAAAATCTGGTCGACCAAGGTAACCTTGCTCGACATCGCCTGGGGCACGTTCGCGACGGGGTTTGCTGCCGGCGCTGCGGCGTGGGCCGTGCTCGCTTGGTGGCCCGAAAGCCGCTGACCCCCATCACGCAGCGCAATCACAATTCCGTTTTTTGCAATTGCTGGCGCTCGCATCGCCAGTCATGCTGCACCGCACAAGAAGAGAGGGGCTCGAAGGCAAGTTTTGTTCAATAGACAAGGACTTGCATCATGAAAAAGATCATTCTTCCCGTCCTCGGCCTGCTCGCGCTGGTGCCGTCGGTAGCGATCGCAAAGGACGCAGCGACCAAGCGTTTCGAGCATGAAGGCGCGACGTACAGCTATACCGTCAAGCAGGTCGGCGACACCCGCGTGATCAGCGGCGTCGAGGAACGCACCGGCAAGCCGTTCACGCTGCGCGTCGGCAGTCACCGCGTCCGCGGCACCGTCGGTTCGCAGCAGGTGAGCTTCACGCTGCGCGACGTCGAGCCGCTCAAGGCCGAGACGACCACGCTCGCTTCGCGCTAATCCCTCGTTTCGACCGCAGACCCCATGATGTTTTCGCATCATGGGGTCTGTTCGTTTTGCGCTGGTGTCGCTAAAGGCGCGCCATGACTCAGCCATCGCCCGCCATCACCCCCGAAATCGTCGCCGAGCATGGGCTTTCGCCCGAGGAATATGATCGCGTCCTCGCCGCGATCGGGCGCGAACCGAACCTTGTCGAACTCGGCATCTTTTCGGTCATGTGGTCCGAACATTGCAGCTATAAAAGCTCGCGCCTTCATTTGAAGAAACTGCCGACCGAGGCGCCTTGGGTGATCTGTGGCCCCGGCGAAAATGCCGGGGTGATCGACATCGGCGAAGGGCCGGACGGCAAGAAGCTCGCCGCGATCTTCAAGATGGAGAGCCACAACCACCCGTCGTATATCGAACCCTATCAGGGCGCGGCGACCGGGGTCGGCGGCATTTTGCGCGACGTGTTCACGATGGGCGCGCGTCCGGTCGCGAACCTCAACGCGCTGCGCTTCGGCCGCCCCGATCATCCGAAGATGAAGCACCTCATCTCGGGCGTCGTCCACGGCATCGGCGGCTATGGCAATTGCGTCGGCGTCCCCACCGTCGGCGGCGAGGTCAATTTCCACAAGGCCTATGACGGCAATATCCTCGTCAACGCGATGACCGTCGGCGTCGCCGAACAGGACAAGATCTTTTATTCGGCTGCATCGGGCGTCGGCAATCCGATCGTCTATGTCGGGTCGAAAACCGGCCGCGACGGCATCCACGGCGCGACGATGGCGAGCGCGGACTTCGGCGAGGATGCCGAGGAAAAACGCCCGACGGTACAGGTCGGCGACCCCTTCACCGAAAAACTGCTGATCGAGGCGTGCCTCGAATTGATGGCGTCCGATGCGATCGTCGCGATCCAGGACATGGGCGCCGCGGGCCTGACCTCCTCGTCGGTCGAAATGGCGTCGAAGGGCGGCGTCGGCCTCCATCTCAAGATGGACGATGTGCCGCAACGCGAAACCGGCATGACAGCCTATGAAATGATGCTGTCCGAATCGCAGGAACGCATGTTGATGGTGCTGAAGCCCGGCCGCGAGGATTTCGCCGCCGCGATCTTCCACAAATGGGAACTCGACTTCGCGGTCATCGGCACCGTCACCGACACCGGGCGCATGGTGCTCGAACATCATGGCGAGATCGTCTGCGACATCCCGCTCGCGCCGCTCGCCGACGATGCGCCGCTCTACGACCGTCCGCACGTTCCGACCCCGAAGCAGCCTGCGCTGACGAACGTCCCCGAAACGCAGGACGTTGCCGCCGACCTCAAGAGGTTGATGGGCACCCCCGACATCGCCAGCCGCCGCTGGATCTGGGAGCAGTACGACAGCCAGGTCGGCGCCGACACGGTGCAGACCGGCGGCGACGCCGCGCTCGTCCGCATCCACGGCACCAACCGCGCGCTCGCCATGTCGACCGACTGCACCCCGCGCTATTGCTACGCCGACCCCGTCGAGGGCGGCAAGCAGGCGGTCGCCGAAACCTGGCGCAACATCACCGCAGTCGGCGCGACCCCGCTCGCGATCACCAATTGCCTGAACTTCGCGAACCCGCAGCGCCCCGAAATCATGGGCCAGATCGTCGGCTGCCTCGATGGGATGGCAGAGGCGTGCATCGCGCTCAACTATCCGATCGTCTCGGGCAACGTCAGCCTCTATAACGAATCCAAGGCGACCGGCGGCGGCAGCGCGATCCTGCCGACCCCCGCAATCGGCGGCGTCGGCGTGATCGAGGATCTGAACAAGGCAGTCGGCATCGGCTTCAAGCGCACCGGCGACATCGTGCTCGCGGTCGGCGAACGCGCAGGTCATCTGGGCCAGTCAGCGTGGTTGCGCGAAATCCACGGCCGCGAAGAAGGTCCGCCGCCCGAGGTGAATCTCCGCTGCGAAAAGCGCACCGGCGATTTCATCCGCCACGCGATCAACTCCGGCTGGATCACCGCCTGCCACGACGTCTCCGACGGCGGCATGGCGGTAACGCTCGCCGAAATGGCGCTGAAATCGAACATCGGCGTGCTAGTGAGCGAGGAACAGCCCTTCGGCGTCGCCGAAAGCTTTTTCGGCGAGGATCAGGGTCTCTACCTCGTCACCGTCTGCGACACCTGCCTCGCCGACTTCCTCGACGCTGCGGGCCGCGCCGACGTGCCGGTCGATCCCGTTGGCCGCACGATCAAGGACCGCATCGTGTTCGAGCTGCCCGATAGCGACCACGAAGTGACGCTCGCGGAACTGCGCGAGGCGCACGAAGGTTTCTTCCCGACGTTGATGGGAGCCGACGCGGCGCTCGCATAAAGGAAAGAGAGGGGCCCATGAGCATCCATATCGGCATCGGCGGCTGGACCTTCGAGCCGTGGCGCGGCCCCTTCTACCCCGCCGGCCTCGCGCAGAAGCGCGAACTCGAATATGCCGGTCAGCATCTGACCGGGATCGAGATCAACGGCACCTATTACGGCAGCCAGAAGCCCGAAAGCTTTGCCAGTTGGGCGGCGGCGGTGCCCGACGGCTTCAAGTTCAGCGTCAAGGCGTCACGCTTTACGACCAACCGCAAAGTCCTGGTGGACGGCGCAGCGTCGATCGAGAAATTCCTGACGCAGGGGCTGACCCGCCTTGGCGACCGGCTCGGCCCGATCCACTGGCAGTTCATGGCGACCAAGAAATTCGTGCCTGACGATTTCGCGGGCTTTCTCGACCTGCTTCCCGAGACGCAGGACGGCCTGCCGCTGCGCCACGCAATCGAGGTGCGGCACGAGAGCTTCCGCGATCCGGCGTTTGTCGAGATGCTGCGCGAGCGGAATATGGCGATCGTCTATGCCGACAGCGATGAATTTCCGTGCATCGACGAGCAGACCGCCGACTTCACCTATGCGCGGTTGCAGCGCAGCGAGGAGGATGTCGAAACGGGCTACGACGCCAAGGCGCTCGACGGGTGGGCAAAGCGGGCGAAAGACTGGGCCAAGGGCGACCGCGACGTCTATCTCTTCTTCATATCGGGCGCGAAGGTCCGCAACCCGGCGGCCGCACAGGCGCTGATCGCGAGGCTAAAATAGAGCCTCCCTGTGGCGAAGCCATGGGGAGGTGGCAGCGCGAAGCGCTGACGGAGGGGCTATGACGCCGCTCCTCCACCACTCGCTTCGCGAGCGGTCCCCCTCCCCATCGCTGCGCGACAGGGAGGATCTAATTCAAGCCGCGACGGCCTGCTGCGCCGCCAGGAAATTATACGGATCAATTCCGCGGCTGCGATAGGCGCGGTGCGCTTCCTGATACAGCGTCGGCTCGCCGATCCCCAGCCGCGCGCGCGCCGCGTCCAGCGGTTCGGCCAGCAGCGCCCGGATATCCTGCTCGATAATCGCTTTCGCGGCCTTGCCGTGGCGCTGGCCCTGACGGATCGCGCCGAACACCGGAGCATCGGCTTTCACACCGCGCTTCACTTCAAAACCACCGGCATAGGCGATGAAGAAATTGCCGTAATTGCCCGTCTGGCCGTAAGTGAAACCGAGCACGCATTGTTCACCGAGCGCGTCGCGGCCATAGCCGGTCAGGATGTGGAACAGGTCGTGCGTGTCGCGCAGGCGATTGGCATACCATTGCACCTGGTCGTCGAACTTGGGGCGGCCCATTTTGTCAGCCTCGGCCACCAGCCCCGCTGCCGACAGCCCCTCGCGCCGCATGAACGTGACATAGGCGTGGCCGACGCTGCCCTCGGGCAGTTCGTCGATCCAGCTGTGATCGTCGAGCAGGTCGGGCAGATAGGGTTCGCTTTCCATCAGCTTCCGTCCGAAATCGCTTGTCACAAAGGCGCGCGCGTCGTCCATGAAACCCTTACGCGGCAGATTTTCAAAGATGTGGAACACCTGTTCGGTGTCTTCCTTGTCCTTGATCAGCTTGCGGAAGTGCTGGAACGCCTTGAACGGGCGGAACTTCTGCGGCTGGCGATCGGGATGGGAGAAGATGGTGGGGATGGTCATGGCGGTTCCCGTGCGAATCACTGATGGTGTCCAGATAGCACTACTGACACAGATGTCAATAATGACTTAACCGCTGGACCCGGGCAATTGCCAGCTGTAATAGGTAAATAATACAGTGGAGGGCCTATGAGCGACGACCGAGAGACTGCGCCGACCCGGCTCCTCACCCTCGACGCGATGCGCGGCTTTGCCGTGATGGGCATATTGGCGATGAACATCGTCGCCTTTGCGATGCCTGAAATGGCCTATGTCTCGCCTAAGGCCTATGGCGGCGAGACATCGTCCGACATCGCCGCCTGGGCGATCGGTTTCCTGTTGTTCGACGGCAAGATGCGCGGCCTCTTTTCGATCCTGTTCGGGGCGAGCATGCTGCTGATCATCGACCGCGCCGAATCCGGCGGGCAGGACCCCAGCACGGTGCATTATCGCCGCATGGCGTGGCTCGCCGTGTTTGGACTTTGCCATTATTTCTTCATCTGGTGGGGCGACATATTGTTCCTTTATGCCGCCGTCGGCTGCATCGCCTTCGGCTTTCGCCATTGGGACGCGCGGCGCCTGATCAAATGGGCAATCGGGCTGTTCACGCTCGGCACGGTGCTGACGTCGCTGTTCTTCGGCGCGCAGCTCGCGGTCGCCAGCGCCGCCGACAACCCCGTGTCGCCGATGGCCGAGGCCGGGCGCGACGTGCGCGACGAATATGCCAAGATCGACGGCGAAGTGACCGAGGAACTCGCGCTCTATCGCGGCCCCTATCTACCGATTCTCAATTCGCGACTCGATACCGCAATCAACCCGTTCATCGGCGTGCTGATGACGATATGGGAAACGCTGCCGCTGATGATGCTGGGCATGGCGCTGTTCCGCAACGGCTTCCTCACCGGGGCGTGGACAGCCGCCGACTATCGCCGGACCGCGCGGCGCTGGTTGCTCCCTGGCGTGCTGCTCACGCTGCCGGTCGGCTGGCTCCAGTGGCGATCGGGCTTCGACTATATCGTTGGCGTCAACGCCTTCATGGGCTGGGCGGGGCCGGGGCGGTTGATGATGACGATCGCTTATGCCGCGCTGCTCATCCTGCTGATCCAGCGCCTCGGCGCCAGCGTCGGAATCGCCCGCGTCGCCGCGACGGGCCGCGCTGCCTTTTCCAACTATCTTGGCACCAGCATCGTGATGACGACGATCTTCTATGGTTATGGGTTAGGCTTCTTCGGCGACGTCGGCCGCTGGACGCTCTATCTCTGGTCCATTGCGATGTGGGCGCTCATGCTGCTGTGGTCGAAACCGTGGCTCGACCGCTATCGCTACGGCCCGCTCGAATGGCTGTGGCGCAGCCTTGCGCGCGGGCAGTTCCAACCGATGCGAAAAAATAGCTTGGGTCAGTAGCCGACGGCGCGGCCGAAACCCGCCGGGCGACGCTGGACGAGCGGGTTCGCTTCGCGCTCCAGCGCACCAAGCGTCTCTTCAAACAAGCGGCGCAGTTCGACGACGCGCGGCAGATATTCCTCGGGGCTGGTCTGGCTTTCGACGCAGCGCCGGGCAAACATTTCGATATCTTCCGACAGCGCGCCGAGTTTCTCTCCCCCGAACTGGCGCGCTTCGCTTTTCAGCGTGTGCGCGGGCATCACCAGGCCGCGCGCATCGCGGGCGCGCATCGCCTCTTCGATCGCGGCCACCGATTTGGTGCCATCTTCGCGAAAATAGCCGAGAATCCGGACAAACGCTGCCCCCAACTGGGTGCGCGTGGCGCGAAACTCATCCCAATCGACCAGGATTTCGTCCAATGCTTTTGTCCCTTGGTGTTCAAATTTGGCCGTGGTCCCAACTGCTCCATGGCGAAGTTGGGTAAAAAAGACGTTACGGTGCCAGCGACGATGCGCAGCGAAACGTCCCGCTTTGGATCAGCGTCGGACGCGCCAGCGCCCCTCGCTTGGGTCCGCGGCTCCGGCTGCAATCCGCCAGCCATGCTCTGCGGCCAGCGCCGCCACTTCGCGCCCCGCCTGCGGATCGTCGGCAATCAGCAGCACGTCGGTCGCGCCTCGCATCGCGCGCGCCAGCCGCAGCGCGGGCCAGGGGCATCGCATACCCCGTGCGTCGACGACCAGCGCACCCGATTCGTCAGCCATCATCACTCGTCATAGGGGTTGCGCGAATTGCGGAAGTTGAGCCGTACGGGTACGCCCTGAAATCCCAATTCCTTGCGCATGCCATTGACCAGATAGCGTTCGTAACTGCCCGGCAGCGCATCGGTGCGAGTGCCGAACACGACGAAGGTCGGCGGCCGCGTCCGCGCCTGCGTGATATAGCGCAGCTTGATGCGCTTGCCGCCGGGGGCCGGCGGCGGGTTGTTTTCCACCGCGCCCTCGAACCAGCGGTTCAACCGCGCGGTCGAAACACGGTTGGTCCAGATCGCGCGCTGTTCAAAGGCGACGCGGACAAGCGTGTCGATCCCCTTGCCCGTCGCGCCCGAGATGGTGAGCACAGGGACGCCCTTGACCTGGCTCAGCCCGTCGTCGAGCGCACCCCGCACGCCATTATACAGCGACGAAGGATCTTCGGCCACGTCCCATTTGTTGAGCGCGACGATCAGCGCGCGTCCTTCCTGAAGAACCCGGTCGGCGATGCGCAGATCCTGCGCCTCCAGCCCCTTGGTGGCGTCGAGCAACAGCACGACGACCTCGGCGAAATCGACCGCGTGGAGTGCGTCGGCGACCGACAATTTCTCCAGCTTGTCGACCACCTTGGCACGTTTGCGCATCCCCGCGGTGTCGAACAGCTGGATCTCGTGAACCTCGCCGTCATTTTCCCACTGCCAGTCGACGCGGATCGAATCGCGCGTAATCCCCGCCTCGGGCCCGGTAATCAGGCGGTCCTCGCCGATCATGCGGTTGATCAGCGTCGACTTGCCCGCATTCGGGCGGCCGACGATCGCCAGTTTCATCGGGCCGAGCGGCGCGTCTTCATCCTCTTCGCCGTCCGAGGGCGGCGGGAAAGCTTCGGCTTCGGCAGCGTCGAACCCCTCGACGATCGGGCGCAGCGCGTCGAACAGGTCGACGACGCCTTCGCCATGTTCGGCGCTGAGCGCGATCGGATTGTCGAAACCGAGCGAATAGCTCTCCATCAGGCCGTTCTCGCCCTGTTTCCCCTCGGCCTTGTTGACGAGGAGGATGATCGGCGTGTCCTCGCTGCGCAGCCAGCGCGCGATTTCCTCGTCGAGCGGCGTCACCCCGGCGCGGCCGTCGATCATGAACAGCGCGGCATCGGCCTCGCGCACCGCCTTTTCGGTCTGGACGCGCATTCGGCCGGGCAGGGTCGCGGCGTCATAATCCTCGAAACCCGCGGTATCGACGATGCGAAACTCCAGCCCCAGAAGCTGGCCGTCGCCCTCGCGGCGGTCGCGCGTGACCCCGGGCTGGTCATCGACCAGCGCAAGGCGCTTGCCGACCAGCCGGTTGAACAGCGTCGATTTGCCCACATTGGGCCGCCCGACAATGGCAATCGTCGCGAATCGCGACATGTCCCTATTCCTTCACCGGGCCGCCCCGGCCCGGACGCTGTATCAGCGCCAGGCCGTGATCTGCCCATCGTCCGCAAGGACGTACAAGATATTGTTCGCAACCACGGGGGGCTGCGACAACGACGATTTGAACTCGGTCGAACCGAGGAGCGATCCATCGGTCGGCGAAAATTCGGACAGCATCCCTTCGCTGTTGACCGCGATCAAACGGCCCCCGGCAAGGATCGGGCCGGTCCAACGGATCGGGTCCTTTTTCTTCTTTTCGGTCTCGACGCGGAACCGCGCGAGCTGTTGCAGCCAGCGCACCTTGCCGTTCGCGCGCGACACGCACAACAACTTGCCATCGTCGGTCATCGCATAGACCCATTCGCCGACCACATAGGGCGTCGAAATACCTGCAATCGATATTTCCCAGCTCCGCTGCCCCGTGACAAGTTCATAACTTGCCATGCGGCCGCCCTGGCCGAGCGCAAAGACCCGGCCCCGGTCGACGACCGGATCGGCATCGACGTCGGTCAGCGTCGACACCGACAGCGCCATCGATGTCCGCGCGAGCGCATCTTCCCACAGGTCGCGGCCGTTTTCATAGCGATAGGCCTGAACCTCGCCCGACGAGAAGCCAGCGACGATCGTTCCCTGCCCGGCCGCCGGCGATGCGGCGCCGAACACGCTGCCCGCCTCCATCGACGCGGTTGCCTGCCACTGCACGGCGCCGGTCGCCGCGTTGAGCGCGAAAATCTGGTTGTCCTGGCTGATCACATAGACGCCGCCGAAGGCGATCGTCGGCGCACCGCGCAGCGGACCCGCGGGCTTGACCTTCCAGATCACCGACCCGTCGGCCACATTGAGCGCCGCGACGTCGCCGACGCCGCTGGTGGCGTAGACGACATTGCCGTCGACCCCGGCGCCGCCGCCGAACAGCGAATCCTTGAAATCCTTGCCCGTGCTGCCAATTGGTGTGCGCCACAGCGGCGCGCCGGTATCGGCGGCAAGCGCGGTAACCACCGCATCGGTGTCCACGACGAACAGCCGATTGTCGGCGATCACCGGCGAGGCCGCAAGGCGCTGCTTGTTGGTGCTGCCGGCGATATTGGCCTGCCACAACTGGCTGCGCGTGGCAGCGAGCGCCGGATGGCCCATCGACTTCGACGCATTGCCGCCCGATTGCGCCCAGGCGGCGTTGACCGCCGGTTCGGGCAGCACCACGGCGATTTCTGCCGTGATCGGGTCGACCTTGATGCTGTTGTCGTTCGACAGGATCGACACGCGGTCGCCGATCGTCGGCGTCTTCGGTCCGCCGTCGCCCTTGAACACGCCGCAACCGGCGAGCGGCAGCGCGAGCAGCGCCGCATAGAGTCCGTAACGCGATGTCCGCATATTAATTGGCTTCCTCAGCTTTTCCGGCTGCCGCTGCCTTCGGCGCGGCATTGCCTTTCTGGTCCCCGGCGGCGCTTGACGCCGCCTGTTTTGTTTCGGCGGCGGCGCTGTCGGCCGCCCGGTCTGCGATGGCATCGACACCCAGCATCCCCGCCATCTGCACCGATCGCGACTGGAGCGATTTGGCAACGTCGGGCAATTTGGCGATACGGCCATACAGCGCGCCAGCCTGGTCGAACTGGCCGAGTTGGTAATGCGCGCTGGCCGTCAGTTCGGCGGCGCTGGCGAACCAGCTCGACGCCGGGTCCTTTGCGTCGACCATCGGCTTCATGCGGGCGATCACCGCTTCGGGTTTCAGCGTGTCAAATTCAAACGCGGTCTGGCGGATCAGCGCCAGGTCGCGCAGCGACTGGTCCAATTTGGTGTCGGCCGCGACCTTTGCCATCAACGCGGCGGCGGCCTTCAGGTCGCCCCCCTGCGCCTTGATGTTCGCTTCCTGCATCTGCGCCACGGCGCGATAGGCGGGATCGCCCTCGGCGGCGAGCTTCTGCAACGCGGTGGCCGCGGCCCGCGGCTGGTTCGTCTCCAGCTTTTCAAAGGCGGCGACGAGCTCCTCAGCGCGTTCGCCGCGCGCGGCTTCCTGCCGGTTGTTCCAGAACAGATAGCCGCCGAACGCCAGCAGCGCGGCCAACACACCGCCGATGATCCAGCGACCATAACGCTGCATGATCGTGTCCAGCCGGTCCTTGCGGACGGCTTCGTCGACTTCCTGCAACAGCGCGGCGTCGTTCGTCGGGCTCAGGGCCAATCAAACCTCCATATCATCATCATGGCTCTGGGCCGGTCGCTTCCTTAGCGACGGCACCGAAAAAGGCCAAGCGTTTCACTTTGCGCGGATCGCCGGGCCTTCAACCTGCGTAGGTCTGATCCTCGGTCGGGAATGAACGGGACCTGACTTCTTCGGCATAGTCCTTGACCGCGCCTTCGACGACGCTCGCCATATTGCCGTACCGTTTCACGAACTTCGGAACGCGCTCGAACATGCCGAGCATGTCGTCGGTGACCAGTACCTGGCCGTCGCACTCGGCCGACGCGCCGATACCGATCGTCGGGCAATCGACCTTGTTCGTGATCTCGATCGCGATCGATTCGAGCACGCCTTCGATCACGATCGAAAAAGCGCCCGCCTGCGCCACAGCGATGGCATCTTCGACGATCGAACGGGCTTCCTCCTCGCTCTTGCCGCGCACGCCATAACCACCAAGGATATTCACCGCCTGCGGCGTCAACCCGACATGGCCCATCACCGGGATGCCGCGCTGGGTGAGAAATTCGATCGTCGGGGCCAGCACCTTGCCGCCCTCGACCTTCACCGCGGCCGCGCCCGTTTCCTTGAGCAGCCGCGCGGCATTGTCGAATGCCTGCTGGGGACTGCCTTCATAGCTGCCGAAAGGCATGTCGACGATCACGGCGGCGTGATAGCTGCCCCGCACGACCGCGGCGCCGTGCAGCGCCATCATGTCCATCGTCACCCCGACGGTATGCGGCAAACCATAGATCACCTGCGCCAAAGAATCGCCGACCAGCAGCATGTCGCAATGCGGATCGAGCAGCTGCGCCATGCGGACGGTGTAGGCGGTCAGCATCACCAGCGGCTCGCCGCCCTTGCGCTGGCGGATGCGCGGCACGGTGAGGCGCTTCATCGGCTGCGGCGTCGGGTTCGCGCGGCTGGTCGAGGTGTCGAAGGTGAGCGTCTTGGGGAGCGTGGACATGGGGCGCGGCTTAGCGACTAAAGCGACCCGACGAAAGCGCCAAAGCCGGACGATGTCTTTCCTGATTGACTCCATGTTAAAAATATTAGACATAGAGTTCATATTATATGACATGGAGTGATGACATGACGTTTCGCGAAAAGACGCATTGGGTGTCGCTGGTGGTCATCGCGACCGCCTTTGGCTGGTATTTCTTCAGGCTGCACACCGCGCTGCCCCGCGGGCCCGGCAATATCGCGGCGAGCGGCGGATTGCTCGCCGTGGTGACCATTGGCATCATTCTGGCAATGTCGATCATCATCGGCGTGATCGCGGCGCGCAGCCCGCGGGAGGCTCACGCCGCCGCGGACGAGCGCGAGCGTGCGATCCACTGGCGCGGGACGCATTATGCCTATTATCCGATAGTGATCGGTGTCTGGCTCTGTATCGGAATGATCTTTGCAGGCTATTCGATGCCAACCTTGCTCAACACCCTGCTGGCGGTGGTGGTGCTGGCCGAAATGGTGCGCATTGGCGTGCAACTCTATCTTTATCGCCGGGATGGCTGAGCGATGGCGCTACCTTTCACCAACGACATCCGCACACTGCGTTTTCTGGCGGGCGAAATGACCCAGGGCGACCTTGGCGATCGCGTCGGCGTGACGCGGCAAACGATCGCCGCCATCGAGCAGGGCAAATATTCGCCGTCGCTGGAGGTCGCGTTCCGTATCGCCCATGTGTTCGAGAAACCGCTCGAAGCGGTGTTTCAGTGGAACGACCATAAGGATTGAGCCAGCGCGGCCGCGCGGGCCCGGTCCCCGTCTCTCCCCGGGGGCGGCGGGCCGGGCCTTGGCCGCCAGCGAAGAAGCCGCGGGCCTATCGCTCGCCGGTTTTCCGCACCGCGGCGACCGCTTCGCGCGAATTGTCGCTGAACAGCCCGTCGATGCCGGTTTTCAGATAGGCGGTGATTTCACTCGCAAGGTCGCCATGGCCCGCCGGGTTGACCCCGCCCTTGTCGCCGAGCGGCAGGAAATAATTCTCGCGGCGAAAGGTCCAGGGATGCACCTTCAGCCCCGCGGCGTGCGAATCGCGGACCAGGCGCGTCGGATCGCCAAGCCGGCCCAGCGCGCCGCGCGGGATGACCATCGCCTTGTTGGGACCGATGCCGTCGGCATAACCCGCAACCATCTTCAGCCCTGCGGGCGACGCCATTGCGGCATAGCTGGTGTCGGGGCGGTCGGCGGGACCACCCTCCGCATCCATCAACTGGATCAGTGGCAAGTCGCTTTTGGCGCGCAGGTCCATCAGATTGCCGACCTCGAAGCTCTGGATGAACACCGGCGCGGCGCGCCCGCGATAGCCGAAGCGATCGAGCATCGCGAGCAGGGGCGCTTCGTGCGGAAGCCCGATCGACACGAAATAGCTGGGATGCTTGGTTTCGGGATAGACGCCGACGGGTGACTTTTTCTCCTCTTTTCGTTCGGCGTTGACCTCGGCCAGCAGCGTCAGGATTTCCTCGAAGGTCGGGATGTCGAACCGGCCGTCATATTCGGTGCTGCGCAGCTTCGGCAGCCGTTCACGCGCGCGCAGTGTCTTCAGCTCGGCGAGGGTGAAATCCTCGGTGAACCAGCCAGTGACCTGGGTGCCGTCGATCGTTTTCGTCGCCTTGCGTGCGGCAAATTCGGGATGATCGGCGACGTCGGTCGTTTCCGAAATCTCGTTCTCATGCCGCGCGACGAGAACGCCGTCGCGGGTCAGCACCAGATCGGGCTCGATAAAATCGGCGCCCTGATCGATCGCGAGGCGATAGGCAGCGATCGTGTGTTCGGGCCGCTCGCCCGACGCGCCGCGGTGCGCGATAACGATCGGTGGCTGGCCGTCCAGGGTCGGTTGCACGGTCATATCGTCAGCCGCGCAGCCCGCCGACAGCATCAGGGCGACCAGCGCCAGCGGCCAGCGGATCATGCCGCAAAACGCGCCTGCCAATCGCTGGCCGAAAAGCCGACGCTGGTGGTGCCGTCGACCTCGACGACGGGGCGCCGGATCATCGCCGGCTGGTCCAGCATCAGCGCCTTCGCCGATGCCGCGTCGAGCCCTTCCTTCTGCGCATCGGGCAGCTTGCGAAAGGTCGTTCCTGCCTTGTTGAGCAGCTTTTCCCAGCCGAGAGCGTCGATCCATCCTTGCAACCGCTCCGCGTCGAGTCCGTCCTTGCGCACATCGTGAAAATGATGGGCGACCCCTTGCTCGTCGAGCCAGCGGCGCGCCTTCTTCACCGTGTCGCAGTTTGAAATGCCATAAAGAATCAGCGTCATGATCGCAGGCCTAGCAGGTGGCGATGGCATATTCGAGACGCGAAAAATGGGGCCGCGTCACGACGGCAGCGGACGGTCGGCGATGCGCGTGTTGGCGCTCGCCAATTTACCGCGCAGCGCCCGCGCGAAGCCTTCGTGGAGCGCGCTGGCGATGTCCGGGTTGGCCGCCAGATAGGCGCGCAGCGCGGTCGCCGGGACGAACCACAGCCGCGCGTTGCTGCCGAGCAGCACCGTTCCGGTCGCGTGCGCGCCGTCGAGCACCGTCGCCTCGCCGATCAGCGCGCCCTCGGACAGCTTCCCGACCTCGATGCCGTCGCGCAGGATCGTCGCCTGTCCTTCGCCCAGGTAGAAAAGGCTTGGCGCGGCCTGATTTTCGCGGATCAGCACTTCGCCGCGACGCGCCGAAATCCAGTGGCCCTGATCGATCAGGTGGCGCGCCGGCACCGGGCCGAGTCCCGCGAAATGCTGGCGGCGCAGTTCCTCTTCCTCCGCCGTGAAGCGGACCTTCGCGCCGCGCAGCCACAATCGCGCGAGAATGCCGATGTTGACGACAAGGATCGCGATCACCAGCAGGCTGGACCCCACATCGGGGCCGCGGAACAGCGCCAGTGGAAGCGCGACCAGCGCCGCGGCCGCAAGCCCCATGCGGACATAGTCGATCCGCACGACAAAGCTTGTCGCCAACAGGAGCAGGAGCGCTCCGTAAAGAAACCATGCGGAATCGAAATTCGCCATAGCCGATCGCTTCGCGTCGAGACCCGCCGTCAGGTCACCGGATGTATAACGTTGCAGATAGCCGTTCGCCTTGGCTGCGCCCCTCCCGCTTCCAAAGCCCGTAACAAACTATCAGTTCGCGACCGCGAAGAAAAGCATAGGTGCGCAAATGTCACGATAATGCTAATTTTCGGCTTTGCGCGTGCCGGTAACATTGCTTCCGGGCGGCTTCCGCGCCATGGGGCGCACGATTCGAAGATGAAAAGACAGGCAGATGACGAAAAATTGGCAACCGCATAGCTGGCGCTCGCACGAGGCCCGCCAGCTGCCCACCTATCGCGACGCCGACGCGCTCGCGGCGGCGGAACGCGAACTCAGCAACTACCCGCCGCTGGTCTTTGCCGGCGAAGCGCGCGACCTGACGGCGGAACTGGGTAAGGTTGCCGAGGGCAAGGCGTTCCTGCTCCAGGGCGGCGACTGCGCTGAAAGTTTTGCCGAATTTCATCCGAACAATATCCGCGACACCTTCCGGGTGCTGCTCCAGATGGCGGTCGTCCTGACCTTCGCGTCGAAGATGCCCGTGGTGAAACTCGGCCGCATGGCAGGCCAGTTCGCCAAGCCGCGTTCGGCCGATATGGAGGACATCGACGGTGTCTCGCTGCCCAGCTATCGTGGCGACATCATCAACGACATCGCGTTCGAGGAAACGGGCCGCGAACCCGATCCGCAGCGGATGGTCAAGGCGTATAACCAGTCGGCGGCGACGCTGAACCTGCTGCGCGCCTTTGCAAACGGCGGCTACGCCAATCTGCACCAGGTCAACGCCTGGACGCACGACTTCATGGACCGCAGCCCGTGGGCGAAGAAATATCAGGAAACCGCCGCGCGCATTTCGGAGGCCCTCGCCTTCATGGAAGCGTGCGGCGTGACCCCCGAAACGGTGCCGCAGATAAAGGGCACCAGCTTCTACACCAGTCACGAAGCGCTGCTGCTCCCCTATGAGCAGGCGCTGACGCGGCAGGACAGCCTGACCGGCGGCTGGTACGACACCTCGGGCCATTTCCTGTGGGTCGGCGACCGCACCCGCTTCGAGGGGTCGGCGCATATCGAATATCTGCGCGGTATCGGCAATCCGGTGGGCATGAAGTGCGGGCCGAGCTTGGAACCCGACGTCCTGCTGCGCCTGCTCGACACGCTCAACCCCCATCATGTCGCGGGGCGCATGACGCTGATCACGCGCTACGGCCACGACAAGATCGAGGCGCACCTGCCCAAGCTGGTGCGCGCGGTGAAGGAATCGGGTCACCCCGTCGTGTGGTCATGCGATCCGATGCACGGCAATGTCATCAAGACGCCCAACGGCTACAAGACACGCCCGTTCGATCGCATCCTGGCCGAAGTGCGCGGCTTCTTTGCCGTGCACCGCGCCGAGGGCACGCATGGCGGCGGCATCCATATCGAAATGACCGGGCAGAATGTCACCGAATGTACCGGCGGTGCGATGGACGTGACCCAGATGGATCTGGCCGATCGCTATCACACGCATTGCGATCCGCGCCTGAATGCGGGGCAATCGCTGGAACTGGCGTTCCTGCTGGCAGAAATGCTCAATCAGGAAATGGCCGACCGCGCCAAGCAGGCGGCCTGAGGCCAACCGTTATTGAGTGTGCCCCCGCGAAGGCGGGAGCCATCTCCCGCCGCTTAAATCCGAAAAGTCCGGTGATGGGTCCCCGCCTTCGCGGGGACACACGGTCCTGTTTCAGGACCGTTATTTTTCGGTCCCGCTCCACGCCTTGGTATCCGCAAACGCCCGCCCCAGAGCGACATGCAAATCGGCGTCCTCGGCGGCGCCGCCGAGCGGGATCTTGTCGGAGAAATTGTCCGCCGGGCGGTGGTAGTCGCTGCCCAGGAACGCTTCGAGCAGCTTCATGTCCGAAAAGCTGCCGCCGACCATCAACGAGGTCACGCCCTTGGCCCCCAGCGCCCAGCCGTCCTGCCGCTGGATGAAGGCATCGGCCTCGCCATCGCCGTCAAGCTTGCGGCCTAGTCTGGTCGCTGCGTCGCGCACCACCGCATCATAGGCGGGCTTGCCGCGGCCGATCGTCGCAACGGGCGTGCCGCGCGGCGAAATCGCGATCGTGTCGACGTTGAGCGCGACGGTGATATCGGACAGCGGCACCACCGGATGGTCGGCGAAATAATGTGCGCCAAGCAGCCCCTTCTCTTCGGCGGTGGTCGCCAGGAAATAAATGTCGCGGTCGGGACGCGCGCCCTTGCCCAGCCGCTTTGCGACCTCGATCAGCACGGCGATGCCGCTGGCATTGTCCACCGCGCCGTTACAAATTCGATCGGCCGCGCCTTCGGGTGCGCAGATGCCCAGATGGTCCCAGTGACCGAGGAACAGCACCGCCTTGCCGTCCGGCTTTGCGCCGGGCAGTTTGGCGATGACATTGTGGCTGGCAAAGGGACGAACCGCCGATTGCGCCGCGAAGTCCGCCGTTACCGGCAGCGCGGCGCCCTTGTAATCGGGCGATTTGGCCGCCTCGCGCAGCGCGGCGCCATCCTGTCCCGCCGCCTTGAGCAACGCGTCACCGGCTTCGGGGGACAGAAAGCCGCTCACCGGCGCGCCCGCCTTGGCGCTGGCAAGGCGCATATATTTGCTGCCAAGGCTTTCGCGCAGCGCCGGCCAAGGCACCGCGCCAGTCGAAATGACCAGCACTGCGCTCGCCCCCGCATCGGCGAGCATCTGCCGCCGTTCGCGATAGCGCGGCAGCTTGTCGCCGAAGGGCGCATTGTCGAACAGCATGATCGCCAGCTTGCCCGCGACGTCGGCATTGACCTTGCCCGTGCCGTCCACACCATAGCCGACAAAGACCGCCGGAACGCCCACCAGCGACACCGACGCGTCACGCCCTGTCAGGATGATGCCGTCATCGCCGATCGCGAAATCGCGCCCGTTGGCTTTGAACTTCGCGGACCCGCTCAGCGCCTGCGTCTCGACGAAGGGCACAGGCTGGAGCCAGGGTGTGGTGCTGTCCGGCACCGGCACCAGTCCCGCCTTCGCCCATTCGCCGACGACATAGGCGATGGTGCGGTCTTCGCCCTCGGTGCCCGGCGCGCGGCCTTCAAAGGCATCGCCCGCGAGTATCCGGATATGTTCGGCAAGCTGCGCCTCGGTGACCGGAGCGTCGGCCTTCGCAGGCGCGGCTGAAGCGGCGGGCGCGATGGCGAACAGGGCGATGGCCGCGACGGCGGCGTGGAAGCGGGTCGTTTTCATGGAGCCGCCGCATGGCATTTCCGCTGCCGCGCGGCAAGACGCGTTCGTCGAAAGACGAATGACGGTCACCCCAATTTACCCGTCAAAGGGGTTTACCCTCGTGCCCGCGCCAGCAGGGCCCGCGCCGCCGCGACATGCATATCCTCGATCATTCGCCCTTCGTGCCGCTGCGCCCCGCCCGTCGCCGCAGCAACGAGCGCCTCGGCCGCCGCTACCTCGCGCGCCGATGGTGCAAAGATGGCATTGCACGGATCGACCTGCGACGGATGGATCAGCGTCTTGCCGTCGAAACCCAGCCGCCGCCCTTCGGCCGCTTCGGCCGCAAAACCCGCGGCATCGTCGATCGCATTATAGACGCCGTCGAAACACCATATGCCGCCCGCGCGCGCGGCGAGCACGATCGCCTGGATCGCGTGGCTCATCGCGCCGCGGTCCATGCCGTCGGGCAGCCCGAGTTCATGCGCAAGGTCGTTGAGCCCGGCGATCAGCCCGGCGACTGCCGGGTCTGCGGCGATGCCCCGCGCGGCATAGATCGCCGCGGGCGTCTCGATCATCGCCAGCACCGGCAAGCCGATGCTGCGCAGCGGGTCGAGATCGGCAGGGCTATCGACCTTGGGCAGCACGACCATGTCGAGCGGAAGCCCGGCGATCGCGGCAAGGTCGGCGGCCTGTTCGGGGCTGCCCGCGGCGTTGACGCGCACCGCAACCCGTTTACCCGCATAACCCGCCATCACCGCTGTTCGCATGGCGGCCCGCGCGTCCGGCTTGCGGTCGGCGGGCACCGCATCCTCCAGATCGATGATCAGCATGTCGGCCGGAAGCCCGCCTGCCTTTTCCAGCGCGCGGGCGTTCGAGCCGGGGACATAGAGCAGCGAGCGCGGCGGATATTCACTTGGCGTCATGCGCTTTTCTGTGGCGCAACCCCGCCGTTGCCGCAATAAGGAAGGGGGTTTGCAAAGGCCAATTTTGCAAAAAGGGGATGATCGATGGGTTATGTTGCTATCGCGGCGGTCGTGCTGGCACTGGTGTTCCTGTTGTGGGCGCTGACGCCCGTTCGTCAGGGCTATGCCTATACGATCGAACGCTTCGGCCGCTTCACCCATACCGCACAGCCCGGGCTCAATTTCATCATGCCGATCTTCGATCGCGTCGGGCGCAAGGTGAACATGATGGAACAGGTGCTCGATATTCCGGGCCAGGAAATCATCACCAAGGACAATGCGATGGTCGCCGTCGACGGCGTCGTCTTTTTCCAGGTGCTCGATGCCGCAAAGGCGGCTTATGAGGTCAGCGACCTGTATCTGGCGATCATGAACCTGACGACGACCAACCTGCGCACGGTCATGGGGTCGATGGACCTCGACGAAACGCTGTCGAAACGCGACGAAATCAACCTTCGCCTGCTGCATGTCGTCGATGACGCGACGACGCCGTGGGGGGTCAAGATTACCCGCGTCGAGATCAAGGACATCCGCCCGCCCGCCGATATTTCCAACGCGATGGCGCGGCAGATGAAGGCCGAGCGCGAGAAGCGCGCGAACATCCTGGAGGCCGAGGGAATGCGGGCATCGGAAATCCTGCGCGCCGAGGGCGAGAAGCAGGGCCAGATCCTGCAAGCCGAGGGGCGCCGCGAAGCCGCCTTCCGCGACGCCGAGGCGCGCGAACGTGAAGCCGAGGCCGAAGCCAAGGCTACGCAGATGGTGTCGGACGCGATCGCGGGCGGCAATGCCCAGGCGATCAACTATTTCATCGCGCAGAAATATGTCGAGGCGGTCAGCCAGTTCGCGACCAGCCCGAATGCCAAGACGATCCTGTTCCCGGTCGAGGCAACGCAGTTGATCGGCACGCTCGGCGGCATCGGCGAACTCGCCAAGGATGCGCTGGCAAACCGCGACGGGGGGCAGTGACATGCCCGACTGGCTGGCCGATCTCGAACCGCATTGGGCATGGCTTGCGCTCGGCGTGCTCCTTGCCGCCGCCGAGATCGTCGCACCGGGCTTCTTCCTCATATGGATCGGTTCGGCGGCAATCGTCACCGGCCTGCTCGCCTGGATGCTGCCGATTGACAGCATCCCGGTCCAGCTCGGCATTTTCGCCGTCCTGTCGTTCGTCGCGCTTTACACAACGCGCCGCTGGTTGAAGGCGAACCCGATCACCACCACCGACCCGCATCTCAACCAGCGCGCCAGCCGGTTGGTCGGCGAAGTGCTGACGGTGACCCAGGCGATCGAGGATGGCCGCGGGCGCGCCAAGGTTGGCGACGGCGAATGGCCGGTGCGTGGGCCGGACGCGCCCGAAGGGACCAAGGTCCGCGTCGTCAACGCCGACGGCGGCGTGTTGGTGGTGGAAACGGCCTAGCCGCTCCCTCGCTCTCCGGCATCGGGCGTCAGCCGCCGCGCGGCCGCCCATAAATCGCCACGACATGCCCCAGCGCATCGCTCTCGCCGATCCGGCAGAAGCCCAGCTTTGCGGACACGCGTTCCGACGCCTCATGGCCGGGATCGATGATGCAGCGCACTTCCTGTGCATCGAGATGGGCGTCGGCCCAGCCGAGCGCCGCGCGCATGGCTTCGGTCGCATAGCCGGCACCCCAATGGTCGGCGTCGAACGCCCAGCCCGCCTCGGGCAAGCCCTCCAGTTCAGCTATACCGCGGCCGAAATAGCTTAGGCCGCCCATGCCGACCAGCTTGTCACTCGCCTTGTCGGCAAACACCCAGTAACCGAACCCCATCACCGGCCACAGCCCCGCCGAGCTCAGGAACTTTCCCCAGCTTACGTCGGGTGCGCGCGGTTCGCCGCCGATGAAGCGCGTGACGCGTGCGTCGGCCCACATGGCGATGTGGACATCCTTGTCGGACAGCCGCCCGGGGCGCAGGCGCAAACGGTCGGTTTCGATGACGGGGGGCGCGGTGAAGGCTCTGATGGACATGCGCGCGGGTGTGCCGAAGCGCGCCCGACGGGTCAATCGGGGTTGAGATAATGGTCGAACAGGTCGTGGAGCACCGCCTTGCCATCGACCTGCTGCCGCGCGCGCAGCACGGCAAGCGTGTCGACACGCGCCAGCACGTCCACATGGCGCAACACGCCGTGATAATGTGGCCGGTCGGTGAAATCGTGGAACAGGAAGATGCAGTCGGGTTTGCAGTGGATGATCGCCTGCAACAGGCAGGCGACGCGAAAGCGCCCGTCGATCAGAACTGCATCGGGGCTGCCCCCCATGCTTCGCCAGATTTGCGTATGATAGCGCGGCCAGTCGCGAAGCCGGCTTTCATCCACGGGATAACCCCATTCGCCGACCGGCCCGATGTCGATATGGACGGGAGTGAATTCCACCGCCTCGCGCGCGACGTCGTCCTGCACCCGGGCGAGCCAGGCGGGATCGCTATCGACGCTGACGATCCGGCGCACCTGCCGCGCCGCGACGACGGTGCTGCCGCCGCACCCGAATTCGAGCAGCGACGAAAGCCCCGCCAATTGCAGTTCAAACTGCGTGACTTCGGCCGCGGTCATATGTGGCTGCATGGTCCCCTCCACCGCCAAGGGGATATGGAACAAGACCCGCTTCGTCCAGTCCGGGAAATGGAGCAAATGTCCGCTTCCGGTCGAAACCGGCCATTCGCCAACGCAGCCCGCGCGAACCGCACAAAAGAAAACCGGCGCGGATTGCTCCGCGCCGGGTTCCCTCGGTTAACTCGTCAGAAAGGACGCAGCGTCAGGCGACGCGGCGCACCTCATTGCCTTCGTCGTCGATGTCGCGAAGGACATAACCGCGGCCCCAGACCGTCTCGATGTAATTTTCGCCGCCGCAAGCCAGCGCCAGTTTCTTGCGCAGTTTGCAGATGAAGACGTCGATGATCTTCAGTTCGGGCTCGTCCATCCCGCCATAAAGGTGGTTCAGGAACATTTCCTTGGTGAGCGTCGTGCCCTTGCGCAGGCTCAAAAGCTCCAGCATCTGATATTCCTTGCCGGTCAGATGCACGCGCGTCGTATCGACCTCGACCGTCTTGGTGTCGAGATTGACCGCCAGCTTGCCCGTCTTGATGACGCTCTGGCTGTGCCCCTTCGACCGGCGGACGACCGCATGGATGCGCGCGACCAGCTCGTCACGGTGGAACGGCTTGGTGACATAATCGTCGGCACCGAAGCCGAACGAGCGCACCTTGCTGTCCATTTCGGAAATGCCCGACAGGATCAGCACCGGCGTCTGCACCTTGGCAGTGCGCAGCTTTTTCAGCACGTCATAGCCGTGCATGTCGGGCAGGTTCAGGTCGAGCAGGATGATGTCGTAATCATAGAGCTTACCCAGGTCCAAGCCTTCCTCACCGAGATCGGTGGTATAGACATTGAAGCCTTCGGTCGTGAGCATCGTGTCGATCGCTTTCGCGGTCGTCGGCTCGTCCTCGATCAGCAGTACGCGCATTGGGCACCCCTTGACTGTTTCCCACGATGATCCCGCGAACCGATCCGCGTGACCATCAAGGATGTCACCGACCAACCCCCGTTGCAGGACTGCCGGAACATTAACCACGAAACTAATGAAGGGAAAAGGTTAATTTTGACTTAACCCGCAGAAGTCCACGAGTCGCGGCCAATTTGCAACAGTCGTTCAGCCCGGCTTCGCGTCGTGATGAAGTGCCATATGCCGGGCGTGAGCGCCTGTGCAGCTGACCTTCAGCGTGTCGACCAGATGATCCGAAAGCGCCTTCACGCGCGCCGGGCGCAGCCGTGACGGCGGCGACAGCAGGTGCAGGTGGGCCTGCGGCATCGACCAGTCGGTCAGGATCGGCACCACCGCCCCCGACGCCAGTTCGTCGGCGGCGATGAAGTCGGGCAGGACCGCGATTCCGCCCCCGGCAGAGACCAGCGGCACCGCGATGTCGCCATTGTTGGCGAACAACGGCCCCGTCGGCAGCACCGTCACCTCTTCGCCCTGGCGATGGAAGTGCAGCGGCATCGCACGTTGCCGGTGACCATAGCCGATCAGCCGATGCCCCGACAATTCGAGCGGATGTTTGGGTGTGCCGTGCTTTTCCAGATAGGCGGGACTGGCGATCACCGATGCCGCGACGGGCGCGATCGTGCGCGCAAGCAGGCTCGAATCCGCGAGCGGCGCGATGCGCAGCGTCAGGTCGATGCCCTCTGCCACCGGATCGTTGCGCGCATCGCTCAGCAAGACTTCGATTTCCACCGCCGGATGACGTTCGAGGAATGCCGCGATCGGCGGGCCGAGCACCTTGATTCCAAAGCTCATCGGCGCCGCGAGCCGGATCGGCCCCGCCAGGTCGACCCGGTCGCCGCGCGCCGCTTCGGTTGCTGCGGTGGCCGCTGAAACCATCGCCCGCGCTTCGTCGAGCAGCCCAGCGCCGGCGGTCGACACGGTCACGACGCGCGAGCTTCGATGAAGGAGCGTGATGCCCAGCGACGCCTCGAGCCGCGTCACCGCTTTTGATACGCTCGCTTTTGACAGACCCAGCGATGCCGCAGCCGCGGTAAAGCTGCCGCCTTCCGCCACAGCAACAAAACAGGCCCAGCCTTCATAGTCGGGAAGCGCCATGCGGTAGCCTCTAAATGGAAACGATGGTTTTCCATCTACGCTATTTCGGAAACAATCGAAATGCCTATTTTGTCCTCAACAGACGAACGCCGCCGGGCACGATGATCCGGAAGGCCGACGACAGAAAGGACAAGGCCAATGATCGACATTCGCAAATTCGATACGCTGGGCCACGCCGACCATGGCTGGCTCGACGCCCGTCACCATTTCTCGTTCGCAAACTATCACGACCCGAAACGGATGGGCTGGGGCGCACTGCGCGTCTGGAACGATGACGCCATCGCAGCGCAATCGGGTTTCCCTCCGCATCCGCACCGCGACATGGAAATCATCACCTATGTCCGCACCGGCGCGATCACGCACCGGGACTCCATGGGCAACAGCGGCCGCACTGCGGCGGGCGATGTTCAGGTGATGAGTGCCGGCACCGGCGTGACGCACAGCGAGTTCAACCTGGAGGATGAGGAAACGACGCTGTTCCAGATCTGGATCATGCCCGACCGCGATGGCGGCAATCCGGGCTGGGGCGCGCGCCAATTCCCCAAGAATGATCGCTCGGGCCAGTTCGTGACGCTCGCCAGCGGCATCGAGGCAGACGATGACGCGCTGCCGATCCGCGCCAACGCCCGCGTTGCTGCGGCGACGGTGAACGCGGGGGAGCAAGTCTCCTACGACCTCGAAGCTGGACGCCACGCCTATCTTGTCGCCGCCAAGGGCCGCATCCGCGTCAACGGCGAGGACGCCGCCCCCCGCGACGGCATCGCGATCCGCGATGTCGGCACGATCCAGGTCGAGGCCCTCGACGACGCTGAACTGGTGCTCGTCGACAGCCTCTAACGAAGCCCTTGGGCCGCCGACATCCCCCTCCCCGGCGGCGGCCCACTCCCGCCGCGAGCCGCCCCAAAAGCGGGTGGCTCGCGGCCCCCTTCTCCCTCCCCTCACATCAAATCCAAGGAGCAATGCCATGACCAATATCCTTCGTATCGACGCCAGCGCCCGCACCAGTGGGTCCACCACGCGCCAGCTCGCCGACCAGCTCGTGAACCAGCTGATCGAACAGGGCTACGGCGCCAATGTGGTCCACCGCGACCTCGCGCTCACCCCGCCCGCGCTACTGACCGAAAGCTGGGTCGGCGCCAATTTCACCGACGATGCCGACCGCAGCGAAGAACAGCGCGCCGCGCTTGCCAGCTCGGACGAACTGATCGCCGAACTGGAAGCCGCCGACACGATCGTCATCGGCGTCCCGGTCTATAATTTCGCGATCCCCGCATCGCTCAAGGCCTGGATCGACCTGATCGCCCGCGCTCGCCGCACCTTCCGTTATACCGAAGCCGGTCCCGAAGGCCTGCTTAAGGGCAAGAAGGCCTATCTGGTCGTGGCATCGGGCGGCGTCCCGGTCGGCAGCGACTATGATTTCGCCACCGGCTATCTGCGCCACGTCCTCGGCTTTGTCGGCATCACCGATGTTTCGATCATCGCCGCCGATCAGCAGATGATGGACGGCGGAGCACTGAACCGCGCGATCGCCGCGATCGGCGAGCTGAAGCAGGCTGCCTGAACCGATGCGCCGTCTTCCGAGCCTATTCCTTTCGCATGGCTCGCCGATGATGGCGCTCGAGCCCAGCCCGGCGCGGGATTTTCTCGCCGGGCTGGGTACCCAGCTCCTGCCCCCGCGTGCGGTCCTCATCGTGTCGGCGCATCATGATGCCGCCTACCAGGGCGGCCGCGCGACCGTCACCGCATCGCCCGCCCCGGCGACGATCCACGATTTCGGTGGCTTTCCCGACGAACTTTTCGCGATGCGCTATCCAGCTCCGGGCGACCCGGCGTTGGCGAGCCGCGTCGTCGAATTGCTCGCCCGCCATGGCCTTGCCCTCACCGCCGATCCGGAACGCGGGCTCGACCATGGCGCATGGGTGCCGCTCTCCCTCATCTACCCTGACGCCGACATCCCGGTCGTTCAGCTCTCGATTGCCTCGAACGCCTCGCCCGAATGGCATTATGTGCTTGGCCAGGCGCTCGCCCCGCTTCGCGACGATGGGGTGCTCGTCATCGGATCGGGCAGCATCACGCACAATCTCCGCGCGCTATTCTCTGCGCGCCTGCCGATCGACGCGCCCGCGCCGACATGGGTCACCGATTTCACCGACTGGATGGCGGACCGCATGGCGGCGGACGCCATCGACGATGTGCTTCACAGCGTCGAACGCGCGCCGCACGGCGCCGACAATCACCCGACGCCCGACCATATATTGCCGCTGTTCGTGGCGATGGGGGCGGGCGGGGTACCGTTCAAGGCCGAACGGCTGCACCACAGCGTAACCTACGGTCTGCTCGCGATGGACGTTTACGCTTTCGACTAAGCGGCGGCCCGCCTATAGCGCGCCATGCTCCTTTCAGATCGTGTCCTTTTCCTCGACGGCGAGGCTCTCGTCATCGACAAGCCCGCCGGCCTGCCGGTCGACGCCCCGCGCGACGGCAGCCTCAGCCTCGAAAATCATCTCGACCTTTTGAAGTTCGGCTTCAAACGTTGGCCGCTCGCGGTGCACCGGCTCGACCGCGACACCTCCGGCTGCCTGCTCCTTGCACGCAACCCCAAAGCGCACGGCCGTTTCACCCGCGCGTTCGAGGGCCGCGAGGTCGAGAAACAATATCTGGCGATCGTCGACGGCGTGCCCCGCGGCGATGGCGGCACGATCGACCTGCCGCTGTCTAAAATATCGACCGCCGAAGAGGGCTGGCGGATGGTCGGCGACCCGAAAGGCAAACCGTCGGTTTCGCATTGGGAGAAGCTCGCGGTCGTCGGCGACCGCGCGCTGCTCCGTTTTCGACCCGAAACCGGGCGCACCCACCAACTCCGCGTCCACGCGCTCGAAGGACTTGGCTTCGCGCTCGTCGGCGATCCCGTCTATGGCCGCGGCGGCACGAAAACGCGCACCCTGCTCCACGCGGAGCGGCTGGTGGTAAAACGTGACGTCAAGCCGCCAATAATTGCCGAGGCGCCCTTCCCCGACGCCTTCCTCGCGCTGGGTTTCACCGCGCCGGAGGGAGCGGAGCCGACGCGTGGCTGACGTGCCCGACAGCGCGATCAGCGAGAAATTTCTCGCGGGCACCGGGCCGGGCGGTCAGAATGTCAACAAGGTCGCGACCGCGTGCCAGTTGCGCGTCAACGTCTATGCGCTGGGGCTCGACCCCGACGCCTATAAGCGGCTGAAGACGTTGGCGGGCAGCCGAATGACCGGCGACGGCGAACTCATCATTCTTGCGCGCCGGTATCGCACGCAGGAAGCGAACCGCGCCGACGCACGCGCGCGGCTGTCCGAACTGATCGACGCCGCGCTGGTGCGTCCCGAACGGCGCATCAAGACCAAGCCGAGCAAGGCCGCAAAGGCCCGCCGCATCGACAGCAAAAAGGCGCGCAGCACGGTTAAGGCCGGGCGCGGACGGATACGCGGCACAGAGTAAACGGCATTTTTACAAACTTCGCCTAGGCCTGTGCGCGTCCAGCAAGCGGAGCCGCACATGAGTGAAATTCTTCGATCGGTCCTGATGGGGCTCGGCTGCCTCAGCATCCTCGGCTTTGTCAGTTGCAGCATGATGGGCGCTGGCGTGATCGTCGCGGCCGACCGCGCCGCCGACGAAATTCGCGCCGACCAGGCCCGTGACCAAGGTGAAAAATCGCCTTGGGACAAATAGTCGCGCGCTGACCCAGCCGCCCGCTCTGCCCGATTGACAGCCGCGCCGCACGCCGCAACCGTCGCGCAATGACCAGCCTTTATCGCCTCGACGCGCCTGCGAGCGCGACCGCCGCGGCGTTCGGCGCCGACGCGGGTGACGACCCGTGGACGGGCGACTATGTCGCGCCGGGCCGCCCTGCGCCGGTGATCGTCAGCGACGGGCGCGGCGGATCTCGCCGTTTTCTGAGCCCGCGATTATGGGGTGTGCCGCCCCCGCCGCAGGGCGACCGGCCGGTCACCCTCGTCCGCAACCTGCAAAGTCCCTTCTGGATCGGGACCCTTCGCCACGCTGAACTGCGCTGCCTTGTCCCCGCCACCGCTTTTGCCGAATGGACGGGCGATGCCGGGACGCGGCGCCAGCTGTGGTTTTCGGTCCCGTCGCGGCCGATTTTCGCCTTTGCGGGCATCCTCCGTCAGGGCGAGGACTGGCCCTGCTTTGCCATTCTCGCGACCGAGCCGAACCGGCTGGCCGCCTATCATAATGCCAAGTCCATGCCCGTGATCGTGCACCCCGACGACCATGCCACCTGGCTCGACGGCGAATGGCGCGCGGCGGTGGCGCTCGCGGCGCCCTTTCCGGGTCGCATGATGACAGTTGGCGAGGCACCACCTGTATAGGGGAACTTCACCATATTGCTTCACTTTGAGGTAACCAGTGAGCCCTTAGAAGCGAGGCGATCTGGAATAAGCATCAGGACCAAAACCGTGTTGGGGAATCGCACCATCGAAGCCAGGAAGGCCGCCACCTCTGCCCGTCGCGCCGAACGCGCGCCGGTTCAGGCCCGCGCGCGTTACCGCGAACCGGGACTGAACCCGTTCGACGTCGAACTGTTCGACCTGTCGTCGACCGGTTTTCGCATGGTGACCTTTTTCCGGCCGCAAGTCGGCAAGCATGTATGGGTCAACTTGCCCGGCCTCCAGCCGCTCGAGGCGATCGTGCGGCGCGCCGATGGCAATAGCTACGGCTGCGAATTCGTCCATCCTCTCCACCCGTCGGTGGCGAAGCATTTGCAGGTAAAGCTGCGCTGACGCGCAGGGCGCTGGTCAACCCGCCGCGGTTTCCGATTTTTTCAATATATGGCTCCACTCGGCGGGCGTCACGCGCCCGACCGACAGCCGCGACTGGCGGATCAGGTCCATATCGGCCAGTTTCGGATCGGCCTTGATCGCCGCGAGCGTCACCGGATGCGCAAGCGCACGCACCGGCGCAACGCGCACCACGACCCAGGGCGAACCCTTGTCGGCGGTCGGATCGGGAAAGCTCGCCTCGGTGATCTCCATGATCCCGACGCATTCCTTTCCGATATTGCTGTGATAGAAAAGCGCCTGGTCGCCGACCTTCATCGCCATCATGTTCAGCTTTGCGGTGTGGTTGCGCACGCCGTCCCAGATGCCCGTGCCGTCGCGCACCAGCTGGTCCCACGCATAAGCGTCGGGTTCGGATTTCATCAGCCAATATTGTTTGCTCATGCCCGCGGGCTTAGCCGAGCGATTGGCGCCGCGAAACCGGCTTTTTCCCTTTAACCGGGAACGCACAGCGCCTAAATCGCGACTCATGACGCGCCGCATCGGCGGCGCCCCTTTATCAAATGGACCTTGTTCGCATGACTGCTGCCGTTCCCGTTATTTCCATGTCGCTCCCGGCCGATCAGTTCGCAAAGGATTTCGGGGCGTCGTTTGAACGCTTCGGCTTTGCGATGATCACCGACCACGGCATCGACCCCGCGCTGATCGACGAAGCCTGGGCCAAGGCAAAGGCTTTCTTCGCGCTGCCCGAGGAGACGAAGCGCGCCTATCATATTGCGGGCGGTGGCGGCGCGCGCGGCTATACGCCGTTCGGGACCGAGATCGCCAAGGGTGCGAAGGAAGTCGACCTCAAGGAATTCTGGCACGTCGGGCGCGACCTGCCCGCCGGTCACCGCCTGGCCGCGCAACAGCCGAACAATATCTGGCCGACCGAGGTTGAGGGTTTCCGCACCGCTTATGACAAGCTCTTCGCCGAATTCGATCGCGTCGGCGGACGCCTGCTCTCAGGCATCGCGCGCTATCTCGGGCTCGCCCCCGATTTCTTCGACGACACGGTCGCCGACGGCAACAGCGTGATGCGCCTGCTGCACTATCCCCCCGTCGAAGCCCCCGCAAAGGGCATCCGCGCCGAGGCGCATGAGGACATCAACACGATCACCCTGCTGCTCGGCGCCGAAGAGGCGGGACTTGAAATCCTCGACAAGGACGGCAGCTGGCTTCCGGTGTCACCGCCGCCGGGGGCGATGGCGGTCAATGTCGGCGACATGCTACAACGGCTCACCAACAACAAGCTGCCCTCGACCACGCACCGCGTCCGCAACCCCGACGCAGGACGGGCGAGCGTCGCGCGCTATTCGATGCCCTTCTTTCTGCACTTTCGCTCGGACTACCCGATCGAAACGCTCGAAAGCTGCATCGACGCGGCGCACCCCAACCTCTATCCGACGCCGATCACCGCTGACGACTATCTGCAACAGCGGCTGCGCGAGATCGGGTTGAAGAAATAGGACCGCGCCATCCCCGGACCTCGTCCGGGGTCCCTCACTGAACCCGCGCCGCACACCCCCGATCGCGTTCGGCGAAACGATGAAACGGCGCCACCTCCCATCGAGGACACCGCCCGCAACGCGGCTTGACATGTGTGCAATTATTTCCGATATTTCTGTTATGACAGAAATATCGGAAAATGAATCAAGATTGTCGCCCGCGGCTACCGAGTTTATCCTGCATTGGGGCAATCTCGGCGGGCAGTGGGGCGTTAACCGTTCGGTGGCACAGATCCACGCACTGCTTTTCATTTCGGACCGCGCGCTCCATGCGGAGGAGATTGCCGACATGCTCGGGCTCGCGCGCTCGAACGTGTCCAATTCAATCAAGGAACTGCTCGGCTGGCGGCTGATCGAACGCGTCCCCCTGCTTGGCGACCGGCGCGACCATTTCACTGCCGAAAAGGATATCTGGGAAATGGTCACGCGCATCGCCGCGGGACGCAAGGCGCGCGAGGTCGATCCCGCCGAAGCGGCTCTGAAAGCCTGCGTCGCGCGCGCGGCGGACGATCCGGGGTTGAGCGCGGCCGCCAAGGCCCGCCTCACCGACATGCTCGATTTCGTCACGACGATGGGCCGCTGGCACGACGAGATGCTGAGCGTGCCCAAACCGGCGCTGATGCGACTGATCAAGCTGGGCGCCGGGGTGACGAAATTGATCAACTGGCGGCCCGGTCGCGGCAAAGACAGCGACGGGGACGCGCGGTAGGAGACGGGCTATGTGGGGCGGTGTGCAGCGTAAGCCGGTCGAAGCGGTCCCCGCCCTGTCGGCATGCGGCGATGACGCGCTCTACGACTATCGTTTCCGCCGCCTCTTCCCCGGCGCCGCGTGGGACGCGCTACCCGCCGACGTCCGCAACCGTTTTTCCAAACGCCTCACCGGGCGGGCAGTCGCTGCCTACAGCGGCGAAATCGTCTGGACGCGCCTGTCCGTCGCCGGCTGGCTCCTCGCACAGTTCTGCCGCCTGATCGGCGCACCGCTGCCGACGGAATCCAGCGGGCCCGACCCCGCTGCCGTCGCGGTCAGCGAGGATCGCGCGAGCGGCGGCCAATGCTGGACGCGGCTCTATGGACGCTCGCGCGGCTATCCGCAGGTGATCCACAGCGCGAAAAGCTTTGCCGGCCCGACCGGGCTCGAAGAGCATATCGGCGGCGGGTTCGGCATGGCGCTGACCGTCAGGGCGGAGGCCGACGCGCTGATCTTTACCTCCGACCATTATTTCTGGCGGCCGGTGGCGGGCTTCCGCTTTCGCCTCCCCCGCTGGCTCGCACCCGGCACGACGGTTGTGACGCACCAGCATCTCGGGTCTGGCCGCTTTGCCTTTGACCTCAAGCTGACGCACCCGCTGTTCGGCAAGGTCGTGAGTCAGCATGCGCTGTTCCGCGAGGGCTGATCTGCGCGTCCTCATCATCGGCGCTACAGGTGTGTTCGGCAGCCGGCTCGCCGAACTGGCTGCACGCGAAGCAGGCTTCGCACTCACCCTCGCGGCGCGCAATCGGGCGCCGCTTGACGCGCTCGCGGCGCGGCTCGGGGAGCT
>NZ_MIAM01000069.1:0-10019 GCF_001830555.1 Sphingopyxis sp. RIFCSPHIGHO2_12_FULL_65_19 | reverse complement strand
TGACCGCCGCCGACCTGTCGGGCTTCGACGTCGTGATCGACGCGGCCGGTCCGTTCCAGGCATCGGCCCCGACCGTGATCGAGGCAGCGATCGCGGCGGGCGTGCATTATGTCGACCTGGCCGACGGGCGGGCGTTCGTGGCGGCGATCGGCGCGCACGACGCCGCGGCGAAGGCCGCAGGGATCAGCGTCACCACGGGTGCCAGTTCGATCCCCGCCTTGTCGCATGCTGTCATCGATGCGCTGGCCGACGGCTGGCACAGCATCGACCGGATCCGGATCGGTATCTTTCCTGGCAATCGCGCCCCGCGCGGCCTCGCCGTGGTACAGGCGATCCTGTCCTATGTCGGGCATCCGGTGCGCGTCTGGCGCAGCGGGCGCTGGACGGACGTTCCGGGATGGGGAATGCTCCACCGCTGGAATGTGCCCGGCGTGGGCGCGCGCTGGGCCAGCGTTTGCGACACGCCCGAACAGGATCTGCTCGTCCGGCGCTACCACCCCAGTGACAGAGCCGAATTTTTCGCCGGCATGGAATTGTCGGTCCTGCACCTCGGCCTCGCCCTGCTCGCGCTTCCTGTTCGCCTCGGCTGGATTGCCAGCCTCCGCCCCGCATCGCGGCCACTCCTCGCGATCGCGAAATGGCTGATACCTTTCGGCAGCGACATCGGCGCGATGGACATCCAGATCAGCGGGCTGAACGCGCGCAACGAGTGCGCCGCGGCGCGCTGGACGCTGCGCGCAGATGGCAATCGCGGACCCTATGTCCCCACGCTGGCGGCGCTGGCGCTGTTGCGCCGGTTTCGGGACGGCAGGCCCCCTGCACCGGGAGCACGGCCGTGCACCGGCGTCCTGACACTGACCGAAACCGAAGCCGATTTCGCCCGGCTCGGGATTGCCACCGAGCGCAGCTGAGCCGCGTTTCGCCGCACCGAATCCCCTTGCCCGTGCCTTGCCGATGCTTACATACAGACGCACGATAATTTCCCCAGATCATGAGGTCGCCTTGCCATGTCCCGTAACACCCTGTCCGCCCCGCTGGCACTCGCTCTCCTGATGACGGCCCCGGCAGCAGCGCAGGCGGCCGAAGCCGCGGCATCGGCGACCGTTCCGGCGATCGCCTATCCCGACTCGCCGCGCGGCGACACGGTCGATCCGCAGTTCGGCGTCGACGTTGCCGACCCCTATCGCTGGCTCGAGGATGATGTGCGCGTCAATCCCAAGGTGGCGGCATGGGTCGCGGCGCAGAACAAGGTGACCGACAGCTATCTCGACACGCTGCCCGGCCGCGGCGCGTTCAAGGCGCGGATGACCGAATTGTTCGACTATGAACGCTTCGGCCTGCCGACCAAGGCGGGCACGCGCTATTTCTATACCCGCAACGACGGGCTTCAGCCGCAGTCGGTGCTGTATGTCCGCGAAGGGCTGAAGGGCGAAGGGCGCGTGCTGATCGATCCGAACAGCTGGGCCAAGGACGGCGCGACCGCGCTTGCCGAATGGAACCCGTCGGAGGATGGCAAGCACCTCCTCTATTCGGTGCAGGACGGCGGCACCGACTGGCGGATCGTCCGGGTCAAGGACGTCGCGACGGGCAAGGACCTCTCCGACGAAGTGCGCTGGGTCAAATTTTCGGCGCTCGACTGGGCGAAGGACGGCAGCGGTTTTTATTATTCGCGCTTCCCCGAACCGGAGCAGGGCGAAGCCTTCCAGTCGCTCAACGAAAATCACAGCGTCTATTTCCACAAGCTCGGCACGCCGCAGAGCGCCGACGTGCTGATCCACGCGACGCCCGACAAGCCCAAGCTCAATAACAGCGCGGTCGTCACCGACGACGGCCAATATCTGCTCGTCGTTTCGTCCGAAGGCACCGACGAACGCTACGGCCTGACGCTCTATCCGATAGGCAAGCCCGGCGCGAAGCCGATCACCCTCGTCGGCGATTTTGCGAACAATTGGGAATATGTCACCAACGACGGTCCGCGTTTTACCTTCGTCACCAACAAGGGCGCGCCGCGCGGGCGGGTCGTGTCGATGGATATCCGCAAGCCGGCGGCGCTGACCCAGCTCGTGGGCGAGAATGAAGCGACGCTCGTCGGCGCATCGCGCGTCGGCAACCGCCTGATCCTCTCCTACCTTGGCGATGCGAAGTCGGAAGCGCGGATGGTCGCGCTCGACGGCAAGCCCGTCGCCAATATCAAGCTCGCCGACATCGGCGCCGCGTCGGGCTTTGGTGGCAAGTCGAGCGACCCCGAAACCTTCTACGCCTTCTCCAGCTATGCGCGGCCGACGACAATCTATCGCTTCGACACCCAGACCGGCAAAAGCGAGATTTTCGCCGAGCCCGAGCTGACCTTCAAGCCCAGCGACTTCAGCGTCGAACAGCGGTTCTACAAATCGAAGGACGGCACCGAAGTGCCGATGTTCATCGTGATGAAAAAGGGCCTCGACCGCAGCAAGGGATCGCCGACGCTGCTTTACGGCTATGGCGGCTTCAACGTGTCGATGACCCCCGGCTTCTCGCCCACCCGCCTCGCGTGGGTCGACAAGGGCGGCGTGCTGGCGATCGCAAACCTGCGCGGCGGCGGCGAATATGGCAAGGCGTGGCACGATGCCGGCCGCCTCGACAAGAAACAGAATGTCTTCGACGACTTCATTGCCGCGGGCGAATATCTGATCGCGCAGGGGATCGCGGGCAAGGGACAGATCGCAATCGAGGGCGGGTCGAACGGCGGGCTGCTCGTCGGCGCGGTGACCAACCAGCGCCCTGACCTGTTCGCCGCGGCGCTGCCCGCGGTGGGGGTGATGGACATGCTGCGCTTCGACCGTTTCACCGCCGGCCGTTATTGGGTCGATGATTATGGCTATCCGTCAAAGGAGAGCGATTTCAAGAATCTGCTCGCCTATTCGCCGTACCACAATATCAAGGATGGTACCGCCTATCCGGCGGTGCTGGTGACCACTGCCGACACCGACGATCGCGTCGTGCCGGGGCACAGCTTCAAATATACCGCCGCGCTCCAGCATGCGAAGGCGGGCGACAAGCCGCACCTGATCCGCATCGAAACGCGCGCCGGGCACGGCAGCGGAAAGCCGACCGACAAGATCATTGCCGAAGCTGCGGACAAATACGCCTTTGCGGCGAAGTGGACCGGGCTCGCGGTCGAATAATGAGCTATGCCCTCGCCTTCGCCGCGACCGATCCCGCAGGGCTTTGGGCCGAGGCGGGGGATGCCGCGGCGGCGCTCGTCGCGGGCGAGCCCGACGGCATCGCCAATATGGCAAATATCGCGGCGCTGATCTGGCAGGCGATCCCCGACCTCAACTGGGCGGGTTTTTATCGCTTTGACGGGCATGAACTGGTGCTCGGCCCGTTTCAAGGGAAGGCGGCGTGCATCCGCATCCCGCTGGACAAGGGCGTCTGCGGCGCCGCCGCGCGACTGCGTGCGACGCAGCGGGTCGACGATGTCCACGCCTTTCCGGGCCATATTGCGTGCGACGCCGACAGTCGCAGCGAACTCGTCGTGCCGGTGATCGCGAACGACCGGTTGGTCGGTGTGCTCGACCTCGACAGTCCGCTGCCCGGACGCTTCACCCCTGACGATCAGGCGGGCGCGGAAGCACTCGTCGCGCGTATCGCGGCGGCGCTCGCGCCTTCGATTTCCTGACCCAAAATGGGACGCGATGGGCAGGGTTAACGGATTCGCGAAAAGGCGCCGATTTTGCTAACAAGCTGTTAACCAATCGGTTCAGGCCGAGGGAACAGGGAGTTTATCATGCGCACGTTGGTGTTGTTGGGTTTGGCCGCGGGATCGTTGTTGCTGGCGGGTCACGCGCGGGCGGAACAGCCGTCGCTCGACTATGGCAATCCCGACAATCCGGATGTCCGCGTCTATACCGGCTATCCCGACCGTGTGCCCAGCGAAGTCGAATATCGCCGGGTCTCGGGCTATGACGCGGAACGACGCTGGACCGGCACCTGGGACGGCACCTATGAAACGACCGACGGTCGCCGTTACGAGGGCCGTTATGAAGGCACGGTCGAGGGCCATGGCGCCGGCTATCCGCCGCCGCCCGCCCATGATCCCTATTATCGCGGCGGGTATGACCCGCGTCACGACGCCGAAATGGAACGCCGCTGTGGCCGGGGGGGCACAGTGGGCGGCGCGGTTGTCGGCGGGCTCGTGGGGGGCATCGCCGGCAACCGCATAGCAGGACGCGGCGACCGCACTGCGGGCACGCTGATCGGTGCCGGGGTCGGCGCGCTGGCGGGCGGCGCCATCGGCAATGCGTCGGACAAGGCCCGATGCGAGCAATGGTGGTCGAGCCGGGGCGGTCATTATCAGGGCGGCTATTATCCCGGTGGGACGTCCACTACCTATCACCATGGCGGCTATGCCCATGGCTATGGCTACTACACGCCGGGCGTCGTCGTCACGACCATCATCACGAACGGCGCGCCGGTCGTGACCGAAACGGTCGAAACGAGCACGCGCACCTATTATGAAAATGTGCCGGTGCGGAAACGCTATGTCGCAAAGAAGAAGTGGAAGCCGAAACCCAAGGCGAAGCCGCGCTGCGTCTGCTGATTTCACGGAAAAGACAGGTCTGGTCGCCTTTTTCCAGTCTTGCGGCCCGCCATCCACGCGATGGCGGGCCGTTTTGCTTTGGGCATCTCGGCTTGCCGTGCCTGAGCAACGGTTCAGCGGCGCGAAAGTATCGCGGGCGTAAGGCGATGACATTGTGGGCCGGACCGTCCGGGGCCTGCCGAAGGGGAGCCGTCCTCCATGCGTAAATTGACCAGCCTGACGACCGCCGCCGCGGTCGTGCTGACCTCTGTAGGCCTCAGCTCCGTCCCCGCCGAAGCGCGCGGGCGCCATGGCGGTTGGGGTTATCGCCATCACGACCGGATCAGCACCGGCGACGTGCTGGGCGGCCTTCTGATCATCGGCACGATTGCCGCGATCGCCAGCGCTGCAAGCAATGACAAGCGCGAACGCGCGCCCGATTATCGCCCGGATTACCCCTACGACCCGCCCTATCGCGACGACGAGCGGCAGGAGGTGCCGCGTTACGAACCCGATATGCCGAATGATGCGGCGCCCGGCGCCTATGGCCGCGGCGAAGCCGAGTCGCGCGCCGCCGATGCGTGCAGTTGGGCGGTAGAGGGCGAAATGGGCGACGACGCCCGTGTCGACAGCATCACCGGCACCGAGCCCAATGGCGGCGGCTGGTACGTCACCGGCACTGCCTCGCGCCTCGGCGGCGAAGTGCGCAGCTTTGGTTGCAGCTATCGCAATGGCCGCGTCGTCGACGTCAGCTTCGGCTGATATTCTCATCCTCCCCCTTGATGGGGGATGCGCGCTCGTCGTGCGCGGCGACCTCCGGAACTGCCATCACCCTCATCCCACTTCGCCCGGCCGCTTCGCGGCCAAGGCGGCGAATCCTTCTCCCCTTCAGGGAGAAGGGATTTAGATGAACGCCAGCAAAACCGAGGCTGAACGCCAGATAAGCGGCAGGTTCAGCGCCGCGTCACGGCCGAATCGGTAAACCGTCTCCAACAGGCAGCAAATAGGCCGCCTGCGCTTAAGGAGACCGAACCATGGCTATCAAGACCAATCTGACCAAGGCCGCAATTGGTGCGGCCACCGCCGGCGCGATGCTGATGAGCGCCGCCCCCGCTGCGGCGCGCGACCGATACGACCGCGATGGAATCAGCGCGGGCGAAATCATCGCCGGCGCCGTTGTGATCGGCGGCTTGGCCGCGATCCTGTCGAGCGGCAACAACGACCGCTATGATCGCTACGACCGCCGTTATGACGGCCGCTACAATGACGCGCGTTACGGCTATGGTTATGACTATAACCGCTATGGCAACAGCCGCAGCGCGGTCAGCCAGTGCGTCAACTCGGTCGAACGCGGCAGCCGCCGTTATGGCCGCACCGACGTCACCCAGGTGACCAGCATCGACCGCAAGCGCGACGGTTACCGCGTCAAGGGCCGCGTCGTCGTCCGCGACGGCTACGGCGGCCGCTGGGGTCGCGGCGGATCTTATGACAAGGGCAAGTTCACCTGCGATATCCGTTACGGCCGCGTCCAGGGCATTCGCTTCTCGGGCCTCGGCTGATCGCCGACATCTTTGATGCAAACCCCGGCCCGCCCGTGCCCCGGCACGCGGCGGGCCGCTTGCATCCGCGCGCGCCGCACCGCATGAAGCGGCATGATCAAACCCATGCTGCTCGCCGCCCTGTTGCTGACCATGCCGGTCGCCGCCCTTGCGAAGGATGAAACCCCCGCCGCCGATCCGGCGCGGCTGAAGGCCTCGGTCGAAAAGCTGGTGTCGTTCGGAACCCGCCACACGCTGTCGTCGGCGACCGACCCCAAACGCGGGATCGGCGCGGCGCGCAATTGGGGCGCCGCGGAGTTCGCGCGCATCGCGAAGGCGTGCGGTGGCTGCCTGAAAGTGACGCGCATCGCCGACCGTTTCGACGGGCCGCGGGCACCCGCGGGCGTGACCGTCGAAAATGTCCTCGCGATCCAGCCGGGCAGCGGCGACCCGGCGCATGTCATCATCATTGCCGGCCATATCGACAGCCGCGTCAGCGACGTGATGAATTTTACCGCCGACGCCCCCGGCGCCAATGACGATGCATCGGGCACCGCGCTGGTGATCGAGGCCGCGCGACTGCTGTCAAAAGACAAGCACCGGGCAACGATTGTCTATGCCCTGCTGTCGGGTGAGGAGCAGGGGCTGTGGAGCGGCAAGCTGCTGGCGCGCCACGCCAGGGAACAGGGCTGGCAGGTCGCGGCGATGCTCAACAACGACATTGTCGGCGGCACCCATGGCACCGACGGCACGATCGTCGACAACCGGGTGCGCGTGTTCAGCGAAGGTATTCGTGCGTCGGAAGATCTGGCGGCGCAGCTTGCGCGGCGCGGCATCGGCGGCGAAGATGACGGCCCGTCGCGCGCCTTGGCAAAGGCGGCGATTCGCGCCGGGCAACATCATCCGGCGATCGGGCTCGAAGTCCTGGCGGTGCGCCGTCCCGACCGTTTCCGCCGCGGCGGCGACCATCTGGCCGCGCTCGAGCTTGGCTATCCGGCGATCCGCTTTACCGTCGGGATCGAGGATTATGACCATCAGCACCAGGATTTGCGCAGCGAGGATGGCCGCAAATATGGCGACACGGTCGACGAGATGGATTTCCCCTATCTTGCCCGCGTCACTGCGCTCAACGTCGCGCTGGCGGCCGAGCTCGCCGATGCCCCGCCCGCGCCCGCCAGTGTCAGCATCGACGGCGCGGTCAGCTCGAACACCACGATCGCGTGGAGCCCGGTGAAGGACGCGGCCGCATATCGGATTTACTGGCGGCGCGCCGACCGCAACGACTGGACCGACAGCCAGCTCGTCCCGGCCGATATGGCGGCCGCCGGACGGACGCTGCGGGGCGTCATCGTCGACGATTATTTCTTTGGTGTTTCAGCGGTTTCCGCGAACGGCAGCGAAAGCATCGTCACCTTCGGCGGGCTGCCGCCCGCCAAATAATTACCGAAGACGCTATACGAAAATTTACCTTCCCCCTTTACGGGTGACAAGGGACCAAAATGATCGGCCGACGTGGGGGTCGGGCGGAAAAAAATGAGTCGCGCATGTCCAGTCCCGAGGCCGCCCCAGCCTCATCCGTTCCTCCCGACAAGCGCCAGCCGCGCCAGTCGCGCCTGGTAAAGGGCGCGCTTGCCTGTTCGCGGCTTGGGCGATTCGACGTGACGATCCGCAACGTGTCCGAAACGGGCATCGGCGGACAGGCGCCGGCTGCGCTCAACATCGGGGAGCGGATCACCATTTTCCTGCCCGGTCACGACCCGATGCTCGGCACGGTGCGCTGGGTCGTCGATCGGCGATTCGGGATCGAAACCGATCGCACCATCGACACCAGCCTGCTGCGTGCCGCCCATGGCGGCAGCGTGCCGACGACGCATGCCGTGGCCGACGGTTTCCAGATCATCCCACCGCCGACAGCCCCCGTGCGGCGCCCCGGACTGGCCCTCGGCGCCGCCCAGCCGGGACATTTCGGCCGCAGCGTGTGGATGAGCAAACGCGAATAGGCCCGCGCCGCGCCGCCGCAATGCGTCCCAGCCAGCGTCCGATCCTAGCGCGCGGCCCAGTAATCGAATGCCACCTGCTGTTGGTCGCGGATGAACCGCACTGCCGCCGCGCCTTCCCATGGGCCGTCATAACCCAGCAGCAACGCTGTCCCGCCGACCCACCATCCCTGCCCTGGCAGGCGGTCGCTTTCGCGGACGACCAGCACCGCCAAGTCAGGTTCGCCATCCATGGCGCATAGCCGGTCGACTTCGCCGAGCGTCTTGCAGAGCGCGCGCATCTTGGGCCGCGTGAAGCGGAAGCCAAGGTCGCCGAGCAGTTCCGAATAGCTGACGCTGCGCCCCGCGCGGGCGGCTTCGGTCAAGATCGTCCGAATGCGCGGCGCATCGCCCAGCGCGCCGACATCCGCCGCCTTTTCCTCGTCCCCTAACCCCTGGTCTTTGGCGGCCACGGGATGAATCCGGAAGTGCGCGCGACATAGTCCGCATAATCGGGCCGCGTCTTGTGCAGCCCTTTTTCGAGGAGCGCCTTGCCCGACCATCGGGTGAGCGTAAACGTCAGGAAGATCGGACCGATCAAGCTGGCAAGCGCCGCCGGCCAGCCAAGGTCGAGCACGACCAGCCAGATGCCCCACCAGGTCAACGCGTCGCCAAAATAATTGGGATGGCGCGTATAGCGCCACAGCCCGGTGTCGAGCACCTTGCCCCGATTTGCGGGGTTTTTGCGAAAACGGTCGAGCTGCGCGTCGCCGATGCTTTCAAAGGCGATGCCGGCCAGCGCCGCCGCCGCGCCGATCCAGCCGATGATTCCTACGCCCGCCACCGGATCACCCGCGCTCGCCCAGATCCCGACCTGTGCCGGCAGGCAGGTGATGAACAGCAACGGCGCCTGGGTCAGGAACACCGCGACCAGCGCGGTCTTTGCCCAGCCCCATTTTTTCGTTTCCATCATGTGCGCCAGGATTTTCTTGTATCGCGGGTCCTCGCCATGCGTCGCCCAGCGGATCGTCAGGTGGATCGCCAGCCGCAACCCCCACAGCGACACGAGGCCCAGAAGCAGTTTCGCGTGCGGCGCGTCGGCGCCGACCTGCCACGCCGTTCCCCACGCCAGCAACACCATGCCGAACGCCCAGAAGGCATCGATGAACGACACGTCGCGGATCGTGACGGCGGCACCCCACAATAGCAGGATCACGCCCAGCAATCCGGCAAAATTGATCGCCAACAGCGAAAGGGCGTCAGTCATGCGCTGATGTCTCGTTCCTCATCGGGCCCGACTATATCATCGATCGACCGAACTGCACGCTCGGGAAACTTCGGAACGCAACTTTTATAAACTTCGAGAACCTTCAGCATATCGGCGCGAAAATCGCCGCTCGGCCAGATCAAAGGGCCCAGCCCGCCGGTCTTGGTGCCATAATCCATCAGCCCGACCACCATCGGCACCTTGGCCGCCAGCGCGATCTGATAAAAGCCGGTGCGCCATTTCGCCGCGCGCCCCCGCGTTCCCTCGGGCGCGACGGTCAGCATGAATTCGCGGCGGCGCGCAAATTCTGCGACCATCTGCTCGACGACATTCCCGCCGCCGCGGCGATCGATCGGCACGCCGCCCATTTGGCGAATGAACCCGCCAAGCGGCCAGCGGAACAACGAAAGCTTCGCCATGAAATAGGGTCGGATCTTGAGGTCGGCGGTCAGCCCCAGGAAATTCACGAAGTCCCAGTTGCTGGTATGCGGCGCCGCGATCAGGATGAAGCGGCGCGGTTCGGGCACTGCGCCCGTCGCTTTCCATCCACGCAGCCGGTACAGCAATAGAAGCAGGCGGCGCACCGCCCGCGCCACCAGCCCCGGCGGGTCATCGTCGATCGTCGTCACGCTTGGTCCTCTCCCTTCGCCCCGATTGCGCGAAAGCCCGGCGCGACG
>NZ_MIAM01000068.1 GCF_001830555.1 Sphingopyxis sp. RIFCSPHIGHO2_12_FULL_65_19 | reverse complement strand
CCTGCGCTGGACCGACGATCCCGGGGGAGTGAACTATGGCATCGGCAAGCGCCCGACCGCGGCGGGGCGCGGCAGCGGGGGCATGGATTTTGCGATACAACCCAGCGATCCCGACCACAGCTTCCTGATCTATCGCCTCGAAAGCACCGACCCCGGCATCGCGATGCCCGAGGTCGGGCGCTCGACGGTGCACAAGGAAGGCGCGGCGCTGCTGCGGCAATGGATTGCGGAGATGCCGGAGGATGGTTCGCGCTGACCGCCATTGGGGTTGAACGAACGCCGCCACCCTCATAATCGTCATCCCGGCGAAGGCCGGGATCTCACCGTCGCGACCTGATGCTCCGTCGAGATCCCGACCTTCGCCGGGATGACGATAAAAGGTTCCGTTGATGCCGTCGCTCGTCCTCCACGACTATTTCCGCTCCTCGGCCAGCTTTCGCGTCCGCATCGCGCTCAATCTCAAAGGCCTCGATTATGAGCGGGTCGAGGTCAGTCTTATCGCGGGCGACCAGCGTAGCGACGCATATCTGGAACAGAATGCGCAGGGTTTCGTCCCGATGCTTGTCGTCGATGGCGAGCCGATTATCCAGAGCATGGCGATCATCGACTGGCTCGACCGCGCTTACCCCGAACCGCGGCTGATCCCCGAAGAGGCGATGCCGCGCGCTGTCGCGCTGGCACAGGCACAGGTGATCGCGAGCGATATCCACCCGCTCAACAATCTCCGCGTCCTCAAATATCTGACCCGCGACCTCGGGCTCAACGAACAGACCAAGGACCGCTGGATCGCGACGTGGATCGCGCAGGGGTTCGAGGCGCTGGAGGCGATGGCGGGCGACGGGCGTTATCTGGGCGGCGATACGCCGGGGATCGCCGACTGTTGTCTGGTGCCGCAGATGTACAACGCAAGGCGGTTCGAGGTATCGCTCGATCCCTATCCGCGGCTCGTCGAAATCGACGCCGCGTGCATGGAGCATGAAGCCTTTCGGCGCGCCCACCCCGACGCGGTAAAACCCGCGTGATCCGCCGTATCGCGGGGGTGGCTGCGTCGGCGCTGGTGCTGGCGCTACCGCTACCGGGCGCGGCTATGGCGCAAGAAGGCCAGGACGATCCTGCCGAAGACATGCCGTGCGTTTTCGGTCCACGGCTGCCGCGCGAAGCGATCATCGTCAATGGCAGCGGCCTGTTGAGCCGACCGGCCGGCGATGCGGTGCAGGGCGGCGCTATTCTGACCGACGTCGATCCCGGATTGGGTGCGCGCGTCGAAAATCGCCTTCGCGATGAAGCGGGGCTGGTGCAGTTCCGCCGCTCCGACGGACGCTCGGCGCATCCGACGAGCCAGGGCATCACGCTGCGCGGCTTGGGCGGCAATGCGTCGAGCCGCGCACTGGTGACGCTCGACGGCATTCCGCAGGCCGACCCCTTTGGCGGCTGGGTGGCGTGGAGCGCCTATGACGCGGTCAACCTCGGCGGGATATTGATAAGCCGGGGCGGCGGAAGCGGCGCCGATGGGCCCGGCGCACTCGCGGGCACGATCGGCCTGCATTCGGAAATGACCGACGGCGCCGCCGCCAGTCTTGCCTATGGCAGCCGCGACAGCCTGGATGCGTCGGCATCGCTCGGCACCGATGTGGGCGATGGCGGGCAGGTGACGGTCGACGCGCGCTATGGCCGCGGTGACGGCTTCATCCCGGTGATGACGGGACAGCGCGGGGCGGTCGATCGCGCCGCGCCTTATGAACAGGGTGGCGTTGGTATCCGCCTGCGATTCGACGCCGGGGACGACAGTCAGATCGAAGCGAGCGTGCGCGGCTTTTCGGATCGACGCGATCGCGGCACCGATTTTTCCGCGAGCAGGGTCGACGGGGTCGATGCCAGTGTCCGCTTTCTGCACAAGCCCTGGGGCGAAACGCAGTGGTTGGCGCTTGCCTATGTCCAATTGCGCGATCTGGAGAGCGGTTTCGCCAGCGTCGCGGCAGGGCGAAACAGCGTCGCCCCCGCGCTTTTTCAGCGCGTCCCGGCGACGGGACTCGGCGCGCGCGTTGAGCTGCGCCCCGGTATTGCGGCAGAAAATCCGCTGCGCATCGGCGCCGACTGGCGCCGCACGACCGGCCGCACCGAAGAAGATTTCTTCTTTTCCGCCGGTGTGCCGGGTCGCCACCGCATTGCTGGCGGCAGCAGCGACACCGTTGGCGCCTTTGCCGAATGGACGTCCGGCGACGCCGATGACGGGTTTTTGTGGACGCTGAGCGGCCGCGTCGATCGCTGGTGGCTGGGTGACGGCTATCGTCTCGAACGCAATATCGCTGGCCCCGTGATCACCGACCTGGGTTTTGCCGCGCGGCAGGGCTGGGAACGCAGCGGACGCGCGGGCGTGCGCTGGAGCGTCCATGATGTCGCGCTGCGCGCGGCGGCCTATCGCGGCTGGCGCCTGCCGACGCTCAACGAGCTGTATCGGCCGTTCCGCGTTGGCGCCGAGGTGACGATGGCGAACGAGATGCTGAAGCCCGAACGGCTGTGGGGCGGTGAGGTCGGGATCGACTGGGATCGCGGTGACACGAAGCTGTCGGCGACGCTGTTTGCCAACCATCTGACCAATGCGATCGCCAATGTGACGCTGGCGCCCAACCTCAACCAGCGGCAGAATCTCGACGCGATCGACAGCAAGGGCATCGAGGTCAGCGCCGAGCAGCGGATCGGCCTGGCGACGCTGCGCGCGACCTATACCTTCACCGATGCCGAGGTCGACGCATCGGGCGGTGCGGCCACGCTCGACGGCCGCCGCCCGGCGCAGATCGCCAAACATGGCGGCAGCGTGTCGGTGCGCAGCAATGGCAGCGGACCGTTCGGCGGCTTCGCGACGCTGCGCTACGTCGGCAAGCAGAATGAAGATGACCTGGGGCTGCTCGAACTCGGCGACGCGCTGACGCTCGATGCCGGACTGTCGTGGAGGCTTGCCGAAGCGATCAGCATCGAGGCGCGCGGCGAAAATCTGTTCGATGAGCTGGTTCCCGCGGCGATTTCGGCGGCAGGGATCGTCGAACGCGCCACCCCCCGCACCCTGTGGGTCGGTGCGCGCCTTTCTTTCTGATTTTGCCGCATTCGTCCCTTCACAGGGTCGAAACAGGCGATAGGATGGACAGGCCGGGATTTTGAGCGTGTGGGGGTTACCAAGGATGGCCGCGAAGAAGCTGAATCTCGATAATTTCCTGCCCTATCGCCTGTCCATCGCCTCCAACGCCTTGTCGAGCCGGATCGCCGCCGAATATGAAAATCGCTTCGGTTTGAAGATTCCCGAATGGCGGTTGATGGCGGTGCTTGGCGAAGGCCAGCCGAAAACGCAGCGCGAGCTGGTCGAGGCAACGCGGATGGACAAGGTGACGGTGAACCGTGCCGCCAAGGCGCTGGCGGACCGCCAGTTGATCGCGCGCCAGGCGCATGAGGCCGACGGGCGCTCGCATCATCTCGATCTCACCGAAACCGGGCGCTCGCTCTACGATGCGATCGTGCCCGCCGCGCTGGCAAGCGAAGCGCGGCTCGAATCGAACATCAGCGCGGCCGAGCGCGCGACGCTGATGGCGATCCTCGCAAAACTGACCACCGCCGCGGAAGATTATGGCTGATCGCACCTATCGCGCCGCCCCCGCCGATGCGCTGCGGATCGAACCGCTGGGCGAACTCACCGCAATTTTTGACCGGCGATCGATGCAAACGCACCTCGTTGTGGCGCCGATGCCCCAGATATTGGATGCGATGGGGGCCGATGCCTGCAACGTCGCCGATCTTGCCGCGCGCCTTGCGGCGGCGTTCGATCTCGACGCGGCGGAGGATGCGCGGTCGATCCTTGCCGAGCGGCTGGCCGAACTTGCGACCATGGGGCTGGTGGCGCGCGCGTGAGGCATCAGGCACGCATTGCCGTCGGCCCGGTGCAATTTCGTATCGGCAGCGACTGGCCCGAACCCATTGCGGCGCTTGAACGCCTCTATGCCGACTATCCGCGGGACGATGCGCGCCCCGCCGACGCGACGGTGCGGCTGTTCGCGGCGCGGCCGTGGCGGCGGTGGGTGCGGCCGTCGGTGCATATCGGCGGCGATTTCATTGTCCCCGACGCATTGCCGCTGCCGCTGTCGATGGGATTGCTCGCCGCCGAAATGGGAATGAATTTGCAGGTCGCGCTCGGCTGGCGGCGGCACCTGCTGCTCCACGCGAGCGCCGTCGCGAGGGACGGCCGCGCGCTGATCATGTCGGGCGAATCGGGGTCGGGGAAATCGACGCTGGCGGCGCTGCTGGGTGAGCAGGCGGATGGCGGCGACTGGCGGTTGATGGGCGACGAGTTCACGCTGATCGATCCCGTCGGCGGCGATGCCTTCGCATTTCCGCGCGCGGTCAGCCTGAAGAACCAGGCGATTGCCGAGGTCGCGGCGCGGGTCGATGCGGCGCGGCTTGGCCCGCTGCTTGCGGCAACGCCGAAAGGCGATATTCGGCACCTGGTCCCGCGCGCCGACGCGATTGCCGCGATGCACGAACCTGCGCGCCCCGCGCTGCTGCTTTTCCCGCGCTTCGGAGGCGAGACTTCGGTCGAGCGCATGGGCGAAGGCGAAGCCTTTGTGCGGTTGACCGAGGCATCGACCAATTATGTCGCGCTGGGTGAGGCCGGTTTTGCCGCGCTGACGCGGTTCGTGCGCGAAACCCCGGCGTTCGGCATTTCCTATTCCGACAGCGCCGCAGGTCTTGCACTCGTCGGGCAGCTGTGGGCCGAGGCGGCAAGGTGAGTGCGGTGCAAATCTTCGTCGACCTGCTCGCCGGGCGCCGCGATGCCGCCGCGCTGGCTTCGCGCGACTGGGACGGTGTGATCGGGGTCGCGCGCAGCGAGGCGATGCTCGCGACGCTGGCGCATCGGCTGGAGCGAGCTGCGCTGCCGGCCCCGGTCGCCGCGCTGTTCGCCGATCAGCGCGCCGCGGCCAAAGTGGCGCAGGCGCAGGCATTGTGGGAAGCGGAAATGGCGCGCCGCGCGCTGGCGCCTGCCGGAATCGAGTTCGTGTTGCTGAAGGGCGCGGCCTATGCGGCGGCGGGCATGTCCTGTTCCGAAGGACGGCAGATCGGCGATCTCGACATCCTCGTGCTCGCGAGCGACATCCGCCGGGCCGAAAATGAACTGCTCAACGCCGGGTGGGAATGGGTCAAGTCGGACCCCTATGACGATTTTTACTACCGCGAGCATATGCACGAGCTGCCCCCGCTGATCCACAAGACGCGTGACCGGATGATCGACGTCCACCACACGATCCTGCCGCGCACGCACCGGATTACGCCGGACGCGCTTTTGTTGATGTCGGAAGCCGTTGAGACTTCGTCGGGCTTTCGGGTGCTGAATCCGGCCGCCATGGTGTGTCACTGCGCCGCCCACATGCTGGCCGACGGGGATTTGCAGGGTGGGCTCAGAAATCTGTGGGATCTTCATTGTCTGACGGTGGGTTTTTTGAAGGATGATCCCGATTTTTACCTGACTTTGATCGAAGAGGCGCATCGGCACGGATTGACCAATGTCGTTCGACGAGGCCTTCGCCTTGCGAACAGCCTATATGGCACGCCGCTCCAACCTTATGTCGCGCCCCTGATGTCGAGTTTTGAGCCTGAGCTTGCCGACGATTTCTATATTCGCCGCCTCCTCGCGCGCGACGACTGGGGCCGAGTGACCCGCCCGCTGCTCGAACAGGCCTTCTATATCCGCTCGCATTGGCTGCGCATGCCGCCCGCGATGCTCGCGAAACACCTCTGGACGAAGTGGCGGAAGGGTTAGAGCGCCGCGAGGAGCGGAACCAGCTCGTTGAAATGATCGACCACATGATGGGCGCCGAGTTCGCCGACGGGCCGGTCAAGAAAGCCGAAGCTGACCGCGACGCTCGGCACGCCCGCATTCTTTGCCGCCATGACGTCATAGATGCTGTCGCCGACGAAAACCGTCCGCCCGCCGCCGCATCGCCGGGTCATGGCATGGATCGGTTCGGGCGACGGCTTGCGGACGCCCAGCGTGTCGCCGCCGATAATCACCCCCATGCGGCCCGAAAGGTCGAATTGGCCCAATAGGACGCGCGCCAGATGCTCGGCCTTGTTGGTGACGACAGCGGTGCGCACGCCCAGCGCATCGAGCCGGTCGAGCGCGGCGACCACGCCGGGGAAGAGGCGACTGTGGACCGCGATATGGGCTTCGTAGAAATCGAGCAGTTCGGGATAGAGCCGCTCGACCGCGCCATCGGGCACGCCGCCCGACGCGCGAAGACCTTGTTCGAGCATATGCTTCGCCCCGCGTCCGATCATCGGCCGCACGGCGGCCTCGGCCAGCGGGGCGCGGTCCACCAGTGCCAGCGCGTGATTGACCGCCGCGGTCAGGTCGCCCAGCGTATCGACGAGCGTGCCGTCGAGGTCGAAGCCGACGATCGCGAAAGGAAATCCGTTCATCGGCTGCGCATGGCGCGATGCTCTGGAAACCGCAATGATTTGCTGGCATGGCAGCGCGCATGAGCAATCCCATCGCCGCTATTATCCTTGCCGCGGGCAAGGGCACCCGCATGAAGTCCGACCTGCACAAGGTGCTGCACCCGATCGCCGGGCGACCGATGCTGCTGCACCTGATGGCGAGCGTCGACGAACTGCGCCCCGCACAAAAGGTCGTGGTGGTCGGCGACAAGGCCGACCAGCTCGAAGCCGCGCTGGCAGGCAGCGCCGAGCTTGCGGTGCAGGACCCGCAACTTGGCACCGGCCATGCGGTGCAGCAGGCGGAAGGCGCGCTCGCTGGCTTCGCCGCGGAAAATGAGGCGGGCGACGTGCTGATCCTCTATGGCGACGTGCCCTTCGTCCCTGCCGCGACGATGCAGGCGATGGTCGACCGGCTGAATGCCCCCGATGCCCCCGCCGTCGTCGTGCTCGCGTTCGAGCCTGCCGACGCGCTGCAATATGGCCGGGTGATCGTGGAGGGCGACCGCGTCGTGAAGATGGTCGAGCATAAGGATGCGACCGATGCGGAACGCGCGGTGCGGCTGTGCAATTCGGGGCTGATGGCGGCGAAGGCGCGCGACCTTTTCGGATTGCTGGCGCGCGTCACCGACGACAATGCCGCCAAGGAATTTTACCTGGTCGACATCGTCAATATCGCAAACGCCGACGGGCGGCGCTGCGCGGTCGTGACGACCGATCCCGACGATGTGGCCGGCATCAACAGCCGCGCCGAACTGGCGCGCGCGGAGGCGCAGTGGCAGGTGTTCCGGCGCGAGGAGGCGATGGCGGGCGGCGTGTCGCTGCGCGCACCCGACACGGTTTGGTTCTCGTGGGACACCGAACTCGGCCGCGACGTGACGATCGAGCCCAATGTCTTTTTCGGCCCCGGCGTCAAGGTCGCCGACGGGGTCACGATCCGCGCGAACAGCCATATCGAGGGTGCCGTGATCGGCGCGGGATGCGAAGTCGGCCCCTTCGCGCGGCTGCGTCCCGGCACCATTCTGGGTGAAAAGGCGAAGATCGGCAATTTCGTCGAGACGAAAAAGGCGGTGCTGGGCCAGGGGGCAAAGGCCAATCATCTTACCTACCTGGGCGACGTCAGCGTCGGTGCGGGCGCCAATATCGGCGCGGGCACGATCACCTGCAATTACGACGGCTATTTCAAATATCGGACCGAAATCGGCGAAAACGCGTTCATCGGATCGAACAGCGCGCTGGTCGCGCCGGTCAAGATCGGCCGCGACGCGATCGTCGCTGCGGGCAGCGCGGTGACCCGCGACGTCGCCGACGGCGAACTGCGCCTCGTCCGCGGTGAGCAACTGGTCAAGCCCGGCTGGGCCGACCGCTTCCACGATGCGATGCGCAAGAAGAAGGCCGGAAAATAGCGACATGCCCGTCCCGACGCTGACGACCGATCGGCTTGTCCTGCGCCAGATTCGCGAGGATGATGCCGCGGCGCTGTTTCCCGTTCTGTCCGACCCGAAGGCGATGACCTGGTGGTCGAGCGGGCCGCATGCGTCGCTGGCCGAGACCGCCGACTATGTCAAAGGCAATGCCGCCGAAGGGCAGGGCTTTCATTGCTGGGCGATCACTACCGGGGACGATGTGGCGCTCGGGTGGGTGATCCTCATTGACGGCAAGCCCGACGTGAAAGAGGTCGGCTATATCCTCCATCGCGACTATTGGGGCCGGGGTTTGGCGCGCGAGGCCGTGTCGAAAGTGATCGACCATGGCTTCAGGGATTTGAAACTGCGCCGCATCTTCGCGGACACCGATCCGGAAAATGCCGGCTCGATCGGACTGCTCGAGGGCCTCGGCTTCCAGCGCGAAGGCCATCTGCGCGGCGAATGGGAAACGCATATCGGGATACGCGACGCGCTTATCTATGGGATGCTTCGCGACGAATGGATGATGGAGAAGGCACAATGACCGACCGTTACACCGACAAGCCGTTTCTGCGTTTCGTCGACGCCTGGGTGCTGAAGGCGATCGGCCACCTCGATGCAGCGACCGAGGATTATTGCAAGGCGATGGTGCCGCAGCTCGAACAAAGCTTTGGGGTGCGCGGCAGCTGGGATCGGATCGTCGAACAGCAGATGAAGTTCGGCCCCGAATTGCCGGCGCAGATCCGCAAGATCTGGACCGATGGACAGGCGCGGTTCCAGGCGGGCAACGGCGCGGCGCCCGATCCGCGGCAATTTGCGATGATCTTCGTCGATCGGAATTTTCATCAGGCTTGATTTGATATCATGATATGATATCAAGATGTCATGCGCTTCCTTGCCGACATTCCTGACGATGATATCCAGTGGCTCGATGCGCTGGCGGCGGGGCAGGGTGTTTCGCGCGCCGAGCTTGTCCGGCGCGCGGTGGCCGCCTATCGCGCCGACGTGTCAGGCGACGCGATCGACAATGCCTTCGGCATCTGGCGCGGGCGCGTCGATGTCGGCGACGGGTTGAAATATCAACGCCGCCTTCGGGGCAAGCGCGAATGATCGACGCCCAGTTCGACAGCGATATCTTGATCGACGCGCTCAACGGCATCGACGCCGCGCGCGCCGAAATCCGCCGCGCCGGGCGCAAGAGCATCAGCCGGATCAGCTGGACCGAAGTCATGTCGGCGGCCGACCCGGCCTCGGTGAAGGCGGTCGAGGCCTTTCTCGGCTGTTTTCAGGTCGAAGAGGTCGGCGATGCCGTCGCGCGCCGCGCCGCGGCGCTCCGCGCCGAGCGCAAGGGCTTGACCTTGGCCGATGCATTCGTACTGGCGACCGCGCAAATCAGCGGCCGCATCCTCGTGACTCGCAATATCAAGGTGTTCCCGGCCGCAATGCCGGGTATTCGCGTTCCCTACACGCTCTAACGAAAGCCCAAACCCATGTGCGGAATTATCGGAATCATCGGCAAGGACCAGGTCGCGGACCGGCTGGTCGATGGCCTCAAGCGCATGGAATATCGCGGCTATGATTCGGCGGGGGTGTGCACGGTCGTGGACGGCCAGTTGGTCCGCCGCCGCGCCGAGGGCAAGCTCGGCAACCTTGTGAAGGAGCTTGCGGGGAACCCGGCGCCGGGCACCGTCGGCATCGCGCACACGCGCTGGGCAACGCACGGCGCGCCCACGACGAGCAACGCGCATCCGCACGCGACGGGCGAGGTCGCGCTCGTCCACAACGGGATTATCGAGAATTTCAAGCCGCTGCGCGAGGCGCTGACCGCGCGCGGGCGCCGCTTTGAAAGCGAAACCGACACCGAAGTCGTCGCGCATCTCGTTTCCGAACAGGTCGAGTACGGCCTGTCGCCGCAAGATGCGGTGAAGGCCGTGCTGCCGCAACTCCGCGGCGCTTTTGCGCTTGCCATCGCATTTCGCCAGCACCCGGACCTGCTCATCGGCGCACGCCTCGGTTCGCCGCTTGTCGTCGGATTTGGTGAGGGCGAAACCTATCTCGGTTCCGACGCGCTCGCGCTCGCGCCGCTGACTCAGAAAATTGCCTATCTCGACGAAGGCGACTGGGTCGTCATCACCCGCGAAGGCGCGCAGATCTACGACGCCGAAAACAACCCGGTCACGCGAGAGGTCACGACGTCGGGCGTCACCGCGGCGACAATCGAAAAGGGCAATTACCGCCACTTCATGCAGAAGGAAATTTTCGAGCAGCCGACCGTCGTCGCGCAGACGCTCTCCTCCTACATCCGCCCGCTCGAACAGACCGTCGCGCTGCCGCAGATGGATTTTGACCTGTCGACCGTCGAGCGGATCACCATCGTGGCGTGCGGCACCAGCTTCTATGCCGGCATGGTCGCCAAATATTGGTTCGAGACCTTCGCGCGCGTTCCCGTCGACATCGATGTCGCGTCGGAGTTCCGCTACCGCGACCCGGTGCTGGCGCCCGGCGGGCTTGCGCTCTTCATTTCGCAGTCGGGCGAAACCGCCGACACGCTCGCCGCGCTGCGTCATTGCAAGGCGAACGGCCAGACGATCGCGGTCGTCGTCAACGTGCCGACCAGCAGCATGGCGCGCGAGGCCGACCTGCTGCTGCCGACCCACGCCGGGCCCGAAATCGGCGTCGCGTCGACCAAGGCCTTCACCTGCCAGCTCGCGGTGCTCGCCGCGCTCGCCGCGCACCTTGCGCTCAAGAAGGGCAAGCTCAGCGCCGACGAAGAACGCGAGATCGTGCGGCATCTGATCGAAGCACCAGCCGCCCTCAACGCAGCGCTCGCGCATGACGAGGAAATTTCCAAGATGGCGCACCTCGTCGCCCCGGCGCGCGACGTGCTCTATCTCGGCCGCGGACCCGACTATCCGCTGGCATTGGAAGGCGCGCTCAAGCTGAAGGAAATCTCTTACATCCACGCCGAAGGCTATGCCTCGGGCGAGATGAAGCACGGCCCGATCGCGCTGATCGACGAGGCGGTGCCGGTGATCGTCCTCGCGCCGTCGGGGCCGCTGTTTGAAAAGACCGTGAGCAACATGCAGGAAGTCATGGCGCGCGGCGGCAAGGTCGTGCTGATTTCGGACGCCGAGGGCCTTGCAGAAGCCGGTGAGGGCTGCATGGCGACGATCGAGATGCCCAAAGTCCACCCGCTGATCGCGCCTTTGGTCTATGCCGTGCCGGTGCAGCTGCTGGCTTATCACGTAGCGGTCGCAAAGGGCACCGACGTTGACCAGCCGCGCAACCTGGCGAAATCGGTGACGGTGGAGTGATCCTGACATCGTCGATGCCCGGATGATCCCCGCCGCCATCATCTTCGATTTCGACGGCGTGATCGCCGATAGCGAGGTGCGTGCGAACCGGACGCTGGCGGAAAGCCTGACCGCAATCGGATTGCCGACGACCTATGAGGAATGTCTGCGCGATTATTGCGGCCACAATTGGCAGGAAACCGAACGGCGGATCGTCGCGCGTCTTGGGCGATCGTTGCCGACCGATTTTCGCGCACAGCATCGCGCGCGGGCGCGCGAGAGATTCGCCGAGGGTTTTTCGCCGGTGCCCGGCGCGCCGGCGTTTCTCGATCGGTTGGGGACGCTGCCGCGCGCCATCGCGTCGTCGAGCAGCCCCGATTATATTGCGATGTCGCTCGACCGTTTCGGGTTGGCGCACCATTTCGGCGGGCATGTCTATAGCGCCGACGGCTGGGATCGCGGCAAGCCCTTTCCCGACATCTACCTGGCCGCCGCGAAGGGGTTGGGCGTCGAGCCTGCGCAGTGCCTGGCGATCGAAGATTCGCCGATCGGGGCAGCCGCCGCCATCTCGGCGGGCATGATCGTCGTCGGCTTTTGCGGCGCCGGGCATATCGTCGACCGCGCGGCGCACGGCGATATGCTTCGCCGGGTCGGAGTGCATCATGTGGCGCTGAGATTTGAGGAGGTGGCTGCCCTCGCCTGACGAAGGAAAGGAATGGTGAGCGGTTGAAAAACCACTGTTCTATAAGGGTCGGCTCGACTAGCCTTGCTTCCGGTTCGATCCCGATGACGGGACGGAACATGCGATCGCGAACGAAGTTACGCAGTTTTCCGCGACTTTCCGAAATCATCCCCAAGGAGAGAAACGATGTGCACCGACAACACCGAAGCCGATCTCGACCGGGCGGGCATGGCCGTCGGGCGGCGCAGCTTTGCCGCGCTCGCCGGGGGCGGGGCGCTGGCCGCGGCGCTGCCCGCGCGCGCGCTTGCGGGCAAGCCCGTCAAGGGCCGTGACGTCACGATCAAGACGGCCGACGGCAGCTGCGACGCCTATTTCGTCGCGCCCGCGACCGGCCAGCATCCGGCGGTGCTGGTGTGGCCCGACATTCGCGGATTGCGCCCGGCCTTTCGCCAGATGGCCGACCGGCTGGCGGGCGAGGGCTATGCGGTGCTGACCGTGAACCCCTTTTACCGC
>NZ_MIAM01000067.1 GCF_001830555.1 Sphingopyxis sp. RIFCSPHIGHO2_12_FULL_65_19 | reverse complement strand
CGCTCGCCGGTAGCGCTCTCGTCGCCGTCGTCGGCGTGCTCGATGGCAGCGGGGCTCGCGTCGTCGGCGTGCGGCGCGGTCGAATGCGCTGCGGCGCCCATATCCTTCGGCTCCGCAGCATCGCCCGCGCCCATGCTTGCCTCGGGATTGACGGGGGCATCGCCCACCGCCGCCGGGACGCTCGCTTCACTATAGGCCGCAACGGGCGTGTCTTCGGTCGCAAACTTCGCAACCACATGGTCATTCTGCTGGCCGTCATGGACCATCGCGACCAGCGAGGCGGCGACCAGCGAACTGGTCAGCGCCTGGTTGCCCTGCGCGCGCTCGATATCGTTCGCCGGACGGCCGGTGATGAAGGACACGTCCCCCACCGCCGCGCTGCTGCCGTCGGTGCGGGTGTAGCTCGCCTCGCCATGCACGATGACCTCGCCATCGCCCGCGACATAGGCCTTGCCATCGGCGGTCAGCGCGATGCTCGCGATACCCAGATCGCCGAGCGAGCGGAACTCGCCTGCATCGGTGACGCCGTTGCCGTTCGCATCTTGCCAGACGCCGAAGCTGTCGAACGCTGCGTCGGCCGCGCTCAGTTGCCCGTCGCCATTGCTGTCATATTGCAGGCGGAGGCCTTCAAGGTCGCTGGAACCGGCGATCGAGAAGATGATCTCGCTGCCATTGTTGACGATACCGTCACCATTGGCGTCGCGCGCCAGAACACCGTCACCGGCCCCGGCCCACGACGTCGCTTCGCGGACGCCGTCGCCGTCATAGTCGAAGGCCGCGCCCGCGGCGGAGCCGACGAAATCGAGGCCGTCGCCATCCAGGTCGAGCGTCACCGGCGTGATGCGCGTCCCGATCAGCGTGTTCAGGTTGGTGATGGCAACGCCCTGCAATTCGACAAGAATGTCGTTGTTCGGGTTCGGGCTGACGCCCACCTGCTGATAGACGAAAGTCCGCGTCCCGGCGACAAATGCCACCGTCGTCCCGGCCGGGCCAAGGTCGTTACGTTGCAGATAATCGACCGCCGCCGCAACGCGCGCGTCGCTCGACAACGCCAATGCCGTTCCAAAACTATTGTTGTCGTCGAACGTGATGACGCCGTTGTTTACCGAATGCGATCGGATCGGTTCGCCGTTGACCGTCAGCGCCGAATTGGTGCCGTCGACATTGCCGTTGCCGTCGGCCACCGGGGTTCCGGGCAGGTTCAATATGTCGACCGCCAGGTTGAAATCGGTGATCACGTCATGCCCGGTGATCGTTCCGTTGTTGCCGCTGCCGCCCAGCGTCGGGCGGCTTTGGCCCGCGTCGAACAGGAAGCTGTCGGTCCCTGTCCCGCCGGTCATGACATCGCGGCCCGAACCGCCAGAGATCAGGTCGTCGCCGTCGCCCCCGCTGATCGTATCATTGCCTTCCTGACCATAGATAAAGTCATTCCCGGCTCCGCCGTTGATGATGTCATTGCCGCTGGTCCGGCCGCTTTCCTGGGCCAGCGCCTGCGAATTGGCGCGGATATAGGCGATCGTATCCTGCCGGTTCCAGTCGGCGCCGTTGCCCGCCGGATCGAGCGTTTCGGATGTCGGCCGCCCTTCCAGCGTCTGGAACACCGCCCAGCCCGAACCGGGCGCGAGGTTCACGCCAAGCTGGGTCGCGAGCGTGTCGGTATAGAGCACGTCGCCGAAAATGACGTCGGCGCCATCACCGCCGGTGATGGTATCGTTCCCCGCCGCGGCGAGGTCGGTCGAGCCGCCCAGCACCTGGAGAACCGCGGCAAGCTGTTCGGCCGATGCGGCATTCGTCGCGCTGCCCGTGCCGCCCGACCCATTGCCATCCTCGACGTCGCTCAACCGTGCCAGCAGCGTGGAATTGACGTTGACGCCGACCGAATCGATCGAATAACCCGTCGCCAATATCTGCTGCGGCTCGTTCGATGAGTCATCGATTCCGAGCACCTGGTCCATCGCATTCTGAACGTTGCTCGAATCGGAATCGCTGCCGTTCCCGCCGTTGTTCCACAGCGTTGGCAGGCCGTCGGAAACGAACACCACCTTGTTCAGGTCAGCACCGACAATGCCATTGCCGCCGTTGATCAAGCTCAGCGCGTCCTGAAGGCCGTCTTCATAATTGGTGCCGCCCGAAGCGACCATGCCGTTGACGGCCGATTTTGCCGCCGAGACCTGACCCGCCTGTACGACGCCGTTCACGATCAGGTTGAATGTCCCTAGATTGTCACCGTCGGCATCGAAATCGATCACGGTGATACGGACGTCCAGCGCACCCGATTGCGAGAGGCTGTCGATCAGCGCATTCACGCCGTTCTTGAGCGCCTGCATACGCGAGATCGTGCCGTTGCCGAACGCAATCTGCGTCGTCATGCTGCCCGAACTGTCGAGCACCAGCACGACATTCGCCTGCTGCCCTTCGGTGATCGTCACCGAACCGGGGTCGCCGACCAGCGTATCGTCGAAATTGCTGCCCTGGATCGCACCGTCGACCTGTCCTTGCGGATTGGCGACGACATGATCGGTGGGCTCGCCCGCAACGTCGCCCGTCGCCGACCCGATAACCAGCAACGGCGACGCCGTGGTGATCGCCAGCGACGATTGGGCGGTGTCGCCATCGCCATCGACGATCGTGACCGGAACGTTGAAATTGACCGGATTTTCGGTCTGCACCACCGCGCCGAAATCGCCGATCTTGAACGTGTCGCCGCCGGCATGGTGGAATTCGATGCTGTTGTAACCGTCGGCGGTGAAGCCCGCGATGACGGTGTTTTCCACCACCCCGGTCACCGTTGCTTCGCCATTCAGGAAGCTCACGGTAAAATTCTGGCCGCCGACATTATAGGTGCCGTTGGCCGTTACCGACAGCGTCGCATTGTTGAAGCTGATCGCAACCTTGGTGATCGTGTCCTTGACCCCGTCACCGATATCATTGTCGGTGTCGATGTCGTCGCGCGCGACGAGCCGGACGCTGCTGCTGCCCGTGATGTTCGTGAACAGCGCCGAAGCCCCGTTCGCATTATAGTGCGAATCAAAGGCGTGGTTCTGGTTCGCCAGCGTGCCATAATCCTGTCCGTTGGCGGGCGAACCCGTCAGGTCGACGACGAAATCGACACGCACCGCCTCGTTTGCGCCGACATTGTTGTTATCGACGCCGGTTTCGGTGTTGTTCGCATTCACCGTTCCACCATCGGCGCCATTCTTCATCGGCGTGATCAGGATGTCCTGGCTGTTGTTGTCGCCGGCCTTTACAAAGCCGACCCAAGCGGTGTTGCCGCCGACGAAATTATAACCGCCGCTGTTGAAATCGACCGTCGAGGTCGAATCCAGCTTCTGGACCATCTGGACCTGATATTGGTCGGCATGGCCCGCGGGTTGCAGGCGAATGATGAATACATCGTCGCCGTTCGGCTTTTCCGCGGTCAGGACGGTGCCATCCGCCGAGATGACATAGGTAAGCGCCTGGCCGCCCGACGTCAGATTCTGGCTCTGGAGCGCCGCAATCGTCGCCGCGGTGAAAATCACGCTTCCCGGACCGTCGCCGCCATAATTATTGTCGACATCGCCGTCGGTATCGAGCGACTGATAAACCGACGATCCCGGCGCGTTGATCAGCGACGCATTCAGCGGCGCGATCGCGACCGGCGAGTCATCTTCCAGCCCGATGGTCAGCGCGGTCGCGTTGGTAACCGTCGTCGTTCCGTCGTTGACGTTGACCGGCACCACCAGCGACAGCGCATCTTCCAGCGTCGTGTTGGGATGGTCGATCGGCGCCGACAGCGTCACGGTGAAGTTGCCGGCATTGTTGATCGCGATGCTGATGATCGTGTCGGCCCCGACCTTGCCCAGCAACAGTTGCGGGTTCGTGGTGTCCCAGACGATCGGTTGGCCGCCCGACGACAGCGCCGTTGCCGGCGCGCCGAGCGAGAAGGTCAGCGGATCGCCGTCGGGATCGGTGGCGGTGATCGTGCCCGTGCGGACGGTCAGGTTCGTGGTATCGACCGTCCCCGTGCTATCGGGGAAACCGCCCGGCAGCCCTTCGTCCGACACGGCGGTGGTCGCCGATCCAATCGTCGGCAGGTCGTTCGACCCGACGATCGTGATCTTCAGCGTCGTCGTCGACGTGTCGCCGTCACCATCGGTGATGGTGTAGGAGAAGGTTTCGACCAGCGTTTCGCCGACACCCAGTGCCTGCACCGTCGCATTGCCGTTGGTCAGCGTATAGGTATAGCCGCCGCCCGCCGCCAGCGTCAGCGATCCATAGCTGCCCGTCAGGGCCGAACCGACATTGCCCGCCACCGCAACCGCCGAGGTGCCGACGGCGACGCCGGTCACCGCCGCGCCATCGGCGCCCTGCGTATCGGCGCTTCCGGGCGCATTGGTCGTGCCGACGCCCGTGATGACATCGCCCGTTGCCACCGTCGCCGCATCCTCGGTCACCGCATCGGTGTCAGGGCGCGCGGTCGGCAGATCGTCAGAGACGGTGACGGCCACGGTGCCGGTCGCCATGTCGCCGTCGATATCGGTGGCGACGACCCCGACCGAGCCGAGGTTCACGAGGTCATCGAGGTTTATCGTCGGATGATCGTCATAATTGTCGTTCAGCGTCGCGGTGACATTCGCGGTGTTGCCGCTACGCACCAGGTTGAGCGTGACGACAAGGCGCGCGCCGTCCGATCCGGTGATCTGCGTGTCGGACACCCGCACCCAGGTCAACCCGCCGCCCAAACCGGCAACACTTCCGGCAAAGACGATCGACGCGATTGCGTCCGAACCCGGGGTAAAGACCAGCGATCCGCTGGCGAAATCGGGGTTCGCCGGGGTCGATCCGTCGGCCAGATTCTGGTCGTCGAGCGCCAGCGTGATCGATCCGCCGCCGCCGGGGTTGGCGCCATCGGTCAGGCTGATGGCCTGCGTCGATGTTGCGGTATCGCCGTCGCCGTCGGTGATCGTATAGCTGAAGCTGGCATCGACCGCCGCCGCGCTGTTGACCGGGTTCTGATCAAAGCTCCAAACGCCGGCCGCGTTGAACGTATAGACGCCGTTCGCGGTCGTGATCACGGTGTTACCCGCCGCGGCGATCGCGGTGGTCGTCGCCCCGATCGTCACCGACGTGACGGTCGCGCCGTCGGCGCCCTGTGTGTCGTCGTCGAGCAGGTTGCCGCCGACATTCGCCGCATCCTCGGCCACGACGATCGCCGGATCGGCGCGCGCGGTCGGCACATCGTCGATCACATCGACGGTCACCGTCGTCGTCACGCTGTTGCCGTTTGCGTCGGTCACCTGGACGGTGAAGGTTTCGGCATTATCGACGGTGTTCGTGCCATTATCGGCGGTGACGCCGTCGATCCGGCTGGTCAGCGTATAGGTATAGCCGCCATTGGGATTGAGCACGAACGTCCCGAACGCGCCGGTTCCGCTGCCCACGAGCGTATAGGTGAAAGGCCCGGTGCCGCCGCTGATATTGTCGGCGATCGTGCCGGTCGCGATTTCGGTCGCCGCCGCCGGGGTGCTGCCGATGGGCAGTCCGGCTTCGTTGACGATGACATTGTCGCTTCCCGCAGCGAGCCCCGAATCGTTGATCGTGATCGTCAACGTCGTCGTCGACGTGTCGCCGTCGGCGTCGCGGATCGTATAGACGAAGCTGTCGGTCGCGGTTCCCGTCACCACGTTCGGATTGGCGGCATAGCTGTAGCTGCCATCGGCAGCCAGCGTCAGCGTGCCGAGCGCGGTGTTGATGACCGTGCCGGTTCCGGTCGTGACCGGCGTCGTCGTGTCGCCGCCCGCCACGCGCACGCCGACGACGCCGCCCGCCGGGGTGGTCGCATCGGGGCCGTCGGTGCCAAAGCTGTCGGCATTGTCGGTCAGGACATTGCCCGTCGCCGTCGCGCCTTCGGCGACCGTTTTGGCATCGGCATTCGCCGTCGGGCCATCGTCGAGGAAGGTGATCTGATCGCCGATCTCGGTCTTGCCGGTCGCGGTGTCGTCGTCGCCGTCCTTGATCGTCACCGTCGCGCTGATCAGGCCGTTCAGCGTCAGCGCATCATTGTGGAGCGCCACAGCCCCATCCTGCAGATGCTCGAGCGCGACAAGCTGGGTCACCGTCAGCGTGCCATTGCTGTTGATCGTCACGGTGAAGGCGTCGCGCACCACCCCGCCGCCATCGGTATAGCGGCCAACGATCGTCGTCGCCGAGGTTTCGACCAGCGTGATCGCAAAGTCGCCCACAGCCGTCGCCAGGCCGCTGGCGACGTTGGTGCCGCCGCCGGTCAGTTCCACGCCATAGGTCGTCGCGCCGCTCGTCGCAGTGCCGTCGGCGCCATAGGCAAGCGCCGCGGTGATCACCGGCGTCGCCGACGTGACCGTATCGAAACCGCCGCTTTCGTCGAGCGTCACGCTCACGCCGCCCGCGACATTGCTGACCGTCGGGCCATCGTCGTCGAAGCGGATCTGCCCCGAAATATCGACGACGTTGGAGAATGCGACGTCGCCGTCGCTGTCCGTCACCGTGACGCCGACATTGATCGCGCCCGCCATCAGTTGCAGCTGGTCGTCGGGATCGGTCCCGACGGGGTGGTCGAGCGACAGATATTGTTCGACGGTAACGACGCCGGTTGCCGGGTCGATGGCGATGGCAAAAGCCGCCTGTCCAGCGAACGCACCGCTGCCGCCGACCCGGCCGACGATCGAATTGCCCGAAGTGACGAGCGTGATCGGGGACCCGTCGGTGATGGTGAGGCCCGATGTCGATGCCGAGAGCAACAGATTATACGCTACCGCCCCGGTCACCGCGGCGCCGTCGGTACCATAGACCGGGGTCGCGGTGACGATCGCGGTGCCCGACGTGGCGATGCTGATCGCACCCGCGCCGCCGACGTCCGGATCGTTGCCCTTGACGATCATCCCGGTATCGAGCGTCGAAACAAGGCTGCTGGTCGCGCTTTCGTCGTTCAACAGGATGGTGCCGGTTGCCGCGGCGGTTACCGACGGGCCATCGTCCAGGAACGTGACCTGGCCGCCGACCTGCTTGGTCGCCGACACGCTGTCGCCGTCGCTGTCGGTGATCGTCACCGATGCGGCGACCAGGCCGTTCAGCGTCAGCGCATCATTGTGGAGCGGCGTGCTGCCGTCCTGCAAATGCTCCAACGCCGCAAGTTGCGACACGGTCAGCGTGCCGTCGGCATTGATCGTCACCGTAAAGGCATCGCGCACCACACCGCCGCCGTCGGTATAGCGCCCGGCGATCGTCGTCGCCGAGGTTGCGACCAGCGAAATGGCGAAATCGCCGATCGCCGTCGTCAGCGGCGTCGTGCCGTCGCCGGTCAGCGACAGGCCGTAAACGACGCTGTTCGCGGCTGCCGCGCCGTCGGCGCCGAAATTGAGGTTTGCGGTGATGACCGCCGCGGCCGATGTGACATTGGTGTCGAGCCCGCCGGTTTCGTCGAGCGTGACGCTGCCCGAACCCGCGACATTGGTGATCGACGGACCGTCGTCCTCGATACGGACGGCGCTGCCCAGATCGACCGTGTCGCGGCTGAAATCGCCGTCGAAATCGGTGGCCGTGACCTGGAGCAACAGCGCCCCGGCCGCCATGCCAGGCGAGCTTTCGTCGTTGCTCGCGATGTTGCCATGCTCGATCGCGATGAACTGGGTCATCGTGACCGTGCCGTTCGCCGCAACGGTGAAGGTGAAGGCGACGTCGCCCGACGTCTCGCCGCGACCCTCGACCGTGCCGGGGCCGGTCTGATACAGGCGGATCACTTCGTTCGTCGCCGAAATCAGGTATCCGCTGGCCGGGTTCGCCCCGCCCAGAACAAGCGCATAGCTGTAAGCGACCGGCGTATCGGCGCCCGCATCCAGATTGACCGTGTAAAGGTCAGCGATCGCGATCGTCGCCGAACCGAGGTTGCCGGTGGCGTCGGGGTCGACTTCGGTCCCGGCGGCGACAACGCCGTTGGTCTCGTCGATACGCAGTTCGGCGCCGGTCTTCAACGTGACGTCGAGGATCGGGCCATCGTCGGCAAAGCGGATGTTGCCGCCAAGGTCGATCGATTGCGTCGCACTGTCGGTATCGCCGTCGCGATCGGTGATCGTCACCGTGCCAGTCAGGCGGACGAGATTGTCCGCAAGCGTCGCGATCTGGCTTTCAAAATTGCTGTCCACGCCGGGGGCGGCATGATCGATCTGCGCAAACTGGGTCAGCGTGACCGCGCCGTTCGCGGGGTTCGCCGCAATCAGGAAGATCGTGTTGCCCGAATTGACGGCATCCGCGCTTGCCGCGGTCGATCCGCGGATCTCACCGCCGACATTATAGAGAAAGATGGGCGCGCCATTGCTGTCGAAACCCGAATCGGCGCCGTCGGTGCCGAACAGCGACAGGGCGTAGGCCCAGGTGATAGCGCCCGCGCCATCCTCGCCGAAATCGGCGTTGGCGAATGCGAACGCACCGCTGAAATTCGCGGCCGATACCGCAAAGTCGCTCGCCACCCCGATCGTTTCGCCATCCTGCGTCGTCAGCAGGATATTCGCCTCGCCCGCAACGGCGATGTCGATATTGACGCCGTCGTCCTTGAACGTCAGCGCCCCGCCGATATTGGCCGTCGCGCTCGCCGGGTCGCCGTCGCTGTCGGTGATCGTCGCGGTCAGCGTGATCAGGTCGGCGGCGCTCAGCCCCGTTGCCTGGTCGGCGCCGGTGTCGGGCGAATGAAAGATCGGACGTTGCTGGTCCAGCGTCACCGTGCCGTTCGCATCGACCGACAGGGTGAACACGGTTTCGCCGCTGCCGCTGGTGCGGCCGTAAACGACGCCGGCCTCGTTGGTCAGAACGACCGATTGGCCCGTGATCGTGTCGACCAGGCCGGATGCGACGCCGGCCGCACTCACGCCCAGCGTGTAGACGATCGGGTTGACTGCCGCCGGCCCGTCCGCGTTGAACGCGACATTGAACAGGCTGCCCGGCTGTCCGAAACCGAAATTGGCGGTGGCGTTGGTTGCCAGGTCGCTGTCATCGACGGTCAGCGCATTGGCGCCGCCCGCGACGGACGTGATCGTCGGAATATCGTCGATGACGCGCACCGTGACGACGCCCGTGGCAAGGTCGCCGTCGGTGTCCGCCGCCTGCACGGTGACGGTGCCCAGCGCCTGCGTCTGCGCCGCCATCGCCAGTGCGTGCGGCAAATTGTCGGCCAGCGTCACCGTAACGGTCGCGCTGCTCGTTGCGCCGGGGGCGATGCTGGCGGGGGCGGTCAGGCCGATCGTGATCGCGGCGGGACCGCCAGAGGTCAGCGATCCGGTGATCGTCAGCCCGTCGGGCGCCATCGTCCAGAAAATATCGGTGCCCGCGCCGTCCAGATTGGCGACAAGGCCGGCGACCCCGGTAAAGGCAAAGCCCGCCAGCGCGTCCGAACCCGCCGTGAAGCTGAGGGTGCCGCTCGCCACCTCGTCGGGGCTGGCCGGGGTGCGGCCGTCGGCGAGCGCGGCTTCGTTCACGGTCAGCGTGATCGGAGTCGCGCTCACCGGGTTTGCTCCGTCGGTGATCGCGATGGTCAGGCTGTCCGACGTCGGATCGCCGTCGCGATCGACCGCCGACAGCGTGAAGCTGGCCGACGGATTCGTCGCGTTATTCTGGTTCCCCGCGGCGGCAAAGCTGAACGTGCCGTCGGCGTTGACGGTCAGCGTGCCAGTGGGCTGGACGATCGAAACGCTGCTTCCGGGTGCCAGCGACAGGGTCTCGCTGCCGCTGCCAAAGCTGACGTTGACCGAGGTGACGCCATCGGCGCCGCGGTCGAGCGTCCAGCTGCCATTCGCGGTCGCACCTTCGACAACCGTCGTCGGCGCGTCCGACACGTTCAGCGTCGGCAGGTCATCGACGATCGTGACGCCGAACGCGCCCGACGCCTGGGTTCCGTCGCTGTCGGTGACCGTAAAGCCGATGCCCGCCAGGAAATCGCTGTCCTCGCTGCCGGGGACCGCCTGGTCGATCGCTTGCGACAGCGTGACCGTATAGCCATAGGTGACTTCGGTCGCGCCGGGACCGGCGACCGGGGTGGTCAGGCTGATGCGGATGACTTCATTGCCGCCGACCGAGCCGACAAGATCATTGCCGACCTTGTCGAACGTCACCGGCGCATTGTTGACAATAAGATGCGTGTCGAGCGCCGCGCTGTCGTTAAGGACCAGCGAGCCTGCGAGCGTCGATGGGACGTCGCTGCCGAAATCGACGATGATCGTGCCATTGGCGCTCGCACTGCCGGTCGAGGTCACTTCGCCGGCCAGGCCATTGTCGATATTGGCGCCGGGCAAGCCGTCTTCGTCGACCGTGACATCGGCGATCTTGCCGATCTGCGGCGCCGAATCGGCGACCAGCGTGATCGTCGCGGTGGCAATGTCGGTGTCGCCGTCGCCATCGGTCACGCGGTACTGGAAACTGATCGTGCCCGTTTCCTGTGCAGCGGCGGTGTAGGTAAAGCTGCCGTTGCCGTTGTTGACGAGCGTGCCGGTGCCGGTGAGCGAGCCCGCCACCAGTTCGACCGCCGACGGCTGGACGCTGTCGGCGCCCTGCACATCGTTGGCGAGCACATTGATCGTGACCGGCGCATTTTCGATCGTCTGCGTCGTGCCATCGTCGATCGCGTCGGGAACATCGTCGGTGACGCGGATGTCGATCGTCGCGCTTGCGCTCGATCCGTCGCTGTCGGTGACGGTGACGCCCACGCTGTCGGTGCGGTCGTCCTGACCGGCCGCGGGGTGGTCGGTGCGGTTGTCGGTAAGCGTATAGCTATAGGTGAACGTCCCGCCGATCACCGATCCATCGGCGCCGGTGACGGGCGTAAAGCCGGTGACGTTGAGTGTGCCATATGCCGTCGCCACCGATTGCGGGGTGAAGCTGCCATTGGCGACGACGAGCGTCAGCGGAGCGCCGAGCGGCACGCCGTTGAAGCTGGTCAGCACGACCGTACCCATGCCGTCGGGGGTCGACACGCTGAAACTGTCGCTGTCGGTCACGCCGTCGGGGGTCGTGTCCGAACCCGCGGCCTCGCCCGCGCGCGTCGGCAGATCGTCTTCGTCGACGAACAGTTCGGCGCCCGCGGCGTCCAGGCCGGTGATCGTGACACCATCGTCGGCGCCGTTGATCGTGATCGTCAGCGTCGTCGATGCGGGATCGCCGTCGCCGTCGGTGATCGTGTAGGTAAAGATTTCGGTCAGCGTCTGCCCCGCCGAAAGCCCCTGCACCGGCTGCGCCGCATTGTTCAGCGCATAGGAATAGCTGCCATCGGCATTCAGCGTCAGCGTGCCATAAGCACCGGCCAGACCTGCGCCCACCGTGCCGGGCGTTGCGCCAAAGCTTACCGCCGTCACATTGGCGCCATCGGCGCCGCGAACATCCAGCGCGCCGTCGGTCGCGTTCGCATCGTCGCCTCCCGCGCCGACCAGCACATTGCCATCGGCGGTCAGCGGACCATCTTCGGTCACGCTGTCGATGTCGGGATTGGCGGTCGGAACATCGTCGACGATATTGATCACCAGCGTGTCGGTCGCCGTGTCGCCGTCGCTGTCGGTCAGCACCGCGGTAAAGCTGTCCGACGTATTGTCGCCCGCCGTGTTGGTGGTCAGGGGATAGCTATAGCTGTAGGAACCGCCGCTGACCGTTACGGTCAGCACGCCGCGCGGGGTGGTGACCGTCCCGCCGGCCGTCACGTCGACGCCGTTGACGACCAGCGTATCGACGCTGTCGTTGCCCGTGGTCAGCGTAAAGCTGCCCGTTGCGGTTTCGCTGTTCGATGCAGCGTTCGACCCCGCAGGCAGGCCCGCTTCGTTGACGCTGTTGTCGGCGCCCAGGTTGATCGTCGGAACCGAATCCCGCGCCAGCGTGACGGTGACCGTTGCGGTCGAGGTGTCGCCGTCGCCGTCGGTAATCACATAGGTGAAGCTGTCTTCGCCTTCCTGTCCCGCGGTCGGGGTATAGGTGAAGGTGCCGTCGCCATTATAAGCCACGCTGCCCTTCGTCGGCGCCGTGCCCAGTGCGACCCCGGCGGCCAGATCGACCCCGTCGGCGCCGCGCACATCGTTCGCCAGCACGTCGATGACCACCGCCATGTCTTCGGCCGCGTCGGCGCTGTCGTCAGCGGCCGCCGGCACGTCATCGACGATCCGCACGTCGAGGCTGGCGTTGGCGCTCGACCCGTCGCTGTCGGTCACCACGACCGCAAAGCTGTCGGAAACGAAATCTTCGCCCTGCACGCTGTGGGTCAGCGTGTTGTCGCCGAGGACATATTCATAAGTGAAGGTGCCGCCGGTCACCGATCCGTCGGCCCCGACAACCG
>NZ_MIAM01000066.1:21085-28652 GCF_001830555.1 Sphingopyxis sp. RIFCSPHIGHO2_12_FULL_65_19 | reverse complement strand
GTCGAGAACGACGACCTGCACGGCCTCGCCCTTGCGGTGGAGGTGCAGCGCTTCTTCGCCCGAGATGCCCCATGCGATGTCCGACATATGAACCATGCCGTCCACGTCGCCCGGCAGGCCGACGAACAGACCGAATTCGGTCGCGTTCTTGACTTCGCCTTCGACGACCGAGCCGATCGGATGCGTTTCCGCAAACGCGCCCCAGGGGTTCGACTGAGCCTGCTTCAGGCCCAGCGAGATGCGGCGCTTGTCGCTGTCGACTTCGAGGACGATGACATCGACTTCCTGGCTGGTCGAAACGATCTTGCCGGGGTGGACGTTCTTCTTGACCCACGACATTTCGCTGACGTGGACCAGGCCTTCGATACCGGGTTCCAGTTCGACGAACGCACCATAGTCGGTGATGTTCGTGACGGTGCCCGACAGCTTCGCCCCGACCGGGTATTTGGCGGCGACGCCTTCCCAGGGATCGCTTTCCAGCTGCTTCATGCCCAGGCTGATGCGCTGGGTGTCGCGGTTGATGCGGATGATCTGCACCTTGACGTTGTCACCGATGTTGATGACTTCGCTCGGATGGTTGACGCGCTTGTAGCTCATGTCGGTGACATGCAGCAGGCCGTCGATGCCGCCGAGATCGACGAACGCACCATAATCGGTGATGTTCTTGACCGCGCCTTCGATGATCTGACCTTCTTCCAGGTTCTGGATCAGGCCCGAACGCTGTTCTGCGCGCGTTTCTTCGAGGATGGCGCGGCGCGACACGACGATGTTGCCGCGGCGGCGATCCATCTTGAGGATCTGGAACGGCTGCGGCAGGTCCATGAGCGGGCCGACGTCGCGCACGGGGCGGATATCGACCTGCGAACCCGGAAGGAACGCCACGGCGCCGCCAAGGTCGACGGTGAAGCCGCCCTTGACGCGGCCAAAGATGACGCCTTCGACGCGGGCTTCCTTGTTGAATTCTTCTTCCAGGCGGTCCCAGGCGGCTTCGCGGCGAGCACGGTCGCGCGACAGCATGGTTTCGCCATTGGCATTTTCGACGCGGTCGACATAAACTTCGACTTCGTCACCGACGTTGATGTCGGCCTTCTGGCCCGGCATGGCGAATTCGCGAAGCGGCACGCGGCCTTCGCTCTTCAAACCAATGTCGATCACTGCCAGGTCGTTTTCGATCGCGGTCACGGTGCCCTTGACGACGCGGCCTTCAAAGCCGCCATCAGCACCACCCAGCGATTCGTCGAGCATCGCGGCGAAATCGTCGCGCGTCGGAAAAGCCGTTGAGGCCATAGAGATAATCCTTACTTCATTGTTCCGGCCAAGCGGTTGGTTCCGCTGGTCTTGTGGCCGATCCGTCCTGTCCGCCGGATGCGAAACGGGACATCCTCCGGACGCTATGCTGGACAAGGCACGGGCAAAGCAAAATGGGCGCGGCGGGTATGTCCCGTCACGCCCGACGCTCGAGTCAGAGCGGCGGTTCGTCCGTGCCTCGACCGGCCAAAAGCCCGTCGGACGGCGCGCCTATAGTCCGCACGCCCTGCAAAAGCAAGGCGGAAAGCCGCCTCAGCCGCGGCCCTTGGCGCGTTCTTCGACAAAGGCGATCGCGGCGGCGAGGGCGGCGTCGCGGTCGAGGCCGCTCGTGTCGAGCAGCATCGCATCGGGTGCGCGGAGCAGCGGCGCATCGGCGCGGCCGGTGTCGCGCGCGTCGCGGGCGTGAACGTCGGCGAGCACCGCATCGACGCTGACGTCGACGCCGCGCCCGCGCATCTCGGCATGGCGGCGGCGGGCGCGTTCGTCGGGGCTGGCGGTGACGAACAGCTTGGCATCGGCGTGCGGCGCGATGACGGTGCCGATGTCGCGCCCGTCGAGCACCGCGCCGCCCGGCTGGTTGGCGAAATCGACCTGCCGCTGGAACAGCGCCTTGCGCACCGCGGGGTGGACCGACACCCGGCTGGCGAGGCCGCCGGTCGTTTCATAGCGCAGCGCCGGGTCGTCGAGCAGGCTGTCCGGGAAATCGCAGGCGGCGAGCGCATCTGCTGCCTTGTCGGCATCGCCATGGTTCAGCTGTGTCTGATAGCCGACGGCGCGATAGAGCAGTCCGGTGTCAAGCACCGGCAGGCCGAAGTGCGCGCCGAGCGCCTTCGCAATCGTCCCCTTGCCCGACGCGGTGGGGCCATCGACGGCGATGATCATTGCTGCAGCCCGGCGAGCAGCGCCTCGAAATTGGGAAAGCTCGTTGCGACGGGGGCGATGTCGTCGATCGTCACCGGCGCGCGGCTGACGAGCCCGGCGACCGCGAAGCTCATGCAGATGCGGTGGTCGAGGTGTCCCGCGATGGTTGCGCCGCCGGGCAGCGGGTCGCCGCCGGTGCCGTCGATGACCAGTCCGTCCTCGCTCTCCGCGACCCGCGCCCCGATGGCCGCGAGGCCGGTTGCCATCACCGCCAGGCGGTCGCTTTCCTTCACGCGCAGCTCGTCGAGGCCGGTCGTCGTCGTGCGGCCCTCCGCCAGCGCGGCGGCGACGAACAGGATCGGGAACTCGTCGATCATGCTCGGCGCGACGGCCGGATCGACGGCGATGCCCGTGAGCGCGCTATGGCGGACGCGCAGGTCGGCGACCGGCTCGCCGCCGACTTCGCGCGCGTTTTGCAGTTCGATGTCGCCGCCCATCTGCCGCAGCACATCGACCAGGCCCGCGCGCGTGGGGTTCAGGCCGACGTTGGCGATGGTCACATCGGACCGCGGCACGATCAGCGCGGCGACGATGAAGAAGGCCGCTGACGACGGATCGCCGGGGACGACAATCGTCTGCGGCTGCAATTCGGCCTCGCCGACGAGGCGGATGTGGCGGGTGCCATCGCGGTCGGTCTCGACCGTCAGATCGGCACCGAAGCCGCGGAGCATCCTTTCGCTATGGTCGCGGGTCGGGACGGGTTCGATCACTTCGGTGATGCCGGGGGTGTTGAGGCCGGCGAGCAGCACCGCGCTCTTGACCTGCGCCGACGCCATCGGCAGCCGGTAGGAAAGGGGAATGGCCGGGGCAAGGCCGCGCACCATCAGCGGCAAGCGGCCGCCCGGCGAAGCCGAAATGTCGGCGCCCATTTGCGACAGCGGGTCGATGACGCGGCCCATCGGGCGGCCCGACAGGCTGGCGTCGCCCACGAAGGTCGCGGTGATCGGGTGGCTCGCGACAAGGCCCATGAGCAGGCGGGTCGAGGTGCCGCTGTTCCCCATTTCGAGCGCTTCGCGTGGCTGGAGCAAGCCGCCGACGCCGACGCCGTGGATGCGCCATTCGCCGTCGTCGCGCCGTTCGATCGACGCGCCCATCGCGCGCATCGCCGCAGCGGTCGCGAGCACGTCATGCCCTTCGAGCAGCCCGGTAACGCGGCTTTCTCCGATCGCCAGCGCGGAGAGCATCAGCGAGCGGTGCGATATGCTCTTGTCTCCCGGAATCGCGATCCCACCTTTCAGCGGAACGGAGGAGGAAAAGCTGCGCGGGGTGGCGGTTTGTTCGGTCATGGCGTGCGGCTTTTGACAGCGGCCCTGCAATCTGGCAAGGCGCACGCCGATTTGACGGATAGCTATTCACCATCCGTTGCTCTTCCGATATTCTTATCCTGTTTCCAAAGGGTTACGAGGCATATATGATCAAGGCTGAATGGGGCACGAAGCGTAGCTGCCCGAAATGCGCAACCCGATTCTATGATTTGACGAAGGATGATCCGATCAGCTGCATCAATTGCGGCTATAGTTGGATTCCGGAATCGGTGCTGAAATCGAAACAGCCGATGCCGTTCGAGGAAGCCGAAAAGCCCGGCAAGGTCGCCAAGGAAGAGGTCGTCGCCGACGAGGATCTGGACCTGGACGTCGATGTCGACGAGGATAGCGATTCGCCCGATAACGACGTTGACCTGGGCGGCGACGACGATCTGGGCGTCGCGACAGGCGACGACGAGGACGACGAAAGCTGATCCTTCCCGCAGGGGGCAAAAAAGCATCGAAAGATGATTTGGCCCCTTGCATCGCGCGGCGGCGCTGCTAAAGGCGGCGTCCCGGTCGCAGGCAGCCAAGAAGATTGGCGATGGCGGCACGGCGAAATGGTACGGGGCCTTAGCTCAGCTGGGAGAGCGCCTGCATGGCATGCAGGAGGTCAGCGGTTCGATCCCGCTAGGCTCCACCATTACAAAAGGCCCGCGAAAGCGGGCCTTTTTTGTTGCTCGCGCTCGTTTGGTCGAGGATCTGCCATGGCGGTTTTGGGGTGGTTAGCTGTCGTTCGTTGCTAGCGGTCCGGGCTCGTTAGTGACTGCGAAGCGGGCGCGCTCAAAATCGATCTTTGACGTGTCCTCTAGACCGACCGCATATCCCTCTAGGACTGCTATGCCATCACCCTCCAGGTGAAGGATAATCCCAAGGCCGTAATCCAGCCGCTCGACGCTGAGCCACACATCTTTCTGAGATGCCTGACGTTTCCGGACAATGTCAGTACCACCGAGTCCCGGATCTATCTCCACGAAGATCCCGCCACCTGTATTGTCCCTTGAACGCACCTTGCCGTGGATAGAAAGCTGATCGACAATCGCTGCCCATTCGGCAGACTCTGTCCCGATCGCCTCAAGGGCTGCCAGTTCCAAAGGCCAAAAGTCTGTCACAGGAGCTGATCATTACTCAATTTCCAGACGTCCGCAATCGGTCGCTGGTCGGAGAACCTCTCTGACCGTTCGCGTCGAGCGAAGTCGAGACACATATCGAAATAGCGCGACGCCGAGGGGCATCTCGACTTCGCTCGATGCGAACGGGGCAGGACAGGCCAGAGCATTCACTTCCGGTCCAAAACGTCCATCAAACCGCGCTGCAGCGCCGCTATCCGGCCGCCTCTTCCTTATCGAACAACGGCTCCATCTTGATCGGATCGGCAAGGGTGATGCGGTCGAGGATCGCCGCGGTGTCGTCGCGGACTTTCAGCATCAGGCTGCGCATCCGGCATTCCGCTTCGGGCAGGCAATTCTTGCAATGTTCGTGGGCGTTGCGCGCGGCGCAGGGGACGAGCGCCAGCGAGCCGCGCGTCAGGCGGACCAGGTCGCCATAGCTGATGTCGATGGGGGAAAGGGCAAGCTGGTAGCCGCCGTCGCGCCCGCGCTGCGAGATCAACAGCCCCTCGCGGGCCATTTCGGACAGGATCACGGTCAGGAATTTGGGCGGGATATTCTGCGCCTCCGCAATATCCGCCAGCTGGACCTGCCCCTTGCCCCAATGGTCGGCAAGATGCTGGAACGCGCGGATCGTATAGCGGGTTTTCTGCGAGAGCATGGCGGCGTTACTGTGACATATTCAGCGTTAATTCAACCTGTCTGGATGACAAATGTTGCAAGGTTGATGAAAATCACAGCGGATGGCATGAACCGCGCCTATAAAGGTCGCATGGTTGCCCGGTTTCGGGCGCGGCAAGGGTGATTGCGATGATGCGTAAACTATTGGCTGCTCCGGCCGTCATGGCGGCCTGCCTGCTCGCGGTGGCACCGGCACAGGCCCAGTTCGGAAGCCTGCTTCGCAAGGTGACGACCCCGGCACCGAAACCGAGCGAGGACGATAATGGCGGCTGTCCCAAGGGCAAGAAGGGCAACAGCATCGGCCGCAACATCCTGGGCAATGTCATCAACGACGCGGTCGGCGACGCGGCGAGCAAGGCCGGCGTCTATTCCTATGTTCCGATCGGTGAAGTGAGCGGGACGCTCACCGATGCGATCGCCTGCCGCCTCGACCCGGCCGAACAGGTGCAGGCCGCGGCCGCAACCGAAGAGGCGACGCGTGGGGAAGAGGTCGGCGCCACCGCAAATTGGACCAGCGGAACGCGCGCCAATGTCAGCGGGTCGTCGACGGTCGCAGCGAAGAACGAACTGGCCGACGGAACCCAGTGCATGAACGTCACCGACATCATCATCGTCGAGGGCGAAGAAACGCGCGTATCGAAACGAATGTGCAAGGGGCCGGGGCAGGCGCGCTATGTCCTTGCCGCATAAACTCGTTCGGGCGGCGGCGGCGGCCGGACTGCTCGCCTGCCTGACCGGCGCGGCGACGCCGGCGATGGACCCCGCCAACCCGACCTGTCCGCTGACCCCCGACTGGTCGGCCAACACGATGATGAAGCTGACGCCGGTGGCAAAGAAGGGCGGCAAGGTGCTGCTGGCCGAGGGGCGGATCGACGCCGGACTGCCCGACCGGCTGAACGCCGCGCTCGCCGCCAATCCCGACGTTAGCGAGGTCTGGCTGCGTTCGCCGGGTGGCGATGCGCGCGCGGGCAATGCCGCGGGGCGCGTTATCCGTTCGAACTTCGGGTTGGTGACCCGCATTCCCGCGGGCTGGGCGTGTTTCAGCGCGTGCAATTTCGTCTTCATGGGCGGCCAGCCGCGCATCGTCGATCCGGGTGGGCTGTTCATCGTCCATATGTTCACGCGCACCGGCGATCGCCAGTCGATCGACATGAGCGTCGCGATGGGCACCGACGCGACGCGCGAGCTGATCGGCGACATCGAACAGGATGCGGCATTGCTTGCCAGCGAGGACAATGATTTCCTGATCCGCATGGGCGTGTCGCGCAAGCTGTTGACCGAGGTCATGTATCAGCAGAAGGCGCTGGCGAACGCCGACGACAAATCGACGCGGCGCTGCCTGACGCAGGCGGAGGTCAAGGCCTATAACGTTGCAAATAACAACGAATAAGATAGGCTGCGCCTCAAAATAGGAGAGGCTGCCATGAACGAGATGACGCACGACCATGCGACTTTCCGGTCGATGATCGAAGGGACGCAGGACGACTGGGACATTATCGCGCGCGAGCAAAAGGAATTCGCGCCGCAGAATGGCAAGCGCATCCTCGATCACCTCAAGCTGCTGGGCGGCGATTATGGCGGCTTTCCGGTCGACCGACTGGAGCATTGCCTGCAAACCGCAACGCGCGCGCACCGCGATGGTCGCGACGAGGAATATGTCGTGATGGCGCTGCTCCACGACATCGGCGACACGCTGGGCGCGTTCAATCACCCCGACGTCGCGGCGGCGATCCTCAAACCCTTCCTGTCAGAAGAAAATCTGTGGATCGTCCAGCATCACGGGATCTTCCAGGGCCATTATTTCTTCCACTATCTCGGGCTCGACCGCGACATGCGCGACCAGTTCAAGGACAGCCCTTATTATGCGGCGTGCGCCGAATTTTGCGAAAAATATGACGCGCCGGCGTTCGACCCCGATTATGACAGCGAGACCATCGAGTTTTTCGAGCCGATGGTGATGCGGATCTGCGGTTATCCGAAGAACAGCATCTACAAGAAGGTGATGGTCGAGGAAGCGGCGGAGTAGATTTCGTCGGCAGTTCGTCATCCCGGCGAAGGCCGGGATCTCGACTGTGAGACCCCGGCCTTCGCCGGGGTGACGATGTAGGTTGGCTGGGCTTACTTCCCCTTGAACTCGGTTTTGCGCTTCTGCTGGAACGCCATGATGCCTTCCATCGCGTCGGCAGTGCCGCCTGCGATGAACTGACCCTTGGCTTCGGCGTCGAGCGTCGTCGCGAAATCCTG
>NZ_MIAM01000066.1:14086-21073 GCF_001830555.1 Sphingopyxis sp. RIFCSPHIGHO2_12_FULL_65_19 | reverse complement strand
TATAGATCATGCCCCAGTCGGCGGCCTGATCGGCCGAAATCTTTTCGCCCAGCATCATCATCTGCAACGCGCGCGGCACGCCGATCAGGCGCGGCAACAGCCACGACGATCCGCCGTCGGGGACAAGCCCGATGTTGACGAAGGCCTGGAGGAAATAGGCGCTCTTGCCCGCGATGGTGAAATCGCCTGACAGGGCAAAGCTGCACCCGACGCCGGCCGCAGGGCCGTTGACCGCGACGACGACAGGGATGTCGAGGTTGGCGAGCGAAAGCAGCATCGGGTTGTAATGGCCGCGCAGCGCGTTGCGGCTCCGCGCGCCGCCGCTGACCGCGCCGCCCGCCGAGCGGTCACCCGCCAGGTCGGCGCCCGAACAAAAACCGCGGCCTTCGCCGGTGATCAGCAGCGCCCGTGCGCCAAGGCCGGGCAGGTGATCGAGCGCCGCGCGAATGTCGTCCGCCATTGCCGGCGGCATCGAATTGAGCCGGTCGGGGCGGTTGAGCGTGATCGTCGCAACATTATCGGTGCAGTCGAGCTTGATCGTGTCGAAGGTCGGAATGTCGGTCATGGGGAAGAAATCCTCTCGCGGTCTTTACCTTTACGTTCACGTAAAGTTGTGACTCATTTGCGGGAGGAGTGCAAGGGGGAAGGGGGAAGGGGGAAGGGGGAAGGGGATCGTCCGCTCCCGGCCAAGCCGACTTCGCCGAAATAAGGCCTTTCCTACATTATCGGCCTATGCAAAGCCTTCATACGGCTCTTTCATTTGGCGGATCAAAAGGTTGGTCGCCGACGGCCGCAGCGCGTCGTCCAGCCCGCACAGGTCGAAAAGGCGGCGCGCAATAGGCTGACCTTTCCTGAACTTTGGATCATCGCGCGGTCCCTCTTGCTGCCCCGCCCCCGGATCAGGCCGGTCCTGAACCCGTCGAAGGCCCGCTATGCGCCGCCCAACCGCTCGAACCGCATATCGCCTTCGGCGCGATGCAGCGTCAGGCCGCGTTCGGTCTTTTCGGCGCAAGCGCCCTCGAAATTCACGACGCCGATGTCGTTGGGAACGATGATGACACGCAGCTTGCCGCCATCGGCTTCTGTCAGCTCAAATCGCGGCGCGGTGATGCCATAAATCGGCTCGCGCACCTCGATCCAACGGGGAATGCGCTTGTCGTCTTCGGGCATCGTCCAGCCATAGGTCTGGGTATAGTCTTGGGCAGGTTGGCCGCTGTCGAAACCGATCGTGAAATCGACGCCGGGGATGCCTTTGCCATTGGGCCAGGTAACGAGCAGGGTTGGTGTGTTTCCTTCGACTTCGATCGGCGCGCCTTTCTGCATCGCAGGCGGCACCGGCCTGGGGTCGGTGGTCAGGCAGACCATATCGCCGCGCGTTTCCCAGCGGCCCTCGGCGCGCTCGTCTAGGGCGCCGGCGGCGAGCATATATTGGAAGCGGCCGCCGCTACGGATCAGCAGGCCGCCGCCGACATCGGGACCTTCGGCCAGCCCATATTCGCCCACGAAGGACGAATCCTGCGCTGCGGCAGGCGCGGCGAACAGCGCGGCGACCAAAAGGAGGGTTCGCATGATGCGACCATGCGGGCAGTCGCGCGGCGACGCCAGCCCTTTCCACTTGGGCTGCCACCTGCTAACCGCCCGCGCCATGTCCCAGAACCGCCCCGACCGCCGCACCTTCGCCATCATTTCGCATCCCGACGCGGGTAAGACGACGCTGACCGAAAAGCTGCTCGTCGCGGGCGGCGCGATCCATATTGCGGGCGAGGTGAAGGCTCGCGGCGCGGCGCGGCGCGCGCGCTCCGACTGGATGAAGATCGAACAGCAGCGCGGGATCTCGGTCACCTCGTCGGTGATGACCTTTGAACATGCCGGGTTGACCTTCAACCTGCTCGACACGCCGGGACACGAGGATTTCAGCGAGGATACCTATCGCACCCTCACCGCCGTCGACAGCGCCGTGATGGTGATCGACGCCGCAAAGGGCATCGAGCCGCAGACGCTGAAGCTGTTCGAGGTCTGCCGTCTGCGATCGGTGCCGATCATCACCTTCATCAACAAGGTCGACCGCGAAGGGCTGCCGCCGTTCGAGCTGCTCGACGAGGTTGCCGACCGGCTGGCGCTCGACGTCTGTCCGATGAACTGGCCGGCGGGGATGGGCGGGCAGTTCGAGGGGATTTACGACCTCGTCGAACCGGCGATCATGCGCCCCGGCGGCGATGCGTCGCGCATGTATGAAGGTCACCGCGCGGCGGTCGCGGGGCTGGACGATCCGGCGCTCGCCGCCGAACTCAGCGCCGATGCGCTCGCGCTCCTCAAGGAAGAGACCGAGCTGGCGTCGGCATGCTATGCCCCGTTCGACGGGGCGGCGTATCGAAACGGCGACCTGACGCCAGTCTATTTCGGATCGGCGCTGAAGGAATTTGGCGTGGTCGACCTGCTCGCGGCGCTCGCCTCCCACGCGCCGGGGCCGCAGCCGCAGCCCGCCGAGCCCGCGCCGGTGCAGCCCGACGACGATGCCGTCACCGGCTTTGTGTTCAAGGTGCAGGCAAACATGAACCCCGCACACCGCGACCGCATCGCCTTCATGCGCCTCTGTTCGGGCAAGTTCGAGCGCGGGATGCGTTTGATGCAGGGCGGGACCGGCAAGGTGATCGCGATCAGCCGCCCGATGCTGTTCCTGGCGCAGGATCGCGAAATGGCCGAAGAGGCCTGGCCGGGCGACATCATCGGCATTCCGAACCACGGCACGCTGCGCGTCGGCGATACGCTGTCCGAGCGGACCGATGTCACGATCACCGGGCTGCCGAACTTCGCGCCCGAAATCCTGCGCCGCGTCGCGCTGGTCGATCCGACCAAGACCAAGCAGTTGAGGAAGGCGCTCGACGACATGGCTGAGGAGGGTATCATCCAGGTCTTTTATCCCGAGATCGGCGCGAACATGATCGTCGGTGTCGTCGGCCAGCTCCAGCTTGAAGTGCTGATCAGTCGTCTCGACGCCGAATATAAGGTGGAGGCGAAGCTCGAGCAGTCGCCGTGGGATACCGCGCGCTGGATCGCGAGCGACGATGCGGCGGCGCTCAAGGCGTTCCAGGCCGACCACCGCGGCGCCAGCGCCACCGACCGCGACGGCGCGCCCGTGTTCATGGCTAAGGACGCATGGGAGGTCGGCTATGTGACGCAGCGTCACCCGGCGATCCGCTTCACCGCGACCAAGGAGCGACGTTTCGCACCCGCGGGTTGATCGCGCGTGCCAATTCCGCCACCATGACGTCATCTTGGGCAAAGATGGGGGTATCGATGCGCGGATGGATAGCGGCGATCGCGGCGATCGCGAGCAGCGCGCCTGCAAGGGCACAGTCGGCGATTAAATTGCCGATCACCGCGGGCTTCTGGACCAACGCTGACCAGAAATGCGCGACGGCGCGCTATGGCTATATCTTCGACGGGTCGCGTTGGGGCTCGGTCTATTATTATGGGCCGACCGGCAATCTGGGCCCCGCGGCTGAGTTGCAGCCGATCACCCAGACGCGCGTCGTCGAGGACGGTTTTACCCAGATGCAGTTCGGCGGCTATGACGGCGCGGGCTATTTCCGGGTGAAGGCGACGGGCCCCGACCGCGCGCTCTATCGCGTCGGCGCACCGTTTCGCGAGGAAATGCAGGTGATGGACGATCCGCTGATCCGCTGTTCCTATCAGGCGATGTCGCCCAAGATGAAGGCGGCGATGCGGCGGTTCGCGCCCGCGCTCGCTAAATAAGGCTGAGCAGGTCCGCGGGTGCCGCGGCGCCTCCTTCCTCCTCATTCTCCTCACCCTCGAACTTGCTGAGCGTGATGCCGAGCAGGCGGATGCCCTGTTCGGTCGGGAGCAGCGGCGCAAGGATCGCTTCGCCGGCGGCGAGCAAGCCCGCGCCGTCGATGATCGGTTGCGACACCGACTTGGCGCGTGTGATCGTCTGAAAGTCGGCATAGCGCAATTTCAGCGTCACCGTCCGCCCGCGCGCACCCTTCTTTGCGGCGCGGTCCCATACGACAGTGCAGACATGCGCCAGCGCCTCGCGGATTTCGGTGTCGGTGATCAGGTCGTTGAAAAAGGTCCGCTCGCCGCCCAATGATTTGAGCGGCCGGTTCGACTTGACGCGGCGATGGTCGATCCCGCGGGCCAAGTTGAACAGCCATTCGGCGCTGTTGCCGAAATGCGTCGCGAGCCACAGCGGGTCTTTCGCGGCAAGGTCGGCGCCCGAAAAGATGCCGAGCCCCTCCATCTTTGCCGCCGTCACCGGGCCGATACCGTGGAAGCGGCGGATCGACAGCGTCTGGACGAAGGCTGCGCCCCGGCCGGGCGGGATGACGGTCAGCCCGTCGGGCTTGTTCTGATCGGAGGCGAGCTTGGCGATGAACTTGTTATACGACACGCCGGCCGATGCGGTGAGGCCAGTCTCTTCCCGGATGCGGCGGCGGATCAACCGGGCGGTGGCGGTTGCGCTGCCCAGTCCCGCCTTGTCGGCGCTGACGTCGAGATAGGCTTCGTCGAGGGATAGCGGTTCGACCTCGTCGGCATAGTCGCGAAAAATTGCGCGAATCTGGTGCGACACGTCGCGATACACCTCGAACCGCGGCGGCACGAAGATGAGGGCGGGGCACTGGCGCTTCGCGGTGATGCTGGGCATTGCCGAGCGGACGCCGAACTTGCGCGCCTCATAACTCGCTGCTGCGACGACGCCGCGGCGCGACGATCCGCCGACCGCGACGGGCTGGCCGCGGAGCGCGGGGTCATCGCGTTGTTCGACCGAAGCGTAAAAGGCATCCATGTCGACATGGATGATCTTGCGGATTGGTGTGTCCACACCGTCGCCGGGGTCCTGATCGTTGCCGTCCTGCACGACGCGTCGTTAGCATGTTGCCAGAATGTTCTCAACGCCATGCGCGACGGAACGCTTGACGAAGCAGCGGCGAAATGGCAATCGCCGCCGACCTTGGCGATGCGGGTATAGCATAGTGGTAATGCTCTAGCCTTCCAAGCTAGCTAGGCGGGTTCGATTCCCGCTACCCGCTCCAAGCCTTTTCCATCACCCCGCGGGCTCTATGCCCAGCAGTTCGACGGTGAACAGCAAGGTCGCGCCGCCCGGGATCGGGCCTTTGCCGACCGGGCCATAGGCAAGCTGCCAGGGGATCGCGAGCTCGACCTTGTCGCCGACGCCCATCAGCGCGACGCCTTCCTGCCAGCCGTCGATGACGCGGTTCAGCGGAAAGCTGGTGGGCTCGCCGCGGCGCACCGAACTGTCGAATTCGGTGCCGTCGGCAAAGGTGCCGACATAATGGACGGTCACCTGGTCGGTGGGGCCAGGGCGCGCCCCGCTGCCGTCGCCTGCGATCCGGCGCCAGCGCAGCCCGCTTGGCGTCACATTCCAACCGTTTGCGCCGCCGCGCTCGGCAAGCGCCGCCATTTGTTTGTTGAGGTAAGCTGTGCCTATCGTCGATGACGCGCCGCCGTCCTGCGCGCTCGCGGCGACGGAGAAGCCAAAGGCCAAGGCTGCCGCGACGAGCAGGCGGTTGCGTGATGACATAAGCGTGTAAACTCCCTCGATCGTTCGGTGCATAAAGGCATCACTCGCGCGATTGGCAAGCGCTTATCGGTTGGCGGTACAGCCGAAGGTCGGAACTTTCCGCGGTGCTCGTCGTTTCGCTCTCGTAAGCAAAAACCACGAATTCGAGGCGCCATCGACGGCCGCCTGCCTGCTCGAAAGCCACAGGTTTTCGGCATGAGTGGTGTGCGTCAGTAAGGAGATTTCCAAGATGTTCAAATGGGCCCTGATCTTTGCCGTGATCGCGCTGGTCGCTGCCGTTCTCGGTTTTGGCGGCGTCGCGGGTGCAGCGGCCGGTATCGCCAAGATCCTGTTTTTCGTCGGCCTTGCTCTGGTCGTGCTGTTCCTGATCTTGGGAACGGCTGCGGCGCGCAAGATCACGTAAAAAAGATGTCGCGCGGCGGGAACCATTGCGCACCGGCCGCGTTTCATTGATCTACTTGATCGAAAGAGAGAGTGGATTTTGACTTCTGTCTTCGGACGAAGTCTAGGGAGCCCCGCCGCAGAAATGCGACGGGGCTTACCTTTTTCTCCCGCTGGGTTGCGATGTTTGCGCGATTCCCGGCACCCCGCACCCTTGACGAAAATCGGCCACGCTAGCGCCCGCTGGGCATCCGCCGACCTGCCCCGCTTCCCCGACGAATGGCCCGGAGTTTGCGGATCGTTCGGCGCTGCCGCTTCGTTGATCGGTGTGGAGGGAGTTATTCCGACAAGATGGAGAAAGACATGCGCATGCTCAAAAAAGCGGCGATATCCTTCGCAGCACTTTCGATGGTCGCGGCGCCGGTGGCTGCTTCGGCCGCGTCCGCGGCGGGCGGCGCCCGCGCCGTTTCGGCCGCCGACGGCGAAAACAGCCTGGAGGGTAATTCCAGCTGGCTGATTGGTCTTCTCGGCCTTTTGGTCGGGGTCGGCGCGATCATTCTGGTCGCCGACAACGACGAAGATTCGCCGGTCAGTCCCTGATGCTGTGATAAGCGGGGTAGCCGAACGCCGTTCGGTTGCCCCGCTTGCCGCGACATGAATGGCGGGGCGATTCTGCGACATATTGCGACAGTTTTGCGCCGATCCGGCAAGCCGGTGGGACAAATGGCGCCTAGAACGCTTTCATTGGGTCGTCCACTTCCCCCCAAAGGACGGTCCCCTGAAGGAGTTCGTTACGTGAACAAGAAAATCTCTCTTTTGACGCTTGGCGCTGCCCTGATCGCGGTGCCGGTGCTGGCGGCGCCCGGCGGCGCCGACAAGGCCCCTCAGACGCGCGCCGAGGCGCAGGCGAAAGCCGCCCAGATGTTTGCCCGGATGGATGCCAACAAGGACGGCAAGCTTGACGCCGCCGATCGCTCGGCAAGCCGCGCCGATAGGCAGGCAAAGATGTTTGAACGGATCGACGCCAACAAGGACGGCAGCAT
>NZ_MIAM01000066.1:0-14059 GCF_001830555.1 Sphingopyxis sp. RIFCSPHIGHO2_12_FULL_65_19 | reverse complement strand
GGCGACAAGGCGGTCAGCCAAGCCGAGTTCCAGACTGCCGCACTGGCGCGGTTCGACGCGGCCGACGCGAACAAGGATGGTCAGGTCAGCGTAGATGAACGCCAGGCCCAGCGTGGCGCATGGCGCGCCCGGCGCGGCGCGCCGCCGGCGGCCCCCGCGGGCGAATAACCATTTGGCAGGGGTCGACAGTCACGCGCAGGCCATCCCCCCTCCCGGCATTGCCTTTGTTGCCGGTCCCTGCCAGCTATCGCCCATCGGCCTTCGCGGCCGGTGGGCGAACTAGCATCTTTTTGACGGAACCCGCATGACCGACAGCGACACGCCGCGCATCCTGCTGATCGACGACGAACCGTCGATCCGCGAGCCGCTGGGCGAATATCTGGCCGCGCAGGGTTTTGCGGTGACCGACGCCGCAAGCGCGGCCGAAGCGCGCTCGGTGCTGCGCGCGCAGACGGTTGACCTGGTGGTCAGCGACATCATGATGCCCGGCGAGGACGGCTTGTCGCTGACGCGCCACCTGCGCGAGACGAGCGGCATTCCGGTGATCCTGCTGACCGCGCGCGCCGAAGATACGGAACGGATCATCGGGCTGGAAATCGGCGCTGACGATTATGTCGTCAAACCGTTCAATCCGCGCGAACTGGTCGCGCGTATCCGCACTGTGCTACGTCGCACACAGCAAGGCGGCCGTGCGCTCGATCGGGGCGGCACCTGCTATGCATTCGGCGACTGGGTGCTGCGCGAGGTGGAGCGCGTGCTCGTCGATGCCGACGGCAACGAGGTCGCGCTGTCGTCGGGCGAATATCACCTGCTCCACGCGCTGGTGCGCCATCCCAGGCAGGTGATGAGCCGCGACCGGCTGCTCGACCTTGTCCGCGGGCGCGAGGCCGATATTTTCGACCGCGCGATCGACAATCTGGTCAGCCGGCTGCGCAAGAAGATCGAGATCGATGCCGCGCATCCGCAGATCGTCAAAACGGTCTGGGGCGGGGGCTATACGCTCGCCTGCGAAGTCCGGCGCATCGGCGCCGCCGCATGAAATTGCGCCTGTGGCCTCGCAGCCTGATCGGGCAGCTTGTCTTTTCGGTCGCGGTGATCCTGTTCGTCGCCCAGGCGATCAATTTTGCCTTGCTCGCGCGCGGCCAGAAACAACAAACGCTTGCCCATGGCGGCGGTATGGCCGTGGCGCGGATCATCGACGCGATGGACCGACAAGAACGCGGTCTGCCGGAAATCAGCGGTGGACGCGGACAGCCGCACCGCCTCCGGCGCGAGCCAAAAGTCTGGATCGACCCGATGCCGCCGCCGCTGCCGAAACGCGCGATTCCTCTCGCCGACCTGGCGGCCTATGTGGACAATTTGCTGACGGAAGCGAACATTCCCGCCCAGGATGTGCAGGCGTGGGTGTTGCCGCAGCCTCCCCGCATCGGCCGGACGCGATTGCCCGGCCGGACCGTGCTGGTGGCGGCGAAAATCGACGGAAATTATTACGGCGTGCGCAGCCGAGTGCCGTCGAGCGGCAATCGCTTGCAGGGTTTCCTCGTCTGGCAGACGCTGTCGCTCTATCTGCTGCTGCTCGTCCCGATCATGCTGATCGCCTATCGCGCGGCGCGGCCGTTGCGCGATCTGACGCGCGCGGCGCGGGCCAATCCGGCGCTGCGCAATGCCGAACCGCTCGAAGAGGAAGGCCCGTCCGACGTGCGCGACCTGATCGCCGCGTTCAACGCCTATCGAACCCGCATTGCGACGATGCTGTCGGACAAGGACCGAATGCTTGGCGCCGTGGGGCATGACCTGCGCACGCCGCTCGCCAGCCTGCGCGTGCGCGTCGAAGGCGTTGCGGACGAGGTGCTGCGCGACAAGATGATCGCGAGCATCGACGAGATGACCGCGATGCTGAGCGATATCCTGGCACTGGCGCGCTCAGGGGCCGGGACCGAGGCCCAAGAATGCGTCCCGCTGCGCGAATTGATTGGCGAACTCGTTGCCGATTATCGCGAGCGCGGTAAGGATGTGGCGACCGGGGAGATTGCCGACGTGTCTCCGCTGGTCCGCCCGATGCTGCTCAAGCGGGCGCTGCGCAACCTGATCGACAATGCCGTTGCTTATGGCCGACGCGCCCGGCTGTCGGTTGCGGTGCAGGGCGGCGCGGCGCGGATCATCGTGTCGGACGACGGCCCCGGCCTGACCGACGAGCAGATCCGGACGCTGGTCGAGCCCTTTGCGCGCGGCGAACAGTCGCGCAACCGGGCGACCGGCGGCGCCGGACTGGGCCTGTCAATCGCGCGCGATATCGCGGAAGGCGAGGGCGGGGCGCTAACATTGGCGAACCGCGATGGCGGCGGGCTCGACGCCGTGATCGCACTGCCGCTCGCGAATTAGCGATGGTCGGCTTTGCCGCTTCAATCCATGTTCAGCTTCGTCCGGTTACGGTCTTCCGACAAGGAGGACGGCCATGCTCATCCGTTTGATTTTCCTGAGCGCATCGGCGCTGATATTGACCAATGTGCCGGCGTTCGCCGACCCAGGCGACTATCGTTATGATTATAGCAAGAAGCACATGGAGACGCGCGCCGATTGCGACAAGAAGCTGTATGAAGCGAAGGATCGCCGCGAATACCGCCAAAAGGCCGCCGAATGCGACCGTGAACTGGCGAAGCTCGACCATGAGCGGCGCCGCGAGGCCGCGAAGGAGCGGCACGAGGCCGAGAAAAAATGGCGCGAGCGCGATCGTGACGACCGGCACCACGCTGACCATTGGGACGACTGACGCCCGCGGCGCGCCGGCTAGGCGATCAGACGTAGATCGCGATCGCCTGACTGCCGCTGAGGATGGGTTCGCCCGCACGATTCCACAGCATCATGTCCTGCACCGACAGGCCGTGCCTGGCATAGCCGGTCTTTGCCGACAGCAGCCACCAGCCGTCGTCGGTTGACGGGGCGCTGGTCAGCATGTTGACTGTCCAGTTCATCGAACTGATCGGCCCGAACTGGCTGAACAGCGCCATCGCGGCGGGTGGCAGCGCGTCGCCCATCGCAAGCAGCGCGACCGCGGGATGACATGCGGGCTCCTCCACGAAACGCACCCAGGTCAGATATTCGCCGACTTCGCTTTTCCATCCGAACCGCGGTCCCGTGGTTGGCCGCATGTCGAAATGGCGGACAAAGGATGGCCGCGCATGATGTTCGGGCACGGGCGCCAGCGTGTCGGGATCGGGCGCCTCGGGCATCGTCAGCCGGCTGTGGTCGAGATGACTTTGGCGGTCGGGCGAAAAAGCGAAAACCGCGGCGGTGCCAAACCCCTGGTCACTTGATACGCCGGCGTCGATGAACAGGCTCGATTTTGACTGGCGCAGGACGCGCGTTGCGACCGTGCAGTCGCCCCCGACAGGCCCGACGAAGCTGATCTGCGCGTAACGCAACGGCGTTTCGGTCGGATGCAGCGCCATTGTTCCTGCCAGCGCGACCGCCGAACTGATCCCGCCATAGGCGGTGCGGCCCTGCATCCAACCTTGGTCGATATGGGCCTTCGCTATTCCGTCTTCGGTGCGCAGCGTGGCGAGCAGCGCGTCGAGCGCGCTGGGAGAGGTCGTCATCTTGTCCTTATTCCTCTAGTCGGAAGGTCAAGCCGGCGTTCGCGGTCAATCGTTCGATCAGCGCATCGCCAAGCAGCGCCCCCGGCGTCCAAATGCCGCCCGGCCCCTTGTTCGCGAGCAGCGCAATGCCCGTTTCGGCCAGCATCTTCGACGTCGAGCCATAGCCGGGGTCGCGGTCGCCCTGGACGCTGGCGCGGATCGTCGTGCCGTCTTCATATTCGCCGATGAACAATATGTCGTAGAAACCGTTTTCGCGCTCTTCCTTGCTCGGGCCGTCGCCGGGCTTGATGCTCGGGTCAAAGGGATTCGCCTTTGCCATCGCTTCGGCCATCGCCTTGCCGGCATCACCAATCGTCGTCATCACCATTTCGTCATAGACCAGGTCGGCACCCCATGGGTGGCCGAGCAGGAAATTGGTGCGGTGGACATTCTTGGTGTTGATCGGAGCCATGACGAAGGGCGCGGTCCAGGTGCCGGTCGCGCTGTCATATTCGGGGACCAGCCCCGTCGGCTGCGACGGCCCCTCAAAACCGGGCGTGAGCGCGAAACTGGACTTGAGCAGCAGCGCGAGGGACGGCTTTTTGGCGATGGCCTTCAAGGTTTCGGTAAGGCTGGCGATCGTGCCGCCCGATGCGCCGCCTGCCATCTTGCGGACGCGGCCTTTGACGCGCGGGGCGGGTTGGCCGTGGCGTCGGACGGCTTCGGCCTGCAAGAACAGGACGCCCAGATCGAACGGAATCGAATCGAACCCGCAGCTGAATGTGATGCGCGCGCCCGAAGCCTTGGCCGCGGCTTCCTGTTCGTCGATCATCTCGCGCATCCAGCCGGGTTCGCCGCAAAGATCGGCATAGGCGGTGCCCGCCTTGACGCAGGCGGCGACGAGATCGCGCCCGTAGAGCTGGTACGGGCCGACCGTAGTCAGGACGACCTGCGCGCGCGCCGCCATCGCGTCGAGGCTGGCGGGATCGCTGGCGTCGGCAACGACCAGCGGGGTATCCTCGGGCGCACCGACCAGCGCGCGAACCTCGGCCAGCTTGTCGGCGCTGCGCCCCGCCATCGCCCATTTTGGCGCATCGGGGCGGCTAGCATAATGGGCTGCCAGATATTCTGCCACGAGGCGGCCGGTAAAGCCGGTTGCGCCATAGACGATGATGTCGAACTCGCGCGCTTTTGCCACGACCATCCTCCCTTTACGTAAACGTCAAGGAGACGCTAGCGCAGCGGCGAAAGCTTGCCAAGCGCGAAGCGTCAACGACGCCAGAAGGGGCGTTTTTCGGCCGCGGGGGGCGGTGCGACCGCTTCAGCGCGCCCCTCGGCGCGGGCCGCGCGCAATTCGGCTTCGCTTGCATGTTGCTGCGCCCGGTGGGCAGCCAGCTCGTCGCGCCGGCGCTGGCGCAGCGCGTCATAGCTCCAGCGCGTGTGTCCATAGCCGAACAGGCACAGCAATCCGCCCGCGATCGCGAGATTTTTCATTGCCGCCATCGCCTGCATCGGATCGGTGAACTCGCGGTGAAAGAAGAGGATGGTGGCGAGGACGAAGCCCGCGAGCAGGATGGATACCAGGCGTACGGCAATGCCGAACGCAATGCACACGCCCGCGATCATCTCGAACAGGCCGACCGGAATGGCAAGACCGCCGGGCAGACCGGCGGCTGAGATCATCGCACTGGTATCGCTGACGTGGATCAGCTTGTTGATGCCCGATATGATGAAGATAACCGCGATGAAAAGGCGGCCGATGAAGACGGCGATCATGGACATGAAGATTCCTTCCCTGGCGTGCCCCGTCCGCTTGTGCCGACAGGACGCGCGGGAAGGCGGTCGGGTTCCGCGTTACAGCTTGGGCAGCGTCACGCCCTTTTGCCCCATATATTTGCCCGCGCGGTCGGCGTAGCTCGTCTCGCACGGCTCGTTGCCTTGCAGGAACAGGAACTGGCACGCGCCTTCATTGGCGTAAATCTTGGCGGGCAGGGGGGTGGTGTTGGAAAATTCCAGCGTCACATGCCCCTCCCATCCGGGCTCGAGCGGGGTGACGTTCACGATGATGCCGCAGCGCGCATAGGTCGACTTGCCGAGGCAGATCACGAGCACATCGCGCGGGATGCGAAAATATTCCACCGTGCGCGCGAGTGCGAAGCTGTTCGGCGGGATGATGCAGACATCGGTTTCGCGGTCGACGAAATTTTTCGGGTCGAAATCCTTCGGATCGACGATGGTCGAATCGACATTGGTGAAGATCTTGAATTCGGGCGCGACGCGCGCGTCATAACCATAGGACGACAGGCCGTAGCTGATGCAGCCGTCGCGGCGCTGCGCCTCCACGAACGGTTCGATCATGCCCTGCGTCCGGGCGGCTTCGCGAATCCATTTGTCGGAAAGAATGCTCATGCCGCTGTCTTGTCGGTCCTGCGGGTCTTGCGCAAGCGGTCAGTCGAGGAGGCCGAGATCCTTTGGCCCGAAGGCCGCCGGAAGCAGCTCGCTGAGCTTGTAGCTGTTCACTGTCTTGCCGTCGCCCGACGCGCAATGAACTAAGATGTCCCTCTCCGACCGCTCGGCGGCTTCGTTGAGGATCTGGCGGCAACGGCCGCACGGATTGACCGGATCGCTGCCGATCAAATTGTCGCCATCGGGCCGCCCGCCGATGATCGCGACTTCGGCAAGCTCGCCGATCCAGCCTTCGTTGGCGATCTTCGCTATCGCTGTCGTCTCGGCGCAGAGGGTGAGGCCATAGCTCGCATTCTCGACATTCGCGCCCGTGACGACGTCGCCGTTCTTCAGCAGCAGTGCTGCGCCGACATGAAAGCCGGAATAGGGGGCATAGGCGCGGGTTGCGGCGTCGCGCGCGGCGGCGATCAGGGCTGCGAGCGTGTCGCTCATCGCATATCTCCTTCGGGGCGGACGACGTTCCAGCCAACGGTGCCGTCGGCGCCGGATAAGCGGACATAATTATTGGCCTGCCACATCGCCCAGGGGTGGGCGCCATAATCGGGTTCAAAGAAATCGCGGCGCAGCCAGGTCGTGCGCGCAATGCCCCGCGTCACCTTGTAATCGCTCTCGAACGCGGGGCCGGGCGCGATCAGGCTGCGCTTGCCCATATGCGCCTCGATCTGCGCCAGAAAGGTCGCGAGTTCGGACAATAGAAGCGCGCGCGTCGGGCGGTCCGGACAGCGATCGTCATAGTCGAGCCAGACAACGGCGGGCAGCGCATCGGCGCGGCGCGGCACGTGGCGGATAAAATTGGCGGCCTGGTCGGTCGCGAGCTGACACAGGCTGTAGCGGTGTATTGCCCCCGCCTGCACCCCGGCGTCGCGGGCGTCGGTCATGTTTCGCACGAACTGCGGGTCGACGCGCCGGGCGCCATCGGTCGCCATGATATAGGCGAAATCTGCGCCGGCCGCCTTGATCGATCCCCAATGGACATCGCCGTTGCCTGCGTCGATCGTGACCCCCTGCGTCGGATAGAGCCCGCGATCGGGAACCCAGCGCGCCGCCCACCAGAGCGCGAGGCCCGCAGCGAGCAGCAACAGTGCGATGGCGGCACCAATCCGCCGCAGCGTGCGCGCGACGGCGGCGCGCCATGTGTCGGCGGCCTGTGCCGACTTGCCACCGCGGATTGCCCCCGTCGCCATCGTCAGCCCTTGATGTGCAGCACGCAGATCAGCGTGAACAGCCGCCGCGCGGTCGCAAAATCGACCGCGATCTTGCCGTCGAGCCGGTCCATCAGCATTTCGGCGGCTTCGTTGTGCAGCCCGCGCCGCGCCATATCGACGGTTTCGATCTGCTGCGCGGTCGCGGTCTTGATCGCTTGATAATAGCTGTCGCAAATCGCAAAATAGTCCCGGATCGGGCGGCGGAAACGGCCCAGGCCCAGGATGATCGCTTCGAGCGGGGAGCCGTCTTCGCGCGATATTTCAAAGATCAGCCGACCTTCCTCGACACGTAGCATCAGGCGATAGGGGCCTGCATAGCCGTCGGGGTGGCCGCGTTGCGGCACGAATTTATTATCCTCGATCAGGTCGAAGATCGCGACGCGGCGTTCCTGTTCGACATCGGGGTTGCGCCACACGATCGATCCCTCGTCGAGTTCGACCGAAATGATCCGTTGTTTCGAGGGGTCCGCGTCAGCCATGCTGTCCGTGCTTCTACTTGCGCTGCGGCGAAGGGCAAGCCGACTTATTCACAGCATTCCACAGTTATGTTAGCGTGTGCGGTATCGCCGGTTGCGCCATCCAAGGCGGCGCCGCATGAAGGTTGCCATGCCAGAACTTGCCCTGATACCGACCCCGGCCAACACCGGGGATGAGCGCCAATTACCCCGGAATATCGAGGCCGAGGCCGCGTTTCTCGGCGCAATCCTGATCGATAACCGAGTCGTCGAGGACCTGCCCGTTGCGCTGACCCCCGACCATTTTTTTGAACCCCTCCACGGGCGTATCTTCCAGCAGACGATGGCGCTGATCGAACGCAACAGCATCGCGACGCCGGTGACGCTGAAGCCCTATTTCGAGGCCGACGAAGCGATGAAGGCGGTCGGCGGGGTCGGTTATCTGGCCCAGCTAACCGGCAGCGGCGCCGGGCTGATCGGCGCGCGCGACTTCGCGCGGCAGATTTTCGACCTGGCGTTGCTGCGCGAACTCGTCGGGGTCGGGCGCGGACTTGTCGACAATGCACTCGACACCAGCGAAAGCGTCGATCCGCAATCGCAGATCGAGGAAGCCGAAACCGCGCTCTACCGCGTCGCCGGCGGCGAGGCCGAGATGGGGTCGGTCAAAAGCTTCAACCAGGCCAGCCTGACTGCGCTGCAAGCCGCCGAGCGCGCGCTCAACTCGGGCGGGCATTTGTCGGGGATCACGACCGGGATCGGCAGCATGAATGCCAAGATCGGTGGCATGCACAATTCGGATTTGATGATCCTCGCCGGCCGCCCTGGCATGGGGAAGACCTCGCTGGCGACCAATATTGCCTACAACGCCGCCGAACGGTTCCGCCGCGACGAGGATGACGGCATTCCGCCCGAAAAGAATATGGGCGCGAAGGTCGCGTTCTTCAGCCTCGAAATGTCTGCCGACCAGCTTGCGACGCGTGTGCTGGCGGAACAATCGGGCGTGTCGGGCGAGGCGCTGCGCATGGGCAAGATCAGCAAGGAGCAGTTCCAGCAACTGAGCCGCGCCGCGCAGGCGCTCCAGACGCTGCCGCTGTTCATCGACGATACGCCGGGCCTGACGATCGCGGGACTGCGCACGCGGGCACGGCGTTTGCAGCGGCGCCACGGCATCGGCTTCGTCATCGTCGACTATCTCCAGCTATTGCAGGGGTCATCGAAAAGCGGCGATAATCGCGTGCAGGAAATTTCGGAAATTTCCCGCGGGCTGAAGACGTTGGCAAAAGAACTCAATGTGCCGGTGATGGCGCTGTCGCAGCTCAGCCGTGCAGTCGAAAGCCGCGAGGACAAGCGCCCGCAGCTGTCCGACCTTCGCGAATCGGGATCGATCGAACAGGATGCCGACATGGTGCTGTTCGTGTTCCGCGAAGATTATTATGTCGCGGCGCGCGAACCGAAACGTCCCGTCGAGGGTGACGATGTGAAGATCCACGCGCAACATGAAGAATGGGCGGCGGAGATGGAGCGCGTTTTCGGACTGGCCGAAGTCATCGTCGCGAAATCGCGACACGGATCGACCGGCAAGGTGCGCCTGCACTTCGAGGCGAAGACGACGAAGTTCAGCGACCTTGCCGATGATAGCCAGGCGTTCGAGGATTATGAATGAGCGGCCGAAGCGCTTCCGAAACAGCCATCCTTGAGCTTGCCTTTGAGCCCTATGGCGAAGAATTTCTATTCTATCGCGACCGCTATTCGTCCGGAATTGCCGTTTCCGCCCAAGAGCGCGACGAGTTTCTGAACGCCGGGTTTTGGGAGCGAAGGAAGTGGGTGAGCGAGGTTAAACGTCGATTCCCGGCCGAGCCGCCTCGTGATGGTAGGCAAGTGGTTCAGCATCTACGCGCCGCAATGCCGCGACGCTTTATTTTGATTTCAGCGGTCTTCGCGCCGCTGTGTGTCATCGTCGCTCTCGGTGCAGACACCCCGATCTGGCAAAGCGCGATCTGGCTGATCGTCGGCCTGTTCTTTGCCTACGGCGGCGTCGCGAATATTGTCGCGCGATGGCAATCCCGGCGTTCGGCCTAAAATGCCGGGTCGTTCGCCGGATCTTCGCCCAGCGGCGTCACTTCGGTGTGGATGCCGCATTCGGTCTTGTCCCAGCCGCGCCAGCGACCCGAGCGCGGATCTTCGCCCGGCTGGACTTTCGACGTGCAGGGTGAGCAGCCGATCGACGGATAGCCTTGCGATTCCAGCGGGTGGCGCGGCAATTCGTGCGCGGCAAAATAGGCGTCGAGCTGTTCGCGCGTCCAATTGGCGAGCGGGTTGAATTTGAGTCGGCCGGTCGATCCGTCAAGCTCGAAGCGGGCGAGGCCTTGCCGCGTCGATGACTGGAAACCCTTGCGCCCGGTGATCGAGGTGTCGAAATCGGTCAGCGCTTTTTCGAGCGGCTTGACCTTGCGGATTTCGCAGCAGCCATCGGGGTCGTAGGACCAGCGCAGATCGGTCGCGTCCTTTGCCGCAAGGTCCTCGGCATCGGGGGTCAGGTTGACGATGTTGAGCCCCAGCTTCGCGGCGAGGGTGTCGCGATAGGCCAAGGTTTCGGGGAAATGCTTGCCGGTGTCGAGGAACAGCACGGGCATGTCGGGTGCCGCCTGCGTCACCAGATGCAGCAGAACGGCACTTTCAGCACCGAAGCTGGAGACGATCGCGGTCTCGCCCAGCAACCCGGCGCCAATCACGCTCGCGACGACTTCGGCGGCGTCCTGGCCGCGGAAAAGGTTGTTGAGCCGGATGACGTCGGCCTGGGTGAAGCGCGGCGCCACGTCGATCCGGTCGCGGGTTCGGTCGGCGCCTTGGGGTAGAGAGGTGTTCAAATCAGCCATGCCTTAATTTCCATATCGGCACCGCGCCGTCGGCGGCGCCCTGATAATGTTCGGGCCAGCGCGCCAGCGCCGCCTCGACGTCCGCAGGATTAAGGTCCTTTTCGGGCGCGAAGCTGTCGAAACCGCAGCGCTTCATATAGGCGATCTGGTCGACCAGCACGTCGCCCTGCGCGCGCAATTCGCCCGTGAAACCGGCCTCACGCAGGATCCGCGCCGACGAATAGCCGCGGCCGTCGCGGAATTTCGGAAAGGCGACCTCGATCAGCTTCAGCCTGTCGAGAAAGGGGATCAGCGCGCGGGCATCTTCATCGGATTCGAGCCGCACCGCGGTCGCATTCGACTGTTCGAGAAACGCATCGAGCGTGACGCAGGGTTCTTCGCCATCGGCTTGCAGATGCTCAACCATAGATCGCCTCCTTGAACGGGGCCATGCCGACGCGGCGGAAGGTATCGACGAAACGTTCGCCATCGGTGCGTGTCGCAAGATATTTGTCGGTGACGCGCTCGATCGCATCGACGATGCCATCTTCGTCGAAGCCGGGGCCGGTGATCGTGCCGAGCGACACGTCCTCGGCGCCCGATCCGCCGAGCAAAAGCTGGTAATTCTCGGTGCCTTTGCGATCGACGCCGAGGATACCGATGTGGCCGGCATGATGATGCCCGCAGGCGTTGATGCAGCCCGAAATCTTGAGCTTGAGCTCGCCGAGTTCCTTCTGGCGGCCAAGATCGGAAAAGCGCGCCGCGATCTTCTGCGCGACGGGGATCGAGCGCGCATTGGCGAGGCTGCAATAATCGAGCCCGGGGCAGGCGATGATGTCGCTGATCAGGTCGAGGTTCGGCGTTGCGAGGCCCGCGGTGTCGAGCGCCTGCCAGATGGCATAAAGATCGGCCTTGCGGACGTGCGGCAGCACGATGTTCTGCGCATGGGTGACGCGCAGTTCGTCATGGCTGTGTTTTTCGGCAAGATCGGCCATCAGGTCGATCTGCGCCGAGCTGGCATCGCCGGGGATGCCGCCGACGGGCTTCAGGCTGATGTTGACGATCGCATGGCCCGGCACCTTGTGCGCGGCGACATTCTGGTCGACCCAGACCGCGAAATCGGGATCGCTGCGGTCGATGTCATCGGGCGCCGAGGCGTCGAGCGCGGGCGGTGTGAACTGCTTGGCGATGCGGTCGAATTCGGCCTTCGGCGGGTCGATGCCGAGCGACTTTACATGCGCCCACTCTTCCTCGACCTGGCGGCGATATTCGTCGGCGCCCAGCTCGTGGATCAGGATCTTGATGCGCGCCTTGTAGATATTGTCGCGGCGGCCGTAGCGGTTGTAGACGCGCAGGCATGCCTCGGCATAGCTCAGCATGTCGTCGAGCGGCACGAAATCCTTGATCAGCGGTGCGATCATCGGGGTGCGGCCCATGCCGCCGCCGACGTAGAAAGCGGCGCCGTGCTGCCCGTCCTTTTCGACGATCTGAATGCCGATGTCGTGGAGGCGCATCGCCGCGCGATCTTCCTCTGCGGCGATGACGGCGATTTTAAACTTGCGCGGCAAATAGCTGAATTCGGGGTGGAAGCTCGACCATTGGCGGAGCAGTTCGGCCCACGGCCGCGGATCGGTGATTTCGTCGGCAGCGGCGCCGGCCCATTGGTCCGAGCTGATGTTGCGGATGCAATTGCCGCTCGTTTGGATGGCGTGCATTTCGACCGAGGCGAGGTCTTCGAGGATCGCGGGCGCATCCTCCAGCTTGATCCAATTATACTGGATATTCTGGCGCGTGGTGAAATGGCCGTAATCGCGGTCATATTTACGCGCGATATGCGCCAGCATGTGCATCTGGCGGCTGTCGAGCGTGCCATAGGGCACCGCGACGCGCAGCATATAGGCGTGGAGCTGGAGATAGAGGCCATTCATCAGCCGCAGCGGCTTGAACTGGTCCTCGGTGATTTCGCCCGCGAGGCGGCGGCGCACCTGGTCGCTGAACTCCGCGACGCGCGCTTCGACCATCGCATGGTCATATTCGTCATATTTATACATATCAGATCACCCAGTCGCCGGCGTTCGGATCGGCAGGTTTCAGTGTCAGGTCGGGGCGCACGGTCGGACCCAGCGCGCGGATACGGTCCTTGATGTGCGCGGGGCGGGGGCCGTCGGGGGTTTGCTCGCCGGCAATGATATAGGGCGCGTTGACGCGGCGCGCGCCTTCCTCGGCGGCGAGGATCGCCTCGCCATGCTCGCCGACATCGGCGGCGTCCTCGATATGCAGCGACCAGTCGGCGCCGGTCCACCAGGTGACAAATCCTGTTTTCAGGTCATTGCCGGTCAGCAGTTTCATGTAAAATTCCCCAATTTTTCAGCAACGCCGGGGGCGCCAAGACAGTCGAGCGCATCGGCGCGCGCCGCGACCTTGCCGACGATGATCAGCGACGGGCTCTGGACTTTCTCGCGTGCGACGAGGTCGCCAAGGTCGGTGAGGAGGGTGCGCAGGACGCGGGCATCGGCGGTCGTACCGCGCTCGATTACTGCCACGGGCAGGGCGGGCGATACACCGTCAGCGATCAGCTTGTCGGCGATGGCGCTGGCGGTGGCGAGGCCCATGTAGATGACGAGGGTGCGGCCATGGCCCGCGAGGCCCGACCAGTCCTGATCGGTCAGATCCTTGCACTGGCCCGCGACGAAGCTGACCGCGCTGGCGTCTTCGCGGTGGGTGAGGGGGAGGCCCGCCTGCGCCGCGCAGCCCGCCGCCGCGGTGATGCCGGGGACGACTTCCACTGCGATCCCGGCCGCGCGCGCCGCGTCGAGCTCCTCGCCGCCGCGACCGAAGATGAACGGATCGCCGCCTTTCAGGCGCACGACCTGCTTTCCGGCAAGCGCCTCGTGGACGAGCAGGTCGTTGATCAACTCCTGCTTCATCGTGTGACGGCTGCGCTGCTTGGCGACGCTGATCCGCTCGACGTGCGGGGGGATCATCGCAAGCACGCCATCGCCGACTAGGCCATCATGCACGACCAGATCAGCACTTGCGAGCAAGCGCGCGGCGCGCAGCGTCAGCAGGTCGGGATCACCCGGACCGGCGCCGACGAGCCACAATTTGCCCGCAAGAGGGAGAGGCTTTTCCATACACGATAAATGATGGTGCAGGCCGTGATTGGCAAAGCAGCCTTTATTGACGCTGGTGAAGGTAAAATTGCCTCCGCCATCGTCTTCACCCCGGACTTGATCCAGGGGCCATCGCTTCGTCGCCGGAATGAATGCCGAATCAAGTCCGGGGCGAGGAAGATGCGGCTACAGATATTTCTTGGTGACCAGCTGCGATCCTTCGGGATCGCGCAATCCGACGCCGATGGACGCCCGCATCGCGTCGCTTTCGCTGCTCGCGACCGGATAAGCGCAATAATCGGCGGCATAGAAGGCGCTCGGCCGGTGGTTGCCCGACAGTCCGATGCCGCCGAAAGGCGCGGCCGAGGACGCGCCGTTGGTCGGGCGGTT
>NZ_MIAM01000065.1 GCF_001830555.1 Sphingopyxis sp. RIFCSPHIGHO2_12_FULL_65_19 | reverse complement strand
TTACCAACGCGCATGAAACCCTGATCTGGGCGTCGATGGGTGAAAAGTCGCGATACACCTTCAATTATCGCGCAATGAAGACGCTGAACGACGAATTGCAAATGCGGTCCGACTGGCTGATCCCGATCTGTGGTGGGCAGGAGCGGTTGAAAAAGGGCGGGACAAAGGTTCACCCGACGCAGAAACCCGAAGCCTTGCTTTACCGCATCCTGCTGGCCTGCTCGAACCCCGGCGACGTGATCCTCGATCCCTTCTTCGGTACCGGCACGACCGGCGCGGTTGCCAAGCGTCTCGGCCGCCACTTCATCGGCATCGAGCGCGAGGACGACTATATCGCCGCCGCCAAGGAACGCATCCAGATGGCGCTGCCGCTCGACGAGAGCGCGGTGAAGACGATGATGGCACCCAAGGCGGCAACGCGCGTCGCGTTCGGCACCCTGGTCGAAGGCGGCATGATCGCGCCGGGAACGATGCTGACCGACGCCAAGCGTCGCTGGAAAGCGAAAGTGCGCGTCGACGGAAGTCTCGATTGCGAAGGCCAGCCCGCGGGGTCGATCCACAAGGTCGGCGCGGGCGTGCAAGGCGCGCCCGGCTGCAACGGCTGGACCTTCTGGCACATTGACACCGGCAAGGAATTGCGGGTTATCGACGCCGTGCGGCAGGATTGGTTACTGGCGAACGAGGCGTAACAAAACGTCATCCGGGCGAAAGCTGGGATCGCTATTGTCGTGCCGGAACGCCAGTGGTCCCAGCTTTCGCTGGGATCACGAATTGAAGGGCATCGCATGTTCGTTCCACTAACCAAACCCCACCTCGGCAGCGCATCCGCCGGTGCAAAAATCTATTGCCGCCCGACCTGCTTCATCGACCGGCCGCACGAGCTTGACGATCATTGCCTGCGGATTGCCGATACGATGGTCTGGTTCGCCGCGTGGCACATCAGCCTGCGCGATGGTGCGAGCGTCAAGACAGCGATCGTCACGGTAGCCGAATGGGCCGACTGGATCGCGGCGATGCCTGATGGACTGGCGCAGGCCGCGACGGCGCAGCGTGCTGCGGTGGTGCGGCCGCGCGGGGCTTTGACGCTGGGCGAGCGGACGGTGCGGCTGAACGAGCCTCAGTTAATGGGCATTTTGAACGTCACCCCCGACAGTTTTTCGGATGGTGGCAAGCATGTCGATACCGCAGCGGCGACCGATGCCGGCTTTGCCATGGCGACCGCGGGCGCCGCCATTATCGACGTCGGCGGCGAATCGACGCGTCCCGGCGCGCCGCTGGTCTGGGAAGGTGACGAGACCAAGCGCGTCGAAGGCGTCGTTGCGGCGCTGGCGAAGGGCGGGGTTGCGGTGTCGATCGATACGCGCAAGGCCGCGGTGATGGAGGCCGCGCTCGCCGCGGGGGCAACAATCGTCAACGATATTTCGGCGCTGCGTTACGACGAGCGCGCGATGGCGGTCGTCGCAGAGGCGGGGTGTGCGGTGGCGCTGATGCACGCGCCGTCGGCCAAGAGCGACCCGCACGAGGGCGGGGATTATGCCCATATCCTGTTCGACGTTTACGACATGCTCGCGGACCGGGTGGCGGCGTGCATTGCGGCGGGGATCGACGCGTCGCGGATCATCATCGACCCCGGCCTGGGCTTCGGCAAGAGCGTCGGCGACAATCTGGCGCTTATCAACGGCCTGGCGCTGTTTCACACACTCGGCTGCCCCATCCTGTTCGGCGCCAGCCGCAAGCGGATGATCGGCGCGCTCGACAATGAAGCGCCCGCCGATCGGCGGCTCGGCGGCACGGTGGCGCTCCACTATCAGGCGGCAACGCAGGGCGCGCAGCTGCTGCGCGTCCACGACATTGCCGAGAACCGGCAGGCGCTGCGGATCTGGCGCGGGCTGCGCGACGCGGCGTTGACCGCCTGAGACGAGCCGAGGCAACGCCTGCGTTCGCGCCGCGTATCCTTTGGGAAGGGCCGCTGTTCCAGCGCGCCCACTCCAAGGAGAATTTCATGCAGCTTCCCCATGGCACCCATGTCGCCGTCGCCGACGGAAATCGATTCGTCATGTTCCGCAATGATGGCGACGAGGCCATCATCAACCTGGTCGACGCTGCCAGTCCCGAAGTCGAGACGACCAATCGCAGCGGGGCCAATCCGGAAGTGCGCGATCTTGATGAGCGAGGCCATGCGGCGGGCGTGGCGGCATTGCTTAATAAGCAGGTGCTGGACAACGAGATCGAGAAGCTGCTGATTATCGCGGACCCGAACACATTGGGGGTCATGCGCAGCCACTACCATAGCGAATTGGCGAAACGACTGGTGGGCGAACTGCCCAAAACGCTGACCAATGCGAATACCGCAGCAATCGAAAACGCGATTACCGCCGCCTGAACCCCGGTGGCAATCGACCCTGCCGATTGCCCGCTGACGCTTGGGTAGCCGTGACTTTAGAGGCCGTAGCCACCGTCGCTGGTCAGCACGCTGCCGGTGATGGTGGCGGCTTTGTCGGAGAGCAGGAACAGGATTTGCGCCGCGATCTCGTCGGCGGTTGCGTAGCGGCCAAGCGGTGTCGCCATTTTCGCCATTGCCGCCATCGCGGCATCGCGCGATCCCTCGTTCGCGACCAGATCGGCGAAAAACGGCATGTCATCCCAGATCGGGGTGTCGACGCCCCCCGGCGCGATTGCGTTGACGCGGATGCCGAGCGGCGCGCCCTCTTTGGCGGCGACTTTGGTCAGCTGTATGAGCGCGGCTTTTGACGCTCCATAGGCGCCGGTGCCGGGTTCGGCCTTGATACCCGAGATTGAGGCGGTGGCGACGATCGCGCCGCCGCGCCCGTGCGCCGTCATGGCGCGCATTGCGGCCTGCAAACTCAGCATGGCGCCGTCAAGATTGACCGCCAGCAAGCGTCGCCAAGCCATGAAATCGATATCGACGATCGGCGCGGCATCGCTGATCCCGGCGTTGACGACTGCCAGATCGACTTCGGCGAGGGCTTTGGCATGTGTCAGCCACATGTCGGGGTCGGCGACATCGTCGCCGCGGCTGCGGTCGATGCCGATCACGGTGGCACCCGCGGTGCGCAGCGCGTTCGCCACCGCAAGGCCGATACCCGAAGCGTCGCCGGTGACGAGCGCGGTTTTGCCGGAAAAATCGAAAGTCATGGCCGCGACGTAAAGCCGTCAGGCGGCGGTGTCGATGCCGAGGTCGCTCAATTTGCGATAGAGCGTCGAACGCCCGATACCGAGCCGGCGCGCGACTTCGCTCATCCGGCCGCGATAATGGCCGATCGCCAGGCGGATGACGTCGGCCTCGATTTCCTCGAGCGGGCGCAAATTGCCGTCGGGCAGGTAGAGCGTGACGCCGATGGCTTCGCCGTTGATCGCGACCTCGCCCGCGCTGCTGCCGCCGCCGCCGCCGAGCGTTGCCTCGATGGCCCGGAAATCGGCGCTGGTCAGGACATCGGTCTTGCTCTCCACCGCGGCGCGGAACAGCACGTCCTGCAATTGGCGGACGTTACCCGGCCAGGCATAAGCAGCGAGCAGGCGCAGCGCGTCGTCGGTGACGCCGATCGTTCCCATGCCCGGCAGGCCGCCGATGCGCGCGAGCAGGTGGCGCGCCAGCGGGCCGACGTCGCCGCGGCGTTCAGAGAGCGAGGGGAGGGTGAATTGCGCGCTCGATAGCGCGTAGAACAGGTCTTCGCGAAAATGCCCCGCCTCGATCAGCTTGTCGAGCGGGCTGGCGCTCGTCGCGATGATCCGGACATCGACGCTCTGGCGGATCGACCCGCCGATCATCTGGACTTCGCCGCTGTTCAGGAATTCGACGAGCTTGGCCTGCGTTTCGAGCGGGATGCATTCGACATGGTCGATGATGATGCTGCCGCCATCGGCCTGGACGAGCCGCCCGACCTGGCGGTCGAACGCGCCCGGAAAAGCACCGCGTTCGTGGCCGAACAGTCCCGATCCGATCAGCCCCGGCGACACCGCCGAACAATCGACCATCACCAATGCGCCGCGCGCGCGCGGGCTGGCGCCGTGGATCGCGCGGGCGAAGACTTCCTTGCCGGTGCCCGGCTTGCCATTGATCATCACCGGCACGCGCGCCCGCGCCGCCTTGGCAGCGATTGCCAGCGCGCTGCGGAAATTGGGGCTGGACCCGATGATTTCCTCGAACGCCAGCGGCGCGCGCAGCTTCTCGGTCAGCGGGCGGAGTTCGCCTTGCGGGCCGCTGGTCGACACGACGCGGTCGAGCGCTTCGAGCAGGCGATCCGGCGCGATGGGTTTCTGGACGAAATCGCTGGCCCCGGCGCGCATCGCGCCGACCGCGACTTCGACCCCGTTGCGCATCGTGATGACGACGAGCGGCAGCGCGGGGCGCCAGCGGCGCAGCTCCGCGACGAATTCGGCCATGTCCATGCCGGGCGCGCCCTGATCGACGAGCACCGCGTCGAGCGCCATGCCCTCCTGCGTGCCAAGCTTGGCAAGCGCGGTGTCGGTGTCGGCGGCGATGACGCTGCGCCAGCCGCCGCGCGACACCAGCGCGGCCAGGAAGCGTTGCTGGGCCGGCTCGCTGTCGACGATCATCACCGTCCGCGTGTCGCGCGTGTTCGTCATCGTTTCGAATCTGCCCCCTGAACCGACATTGCTATGGGTTTGTTCTGCTGTGACGGGCATATCTATCCGATAGGGGTAAAAGGGCGATTAAGGCCGTTGGTCTTTTGGCACAGCGGGACGGCAAGGCCAAACCCGCACTTGAGCATCGCCGGACGCGTGGCTAAGACCGGCGCGATAACGAATCTGGGCCATCATGCTGTGCGTTCGCGCACAGATATGGCCGTTCAAGGGGAAAAACGATGGCACAGCAGGAAATGAAGGCAGCCGAAGAAACCTACGCGGGTTTCATCAGCCTGTTCAAGATCGGCTCGATCATCACCGCGGTCGTCACCATCGGTGTCGTCCTGCTCATCGCGTCCTGACGGGCCCTGCGCATGCGCATCGCTGTCCTCAAGGAACTCGCCGACGGCGAGACCCGCGTCGCCGCAACCCCTGAAACCGCAAAAAAATTCATTGGTTTAGGAGCCGAAGTTGCCGTGGAATCGGGGGCAGGGATCAATGCCTCGATCGCTGATGCCGACTATGCCGCCGCGGGCGCGTCGGTCGGCAGCCGCGCCGAGGTTCTGAAGGGCGCGAACATCATTCTGGGCGTCCAGGGCCCCGATCCAAAAACGCTTTCGGGTTTTGCCGACGGCGCCTGGCTTGCCGCCGGGCTCAACCCCTTTGGCGAACGCGCGCGCATCGACGACTATGCGAAGGTCGGTATCGAGGCGCTGGCGATGGAATTCATGCCGCGCATCACGCGCGCGCAGTCGATGGACATCCTGTCGAGCCAGGCGAACCTCGCGGGCTACAAGGCGGTGCTGATGGCGGCGAACGCTTATGGCCGGGCCTTTCCGATGATGATGACCGCGGCCGGCACCGTCAGCGCGGCGAAGGCCTTCATCATGGGCGTCGGCGTCGCGGGGCTCCAGGCGATCGCGACCGCACGCCGCCTCGGCGCCCAGGTCAGCGCGACCGACGTGCGCGCCGCGACCAAGGAACAGATCATGTCGCTCGGCGCCAAGCCGATCTTCGTCGAGAGCGTCGCGGGGATCGAGGGCGAAGGCGCGGGCGGTTATGCCACCGAAATGTCCGACGAATATAAGGCAGCGCAGGCCGAGCTGGTGTCGTCGCACATTGCCAAGCAGGACATCGTCATCACCACCGCGCTGATTCCGGGGCGCCCCGCGCCGCGGCTGATTTCGGACGCGCAGCTTGCGACGATGCGCAGCGGCAGCGTGATCGTCGACATGGCCGCCGAAAGCGGCGGCAATGTCGAAGGTTCGGTATCGGGCGAGGCGAAAAAGATCCACGGCGTCACCGTGATCGGCGCGAAGAATATCGCCGCGCTGATGCCCGCGGACACCAGCGCGCTGTTCAGCCGCAATTTGTTCAACTTCCTGGCGGCCTTCTGGGACAAGGAAGCGGGCAAGCCGGTGCTCGACGAGGAAATCGGCAACGCCGTTCGCCTGACGCAGGGCGGCAAGGTCGTCAACGAGCGGTTGCTGGGATAGATATGGGCCTGTTCAGCGCCGGAGATATCGACATTGCGGGCGCGCAGGCCGAATTTCAGGCCTGGCTGATCGAAGGCGAACGCGTGCTCGCGGCATTCCGGACGATCCGCGACACAGTGCTGCTGACCAACCTGCGCTTCATATTCGTCGATGTGCAGGGGCTTACGGGATCGAAGAAGGATTTCCAGAGCATCCCCTGGCGGTCAGTAACCCGCTTTTCGTTCGAGACCGCCGGCACTTTCGATCTCGATGCGGACATGAAAGTGTGGGTGTCGGGCGCTGCGACACCGCTAGAGGTCAAGATATCGCGCAAAAGCGATCCGCAGAAAATCCAGCAGCTGATGGCGCAGTTGATCGTCGGTCGCTGACGTCCAGGAAGCGGCCGTTTTCGGCATTTTCATGAAACTTCCGATGGTTGCTGTGCGTTCGGGGTTTCAACAACCCGACCCTCGACCAGCGGGAGCTTTGAAGTCGTCTGCGAAACTTCGCGCTATACCTTTTCCTGTGCTTGCCAACGCGGCGACCATCAAGGTCGATGGCACGCAGGGCCGCAGCGGTTTCATCACCCGGCCCGACGTCGAACCGTCGAACGGTAACATTCACGTCATCAACGGCGTGTTGATGCCGATTTTGGGCTGATTCCGGGGCGTTTCGCCCGGCTTTTGAAAGGACAGGATATGAAAACTCATCTGATCTTGACGGTTGCAGCCACGGCGCTCGCCTTATCGGGTTGCGGCGACAAAACCGAAACGCCGACCGAGACGACCACCGTCGCTGGCGGCGAAATGGCACCAGCGCCCGCCCCCGCGCCGTCGCAAATGCTTGCCAGCAACACCATTGCCGCGAATTTGTCGGCCGCTTCCGACTATAAGTCGCTGGCGAATGCAGTGACGCAGGCCGGCCTGGCCGAAACATTGTCGGGCGCGGGCCCCTTCACGGTCTTTGCGCCGACCGACGCCGCTTTTGCACAGGTGCCGCCGGTGACACGCGACGGATGGATGCGTCCGGCGCAGAAGGAGGTGCTTGCGGGCGTCCTCAAATATCATGTCGTGCCCGGCACGCTGACCGCTGCCGACCTCGCCGCCAAGATCACCGAAGGCGGCGGCAAGGCGGTGCTCAAGACCGCCGACGGGCAGGATCTGACCGCGACCAAGAGCGGCGATGCCATCCTGCTGACCAGCGCGAGCGGCAACAAGGCGACGGTGACGCAGGCCGACCTTACCCAATCGAACGGCGTGGTTCACGCGGTCGACGCGGTGCTTGTTCCCAAAATGTAAAAAACATCGCCGGCACCCCGGGTGAGGCGATATTTTATGTCACAGAACGCCCGCATTTCTCGCCATGGGGAATGTGGGCGCTTCTTTTTGGCCGCTTAGGAGTCGACACATAAGGCGGGGCGCGGCAAGAGGTGCGCGAAACGGAATCAGCAGGGGAGCGAGCCCGTGGATTTTATCGCGATTTTTTCGATTTTCGTCCTGGCGTGCTTCGTCGGCTATTTCGTCGTGTGGTCGGTGACCCCGGCGCTTCACACGCCGCTGATGAGCGTCACCAATGCCATTTCATCGGTGATCATCGTCGGCGCGCTCATCGCCAGCGCCGCCGCGGGTTCGGCCTCGTCGAAATGGCTCGGTCTTGCCGCTGTCGTGATGGCGAGCATCAACATCTTTGGCGGCTTCGCCGTGACGTCGCGCATGCTTGCGATGTACAAGAAGAAGGAGCGCTGAGATGGACGTCCAGGCCATTCTCTCGGCTGCGACCGGGGGCCACGGCGCGGTAAATCCCTACGCGGCGATCGCCTATCTGGTGTCGGGCGTTCTGTTCATCCTGGCGCTCCGAGGCCTGTCGAGCCCGGCGACGGCGCAGAGCGGCAACCGCTTCGGCATGATCGGCATGACGATCGCCGTGGTCACGACGTTGCTGACGCATATGCCGATGAAGGTCGGCGACGCGACAAACAGTTATGTCGGCGTCGATCCCGTCGGGCTGATCGAAATCCTCGCGGCGATCGGCATCGGCGCCGTCATCGGCATCGTCATGGCGCGGCGCATCGCGATGACCGCGATGCCGCAGCTGGTCGCGGCGTTCCACAGCCTTGTCGGCCTTGCCGCGGTCGCCGTTGCCGCCGCCGCCTATCTCAATCCCGTCGCCTTCGGCATCGCCGATGCCACGGGGCAGATTTTCACCGTCAGCCGCATCGAAATGGGGCTGGGCATCGCGATCGGTGCGATCACCTTTTCGGGATCGGTGATCGCCTTCCTGAAGCTCAACGGCAATATGTCGGGCGCGCCGATCATGCTGCCGGGGCGGCACGTCATCAATCTCGGCACGCTTGCCGCGATCATTGGCTTGGTCGCCTATTTCACCTTCGACCAGAGCCCCTGGGTGTTCTGGACGGTCACGGGGCTCAGCTTCCTGATCGGTTTCCTGCTGATCATCCCGATTGGCGGCGCCGACATGCCCGTCGTCGTGTCGATGCTGAACAGCTATTCGGGCTGGGCCGCGGCGGCGATGGGCTTCACGCTCGGCAACACCGCGATGATCATCACCGGCGCGCTGGTCGGTTCGTCGGGTGCGATCCTGTCCTACATCATGTGCCGCGCGATGAATCGCAGCTTCATCAGCGTGATCGCCGGCGGCTTTGGCGCCGATGCTGGGCCCGGCGATGGCGGGTCGAAGGAACAGCGCCCGTGGAAGCCGGGCAGCGCCGACGACGCGGCTTTCCTGATGAGCCAGGCCGAAAATGTCATCATCGTTCCCGGTTACGGGATGGCGGTGGCGCAGGCCCAGCACGCGCTGCGCGAAATGGCCGACCTGCTGAAGAAAGAGGGCGTGAACGTCAAATATGCGATCCATCCGGTCGCGGGCCGTATGCCGGGGCACATGAACGTGCTGCTCGCCGAAGCGAATGTGCCCTATGACGAAGTGTTCGAGCTGGAGGACATCAACGGCGAGTTCGCGCAGTGCGACGTGGCGTTCGTCATTGGTGCAAACGACGTGACCAACCCCTCGGCAAAAACCGACAAGACGTCGCCGATTTACGGCATGCCCGTGCTCGACGTCGAAAAGGCGAAGACCGTGCTGTTCGTGAAGCGGTCGATGGGCGGGGTCGGCTATGCCGGCGTCGATAACGACGTCTTCTATATGGACCAGACGATGATGTTGCTCGGCGATGCCAAAAAGATGGCCGACGACATCGTCAAGGCGCTGAACGGCGGCGGGCACTGAGTTTCTGCGCCTGACGGCGCAGGCGGCACCGGCCCGCTCCCCCACCCGGCCTCCCATAGCTTGCTATTTTAGGGAGGCCGGGTGGGGGAGCGGGCCGGTGCCGCTACCAACGGAGGAATTATGCGTAAAATCGGCCTGATCGGGGGCATGAGCTGGGCATCGACCGAGCTTTATTACCGCCATCTCAACAAGGGGGTGCAAAAGCGCCTCGGCACCGCCTGTTCGGCGCCGATCCTGATGGAAAGCCTGAACTATTGCGATCTGTCGCGGATCACGACCGCCGAACAGTGGGCGCATGCCAAGGAGGTGCTGACCGCATCGGCGCAGCGGCTTGAGGCGGCGGGTGCCACGGCGCTGATGATCGCGGCCAATTCGATGCATAAGGTCGCCGAGGACGTCGCGGCGGCAATCTCGATCCCGCTGCTCCACATTGTCGATGAAACCGGCGAGAAGATGCAGGCCGACGGGATCAAGGCGGCGGCGGTGATCGGCACGCGCAACGTGATGACCGAACCCTGGTTCCGCCAGCGGCTCGTCCGCCACGGGCTGACGTTGGCGCCCTACGACACCACGCGCGCCGACGAAATCGACCGGATCATCTACGAAGAGCTGATGCTGGGGAAAGTGACCGAAAGTTCGCGCCGGACGATGAAGACCTTCATCACCGATATCGCCAAGCAGGATATTCAGGCGATCGTGCTGGCCTGCACCGAGCTGGTGATGCTCGTCGATACCGACGCGAACCTGCTGCCGATCTATGACACGACGCGCATCCATGTCGCGGCGGGCGTCGACTGGATTTTGGGCGAGGGGTGATCTTCTCCCCTCCTGCTTGCGGGAGAGGTTGGGGGTGGGCCGGCACCGCTTGAGGTGCCCACCCCGCTGCGACTAGCGAACAGGTTCGCAAGTCTCGCTGCCCCTCCCGCAAGCGGGAGGGGAATAATCACCCCATCCTTGTCCAGGTCACCGTGCGGCAGAATACCGCGACGCAGCCCTTCATCGTGAGCTTGTTGCCCTTCACGCGAAGATGCGCCTTGTAATAGCGGCCATCTTCGGGGCTATAGCCTTCGCCTTTCCAGCCGTCGCCGTGCGGCACCAGATCCCAATAGATTTGCAGGCCTTCGACCAGGCGGCCGCGCTTGGCCTTGTCGGGATTGCGCTCGTCGCGCTGGCCGCCCGCGGGTTCCTTGATCAGCAGTTGGGCGACCCGGCCGCACATTTTGGCGCCGCAGGGCGCCATGGCGACGATCCCTTTTCCGTCGTCGGTTTTCCACCGCCCGGTCAATGACGCGGGCGCGGCGGCGACCGACGGAACGGCAATCAAGGCGGCAAGCACCATTGGCAATCTGTGAATCAAAGCGACCTCTCCCCGGTTAGCTACACATATGTCAGCAACATCGCTTGGCATCCGTCAAGTCTTGCACCATGCTCCCCGAAAATTTGGGGAGAGACATATGCGATTCCATGTCCTGCGCCACCACGCGGCGACGCTTTGCATCGCGGCGGCCCTTGCCGCCCATCCGGCGGCGGCGAAAGTGATCAGCGTCAATGCGGCAACGCCCGACGCGAACGAAAAGCTGCAAGAGGCGCTGATTCTGGCCGAGCCGGGCGACATAGTGCAGCTGGGCGCGGGCGTTTGGAACCTGACCGACGGCCTGTCGCTCGACGTCGCGAACGTTACCGTGCGCGGTGCCGGAGCGGGTGAGGGCGGATCGATCCTCGACTTCACCGGGCAGCAGGGGGCGGGAGAGGGGCTGCTCGTGACCTCCGACGATGTCTTCCTCACCAATTTCGCGGTGCTCAATACCAAGGGCGACGGCATCAAGTCCAAGGGCGCCGACCGCATCGTCTATCACAAGCTGCGCGTCGAATGGACCGCCGGGCCAAAGGAAAGCAACGGCGCCTACGGCATCTATCCCGTCGAAAGCACCGACGTGCTGATCGACAGCGTGTTCGTGCGCGGGGCGTCGGATGCGGGCATCTATGTCGGCCAGTCGAAGAATATCGTCGTTCGCGATTCGATCGCCACCGAAAATGTGGCCGGGATCGAGATCGAGAACAGCTATGACGCCGACGTCCACGACAATATCGCGACGAAGAATACGGGCGGCATCCTGGTGTTCGACCTGCCCAGCCTGCCGATGCAGGGCGGCCACAATGTCCGCGTGTTCGACAATATCGTGAACGACAACAGCACGCCCAATTTCGCCCCCAAGGGCAATATCGTCGCAAGTGTGCCGACCGGCACCGGCGTGCTGGTGATGGCGAACCGCCATGTCGAGATTTTCGACAATGTCTTCGCCGATAATGGCACCGCGAACGTGATGATCGTCGGCTATCGTTACGAGCATAAAGACCCGAAATACCAGCCGCTGCCGCGGGCGATCGTCGTGCGCGGCAACCAGCATGGCAAGGCCGGCTATGCGCCGAAGTTTCCCGGCGGCGATCAGATCGCGGCGGCGATGGGCGGCAGCATCCCGCCGATATTGTGGGACGGCGCGGGCGATGCCGTCGTGCTCGACCCGGTCGGTGTGCTGTCGCTGAACCTGCCCGACGTGAAGACGCCGCAGAGCGAGGCCAAGCCGTCGCCGGCCGACCTGTCGAAAGGGACGCCCCCCGCGGCGCTGCCGACGATCAAGCTGCCCGACGCGATGGAGGCGAAGGTTCGGTGAAACGCGTTTTTGCCGCGGTTGCGACGGCGCTGCTATGCGCCAGCGGCGGGGCGGCGTTGGTGGCGCCGACGGTCGATCAGGCGCTTGTCGAAAGCGATGCGATGCCGCCGAAACTGTCGGCATTCGGGCTGTTTCGCGGCAATGATCCAAACGCCCCCGCCGCCGGTATCGGTTACACGCTGCGCGCGCCGCTGTTCAGCGATTACACCGACAAGCGCCGCTTCATCTCGATCCCGGCGGGCAGGAAAGCGGCCGTGGCCCCCGACGGCACGATCGAATTTCCGGTCGGGACGGTGCTGGTCAAAAGCTTCGGCTGGTCCGACGTCAACGCGGGGCGCCCCGTCGAGACGCGCCTGCTGATCCGCCGTGCGTCGGGTTGGGCCGCGCTCCCCTATATCTGGGACGCCGATGGCAAGGACGCGACGCTGGTGCTTGGCGGGCGCCGGGTGCCGGTAACATTCAACAGCCCCGACGGCACGGCGCACAGCATCCGTTATGCCGTGCCGAACAAAAATCAGTGCAAGGAATGCCACAGCCTGAACGGCGAGATCGTGCCGATCGGGCCCAAGGCGCGCAATTTCATCCTCGACCCGGCAGCCTCCGACGCGCTGCGCAGCCGCTATTTCGAGAATCCCGCGGCGCTGAGGCCGGTGATGCCGCAATGGGACGACCCCAGCAGCAGCAGCGTCGCAAGCCGCGCCCGCG
>NZ_MIAM01000064.1:105627-106349 GCF_001830555.1 Sphingopyxis sp. RIFCSPHIGHO2_12_FULL_65_19 | reverse complement strand
CTTGATCCGGGATCCACTGCGGCGCTGAAGTCGTGGACCCCGGATCAAGTCCGGGGTGACGAGGATGGATAGGTCCACAATCGGTCGCTTTCGGCCGCCGGCAAAGAAAAAGGGGCCGGCTGGGCCGACCCCTTCAGTTTGTCTTCGGGTAACCGAAAGGAATATTACCAGAAGAAATCGTGGATCACGTCGACCACCCGGCCCGAGTAGGTGTCGACGAGCAGCGCGTCGTCATAATATCGCACCCAGCGATAGCCCCCATAGGCGGGCGGCAAGCGATAATAGCCCGGGTCGTTGATCCAGTACCGCTGGCTGTAAAAGAGCGAGCCGAGCGTGAAGCCGATGCTGAACCGCGTGTAATTATAGCCGCGATACGGGTTGTAGTAACGGGGCATGCGGTAATAGCTGCGGTTCCGTTCGCGATAGTTGCGCCAGTCGTAGCGGCGATCGCTGCGCCAGTCGCGGTTCCAGCGATCGTTGCGCCGGTCGTTATAGCGCCGGTCGACACGGTTGTTGTCGTTGCGGTCGTAACGCCGATCGATCTGACCATCGCGGTTGCGATCATAGCGCCGGTCGCGCTGGTCGATCCGATTATTGTTGTTCCGGTCCCAGCGGCGATCGAGGTCGCCGTTGCGGTTGCGGTCGTAACGCCGGTCGACGCGGTTGTTGTCGTTGCGATCATAGCGCCGATCGACCTGGCCGTTGCGATTGCGATCCCACTG
>NZ_MIAM01000064.1:0-105611 GCF_001830555.1 Sphingopyxis sp. RIFCSPHIGHO2_12_FULL_65_19 | reverse complement strand
GGGCTTGCTGCGCCTGCCGTTGTTGCCATTGCTGGCGTTGCTGGTCATTGCCGCGCTGCGCCTGCCATTGCTGGCGCTGCGCCTGTCGCTGCGCGTCATTCCCGCGCTGCTGCCGCATTTCGCTGCGCGGCTGCCGATCGGCCCGCGGCTGGCGGCTTTGCTGGCGCTGGGCGCGGGCTTCACCACCGCCGCGGCGCACTTCGGGGCCGCGCGGTCCACGGTCACCACGGTCGCCGCGCTGCGCGATCTGCACCCGCTCGCCCGATGCCTGTGCGGCTGCGGGAGCGATGGGGGTCAGGATCGTTGCCGCAATCAGCAATCCTCCGAACATCTTCTTCATCTCGCCATTCTCCAACTCATGTCCCGTTTGCTGGAGAGGCCAGCCGGGATGATGACGTGATTCTTACCCTGTGCAAGATGATCGACGGCTGACCGCGTTGTTGCCTGCGGTTCAGCTAGATGAACGGGCGCGTTCAGCTTCCCGGCGGCAGGCGCAGCGCCGGGACGGCCTCTGCCGCATCTTCCGGGCGGATGCCGGGCGGCGGGGCGGCGGCGATGCGTTCTTCGCCGCGGATGACGCGGCCCGCCAGCCGGATTGCGGTGCGGATACGCGGATAGGTGCCGCAACGGCAGATGTTGGTCATCGCCGCGTCGATTTCGGCATCGCTGGGATTGCTGTTCGACCGCAGCAGCGCGGCCGCGGCCATGATCATTCCCGACTGGCAGAAACCGCATTGCGGCACCTGCTCGGCAACCCACGCCTGCTGCACCGGATGGCTGCGGTCGCGCGCGAGGCCCTCGATCGTGGTGACGAAGCGGCCCTCGCATTCCGCAATCGTGACCATGCAGCTGCGAATCGCCTCGCCGTCGATGTCGACGGTGCAGGCGCCGCAATCGCCGGTGCCGCAGCCATATTTGGTGCCCGTCAGGTTCGATGCGTCGCGCAGCGCCCACAGCAGGGGCGTTTCGGGGTCCATGCGATATTCGACCGGGCGGTCGTTGACCGAGAATCGCGTCATGCCGCCCCTGTTAGCGCCGCGGTGGGATTAGTCACGCCAGCTCGTGTCGATCTTGTCGACCTTGCGCACCATTGCGTCGAATTCGGCCTTGCCAGCCTGTCCGGGAATCGAGGCCATGAACAGGTCGCGCTGGTGGACCGCGATCACTTCGTTGGGCACGGTGATCGGCTGGCCCATGCTCATCGTCGCCATCTGGATTTCGCACGCGCGCTGGAGCGCCCAATATTTGATGAAGGCTTCGGTCAGCGTCTTGCCCATCACGACGGGCCCGTGATTTTTCAGCATCAGGATGCGCTTGTCGCCGAGGTTCTGGACGAGCCGCTCGCCCTCTTCCTCGCGCACCGTCACGCCCTCGAAATCATGGTAGGCGAGCTGGCCCGCGAAATTGCAGGCATAGAAGTTCACGGGTTGCAGCCCGCCTTCGAGCGCGCACACCGCGACTGTCGCGGTGGTGTGCGTGTGGATGATCGCGTGCGCGTCGGGCAGGACGCGGTGGAACAGGCTGTGCTGGACAAAGCCCGCCTTGTTGACGTGCCAGGGATTATCCTCGTCCACCTTGTTGCCGTCGATGTCGATCTTGATCAGGTTCGACGCCGTGACTTCGCTGAAGTGCAGGCCATAAGGGTTGATCAGGAAGGCGCCTTCCTCGTCGGGCACTTTTACCGTGATGTGGTTGAAGATCATCTCGTCCCAGCCCATCATCGCGAAGACGCGGTAACAGGCGGCCAGTTCCTGCCGCGCCGTCCATTCGGCTTCGCTATATTTGCTGTTGCGCTTGAGCTGGGTCGCCATGGCCTGTCCCTCATCATGATGTTAGTTTCGTCCTGCTACCTATGCCATAAGGAAGGGGCGTGGCACAATCCCGCGAGCGGACAGCAGGGTTCGATAGCGCGCCGGGCGCGGTTCGCCGCGCGGGGGCTTGCATTTCGGCGCGAATCTCTCTAGTTGGCGCTCCATCGGAACGTCGCGTGATCGCGGCGCTCTTTTTATTGCCCGAATATCGGCGATTTACGGCAAACCGGGTTGCCCGGTGGCGCAAATCGTTTTGACGAACAGGAGACGACACGGCGTATGCAAATCATCGTTCGCGACAATAATGTCGACCAGGCCCTTCGCGCGCTCAAGAAGAAGCTGCAGCGTGAGGGCGTGTATCGCGAAATGAAGCTGCGTCGTCACTACGAGAAGCCCAGCGAAAAGCGTGCGCGCGAGCATGCTGCCGCCGTCCGCCGCGCCCGCAAGATGGAGCGCAAGCGGATGGAGCGCGACGGTATCAAGTAAGACCGTCTCCCGTTCGGGATCCTGATCGTGAAAGGGGCGCTGCGGCAACGCGGCGCCCTTTTTCGTTCTGCGCAATGCAAGATCGACAAGGATCGGGGCAAGATCGACAAGGATCGGGCGCTGCCGGTGTCTCCCCATCGCGACGCGACCGGGCGGATGTCCCGGCCTTTGGCGGTCAGCTATTCATAAACGCACGCATCCAGCCCGTCGCGCCGCACCTGGCCGATCCGCGCGGTGATCGTATTGCCGTAACGGCGGGTGAAGCCCGATGGGCTGATCGCCTCGCGCTTCTTGGGCAGCGGCAGGATCGCGGCGATCCGGGCGGCCTCGCGCGGCGTCAACTTGTCGGCGCCATGTTTGAAATAACGCTGCGCGCCCGCCTCGACGCCATAGGTGCCGATGCCGGTCTCGGCGACGTTCAGATAGACTTCCATGATCCGCCGCTTGCCCCAGATTTTTTCGATCAGGAAGGTGAACCATACTTCGGGCACTTTGCGGACGTAGCGCGTCCAGCCGCTGCCCTGCCACAGGAAGACATTTTTCGCCGTCTGCTGGCTGACCGTCGATCCGCCGCGCATGCGCTTGCCCTGGGCGTTGCGTTCGATCGCCTGTTCGATCGCTTCGGTGTCGAAGCCATTATGGGTGCAGAATTTTCCGTCCTCGGCCGCGATCACCGCGCGCACCATGTCGCGGTCGATATGCGACAGACTTTCCCAATCCTTGGTGATGCCGTTGCTGTCGAACAGCATCGTTGCGGTCACCGGCGGCGGCACCACGGCATAGACGAGCACCCACGCCACCGAAATCGCGATGAACCACAGCAGCCATTTGAACGGTCGCAGATACCAGGGAAGCTTGCGCGGCTTGGCGCGGGAAGACGTTGCCATGCCGCCAAATTAGCCGCTTGGCGGCGCGAGGCAAGCGGGGTTGATCCGGTCGATCGAAATTCAGGGCGTGGGTGGCGGATCGTCCTTTGCGGCCATGCGGTCGGCCGCGTCTTTCGCCAGCGAACGCATCTTTGCTTCGGCGTCGGCCTCCTTGCCGCTCATCACCAGCCAGGCCATCACCGCGGCGGCGATCAGCGACAGCAGCGCGAGCCAGTAACCGATTTCCCAATGGACCTGGATCATCGCCAGTGCGGCCTGATCCATATTGCCGTTCGACCCGTTCTTTGCCGCTTCAGCCAGGATCGCATCCTTGCTGTAGCGATAGGTGCCGAAGAAGATCAGCGCCAGCGCCGCCACCGACGTGCCGAGTACCAGCTTCGCGGCCTCGCGGCCCCGGGTGAAAAGGAGCACCAACCCTCCCGCAATCGCGAGCAGCGCCAGAATCAGCCAGATGTTGAGCGAGGCGCCATCGCTGGCCTGCGCGGCCTGTCCCATCGCGGTGACGCGGCCAAAAGCCAAACCGAACCCGCTCGCTTCGACCAATGTCTGGTCGGAACAGCTGACCGTCATCCACGGCAGCAGAAAGGCCAGCAGTGCGATGCCTTTGGGAATCCGTATCCATTTCCACATGACCTGTCCCCCTTCGACGTGTCCGAAAGGGGAGGCTGGTCCTTTTGGATCAGCGAGTCAAATCGCCGCTTCCACCCGTCGGCGAAAGCCGTCAGGCGGTGACCAGCCGCCGGTCGCCCGCGAGTTTGAGCATCGCCTTTTGCAGCTTCTCGAACGCGCGCACCTCGATCTGGCGGACGCGTTCGCGGCTGACGTCATAGACCTGGCTCAAATCCTCGAGCGTCTTGGGGTCGTCGGTCAGGCGGCGTTCGGTCAGGATGTGGCGCTCGCGTTCGTTCAACGTTTCGAGCGCCTCGTTCAGCAGCGAATGGCGCACGTCGCGTTCCTGCGCCTCGGCGACGCGTTCGTCCTGCAGCGGGCCTTCGTCGCCCAGCAGGTCCTGCCACTGGCTGTCGCCATCCTCGCCCATCGGGACGTTCAGCGAGGTGTCGCCGCCCATCGCCATGCGGCGGTTCATGCTGGTGACCTCTTCCTCGGTCACGCCCAGGTCGGTCGCGATCTTGGTCAGATGTTCGGGCGACAGGTCGCCGTCCTCGAACGCCGCGAGGTTGTTCTTCATCCGGCGGAGATTGAAGAACAGCTTTTTCTGCGCGGCGGTGGTGCCCATTTTGACAAGGCTCCACGACCGCAGGATGAACTCCTGGATCGACGCCCTGATCCACCACATCGCATAGGTGGCGAGGCGGAAGCCGCGTTCGGGGTCGAATTTCTTCACGCCCTGCATCAGGCCGATATTGCCTTCGCTGATCAGTTCGCTGACCGGCAGGCCATAGCCGCGGTAGCCCATCGCGATCTTGGCAACGAGGCGAAGGTGCGATGTGACAAGCTGCGCCGCAGCTTCATTGTCGCCATGCTCCTGAAACCGCTTCGCGAGCATATATTCCTGCTCGGGGGTCAGGAGAGGGAATTTGCGAATTTCGGCCAGATAGCGGTTCAGGCTCGCCTCGCCGCCGAGCGCGGGCACCGTTGCCGGAACATTGCTTTTGTTAGCCATGGGTAGAGACTTCCCTTATTTTCAGAGGAGAAATATGCCGCGGTTGGGTCCAGCGGTCAAAATAGATTTTCATTCAAAACCTAAACGCGCAATTCATCGATCAGTTCCCGCATGTCCGCTGGGAGTTCGCTGTCGAGCGCGATCCTGTTACCGGTCACCGGATGAATAAAGCCCAAATGGGCCGCGTGCAATGCCTGCCGCGCGAAATTCCGCGCTTTCAGCACCTCCGACAGAGGCTTTTTGGCGCGGCCATAGACCGGGTCACCGACCAGCGGGTGGCCGATATGCATCATGTGGACGCGCACCTGATGCGTGCGTCCGGTTTCCAGTCGGCATTCGACCAGCGTGGCATTTTTCAGCGGCTCGATCGTGCGATAGTGGGTGATCGCATGTTTGCCGCGGCCTTCGGCGACCACGGCCATCTTTTTGCGGTTGGTGCTCGACCGGCCCAGCGCGGCGTCGACGGTGCCGTTCGCGGGCATCGGGCGCCCGGTCGCAATCGCGAGGTAGCGGCGGTCGATGCTGTGCGCCGCGAACTGCTTCGCGAGGCCTTCGTGCGCCTTGTCATGCTTGGCCGCGACGATCAGCCCGCTGGTATCCTTGTCGATCCGGTGGACGATCCCCGGCCGCGCGACGCCGCCGATCCCCGACAATTGTCCTGCGCAATGGTGGAGCAGGGCGTTGACCATCGTGCCGTCGAGATTGCCCGCGGCAGGATGGACGACCATTCCCGCGGGCTTGTCGACGACGATCAGATGTTCGTCCTCATAAGCGACGACCAGCCCCATATCCTGCGCCACATTATGCGCCGGGGTGGTGGCGGGCAGGCGGACCGCGATCGTCGCGGACGCCGCGGCCCTGGCCGAAGGGTCCCACAAGATCGTGCCGGTCGCATCGGCGACACGGCCGCCCTTGATCAGGTTTTTCAATCGTTCGCGCGACAGGTTGGGCAGGGCCTCCGCCAGCGCCCGGTCGAGCCGCAACCCGGCCGCGCTATCCGCCAGTGCCACGGTCAAAATATCGTCATCCCCCTGCATCGAAGCGAATGTGGTTTTGGGGCGCCAAAATTCAAGGGTCGCGGCTCGCCGTATCATGCTTGCTCTGGGCGGCCCCGGTGCCGTAGGAGCGGCGCACGCCGGAAACGTCCGGACACTGCGCTGGGGAGCCTGTTCATCCATGACCGACGATCGCGTCGATTTCGCCTCGATGCTGGCCTCGCGCCTGTGTCACGACCTGCTGAGTCCTGTCGGAGCCTTCGCCAACGGGCTGGAACTGCTCGCCGACGAGAAAGACCCGGCGATGCGAGAGCGTTGTTTTGAACTGCTCGAACAAAGCGCGCGGACCTCGGCGAACAAGCTCAAATTCTTTCGCCTCGCGTTCGGATCGGCCGGGGGGTTCGGCGAACTGGTCCCGGCCGACGAGGCCAAGTCGGCGATACAGGGCATCATCGGTGACCGCGCGATCGAACTCAACTGGATGATCGGGACCGAACCGCTGCCCAAGCCCGCGGTGAAGATCATCCTCAACCTCTCGCTGCTGCTCGTCGATGCGTTGGTGCGGGGCGGGCGGCTCGATATCGGCTGCGAAAAACAGGGCGCCCATCCCGACGGAGCGATCGAAATCGCGCTGCACGTCGAGGCCGAACGCATCTTCCTCGATGCCGACGTCGAACGCATCCTTGCCGAAGGTGAGGGCGCCAGCCCGATGACTTCGCGCACCGCGCCCGCCGTGCTGGTGCAGGCGGTTGCGCGGCAGAGCGACGGCACCGTCATGCTTGCGCGCGAAACGCCGACGTCGCTGCTGGTTGGGGCGGTGCTGAGGGGGCGTTGACCGGCGGGCGGCACGACATCCCGCAGGAAAGCCAGCGCTCGGCAAAAGGGCCCCACAAAGCGGCGAGGCCCTTTCATCCTCTGCGGTCCTGACCAAAGGAAGCCCCATCGGCCTTCGGGGTCGCACGAAAGCCTCTGCTTACACAGCCTAGGCCTATCTGGCCCAGAGTCGATACATATCGCGCCGGAAGCGAGAGGCTGCGGTCGCGGCGATTTCATCCCTTTTGCGCGGTTCTCGGCTGCCTTGCGTAAAACCCTCCTTAACCATTGTCCGCCATGGTGAAGCCTCAGTTTTTAGGGCGCACCGATACGGCGATGGACGATCTGCTGAACGACTTTTTGGCCGAAACGGCGGAGATTCTGGCCGAAGCGGGCGGGGCGATCGTCGCGTGGGAAGCCGATCCGGCCGACCGCGCCCAGCTCGACGCCATTTTCCGCCTTGTCCACACGATCAAGGGCAGTTCGGGTTTTCTCGCGCTGCCGCGCGTTACCGCGCTGTCGCACGCCGCCGAAGATGCGCTCGACCAGGTTCGCCGTGGCAATCGCCAGGCGAATGCCGCGCTCGTATCGGGCGTTCTGGGCATTCTCGACCGTCTGGGCGATCTCTGCACGGCTTTGGGCCAGGACGGAGCCGAACCCGCTGGCGACGACCGCGAAGTCATCGGCGCGCTTGCCGAACAGGGCGCCGCGCCCGATGCGTCGTTCGAGGTCGCCGGGGTCCCGCTGCGCCGCGACGACGATTTCGGCACCGAACTGCAAAGCTGGCGTTCGATCCGTGTTCCGTTGCCGCTGCTTGACAGCGTGATGACCGGGGTCACCGACATCGTGCTCGCGCGCAATGAATTTGCCCGGATGCTCCGCGAATCGGGCGCCGACCTGTCGGTCATCGCTTCGTTCGACCGCCTGTCCGATTCGATCGCCGGAATGCGCCAGTCGGTCAGCCAGATGCGGATGCAGCGGATCGACAAATTGTTCGCGCCGCTGCCGCGGATCGTCCGCGACCTGGCGCAGGACTTGGGCAAGAAGATCGCGTTCCAGACGAGCGGCGGCGAGGTCGAACTCGATCGCGAGATGATGGAGAATATCCGCGATCCGCTGATCCACATCGTCCGCAACGCCATCGACCATGGTGTCGAGCCGCTGGAGGACCGTGTCGCCGCGGGCAAGGACATCACCGCGACGATTTCGGTGTCCGCCCGCCAGTCGGGGAACCAGATCGAAATTGCGATCCAGGACGACGGTCGCGGCCTGTCGCCCGACGCGCTGGTCGCCAAGGCGGTCGCCATGCGCGCCATTACGGCGGCCGAAGCGCGCGCGCTGGGGCCGAAGGAAAAGCTGGACCTGATCTTCCGCCCCGGTTTTTCGACCGCCGCGGAAGTGACCGCCATTTCCGGCCGCGGGGTCGGGATGGATATCGTCCGGGCGAATGTCGAAAAGATCGGCGGCATCGTCGAACTGCGCAATGAAGAGGGGCGCGGGCTGACGATCCTGCTGCGCGTGCCGATGACGCTGACGATCATATCCGGCCTGATGGTGCGCGCGGCGGGACAATATTTCGCGATCCCGCGCGGCGCCGTCCGCGAAATCCTGTTGGAAGGCGGTGACACCGTTCGCATCGACCGCGTCGGCGGCGGCGAACTGGCGACGGTTCGCGGCGAACAATATCCGCTGCTCCGCCTCGAATCCGTGCTGGGTCGCGGGCGCCACCACGGCGACGACGTCGACGACCGCGCGCTCGTCATCGTCCGTCCGGGGCAGGGGCAAAGCTATGCGTTGAGCGTCGCGGCGATCCACGACCATGAGGAACTGGTGATCAAGCCCGCGGCGCCGATGATTATGGCGACCGGGCTTTATGCCGGGACAACGCTGCCCGACAACGGTCGCCCGGTGCTGCTGCTCGACGTCCAGGGGATGCTCGCCGCGTCGGCGATCGACGCCAGCGAGGCCGGTCGCAGCCACGACCGGATGGCCGAGGCCGAGGCCGAAGCCGCCGCGGCGCGCAATGCCGCGCAGTTGCTGCTGTTCCGCGATACCAACGCCCGCGTCCGCGGCGTCCGCCTGTCGGTCATCGAGCGGGTCGAGGAAGTCCCCGCATCGGCCTTGTTTGAAAGCGCGGGCCGGGTGCAGGCCCAGATCGGCGACGAGATTTTTCCCGTCCATGCGGCGACCGCGCCGGGCGGCGAGGGGAGCTTGAAACTGCTCCGCCTTTACGACGGGCAGGCCGTGCTCTGCTATCCGATTGCCGAGGTGATCGACATCGTTCGCCTGCCCGACGCCGTCCAGCCGTCGGCCGCGCCGGGGCTGGTCGCCGGCGTTGTGCTCGTCGGCGGCGAGCCCGTCGAACTGATCGACCCTTTCTGGCTGATGGAACAATATGCCGTCGGGGCGGCCGCCGCGACGGCGCTGCGCCAGCCGCTCTGCCGCCTGGCCGACGACCATGACGGCTGGGGCGACAATTTCCTGGCGCCGATCCTGCGGAGTGCCGGTTACCGCGTCATTTCGGGCGATACCCCCTCCGACGAGGCCCCCGACGTGCTGCTGTGCTTCACGGCCGAAGGTGCGCGGTCGCGCGACGCCGCCGACGGGGTGCCGGTGATCCGCCTGCGCAGCTCGATCGCCGCCGCCGGACCCGGCGACGACACCGTCTATCGCTACGATCGCCAGGCGCTGCTCGACGCGTTGCGCCGCCAAATCGGGGGACAGGTCGCATGATGGAAAAACTCTATCTGATCGCGCGTATCGCCGACACACGGGTCGCATTGCGCAGCCGGGCGATCCATTCGGTCGTCACAGTCGGCACGCCGGTCGAGGTTCCCGCCGCGCCGCCGCATGTCGCAGGACTGTTTGCGCTGCGCAGCCGCGTCTTCACCCTGATTGACCCGCATGTCGTCGTCGGGCTGCCCCCGGTGCCGGTGGCGCCGGGGCAACGCGTGATCGTCGTCGAGGTCGCCCAGCATGGCTATGCGCTGCTCGCCGACGAAATCGAGGATGTCTGTTTCATCGACGCGCCCGAAACGCGGATTGCGGGCAAGCTGCTGCCCGGATGGGCGCGCGTCGCCGATGCGATGATCGAGCATCAGGACGCTTCGCTGCTCGTCGTCGATCCGTCGCATTTCATTACCTTACCCACCTTAAAGGCTGCATGATTCCTGCCGTTCATTAACGGGCTGAATACCCCTTCAACCTAAACAGGCCCAAGTCGCGGGGGTCGGAGTTAAATTAATGTCGAAATCTTGTCTGGTGGTCGACGACAGCAAAGTCATTCGCAAGGTCGCACGCCATATCCTTGAAAGCATGTCCTTTGCGGTCGAAGAGGCCGCCGATGGACAGGAGGCGCTGACCTTTTGCCGTGCCAATCGCCCCGATGTCATCCTGCTCGACTGGAACATGCCGGTGATGAGCGGGATGGAGTTCCTCGGCGCGTTCAACGATCTCGACTATGGGCATGAAGAACGGCCGCGCGTCGTGTTCTGTACCACCGAAAACAGCATCGACCATATCCGCGCCGCGATCGAAGCGGGCGCCGACGAATATGTGATGAAGCCGTTCGACCGCGAAACGCTCGAAGGGAAGCTGCAACTCGTCGGCATCGCTTGAAGGCAGGGGGCCAGTCGTGGCGCAACCGCAACGCTTGATACCCGATACTCCGCCAACAGCCCGCACCGTGCGCGTCATGCTCGTCGACGACAGCCTTGTCGTGCGCAGCATCCTCGAACGCATCGTCGACCAGCGCCCCGGGCTCCAAATCTGCGCCTCGGTTGCCTCTGCGCAGGATGCGCTGGATTATCTTGCGCGTGAACCCGTCGATGTCGTGGTTCTCGATATCGAAATGCCCGGAATGAGCGGTATCGACGCGCTGCCGCACATATTGGCGCGGGCCGAGAAAGCGCGCGTCCTCATCCTGTCGTCGAACTGTGTCGAGGGCGGCCCCGCCGCGATCGACGCGCTCGCGCTGGGCGCGAGCGATACGCTCGCCAAGCCGGGTCGTGGCAGTTTTTCGGGCCGCTTCGCCGAAGTGCTCACCGAACGGATCATCACGCTGGGCCATCGGCAGGAGCTTCCGGCGGCGATCCCGGTGGCCGAACGCCGCGCGCCCGCACCATCCGTGCTCGCGATCGACACCGCGCAGCCGATCGAATGCATCGCGGTCGCGGCCTCGACCGGCGGCATTCCCGCCTTCTCCAACTTCCTGGCGCATCTCGACCCGCGGATCGGCGCCCCGATCCTGCTGACCCAGCATCTGCCCGACGCTTTCATGGAATTTTACGCCAAGCAGATCGCGACGATGACGACGCGCCGCGTCCGCGTTGCCGAGGCCGGCATGGCGATCGAGCGCGACTGCATCTATCTGGCCCCCGGCGATGCCCATATGCTGGTGGTTGCCAATGGCCGCCGTCATGAAATCGCGCTCGACCGGCGGCCGACCGACAATGGCTGCTGCCCCTCCGCCGACCCGATGCTCGATTCGGTCGCCGACGTTTATGGCGCGGGCGGCATCGCCGTCATCCTCAGCGGCATGGGCCGCGACGGCGCGATCGGCGCCGCCCGTCTGAAAGGTGCCGGTGGCACGGTGTTCGCGCAGGCGCCCGAAAGCTGCGTGATCTGGGGTATGCCGGGCGCCGTCGCGAAATCCGGGGTCGCCGCCGCCACGCTGAACCCCGATGCCATCGCGCTGATGCTGGGCAGTTATCTGTCGGGGCGCAGCAAGCCATGATGGGGTCGAGCGCCAGCGAATCGGCCTATCGAGTGCTGATGGGGGTGCTCGAATCGCGGACCGGACAGACGCTGTCGCCAAACCGCATATGGCGGATCGAAATGTCGCTGAAACCCGTGATGCAGCGCCACGGCATCGCCGACCTCGACGCGCTGGTCGGCGCTCTGGTCACATCGAACAGCCGCCAACTGCTCGACGATACGGTCGACGCGATGCTGAACAACGAGACATATTTTTATCGCGAATACAGCGTTTTCGACGAAATAGCTGCGAATGCACTCGAACGAATCCGCGAAATCAACGCGCTGCGCCGACGCGTGACGATCTGGCATTGCGGGGTATCGACCGGGCAGGAGGCCTATTCGCTGGCGATGCTGATTGCCGAACAAGGTGCGAAATGGGCGGGGTGGCAGGTCGATATCATCGGCACCGATGTCAGCTATCATGCGATCAGCCGCGCGCGCGTCGGGCTTTACAGCCAGTTCGAGATCCAGCGCGGGCTGCCAGTGCAGCGCATGGTGCGCTGGTTCGACCAGACCGAGGGGGGCTGGCTCGCCAAGGCAGATTTGCGCCGCCGGATCGATTTTTCGGTGCAGAATATGCTCACCGATCGGCCGCCGCTCGCCAGCCCGGCCGACCTGATCTTCTGCCGCAACCTGCTGCTCTATTTCTCCGCGCCGATGCGGCAGAAGGCTTTTGCGCGGCTCCGCGCGATGGCGGCGCCGCAAAGTTTCCTCGTCCTCGGCGCGGGCGAAACGGTGCTGGGGCAGACCGACCAATATGTCGCCAGCCCGCGCTTGCGCGGCCTTTACGAGCCCGCCGACCAACAGGTGCGCCGCCCGGCCGCCGCCTGACCTTGCATTTTGCGGCGCACTGGCGCAGTTGGGACGCCGATCCGCACCCCGGGCGGCGCAGGCAGGAACCGCGATACGCATGAGCGATTTTATCGAACGCTGGTCTCCCAATTTCGACGAGCGCGTGCTGCCCATCTCGATGATCGTGCTGCATTATACCGGCATGAAAGACGGCTCAAAAGCCATTGATTGGCTTGCGAATCCCGATGCCAAGGTGTCGGCGCATTATGTCGTCAGCGAGGACGGCCAGATCACCCATATGGTGCCCGAGGACAAGCGCGCCTGGCACGCCGGCCAGTCGCATTGGCGCGGGATCAGCGACGTCAATTCGGCGAGCATCGGGATCGAGATCGTCAATCCGGGGCATGAATGGGGCTATGTGCCGTTTCCCGATCCGCAGGTCGCATCGGTCGTCCGCCTCGTCCACCTGATCAAGGACCGATATGCGATCACGCGCGGCAATGTCGTCGGTCATTCGGACATCGCCCCGCGGCGCAAGCAGGACCCCGGCGAGCTTTTCCCGTGGGAAGAACTGGCGCGCCGCCGCCTCGCGCTGCCGCGCCCGACGAAGAAGCTGACCGATCCCTTGTGGACCGACGCGGGTTTCCTGCTCGCGCTCGAACGCTTTGGCTATGATGTGACCGACGGGTTCGCGGCGACGGTCGCGTTCCAGCGCCGCTTTCGCCCCGAACTGATCGACGGCACGATTTGCGGCGAGTGCCGCGCGATCCTGCTCGCACTGCTGTTGCCGCAGCCCGAGGGCAATTAGAGCCACTCCTCTTTCCGTTCGCTCGACACGAAGGGATCGCTGGCGCTGTGCATTGATTGGGCCTATACTCGCCCAGCCAGAGGGTCGGGCGATCGCCGCCGGTGGGGTATCCTGCCGGGGGAGGAAAGTCCGGGCTCCACGGAAATCACGGTGCCGGATAACGTCCGGCGGACCGGGCCTCGGCCAGGTTCAGGGAAAGTGCCACAGAGAGCAGACCGCCACAGGCTTCGGCCCGGCGAAAGGTGAAAGGGTGCGGTAAGAGCGCACCGCGCGGCTGGTAACAGGCGCGGCACGGCAAACCCCACCGGGAGCAAGGTCGAATAGGGACGGTATGAGGAAACTCAGGGCTGATTCCGGCCCAGCCGTCCGGGTTGACTGCTTGAGCGTTCGGGTAACCGTCCGCCTAGAGGAATGATCGCACAGTCCCCGCAAGGGGATGGACAGAACCCGGCTTACAGACCCTCTGGCATATTCTCTCCCCACCAGCCGCGCGGGAACCGCGCTGCGCCGGGCCGCGTATTATGCGGACCAGAAAAGGAGACGGACCATGAAAGTCGTCGATGACCATGTCGAAGTGACCGAGACCGAGGCGAGCAGCGGGGTCAAAGGGCATAATGTCCGTTATGTTCTGGCGTTTTCGCTGGTTGCGGTGATCGTTGTCCTGTCCGCGATCTGGATCGTTCCCGCGCTGTTGCAGCCCTGACAGGGCGAAGGCTGTCGTCCGACCGGCGCGCCGCAGCACGGTCGCGGCGGCTTTGTGTCGCGTGGCGCTCGGCATATTTCCGCTTTGCTACTGTATGCGGCCGACCTACCCTTTGTGCCGCAGCTGTGGGAGAGGGGTGCGGCCCGAATCCCGAGTGAAGTTGCGCAGAATTCGGTCATTGGCGCGGTGAAGTGGCACGGCGACCAAAGGGGAGGGGCACGAATGACGATGCGATGGCATATCGGCGCGCTGGGAGCAGGCTTGCTGGCGTGCGCCTGTGCGATTCCCGCCGCATCGGCGCAGCCCGGCGACGCCTGCGGCACCGCGCCGCTCCAGGGCGAGCGCGTGGCGCTGCTGATCGGCAACAGCGCCTATAACGACTGGGAATGGCCGTCGCTGAAAAATGCCGTCAACGACATCGACTATGTCTGCGACGCCTTTGCAAAGGCCGGTATCGCGCCGCGGATCGTCCGCAACGCCGACATGCCGACGCTCGATGCGGCGCTGACACGCTTTGCCGGCGAGGCGGCGGGCGCCAAGTCGGTGATCGTCTATTTCGCCGGCCACGGGTTTGAATATGGCGGGCGCAACTGGCTGGTGCCGATGGACGCGCCCCCCGCGACGCGACGCGCCGATGTCGAAAAACGCTATCTGTCGATCGAAGCGGTGGTCAAACGCGTCGTGCCGCAGGGCGCGTTCACGCTGCTGTTCGTCGATGCGTGCCGCACTGCCGAACCCGTGGTGCGGGTCGAGGATGCCGATGTCGCGAAGGGCGAGGCGGGGTCGGCGCCGCTCGGACTGCTCGACATCGGGCAAGGGGCGGTATTCTATTCGACCGCAAAGGGGCGCCCGGCGCTCGATTTCGCGCCCGTGGGGTCGCCGGTCAGCCCCTTCGCGGCAGCGGTGGTCAAGGAACTGGGTATTCCCGGCCTGGAAATTTCCGATTATTTCAAGGTCGTATCGCGCGAAGTATATAAGCGGACTTTCGGGATGGAACTGGGGCCGCAGCAGCCCTTCCATTATGGCAGCTGGTTCGAGGATTATTATCTTGTCGCACCGCCCGACGTGCCGCCCGCGCCGCCGGGGCGCCGCAACTGGTCGGCGCCGCCGCCGCCGCCGCTGGCACCCCGCGCGCCCGTCAACGAGGCGGCGCGAGGGGCCGCCGCCAGCGCCGCGGCCGATCCCGCCGCGGACGAGTGGCGCGGCCGCATCTCGGCAGAGCTGTCGGACATTTCGCTCGACCGACTGGCGATCGAGGATGAGCCGATCCTGATCGCCGACATATTGTCGCGGCACCGCGCAGCCCGGATCGTGGCGCTGGCCGACGGCGGCGATCCGCTGGCCCAGCATCTGGTCGGTTATATGTTCTCGCTCGGGGTCGGGGTGAAACGCGACGCTTGGCGGGCGCGCCAATATCTCGAAAAATCGGCGCGGCAGGGCTTCCCGGCGGGACGGCAGGAACTCGCCTATTTCCTGCTCGAAAACGATCCGACACCCGACAATATCCGCCAAGCCTATGACCTGTATGTTGCCGCCTCGAACGCCGGTTTTTCCAAGGCGAAAACGCATCTGGCCTATCGGCTCGCGGCGGGCACCTTTGGTCCTGCCGACTTCGTGCGCTCGCAGGCGCTTTATGCCGAGGCAGCGGCGAAGGGGCATCCGGCGGCGATCTTTGCGCTCACCTATTTCGCCGACACGCGGGCGGCAAACCTGGCCCGGCTGCGCAGTATCGCCGATGGCGGCAACCCGGAGGGCAATCACTGGCTTTGCGAAGCGCATTTTGCCGACAAGACGCTGTCGGGCGCGATCGAGGATTGCGGTGTCGGCGCCCGTGCGGGCTTTGCCGGTTCGCGCGCCATCCTGGCCTATGCCTATGCCAAAGGCGACGGCGTCACCGCCGATGCAAAGGAAGCCGCCCATTGGGCGAAGCTGGCGCGCGACCTTCCCGAACTGAGGAAGGACCAGCGCGACCTGATTGCGGGGATCGGGGAATGATGGTCAGGGGTAGCTGACCGCGACCACTTCCCATTCCTTGGCACCGGCGGGCAGTTGCACCGTGCGCAGGTCGCCGATCGCGGCGCCGCGCAGCGCCCGGGCGAGGGGGCTGTTCCACCCGATGCGGCCGTCGCCCGCCTCCGCCTCGTCGTCGCCGACCAGCGTGACGATCCGACGCGCATCATCATCGTCGGCAAGCTCGACGGTCGCGCCGAACCAGATGCGGCTCTTGTCCGGCTGCTCGGCCGGATCGACGACCCGCGCCGCCTTCATCCGCCGCGCAAGGAAGGACAGGCGGCGGTCGATTTCGCGCAGCCGTTTGCGGCCATAGATGTAATCGCCATTCTCGCTGCGGTCGCCATTGCCGGCCGCCCAGCTGATCACTTCCACCAGCTTGGGCCGTTCGTCGCCCAGCAACGCGTCATATTCGCCGCGCAGCGCGGCATAGCCCGCGGGGCTGATGATGTTGGTCTTGTCCCCCGCCACCCGGCCTTACCCCGGTGTGCGTTTGCCAAGGTAAAAGCTGAGCGGAGCCTGTTGCCGTGCTCCGCTGCCATCGCGCAGCGTGTCGTAGACGACGGCATTTTCGAGCACGCGCTGGACGTAATTCCTGGTCTCGAAAATCGGGATCGCCTCGATCCAGTCGAGCATCTCGATCGACCCGGTGCGCGGGTCGCCATTGGCGCGCAGCCATTTGTTCACATTGCCGGGGCCGGCGTTATAGGCCGCGACGGCGAGCGGATAGCTGCCGCCGAAATAACGGAGCATCTGCTGGAAATAGGTCGATCCCAGCATCATGTTGTAATTGGTGTCGGTGGTGAGCGAACCGGCGTTATAGCTCATCCCCAGCTTGCCCGCGACCTCGCGCGCCGTGCCCGGCATCAACTGCATCATCCCGCGCGCGCCCGCGTGGCTGATCGCCGCGCGGTCGAACTGGCTTTCCTGCCGGGTGATGGCGTGGATAAAGGTCCAGTTGCTTTCATGGCCTGCGGGAACGCGCACGGTCGGGAATCCCGAGACCTCAACCGCGTCGAGGCTGTTCGCTTGCGCGCTGCGGCCGATCATCACGCCCAGGTCAGGGCGCCCGATCTGCGAGGCGAGCTTGCCCGCGAGCACATGGTCCGATGGCGAGCTGGCCTTTTGCGCCAGCGCGCGAAGGAAAAGCGACTGTTCACGCCACGCGCCGATTTCGCCGAGCGCACGGGCCGCGCGGACCAGCCGGTCGTCCTCGAACATCCGCTGTTCGGCGCTGCTGACCGCGATCGTCGGATTGGGGGTCGGTTTGGGTTGCGGCCGGTTCAGCCGTTCGAGCGCGAGCTGGCCGTAGAACTGGTCATAATGCTGCGCCGCATCGGCAAAATGCGCGTTCGCTCCATTGCGGTCGCCCGCGGCCAGCGCCGCGCGCCCGGCCCAGTAAAAGCCCTTGGTGCGCGTCTGCGCCGAGCGCGCCGCCTCGCCATAAGCGCGGTAGAGGCGCACCGCTTCGGCGGGTCGGCGCAGATCCTTGAAAGCGAGTTGGCCCGCCAGCCAGGCAAGCGAGGTGTAATCGTCGCGCACGCCGAGCGGCGTTTCGCGGATCACCGTGCCCGCCGGGAAGGCGTCGTCGAGTTGGCGTGCGATATTATAGGCGGTCATCTTGTCGCCGCCGGCGTCGGCTTGCCGGGCGTTGGTGAGCAGGGTTTCCAGCCATTCTTCGGTATCCGTCGGCGCCCTCGACAACGAACGCGGCGCGGCGAGCAGCGCCCGCGCTTCGCCGACCCGGCCCGACGCGCGCAGCCACGTCGCCTTGTCGGTGATGTAGCCGGGATCGGTGCGGATGATCGACGGGTTCGCGCTTTCGACCGCCGCCGCCTGGAAAGCGGCATCGACTGCGCTGCTGCGCATCGCCAGCCGTGCGGCAAAGATGCTGCGCTTGTCAGGCGAGGTGTAGGCCAGTTGGCGGCTTGCCGCCGAGGTGGCGCCGAGCCAGAGCAGCCGGTCCATCCGCGCATCATGGTCGGCGGGGGTGATCGCGCCGGGGAACATGCTCAGCGCGCGGCTTGTCTCATATTCGTCGAGCGGCCCGCCCGTCCACGCGCGGCGGACCGCCGCATGGGCATCGTCGCGGCGACCCGACGCGTTGAGCGCGAGCGCATAGCGCAACTGCCCGCTGGCGGTTTGGGGCGGATAAGCCTGGAAATATGCCAAGGTGCGGGTCGGGTCGTAGCTGTCGAGCGAGATGGCTTTTTCGGCACGCGTGCGCATCTTGTCGCTGTCGGGCCAGCCCTTGTTCGCCATCAGGAACCGCGAAAGCTGATCGAACGACGCACCGCTGTTGGCTGTCAGTCGGCGCCATTCGAGCACCGCGTCGCCGACCGAATTGGTCGATGGCGGTGCTCCCGACTGGCTGGCAAGGCCCATCTGTGCACGATACCAGGCCATTTGTTCGGGGGTGAGTTCGCTGGCATGCGCCGCCGTCGGGATGAGCAGGGCCGCGGCGAGCGCGAAGCGGGAGATACGGGTCAGCGAGGTCATGGCTGCCATGGTAATACCAAACTCCTTGCGGGGCGCTGAATAGACGTCCAATAGCGGCGCGCTGGCCGGATTCTATCGGCGTTCGCGGGTTCTTGTAAAGGAGCGGAGCATGTTTTCGGGGTCGATTCCCGCTTTGGTGACGCCATTTCGCGATGGGGCGTTCGACGCTCCGGCCTTCGCGCGCCTTGTCGACTGGCAGATCAAAGAAGGGACGAGCGGCCTCGTCCCATGCGGCACGACCGGCGAGAGCCCGACGCTCGGTTTCGACGAACATTATCAGGTGATCGACAGCTGTATCCAAGCGGCGGCGGGCCGCGTGCCTGTCATCGCAGGCTGCGGATCGAACGACACCGCGACTGCGGTCCGTCACATGCGCCACGCGCAGGCCGCGGGGGCGACTGCTGCCCTGATCGTCGCACCTTATTACAACCGCCCCAGCCAGGAGGGCATGATCGCGCATTTCAAGGCGCTGGCCGATGCCAGCGACCTGCCGATCGTCGTTTACAATGTCCCCGGCCGCACCGTTGCCGACATCAGCGCCGAAACGATGTGCAAGCTCGCGGATATCCCCTCCGTCGTTGCGATCAAGGATGCGAGCGGCGACCTGGCGCGCGTGACGATCCATCGCGCCGGCGCGGGTGTGGATTTCTGTCAGCTCAGCGGCAATGACGATCTGTGGCTGCCGCATGCGGTGATGGGCGGCGTTGGCTGCATCTCGGTCACCGCCAATGTCGCGCCGCGCCTTTGCGCCGATTTTGCCGCGGCCTGTGCCGCCGCCGACTGGGCGCGGGCGCTGGTGCTGCACGACCGGCTGTTCGACCTGCATCAGGCGATGTTCTCCGACACTTCGCCGGGGCCGGTCAAATATGCGCTATCACGCGTCCACGACTGGTTTTCGCCCGAAGTGCGCCTACCTATCATCGCGGCGAACGATGCGTCGCGTGCCGCTGTCGATGCCGCGCTGTCCGCGGCCGGAGTAATCTAGGTTTAGAAATGGCTCGTCCCCAGTCCGCCGCTGAATTCGACAAGAAAAAGGTCGTCGCCGAGAACCGGCGCGCGCGCTTCGACTATGCCATCGAACAGGTGTTCGAGGCGGGGATCGCGTTGCAGGGGACCGAGGTGAAGGCGCTGCGCTTTGGCGAGGGCACGATCGCCGAAAGCTATGCCGAGGTGACGGGCGGCGAAGTGTGGCTGATCAACAGCAACATCCCCGAATTCAGCCACGGCAACCGACATAATCACGAGCCGCGCCGGCCGCGGAAATTGCTGCTCAAAGAGCGCGAGATCAACAAGATGCACGCGGGCGTGATGCGGCAGGGCATGACGCTTGTCCCGCTCAGCGTCTATTTCAACAGCCGCGGCCGCGCCAAGGTCGAACTCGCGCTCGCCAAGGGCAAGAAGGCGCACGACAAACGGGAGTCGATCAAGGAACGCGACTGGAAGCGCGACAAAGAGCGGTTGATGAAGGACCGCGGATGAGCAGGGGCAAGCCTCGCGACAAGGCGGCGGTGATGAACTGGATTCGCCGCAATTCGCCGACGCGCGAAGAGTTGCTGGAAAGCCGTTTCGTCAAACCATTTGCCCACCGGGTTGCGCACAGCCATTTGTGGCGCTTTACGCGCACTTCGGTGCCCCGCGGCACCGCGCTGGGGCTGTTCGTCGGCATCTTTTTCCTGGTCCCCGGGGTGCAGATTCTGGGCGTCGCGCTGCTTGCGCTGCCGGTCCGCGCGAACATCCCGATCGGCGCGGCGATGACCTTCCTCTCCAACCCGGTGACGACGCCGTTCATCATTATCGCGTCGGTATGGCTGGGCGACTGGCTGTTCGGCCTTCATGCAAACAGTGCGACCTTTTCGGCGATGATCGAACATGGTGCGTCGGCGGGCGAATGGGTGCGCTGGGTCTTTTCTGATGCGGCCCCTGCCATGCTCGCCGGGCTGTTCGTCATTTCCATTGTGTCCGCCGCGGTCGGTTATGTCCTGGCCTCGATTTTCTGGGACAATTGGATACGGCTGCGCTGGCGGCGCAAATTGGCGCGCGCGCGCGACCAACGACATGAGGCATCGACCAGCGACACGGCGGCCGGTTGAACGCCCCCAAGGCAGGCGTATAGCTATCCCATCGCTGATCTGCGCCGTGCCTGCGCGGTGCGGATTGTCGCTTCATATCGAATACTGGGGAATATCATGACACGTCTGCATATCTCTTCGCGCCTGATGGCGACTGCCGCGTTGGGCGCGCTGATGCTCGCTGCCGTCCCGGCGGCGGCCAAGGAAAAGGCCACCACCGCACCGACATCCGAAACCGCGGCAAAGCCCGAAATTGGCGATTTCGGCTTTGACCTGAGCGGCATGGACAAGAGCGTCCCGCCGGGCGATGATTTCTATGGTTATGCCAACGGCACCTGGGCGCAGAACACCCAGATCCCGGCCGACAAGTCGAACTATGGCATGTTCACCGCGCTCGCCGACCTGTCACAGACGCGCACGCGCGAAATTCTCGACGCCGCAAAGGGCGATCCGAACAGCATGATCGGCCGCAACTATGCCGCCTATATCGATTCCGCAGCGGTGGAAGCGAAGGGCCTTGCCCCGATCCAGCCGTGGCTGAACAAGATTCGCGCCGTCGACAAGCCGGGCCTGGCGACGCTTCTTGCCGAAGCGGATCGCAATGGCGTCCAGCATTTCTTCGGCGGTTTCGTCGGCCAGGACGACAAGAACCCCGACGTTTATATCTACACGATGTTCCAGGGCGGCATCGGCATGCCCGACCGCGATTTCTATCTGAAGGACAATGATCGCAACGCCAAGCTGCAGGCCGCCTACCTCAAGCACCTCGAAAATGTCCTGACGATCGCAGGCGAAAAGGACGCCGCGCCGCGGGCAAAGGCGCTCTATGATTTCGAGAAGCAGATCGCGGCGGTCCATTGGGACAAGAATGACAGCAGCGACGCGACCAAAGTCTACAACAAGATGACGATCGCCGAACTGGCCGCAGCTGCGCCCGGTTTCGACTGGTCGACCTTTATCCGCGGGCTTGGCGTCAAGGAAGATTCGCTGCTCGTGTCGCAGCCGAGCGCCTTTACCGGCGAAGCCAAGCTGATCGCCGACGCGCCGATCGCGGTGATTCGCGACGCGCTGCTGATCCGCAGTCTCGACGGATTTTCGGGCGTGTTGCCCGATGTCGTCGCCAACGAAGCCTTCGCCTTTTATGGCACCGCGATGCAGGGCACCCCGCAGATGCAGGAGCGGTGGAAGCGCGCCGTCGATTTCACCACCGGCAACATGGGCGAAGCGGTGGGCCAGGACTATGTCGCAAAATATTTCCCGCCCGAAACCAAGGCGGAAATGGACAAGCTGGTGAAAAATGTCCTTGCCGCGATGGGCCGCCGCATCGACGGGCTGGCGTGGATGCAGCCGGCGACCAAGGCCAAGGCAAAGCAGAAGCTTGCCAATTTCACGACCAAGATCGGCTATCCCGATCGTTGGAAGGATTATAGCAAGCTTGAAATCCGCGCCGACGACCTGTTCGGCAACGCGCTCCGGTCGAACCAGTTTGCGCATGATGACAATATCAGCCGCCTTGGCGGGCCGATCCGTCGCTGGGAATGGGGCATGACCCCGATGACGGTGAATGCTTATGCCAATTTCGGGATGAACGAGATCGTCTTCCCGGCCGCAATCCTGCAACCGCCCTTTTTCGACCCGCACGCCGACCCGGCGATCAACTATGGCGGGATCGGCGCGGTGATCGGCCACGAAGTCAGCCATCATTTCGACGACCAGGGCGCGAAATATGACGAGACGGGCAAGCTGGCCGACTGGTGGACGCCGGCGGACGTCGCTGCGTTCGAGGCGGCGGGCAAAGCGCTGATCGCGCAATATGACGCCTATGAAATCCTGCCGGGCGAAAAGCTCGACGGCACCTTCACCCTGGGCGAAAATATCGGCGATCTTGCCGGCCTGACTGTTGCCTATGACGCGTACAAGGCATCCTTGGGCGGCAAGGAAGCACCCGTGTTGGGCGGGCTGACCGGCGACCAGCGATTCTTCCTCGGCTGGGCCCAGGTGTGGCGCCGCAACTATCGCGAGCAGAATCTGTCGCAGCGTATCACGACCGATCCGCATTCGCCCTCGATCCAGCGGACTTGGGTCTCGCGCAATCTTGACCCTTGGTATAAGGCCTATCAGATCAAGGAAGGCCAGAAGCTGTATCTGGCGCCGAAGGACCGCGTTCGCATCTGGTGATGCGCCAACAGGAAAGTTGATCATTGACCGCGCAAAGCCTGCCCTCCGCTGATGGTGATTTCATCAGGGGGGCGGGCGCCGCCGGACCGCTGTCGGCGCCCGCGGGGCTGTCGCGGATCGATATGGTGGTGCTTGGCGCGCTCGCGCTGCTGTCGGCCGCGCTGCTGTTCTGGGCAACGGGCAATGCGGTTCTGGCGGCCGGGTTTGTCGCGGGGCTCGCGGTCGCGGCGGGCGCTGTCCTGCTTGCGCGGCGCCTGTTCCCCGCCGCAGTGGCCGGAGAGGCGGCTTTGCCCGACTGGACGATGTTGCGCCAGGCGGTCAATCACGACGATGTCGCGATCGCCGTGACCGACCGAGCGGGACGCATGGTCTGCGCGAACGACCTGTTCGCCACCTGGTTCAACGGTTTCGTCACGCCGCCGGGGCTTCCGCTCGAGGGGCGCGGCGCCGACGTGCTCAAAAATGCAGGCCGGGTCGCATGGCGCGACGGCGAGGGGCGCGCGGACGATATTGCGATCGGCCCGCTGCAACTGCGCGCGCAGGTCACGCGGACGGGACAGGCGGAAGATTATCTGGTCTGGCGCTTTTCGGCGCTCGAGCGGCTCGACCTTGCGTCCGAAATCGTCCGCCATCTTGACGGCCCAGCGGGCCGGACGCTGGGCCATGCCGGGATCATGGCGGCGCTGGTCAGCGCCGAAGGAAGGCTGCGGGTCGCCAACCAGGCCTTTCTTCTGCGCGCATTGGGCGAGGACGACGCCAGCCATTATGCCGGCCGCGACGTCGCCCCGATGATCCGTCTTGACGACGGCGGCGCGCTCTATTTCGCGCGCGAGGGTGACCGCGCGACCCCGGTGCGGATGATCCAGATTCCGCTCGCGCCCGCCGATGCAAATACCCCGATGTTGCTGGCGATGCTCGACGAGGAGATGGGACCGGCCGATCGCGGCACCGCGCAAACCTATGTCGAGACCCTGTTGTCGTTGCTGCCCTTCGGGCTCGCCATGGTCGATCGCGACGGTCGCTTTCTCTATATGAACCGTGCCTTTGTGCGCGCCGCGAACGTTCCCGACGGCAAGATGCCGCGCTATCCCGGCGATATCGTCGTCGGCGAAGACAAGGGGCCTCTCGCCGACATGATCCGCCGCCACAGCAGCGGGCAGCAAGTTGGCGGCGACCTGTCGATCCGGCTGGCCGGGCAGAGCGGCGATCCGGTGTCGATGCGTGTCGTCGGCGTGCGCGGATTGGGCGAGGCGGCGGTGCTGCTGAGCCTGAAGGATTCGAGCGAGGAATCGCGCCTCAAGCGCCAGGTTGCGCAGGCGTCGAAGATGCAGGCGGTCGGCCAGCTTGCGGGCGGCGTCGCGCATGATTTCAACAATATCCTGACCGCCGTGCTTGGCGCGTGCGACCTGATGCTGATGCGCCATACGCCGGGCGACAGCGATTATGACGACATCCAGCAGATCCGCAGCAACGCCAATCGCGCCGCCAGCCTGACCCGGCAATTGCTCGCCTTTTCGCGGCAACAGACGTTGCGGCCGCAGATATTGCAGCTGCCCGACGTGATTTCGGAGGTCTCGCACCTGCTCAAGCGGCTGATCGGCGAAACGGTCCAGTTGGTGGTCCACCATGGTCGCGGGCTCGGTGCGGTCCGCGCCGATCCGGGGCAACTCGAACAGGTCATTATCAACCTTGCGGTGAATGCACGCGACGCCATGCCGGGCGGCGGCACTCTGACGATCGAAACATACCCGGTATCCGCCGCGGACGTGCGGCAGTTGGGCAATGAGTTCATGCCGCCCGCCGACTATTGCGCGCTGAAGGTCAGTGACACCGGCACCGGCATTCCCGCCGATGTGCTGCCCAAGATTTTCGAGCCCTTCTTCACGACCAAGGATGTGGGCAAGGGGACGGGGCTCGGCCTGTCCACCGTTTACGGGATCATCAAACAGTCGGCAGGTTTCATCTTCGCCGACAGCAAGCCGGGGCAGGGAACGAGCTTTGCGATCTACTTGCCCGTGCACCGTGCCGAGGGGGACGCGCCGGTCGCGCCGCCGCCGCCCGCAAAGCCGAAGAAAAGTCAGTGGGGCACTGGAACGATCCTGCTCGTCGAGGATGAAGACATGGTGCGTGCGGTGGCGGAGCGCGCGTTGACGCGCGCGGGCTATACTGTCGTCACCGCGGCGCAGGGCGAAGAGGGGCTCGAACGGTTTGCCCAGATGGAGAAGGTCGATTTGATCATCAGCGATGTTGTGATGCCGACAATGGACGGGCCGTCGATGGTTCGTGCGCTGCGGGCCAAGCGGCCCGACCTGCCGGTGCTGTTCATGTCGGGCTATGCCGAAGAGCAGCTCCGCCAGTCGATCGACATCGATGATGTTGCCTTCCTGCCCAAACCCTTCTCGGTTGCGCAGCTCGCCGAGGCAACGTCTGCGGCGCTCGACGACGCGGCGCATCGGACGCCCCATGCCGGATAATCGCCGCATCCTGCTCGTCGAGGACGATGTGCTGATCGGCATGATGCTGGTCGACATGTTCGACGCGCTCGACCTGCCCGAACCCGCGCAGGCGACCAGCAACGAAGAGGCGCTGGCAATGATCGCCAACGAACCGATCGCCGGTGCGCTCGTCGATATCAACCTAGGCGAAGAAAAGGGTTGGCCGGTCGCCGACGCGCTCGCCGAGCGGGGCATTCCTTTTGCCTTCACCACGGGCGGCGGCGATGTCATTCCGCCTGTGCATGCGCACCGCAAACTAATAACCAAACCGTTCCGGATCAGCGATATCGCCGCGGCACTGGATGAATTTTCCGCTGAATAGCGGCACTGTCACCCGCGTCGATTTTATTTTGTTCCCCACTTGTTCCATAAGAACAAATGTGGCACATAGTCTGGCATTGCGATGCTTCTGCCGTCGCTCTAGAGCTGGAAAGGGACGGTCATGGCCGGACAATTGTCACTCGTCGAATCGGGGAAATCAGTGAATAATACGGACAGGCAGAAGGCGCTCGACGCCGCGCTCGCGCAGATTGATCGCGCGTTCGGCAAGGGCTCGGTGATGAAATTGGGCTCGAAGGAAGCCATGCAGGTCGAGGCGATCTCGACCGGCTCGCTCGGTCTCGACATCGCACTCGGCGTCGGCGGCTTGCCGCGTGGCCGCGTTATCGAAATCTACGGTCCCGAAAGCTCGGGCAAGACAACGCTGGCGCTGCACACGCTGGCCAAAGCGCAAAAGACCGGCGGCACCGTTGCCTTCGTCGACGCCGAACATGCGCTCGACCCCGTCTATGCGCGCAAGCTCGGCGTCAATATCGACGAACTGATCGTGTCGCAGCCGGACACCGGCGAACAGGCGCTCGAAATCGTCGACACGCTCGTGCGATCGAATGCGATCGACGTGCTCGTGGTCGACTCGGTCGCGGCGCTCGTCCCGCGCGCCGAAATCGAGGGCGAAATGGGCGACAGCCATGTCGGTCTCCAGGCACGTTTGATGTCGCAGTCGCTGCGCAAGCTCACCGGCTCGATCAGCCGCTCGCGCTGCATGGTGATCTTCATCAACCAGCTTCGCATGAAAATCGGCGTGATGTACGGCAACCCCGAAACCACGACCGGCGGCAACGCGCTGAAATTCTATGCCTCGGTCCGCCTCGACATCCGCCGCACCGGGCAGATCAAGAATGGCGACGAGATCGTGGGCAACACCACGCGCGTGAAAGTGGTGAAGAACAAGGTCGCACCGCCGTTCAAGCAGGTCGAGTTCGACATCATGTACGGGCAGGGCATTTCCAAGATCGGCGAGATTCTCGACATCGGGGTCAAGGCCGGGCTTGTCGAAAAATCGGGCGCCTGGTTCAGCTATGATTCGATCCGGATCGGGCAGGGCCGTGAAAATGCGAAAAACTTCCTGACCGAAAATCCCGAACTGCGCGAAAGGCTCGAAGCCGCGATCCGTGGCCGCACGGACGCGGTGGCCGAAGAAATGATGGCCGGTCCCGACGACGAGGGCGACGACGACAATTGATCCCTTCTGTTTCGGCCGGTTCGCCTTGCTTGAACCGGCCGGATAACGGCGGCGGGCCACCAGCCCCTTTGACCTGCGCTCTTCCCCTCTCGAGCAGGTCGGCCCGTCCGCCGTTGCTTCTTGCGTGCACCGGGGCAGCGATTACAAGCGGCGGATGCTCGCGATCCGCCTTTTCGGCCTGCCCACCGACGTCAACAGCAGCTTTGAGCGTGGCGCAGCGGCAGGCCCGGCGGCGATCCGCGCCGCATTGCGGAGCGAGCGCGGCAATATGGCGAGCGAGCTGGGCCCCGAAATCGGCACCGACATCGCCTTCACCGATGACGGCGATCTGCCGCTGACCGAAGACACCGCGCGCGACGATGCGACGATTCGCCGCCACGTCGCGATGCTGTGCGAAGACGGCGACGTGCCACTCGCTCTCGGCGGCGATCATGCCGTGACCTTTCCGCTCGTCGAGGCTGCGGCGACCTGTTCCGGGCCCGTCAATATCCTCCATTTCGATGCGCACCCCGATCTCTACGACGATTTCGCGGGTAATCCGCGCAGCCACGCCTCGCCTTTTGCGCGCATCTGCGAGGCGGGCCATGCGCGGCGGCTGGTGCAGGTCGGCATTCGGACGCTCAACGCGCATTGCCGCGAACAGGCCAGCCGATTCGGTGTCGAGATAATCCCGATGGCCGATTTCACAGCCGACCGTGTGCCGGTGCTCGACGGGCCGCTATATATTTCGATCGACCTTGACGGACTCGATCCGTCGGCGGCGCCTGGGGTGGCCCATCCCGAACCGGGCGGGCTGACGGTGCGCGAAATGCTCGCGGTGCTCCGCAAGCAGACGGCGCCGATCGTGGGCGCCGACATCGTCGAACTCCATCCCGGCCGCGATATCGGCGGTGTTACGGCCATTCTCGGCGCCAAGCTGGTTCGCGAGCTTGCGGCGCTGATCGATCGCAACGGTCCCTATTCAGTCGACCCCTAGAGGAGAGCCCCATGAGCCTGATCGTCCACCATCTGAACAACAGCCGCTCGCAGCGGATCCTTTGGCTGCTCGAGGAAATCTGCGCGCCCTATGAAGTCAAATATTATGACCGTGACGCGGTCACCAACCTGGCGCCGCCCGAACTGATCGCGGTGCATCCGCTCGGCAAATCGCCGGTGATTTCGGACGGTGACCGCGTCATCATCGAGTCCGGGGCTATCACCGAATATCTGTGCGAGCGGCATGGCGGCGGCCATTTGGTGCCAGAGCGCGGCACCGACGAGCATGTCAGCCACCTCGAATGGCTGCATTTCGCCGAAGGGTCGGCGATGACGCCGATCCTGCTGCGTATCTATACTTCGCGGCTCGGTGAAGCCGCGGCGCCGCTCGAGCCGCGCATCGCCCAGCAGCTCGACGCCCATTTCGCCTATATGGAAAGCCGGGTCGGTGCGAACAGCCACTTCATCGGCAGCGACCTGTCGGCCGCCGACATCATGCTGAGCTTCCCGGCCGAGATCGCGATCATGCAGGGCATGGCGCCGCGCTATCCGAAGCTCGCAAATTTCGTGAACGCGTGTCACGCGCGTCCCGCCTGGCAGCGCGCGCGTGAAAAGGGCGGCGCCTATTATGGATATTGAGGGTTGGGGCGTCGGCCGATTGGTGCTGGCGACCGCTGCGCTTCTCGCTGCTCTCCCGGCGATCGCCGCGCCGCCGACGCTGGCGCCCGAGGTGGAGCGTGAGGTGATCGCGCCGGAGGGTGTGGCGTTCCAGCCGTCGCCTTCCGACGAGGAGGGTGCCATCGATCGCTTCGCCGAATATACGCTGGCGCTCGAACGCCGCGATTATGCGGCGGCTTATGCGATGCTGCGGCTGTCGTTCCAGGCATCGAACCCGCGGCTGGAATGGGAAATGAACCTGCGCAAACGGGCGACCTTGTGGGCGGACGGCCAGATTCGCCCGCTGCGGCTCAGCTGGTATCTGGACCCCGCCGGACAGCCACCCGGCCTTTATGCGGCGTTCGATTTTCGCGGGGATCGCAGGGACCGGACGATGGATTGCGGCTATATCGTCGTCCATCGCGCGACCCCGGCCGATGGCTGGACGGTCGTGCGCACCGACACGTCGGAAGTGCCCCCCGAACTGATAGAAGATGGTGTGCCCAAAGCCGACGTGCTGCGGCAGCTTCCCTGCTACCTGGGCAAGGGCATCGCCACAAACTTTTGAAATGGCCGAATATCGTGCTTGCGTCGCGGCGCGCTCCCTAACAACATATGACGGTGCCGCGGCGGAGTCTTCGACCATCGCGGCATAGGGTCGCGATTCGAAGGAATCGTTGGGGGTTTGTACATGACAGCCATTTTTCTCGCGGCGCTTGCGGCGTCCGCACAGCCCTTGCCCGCGATCAAAGTCGATCCGGTGCCGGGCAAAGGGTTCGCGGCGACGGTGGCGCAGATCGACGCGGACCAGTATTCGCCGGTTATCGAGCGCATCAAGGTGCTGGCGGCGCAGCGTTGCGGCAGAATGAAGGTGCGGTTCGGGCGGTTCTATTTCGATAATAAGGTCGACGCCGCACGCGGCGTAACGATCATCCAGAATTATCGCCAGGCGTTCAATTGCTACGACCCCGCGACCGACCCCTACAAACCCGTTCCGGCCGACTGGAAGGCAAGCGCCGCGGAGACGGCCGCGGCGACACGATTTGCGCAACGCTTTCTCGACAATCTTGATGCGGGGAATGCCACGATTCTGGTGAAAATGATGGACCCGGCGCTGGAGACCAATGCGACCGAGATGAAAAGGTTCAGCGACGAGGCCAAGATGTACCAGACCGGCGCGGGCGAGTTTTCGCCGCAGCTCGCCGGCTGGATGAACAACCCGCCCGACGCCAGCTATCCGGGCGCCTATGCCTATTTCGCGGTGCTGAGCACACATCCCGGTATCGTCGGAACCTGCGGCGGTGTGCTGATCCAGCGCCTGCGCGACGGCGAGTATCGAATGGCACAATATGACGTGCGTTATTTCTCGCAGAAGCTGGTCGACGAAGAGGGGATGACCGACGCCGAGCTCGACCGCCTGTGCAAGCGATAGGGGGCAGGCGCGCGACCGCGTGAAACGCTTGAGAAACGCGTCGTAGCACACTAGATCGCGCGCATGACCTCGACCAACGACATTCGCCGCTCTTTCCTCGATTATTTCGGGGGGACGGGCCACCATATCGAACCGTCGGCGCCGCTGGTGCCGTACAACGATCCGACGTTGATGTTCGTCAACGCGGGCATGGTGCCGTTCAAGAATGTATTCACCGGCCTGGAAACGCGGCCGTACAAGACCGCGGTTTCGTCCCAGAAATGCGTCCGCGCCGGGGGCAAGCACAATGACCTCGACAATGTCGGCTTCACCGCGCGCCATCATACCTTCTTTGAAATGCTCGGAAATTTCTCGTTCGGCGACTATTTCAAGGAACAGGCGATCCATCATGCGTGGACGCTGATCACCAAGACGTGGGGGCTGGCGCCCGAGCGGCTGACCGTCACCGTCTATCACACCGACGACGAGGCGTTCGCGCTGTGGAAGAAGATCGCGGGCCTGCCCGACGAGCGGATCATCCGCATCGCGACGAACGATAATTTCTGGTCGATGGGCGACACCGGCCCGTGCGGCCCGTGCAGCGAAATCTTTTATGACCATGGCGACCATATCTGGGGCGGGCCGCCGGGGTCGCCGGAAGAGGACGGCGACCGTTTCGTCGAAATCTGGAACCTGGTGTTCATGCAATATGACCAGCGCGGTCCGGGCGACCGGATCGACCTGCCGCGGCCGAGCATCGACACCGGCATGGGGCTGGAGCGCGTCGCCGCGGTGCTGCAAGGCGTCCACGACAATTATGATACCGATACGTTCAAGGCGCTGATCGCGGCGTCGGTCGACCTGACCGGCGTCCCGGCCGAGGGGGCGACGCAGGCGAGCCATCGCGTCATCGCCGATCACCTGCGCGCATCGAGCTTCCTCGTCGCCGACGGCGTGCTGCCGTCGAACGAAGGCCGCGGTTATGTGCTGCGCCGGATCATGCGCCGCGCGATGCGCCACGCGCATCTGCTCGGCGCCAAGGACCCGTTGATGTACCGGCTGTTGCCGTCGCTGACCGCCGAGATGGGCGCCGCCTATCCCGAACTGATCCGCGCCCAGCCGCTGATCGCCGAGACGCTGGAGCGTGAGGAAACCAAATTTCGTCAGACGCTCGACAAGGGGCTGCGGCTGCTCGACGAGGCGACGGTCGGCATGGGCGCGGGCGCCACGCTGCCCGGCGAGGTCGCCTTCAAGCTCTACGACACATACGGTTTCCCCTATGACCTGACCGAAGACGCGCTGCGGACGCAAGACATCGCGGTCGACCGCGCGGGTTTCGACGCGGCGATGGCGCAGCAGAAAGCCGCGGCGCGCGCGGCGTGGAAGGGCAGCGGCGAAAAGGCATCGGACGAAATCTGGTACGACATTGCCGAAACGCATGGCGGCACCGAATTCACGGGATATGGCGCCACGTCGGGCGAAGGCACGGTGATCGCGCTGGTCAAGGACGGCGCGTCGGTCGACGAGGCGAAGGCCGGCGACGCGCTGGTCGTGCTGACCAACCAGACGCCCTTTTATGGCGAGAGCGGCGGCCAGATGGGCGACAGCGGCACGATCGCAACGCTGGACGGCGCCAAGGTCGCGGTGAGCGACACGGCCAAGCCGCTGGGCCGCTTGCACGCGCATCAGGCCAAGATCGAAGCCGGGACGCTGAAGGTCGGTGATACGGTGCAACTGACCGTCGATGCCGAACGGCGCGACCGCATTCGGGCCAACCACAGCGCGACGCATCTGTTGCATGCTGCCTTGCGCAACCGTCTTGGCGGGCATGTGACGCAGAAGGGCAGCCTGGTCGCGGAGGACCGCTTCCGGTTCGACTTCTCGCATCCCAAGGCGCTGAGCGCCGAAGAGATTGCCGACATCGAATCGCAAGTGAACGCGCAGATCCGCGGCAATGAAGCGGTGACGACGCGATTGATGACGCCCGATGATGCGGTCGCCGCGGGTGCGCTGGCGCTGTTCGGCGAGAAATATGGCGACGAAGTGCGCGTGCTGAGCATGGGCAAGGCGACCGAGAATCATTATTCGGTCGAGCTGTGCGGCGGGACGCACGTCCGCGCGCTGGGCGACATTGCGTTGCTGAAGATCATCAGCGAATCGGCGGTGTCGTCGGGGGTGCGGCGCATCGAGGCGTTGACCGGCGACGCGGCGCGGGTCTGGCTCAATAGCCGCGACGAGGCGCTCAAGGCCGCGGCGGCGGCGCTCAAGACCTCGCCCGATGACGTGCCGATACGTGTCGCGCAGCTGGCCGAAGCGTTGAAGAAGGCCGAGCGCGAGCTGGCCGATGCGAAAAAGGCGCTGGCGTTGGGCGGTGCGGGCGCCGGCGGCGCGGCGAGTGGCCCGGCGGTCGAACAGATCGGCGATACCGGATTTATTGCGCAGGTCGTCGACGGGCTCGACCCCAAAGAGCTTCGCGGCACCGTCGACGGGCTGAAGAAGCAGGTCGGGAGCGGCGTCGCGATGCTTGTCGCGGTCAACGACGGGCGCGCGTCGGTGGCGGTCGGCGTGACCGACGACAGGATGGGCAGCCTGAGCGCAGTCGACCTGGTCAAGGCGGCGGTCGCGGCGCTGGGCGGGCAGGGCGGCGGCGGGCGGCCCGACATGGCGCAGGGCGGCGGACCGAACGGCGGCGCAGCGAACGACGCCGTCGCGGCGGTCAAAGCGGCGCTTGCCTGAAACCGACCGACATGAAACCCACCAAGAAGACGCGGCGCACCGATCATGCCGAACGGCTGGTCGCGGCGCCGCTGGTCGACGTCTTTGCGGCGTTTACCAGCGCTGAAAAGCTGGCGCGCTGGCTGCCGCCCGAAGGGGCGACGGGGACGTTCGAGCATATCGATTTGAGCGCAGGCGGCGGCTTTCTGATGCGGCTGACGTTCGATGACCCCGATGCCGAAACGAAAAGCGACGACGACAGCGATGTCGTCGAAGTTTATATCCCGACGCTCGACGACGGGCGGCTGATCGTCTGGGATGTCGAGTTCGAATCCGACGATCCGCGTTTTTCGGGGACGATGTCGATGCACTGGTATCTGTCGCGGCAGAGCGGCGGGACGTTGGTAACGATCGACGCGCATCATGTGCCGCCGGGGATTTCGGCGAAGGATCATGTCGCGGGGTTGAACTCTTCGCTCGCTAATCTGGCAGCAGTCGTGGAGGTCTGACGTCGGTTCCGAATGGGATTCGCGCAGAGACGCAGAGATTTTTGTTCACGCGGAGACGCGGAGACGCGGAGGAAGAAGGAGAATGGCGGCTTTGCCGCCTTTTTCTTTGCCTCTGGCTACTCTGTGATCTCTGCGCGAATATCATTCTTCTCCGCGCCTTCGCGTCTCCGCGTCAAAAATCATTATCTCTCGGCGGCGGTGGATAGTCGTCCCCCTTTTCGCGGGGACGACGATCTTTTCGCTTCCGCCTAACTCTCCAACCCCTTCGCTTTCCCCCACGCCCGCGCCGCCGTATAACCCAGATAGCCCGTACCGAAGAGCGCGTAGAGCGGTTCGGGTATGCCGGCGAGATAGGCGTTCATTCCCTCGGCGATGCCCTTTGCCATGTCGGGCCGCGCCGCAGCGATCAGGCCCATCGGGATGGCCCACATCAGCAGCGCATACATGACATAGAGGAAGCTTGGCCGCGCGCGACTGGTCCAGGGGTCGGCGCTGTTCGCTTCGGCGACGATCGCCGTCATCCGGGTGCGGATCGCCTCCATCTCCTGGCTGCCCTCCATTTTCAGCAGTTCCAGCTTGGCGCGGTCGCGCGCCTCGGGGTCGGGGATGATCTTGTCGATCAACTTGGCGATCGGGCCGATCAGGCCTTCGATGATGCTCATATTTCTGCTCCTGTGCATTCAAAGTTCAGGGAAGGTCAGCCCTGCGGCGCGCCACAAAATGTCAGTGCTGGCCGATGCGGCCCGCGAGCCAGCCGTAGAGAAACGCCTCCTGGCTGGGTCGGCGTTCGGCGAGCGCGATGTAACGTTCGCCCTGCAACGCCTCCATCGCGCGGAGGAGCACCGATTCGCCGCCGGCGCCGCGCACGCGCAAAAAACCGTCGAGCGCCGACAGGCTGCGCGGCCCGATCTCGCGGTCGACGACGATGTCGGGATAGTCGCGCGCCGCGCGGTTGAGGGCATTGAGCGCGCGTTGCAGGAAACCCGCAGCGGTGGCGGTGCCCATGTTGACCCCGGTATCGAACAATTCGGCGGCGATTTCGGGGGCGCGCAGCGCGACCCTGTCGAAACCGGGGCGCAGCCAATAGAGGCGGCGGTAGATTGATGCGGCGTCGCTGCGCGGCAAATCGCGCATCGCGCCCGCATATCCCTGTGCCCGCGCGACCGCTTCGGTGATTCCCCAGCATGTCGGGCCGCCGCGGTCGGCGGGATGGTTTACATATCGGCCTTCGCGGTCGATGACGGCATCAATCAAATTGTCGGCATCGCACGCCGATGGGTCGGGTCTTGGCATGATTCGCTCCTATGGTTCGATGAACAGGTAAAACGAACCATATCGGGATATTGTAGGAAAGGGTTTTCGCCATGCGGGCTGTGCAGGTGCGCGAATTGCTGCCCAACCATGCGGGCACGGGGTTGGTCGATGTGCCGCGGCCCGACCCGGGGCCGGGCGAGGTGCGCGTACGCGTGCGGGCGGCGGCGATCAATTTTCCCGACCTGCTGATGACCGGCGGGGGCTATCAATTAAAACCCGACCTGCCGTTTGTGCCGGGGCTGGAGTTTGCAGGCGAAGTCGATGCGGTCGGTACGGGCGTCGCCGGTTGGCGCGCGGGCGATGCGGTTGTCGGGGGCAATCGGTTCGGTGCGATGGCCGAATTTTGCGTCGTCCCCGCCGCGGCCCTGCGCGCGAAGCCGGCGCGGCTGTCGTGGCAGGAAGCGGCGGCCTATCCGGTCGCTTATCTGACCGCCTATGTCGCGCTGCTGCGCTGCGCGCGGGTCGAGCCGGGCGAGTGGGTGCTGGTCCATGGCGCGGCGGGCGGCGTCGGATTGGCGGCGGTCGACCTTGCCAAGGCGATCGGCGCGCGGGTGATTGCGGCGGCCAGCCGCGCCGAGAAGCGCGAGGCGATCGCGCGCCTTTACGCGCCCGACGCGGTGATCGACGGAGCGCCAGGGTTTCGCGAGGCGGTCAGGACGCTGACCGGCGGGGCGGGGGCCGACGCGATTTTCGACCCCGTTGGCGGCGATGTGTTCGACGAATCAACGCGCTGCATCGCCTTTGGCGGGCGGTTGCTGGTGGTCGGCTTCGCCTCTGGGCGCATTCCAGAGGTGTCGGTGAACATGCCGCTGATCAAGGGATTTTCGGTCGTCGGCGTGCGTGCGGGCGAATATGGCCGCCGCTTCCCGGCGCGCGGCGCGGAGAATGTCGCGGCGATCGACGCGCTGGCCGCCGACGGGAAAATCCGGCCGCACGTCCATGCCGCCATCGACCTGGCCGATTGGCGCGAAGGTTTCGCGATGCTCGAACGGCGCGAGGTGGTGGGCAAGGTCGTGCTGAAACCGTGATGAGCCGAAGCGGCTGCCATAGTTTTGCGACACGGGCGCTGTCATGTCCGGCGCGGGGCGTTCCGGCAACTTTGCCGAACCAGACCAAAGGACATGATATGAAGACATTGACGATGATTGCTGCGGCTTTTGGCCTGGCTGTCCCGGCGCTTGCCATCGCGCAGCCGAAGCCCGACGGCGGGCGCATTTTTGCGATGATCGACGCCAATGGCGACGGCAAGCTGGACAAGGCCGAAGTCACCAGAATGGCCGAAATGCGCGCGCAGCGGCAAGGCGATCCGACGATGGCTTCGCCCGAAAAGGTCGATGCCTTCATCAAGCATATCGACGCCAATGGTGATGGCGTGATCGACAAGGGCGAAATAGAAGCGCGGCAAAAGGCGCGCGCATCGGCGCCGCCGACGGACGACCAACCCTAAAAGAGCGTCCAGACCGGGTTGGCGGGGTCGGCGAGCAGCTTTGCGGTCAGTGCGAACGACATGACCACAAGCAGCGGCCGCACCCCGCGCCCGCCGAAGCGGATCGCGAGCCGGGCGCCGATCTGGTTGCCCGCGACATTGGCCGTCGCCATCGACAGGCCGAGCAGCCAGAGGACATGGCCGCCGACGATCATCGCGAGGAGCCCGGCGACATTGGTCGCGAGGTTGACGAATTTGGTATTGCCGATCGCGCGGACCAGTCCGAGCCCGCCCAGCGCCACAAGCGTCAGGGTCAGGAAGGAGCCGGTGCCAGGGCCGAAGAAGCCATCGTAGAAACCAAGCGCGGCGACGATGAAAGTGAGCCCGAGCGGGCCGGTGCGTGCGTGGCGATCGACGCTGCTCATCGGCGGGGCGAGGAGAAAATAAAGACCCATTGCGATCAACAGCAACGGGACGAGCGCGGCGAGGAAGTCGGAGCGCATATATTGCACCGCGGTCGCGCCCAGCACCGACCCGGCAAAGGCGCCGGCGGCAGGCCAGGCAAAGCGGCGCAGGTCAACATGTCCGCCGCGCCAGAAGGTCAGGAACGCCGACGCGGTGCCGATCGTGCTTTGCAGCTTGTTGGTGGCGAGCGCCGAGACGGGCGGCACCCCCGCCGCCATCAGCGCGGGAATGGTGAGCAGGCCGCCGCCGCCCGCCATCGCGTCGACCGCCCCCGCGATAAAGGCGACGCCGATCAGCAAGGCAAAGATTTCGGGGGCAAATTCCATGCGGCGCCTGTTATGCGCGGCGCGGCGGTTTGACCAGCGCCGCAGCGAACGAATAGCAATGGCACCCGGCTTTCGGAGATGTGACAGCTGTGCGAAGGGGGCCACAGCGCACCACGCCGTTCAACGTTGATGCGGCAACGCCGGGCAGGACGTCGCGCCACAGGGCGCACAGCAAAACGGACAGCATTCGCTATCCGTCCGCTATGTTTTTGCTGGTAATTTTGGTCGGGACGAGAGGATTCGAACCTCCGACCCCCACACCCCCAGTGGCGGGTCATAGGATTACTGGCGATTTCTAGAAATTACGCAAACTTCCGTTAACCACGAATATCAGCTACTTAAAGGCGCATTTCGCTTTACCGGGTTGTTTTGGGGTGGCATCAAATTACCGAATGCCACCTACCCAAGACCTACCCGAAGGATTTGCGCTATGTCTAAGCCCAAGCTGAACAACAGCCTCGTGGACCGCCTAGAGGCGCGCGCCAGTGACTATGTGATATGGTGTGGCGGCTTGCCGGGCTTCGGCGTCCGGGTGCGCCCATCGGGCCGCAAATCGTTTATCGTGCAATACGACTTCGAAGGTCGGTCGCGCAAAGTGACGGTTGGTACGTTCCCCACGTTGACGGTTGACCAAGCGCGGAAGAAAGCAACGGAATTGCTTGCGAAGGTCCAATTGGGCGAAGACGTCGCCGCGAAGCCTGTCGTCGAAGAAAACCCAACCGTCACCGAACTGTGTGACGAATATCTGAAAAAGGGTTGTGGGCATAAGAAGGCTTCGACGAAGGTTACGGATAAAGGGTGTATCGAGCGGCATATCAAGCCACTGTTGGGGCATCGCCGCGTCAAGGATTTGAAGCGTCGCCACATTGAAGATTTCTTCAGCGCGGTCGCCGCTGGCGAAACCGCGAAGAATGAAGTGATCGACGGCAAGCGTATCATCGTGAAGGGCGGCGAGGGGGCGGCCCGTCGCACGGTTCGCCTGTTCGGTGGCATTCTCACCTATGCCATTGGCCGCGAATACATTTCGGAGAACCCGCGTCGGGGCGTCAAAATCGGCAAGGATAACGCAAACGAACGCTACCTGTATGGTGATGAACTTCGCCGTCTTGGCGATGCGTTGCGCGAAGCTGAAACCGTAGGCTTACCGTGGCAATTCAACGAAGGCGCGAAGGCAAAGCACAGGCCGAAGAACGCCGATACTTTGCGCGAAGTGATTTCGCCCCATGCCGTCGCGGCGCTTCGTCTGTTGCTGTTGACCGGCTGTCGCTTAGGCGAAATTTTGACGTTGAAATGGACGCAAGTTGATTTGGAGCGCGGCTTTCTTCGTCTGCCAGATTCGAAGACCGGGAAGAAGGACGTTATCCTTGGCGCGCCCGCGTTGAAGGTGTTGGCGGACATTCCGCGCTTAAAGGACAATCCATATGTCATCGTCGGCGAAACGAAGGGCAAGCCGCGTAGCGATCTAAAGCGGCCATGGCGGCGCGTGATTGCCCACGCTGGATTGCCGGGCCTTCGGTTGCATGACCTGCGCCATAGCTTCGCCAGCATGGGCGCGGCATCGGGCATGGGGCTTCCCATTGTGGGCAAACTTCTAGGTCACGCTTCGCCATCGACGACGGCGCGTTACGCGCACCTTGCCGATGACCCGCTTCGTCGTGCGTCGGACAGCATCGCCGGGAGCATCGCCGCCGCCCTTGGCGTAGCTTCGGAAACGTCCAATGTTGTTCCGCTCAAAGAAGGTGCGGCATAGTGTTCGACGTAATCGAAAACGCCAATGTGCCGGGCTTTAACAACGACGTTGTCATCGCCAAGGGAAGGGCGTTGGTCGCGAACGGAATGTCGGGCCGTGCCGCCGCCATCGAACTCTACGACATGTATTTTGCTAAAATAGACGTCCAACAAACAACGCGTGAACGGCGATTGAAGTATTTGGCGCGCAAGTTCAAAACGGCTTAGGTCGTCGAAATGTGTCCCTAGAGAACTGTAATCTTGGGTAATATCTAGTCGTCTCCACTCGTTAGCAGTTAGGAGACGACAGTTGGCTGAACCAGCCTATCTTCGCCGCAATCAGGCGGCTGACTACCTTCAGGAACGCTATGGGTTCGGCACTACCGAAACCCTTGCCAAGCTGGCTTGCATCGGCGGCGGGCCGCGTTTTCGCAAGCTTGGCCGTTTCCCGGTCTATACCGCCGATGACCTTCAGGCATGGGCAGACAGCCGTCTGTCGGACCCGGTGGCGTCCACGTCAGAATATGCCGAACAGCGGCGTCAACATGTTATCGCCGCGTCATAGTTCACATGTTCTTCAAAGGCGCGCCGTCGCAGGACGAAAAGCAATTCATCATGCGGGAAGTGCTGGCGTTGATTCCGCCGGACTCTGCGGAAACCGTTCGCATTGTCGCACAGTCAATCAAGACTGATGAACTAACCTACGGACCTGTATTTCACGCATGGGCGAAGCCCTACGGGCGGCTGAAGGCGCGCAAGATTTTAGCGTTGGCGAAGCCCGACCCGGACGTGCTTCACGACCTACTCGAAATGCGTGGCGAAGCGTCGAAGCGGCGTGAACGATTTAAGTTTAGGACCGCCGCCGAACTACAGGCGTTGCCATCGCAGCCCTCGCGAATTGATGGCGTGTTCCCCGCCGAAGGTTTTGCCGTCGTGTTCGGCGCGTCAGGGTCGGCCAAGTCTTTTCTATGCACAGCGGCAGCGGCGGCAATAGCAACGGGCGAACACTTCTTTGGCCATCGCAGCCGCCCCGCGCCGGTGCTTTACATCGCGCTTGAAGGCGAGGGCGGGTATCGCAACCGGACCCGCGCTTGGGAGCGGCATAGCAATCGGCCGTTCCCAACGGACGTTCGCTTTTCTATCGAAGCCTTCAGCCTGATCGATCCGCAAGACGTTGACGACCTTGCGTCGCTATGCCCGCCGGGCGTCGTAATTTTCATCGATACGCTAAATCGAGCAGCCCCCGGCGCGGACGAAAATAGCAGCAAAGATATGGGCGCTATCATCGCGGGGGCAAAAAGGCTTCAGCGCCTCACAGCCGGATTGATCGTTCTCGTTGCCCACAGTGGGAAAGACGCGGCGAAGGGCTTGCGCGGACATTCCAGTTTGTTTGCAGCGCTGGACGCCGCAATCTACGTCGAACGCAATGGCGATGCTCGAATGTGGCGCATCGACAAAGCCAAGGATGGCGAAGACGGCAAGACACACGGTTTTCGCCTTCACAGCATTGTTGTGGGTACGGATGAAGATGGGATCGACGTCACAAGTTGCGTAGTCGTGCCGGACGATGCAGCGGCCCCGCGTCGGGACTTCAAAGAACTTACACCCAATCAGCATTTGGGCATGTCGTCGTTCCGCGAAGCCGCTGGCGAACATGGGGTCGTTGACGACGGCGGCACCTTCGTCGGTGTTCATGTCGAAGCTTGGCGTCCAAAGTTCTACCGCAATTCGACCAGCGACAATGACGATACCAAACGCAAGAATTTCAACCGCGCCCGGTCGGACTTGGTTCGCGATGGCTATTTGACGGTTGAAAACGATCTTTATCGAATGGGCGGCGCGCAAGGCGCGGTGCAAAATGCTGTCATCGCTGCCTTGCTGATCGCGGAGCGGGACACCGGGACAACAGCGGGACATTCACGGGACAGTCCCGGTGCGCTTAGCGGGACGGGACGGGACACCACCCTTTAGGGGTGTCCCGCTGTCCCGGCGGCGGCTGTGTGTTGGTTTGGCTACCCATTACCTGCCCAACGATCAATCAAGTAGATTGCGTCAAATTATATATTTGAAATTACGTCGAAAGCTTCGGCGAAGTTACCATCGGACCCCGCCTCTAGACGGCGAAGGTCGTAGGTTAAAGGCGACAATGCAATGAACATCGCAGGTTTCAACGACCGCGCCCACGAACTCATAAGTGGCGCCCTTGATCGCAGCGAAGATAGGATCGGTCGCAACGGCGTTTGCCCGGCTAATCAAGCTGCCGACTATCTGACGACCAAATACATCGAAGCTTGCGCCAGCATCATTCGCGGCGGCGTCGCCTATCTCGCCGCCGACGAACGCATCGGCGCCGACATATTCTTGTCGAAGCTAGGCGACGCGAGGTTCAATCGACTTGTGCCGCGAACGCAAACGATGTGCGCAGAGCATCTGTCGCAACATACTCACGTCTATTTTCCGAACTATCACACGCTGCTTCGGCTCGCCTATCTTCACGTCCTGCGAAACTGTGGGCAAACCCCATTCCATAGCCACGGCGTTGTGTTGCTCGCGGCGGCGAAGCTACCCGGCGTCATAACGGACATTCGGCGCGAGTGTCGTCGTCGCGGTTTAAGTTATGATCGCGTGTTAGTTCCAATTCCAATTAAAGAGAGCAAAAGTATTACCCTTAAGATTTCGTCATATAATTGATTGAATGTTACGCATAACTCTAAGTATTCGACAGATTATTTTGACTTATTCGGCATTGTGACTAAATATGTCGCCATATCGGTTGTTTCGATTGTCTTATTGGCAGAACTATGTGGTCTTCAGCTTCAGCAACGGCAGCAAATCAGGGGGTTTCGACGCCAACCCCACCCCCTGCGAAACCGAAGCGCTATCGGTGCAAGCTGTCGAACGTTGCCGACGTGAACCGCGAAATTCAGCGGGTCTATCGCGAGGCGCGGTCGAATATTCTCGATACCGGCGACGCGTCGAAGCTGGCGCATATCCTGTCGATGATCGCCCGCATTCACGAAGCCACCGATCTTGAAGCGCGGCTTGCGGCATTGGAAGCGCGGTCGTGACTATGGCTCGCCGCATAGCCCGGCTTGAACGCGGCAACGCCGCAGCCGTGCCGCACGTGCTTGAAGTCGCGCACGGCGAAACCGACGAACAGGCCGTCGCGCGCTTCATCGCGAAACACGGCGCGGCGCCAAGGTCGTGCATCGTTGTGCCGATGCGAATTACTCCGGACCAACGCGCCGACCGCGAACCTGCATGGGCGGAAATGCAACGAAAGCTGATTGCCGACGCCCGCGACATAAACTTGAAGGAAAGGAACGACAATGAATACGACCCCCGGTGTTACCCCGGTTCCAACGCAGGACGCCGTCGCCTTCTGTCAGCAGATGCGACTGCCGACGCAACGATTGCCGATGCTCGGCGACCCCAACGGCTTTGCCCACGATAACGTCGTCTATAACGCGCTGAAGGACGTTCACGGCAGCGCCGAAAGCAGCGCCGAACTGCTTGGCCGCATTACGAACGATTTGACGGTGACGGAGCCGGTGCGACACGAAATGGCGGCGAAGGTGGCCAATCAGCTTGCCGCGACCGCCGAAGCGACGCAACGAACGCTGGAAACGCGAGCGAAGGACCATATGGCGGCGTGTGAAAGCGTGATGGGGTCGCGCTTCGTGCCGGACCCCGTTCGTACCCCAATCTACATGCGCTGTCTTGATTGGGTCGCCCGCGAAGCCCAGAACGGCGACGGTGGCTACACCAACATTCGCGAAGCCGTGACCGAAGACCCCGACTTTGCTTTGACCATGTATAACCATTCGTGGCGTTTGATGGGACTTCCCGAAGACGTCGTGCTTGGTTTCAAGGAAAAGGTTGTCGCAAAGTTCGCGCCCGAAGCGCTTGAACATATCGAATCTTCGACGAAGCTGGACCGGCTGGCGAAACGCTATCCCGGTTTCATCGCGAAGGTGCATGCGTCCTTCTATTCGCCGCTCGAACTTGCGAAGCTTCGGACCCGCGTTGAAGTATGACCGCAGCGACGCGCCTTTCGCGGTTGGCCGCTTGGCTGGATAAATCGAGCGCCAGTCGGCCTAGCCCTATGGGCGATACGATGGTCTTCGGTCGCTACGCCGAACTCTTGCCTTGGGACTTTGACGAACCGCCGACCGAAGACTTCGCCGAACACGCGTTGCCGCTGTTCGTTTCCTACGAGCAAGCGAACGGCGTAACGCTCCCCGAAGCCGCCGATCTAAGCCCGCCGCGGGGGCAGCTTCGTGCGTTTTTCAGATTGCAGCATTTGCTGTTCCGTATGGAAGACGCCGCGCTCAATTTGGCGTGGCATGGCAAAGCCCAGGGCGACCAGTTGCCGGTGTGCGCCGTCGTCGGCCTGTCCGAGCCCGCGCAGCCCATTGCCGCCGCCGTCGCTGCCGCAGGGGCCGGTGCGATCGATCTGGACGCCGTGCCGCTGCTCGCGGTGCCACTGTGGGCAATGTCGCCAAAAGAGCGCGCCGAAGTCGGCCTGCGGCTTCCGTTCCTGCCATCCGGTTAGTCGGCGACGCGTTCCCTTTTCCTTCCGCGTCCCCCCGACTGCCCCGGCCACGTTATGCCATGCGTGGTCGGGGCTTTTGTCGTCAAAGGCCCAGCCGGACGAACTCTTGGATTGCATAAGCTTCGGTGATGCGACGGTCGATCACGTTGTTGAAGACGTCGCCGTTATCGTCGCGCGAGACGCCTTTTTTATCGCGTATATATTCGCCCATGGCTTCGGGGCTAAATTTAGGATCGCGAACAATCTTCGACAACGCCTTGTAAAAGCGTTGGTCGTCGAGAGGATGCGACGTGTGCCACGTGTCCACGTCCAAATAACTGTCCATAGCATTATACATCGGAAATCCCCTTAAAGTGTATTCCTTCGCCTACATGATGTGGCGAGCAATCGTTTTTGGAAATATAAAATTGAACGAAATCATTGATTAATGAGTTGAAGGTGGCTCCAATCCACACTTGGGTAGGGTATGGGTAGGTCATCCCATCGAGCGGAACCAGTCTCGAACAGACAAATGCAGCCGAACGACTTCGTCTTCAGCTAGTGGTTTGCAATGAGCGATTGGCCCACGAAGCACGTTTAAAGTCGCGATCACTTTTTCTAGAGCTTTTATGTTCTGGAAAATGTCGGTGAAATCAGACCAATTCGACTTAATAATTTCGCCAAGTTCGCCGAACGTCGTGTAGTCTATGGGCTCTTGTGACCGGATCGCTATCCCCGATTCGGCTTCTTTTTTCTGCGTTGCCGACACGTGAGTTTTGACGGACTCTGGCACGGCACTGTTCCACCAATCTTCGTTGTGCTTTTCGAACAATACTTCTGTGATGAGAGATCGAATAGCGTTTTCCAGACAATAAAACACCCGATAGTGAGCACTCATTTCCGAGGCTTCCCGACGAATTTTTTCGTCAAATTGCGGGTAGTATGTTTCGTCGGGACCGCTTTCGGTGACTGGAAGATGGCCTAAATCAACGCCTAAATCGCGTTCAACGCGCTGAACTGCCGCTTCAATCGCGAGGTTGTTTAGAGCAAAAAGACGAATTTGGTTTGAACCGCTAGTCATCGGTCAACAAATTCTGCTTGATAGCCGAGAAAATTGCGTTGTAAACTTCGACATTAGTAGTTTCCGGTAGGTTCACGTTGATCGTGTATGCCAGCCGCAGTTCAGCTTTCCCGGCTTGTTTGGGTTCGTGTTTTACCAGCGATTTTGAAGGTTCCAGTGGCTCGACTATTCCGACGTCCTTAGTTTCATTTGCATCGAAGTCGGCAAGCAACTTACAAGCTTTAAAGCTTCCTACGATGGCCGCTACTGTCCCATCGTTTGGCTCTTTCCCCGTAATTTCAACCACCAAGTTTTTCAACTTGTCGTCCGACAACGCATTGGCGAATTCGTTCTTTTGGAAGATGTCGGCGAACCCAATCCGCATTGCTTCAGCCATCGCGGCACCGCTGCTGTCGGCATTGCGGAAACGCGTGTACAAATCAGTGGGCGTTCCGTCGCTTTGGATAAAGTTCAGCCGCTTTAAAAAGGGGATGAAGGGTCTAGCGCTGCCGCTGCCATAGCCCAGAACTGTGGCTTGAAAGTCCTGCGTGTAGCGCGGTGGTACTTTCGCCTGTTGTATTTTCTCGAAAATCTTGCCGATCAATCCCGTCGAATTGATGAATGGTGGTCCTGCCATGCCCGTCTCCCTTATGCGATGTTACGTTGGTATCTACTGCGAGTCCAACGCAAGGGGCGCTTACACGGCCTAATTTTCGTCCGTTGTGGATGCATGAACGCCAGTACGTAGAAAAACGGCCAAGTCTCGCGGCACCCGCGACATTACGGGCTTTCGACCCGTGATGTTCACCATTGCCCATATCGGGCAATAGCCAATCACCGGAAGTTTGCGGGTGAACATTTCGTTCCGCGACTCTTCGGCGTTTGCGCTCTTCATGTCTGCGACCGTGACATAAAAGCCGTCATGTAATCCCGGATCGACGATGTGTGGCGACGGGCGTTGATTGAGCATGATATTCGTTTTTTGGATAGCGTATCGGTACTTCAATACGTTCGGCCCCCAGCCTAACCAGCCCGTGCGCCAGCCTACGCTCGTCACATGAAATGGACGAACGCCGACATTGGTTACGTCAATGCCGACCAAGTATGTTCCCGGAGTGCCATCGCCTACGAACTGAACCATTATCCGCGCCGACGCCTTCGCTTTCATCGACCTTTCGGAGGCTACGATCCAAAGTGAAACGGCGACAGCGGCAAAAGTTGCGGCGGCACCTACTGCTTGTGCAATAGCGCCGAAGGCGGTCCACCATGTCACGGGATCGTTTGGCATCGGCGGTTAATGTAGAACACGCGACGGTCGCGGTCGATCCCGTTTAAGCAACCTGCCCATGGCCTACCCGCGCGGCATTTTGCAGCGGGTAGGTGATATTAAGCTATTGAAATAATTGGTCGGGACGAGAGGATTCGAACCTCCGACCCCCACACCCCCAGTGTGATGCGCTACCAGGCTGCGCTACGTCCCGACCGGCCCTGTTGGGCAGGCGAGGCCCCTAGCGCGGGTTGGCGGGCGATGCAAGGCTCTCCTGAGCAAAGTGAAGGACGGCGATGACCCTTGGTCGCCGCGATCGGTCATGCGGGCTTGATCTGGCGCCCAAGCTTCCCATTTCGGCGGCGGCTGCCAAAGGGGGGTGGACGCGCGACCAGTTGCGCGCAAGGCCCCTGCATGATAGGCGCCGCGCCATCTTTGCGCGCCGGTTCCACAAGGGGAACGGCTGCGCGCTCGAACGGAAAGTTTTTCATCCATGTCGACGCAATTGCTTCTGACCCAAGCGGCCGGATCGGGCGGTGGGGCCGCCGGTTTCCTGATGCTGGTCCCCTATCTGCTGATCTTTGCCGTATTCTGGTTCTTCCTGATCCGCCCGCAGCAGGTCCGCGCGAAGGAACATCGCGCCAAGGTCGCAGCGGTGAAGCCGCGCGACCAGGTCGTGACCGGCGGCGGCATCGTCGGCAAGATCACCCGCGTCGACGATGATTTCGTCGATGTCGAAATTGCGCAAGGGGTGAAGATCAAGGTCGTGAAGTCGACCCTTGCCGACGTCCTGCAACCCGGTGGCAAGCCCGCCAACGACTGACGCGACGGTGGCCGCGCCCGCCGCGGCTCCGCTCTTGCTATCGGATTAAACAATGCTCGATTTCCCGCGTTGGAAAACCATCGGCATCAGCATCATCCTGCTGCTCGGTATCCTGTTTTCCATCCCCAGCTTCCTTCCCGAAAAAACGCGAGAAAGCCTGCCGGCGGTTCTCCAGGCCAAGGTCAACCTGGGCCTTGACCTGGCGGGCGGCAGCCACCTGCTGCTCGAAGCCGACATCGCCGACCTGCGCAAGACGCAGCTGGCGAACATGGAAAAGACCGTGCGCACCGCGATGCGCGGCGAAACCGGTCCCGACGACGACATTGCGATCGGCGAACTGTCGACGGCCGGCGGCCGGATCAGCTTCCTCGTCCGCGACCAGGCGCAGCTCGATGCCGCGCGCGAACGGCTGTTCAGCGAGACGCAGGGCGCGGGGATGACGGGCCAGCGCGACTGGAGCATCAACGTTATCGATTCGACCCGGATCGTGATGACCCCGACCAGCGCCGGGCAGGCGCAGGCGGTGGCAAATGCGATGGATACCGCGCGCGACATCATCGACAAGCGCGTCAACGCGCTGGGCACGCGCGAACCGACGATCATCCGCGAAGGCACCGACCGCGTCGTCGTGCAGGTGCCGGGCCTTCAGGACCCAGCGGCGCTGAAGGAATTGATCGGCAAGACCGCGCGGCTTGAGTTCCGCATGGTCGATACCAACGCCGATCCGAATGAAGCCGCGGCGGGCCGCGTTCCGGTGGGGAGCGAGATTGTTCCTTATGCCGAGGGCGAGGGCAGTGGCGCCGCATTCGAGGTGCTGCGCCGCCAGGTGATGATCAGCGGCGAACAGTTGATCAACGCGCAGCAAAGCTATGACCCCCAGAACAGCCAGCCGGTCGTGTCGATCCGGTTCGATTCGGGCGGGTCGAGCACCTTTGCCAAAGTCACGGCGCAAAATGTCGGCAAGCGTTTTGCGATGGTGCTCGACGGCAAGGTGTTGTCGGCGCCGTCGATCAACGAACCGATCCTGGGCGGCAGCGCGCAGATTTCAGGCAGTTTCAGCGTCGCGAGCGCGAATGCGCTGGCGATTTCGCTGCGCTCCGGTGCGTTGCCGGTGAAGATGACCGTGGTCGAAGAACGCACGGTCACCCCCGAACTCGGCGCCGATTCGATCCGCAAGGGCGCGATCGCGGGCATCATCGCCACGGTCGCGGTGCTGGTGCTGATGATCATCGTCTATGGTCGTTTTGGCGTTTACGCCTGTATCGCGCTGATCTTTAACGTGTTCCTGATCATCGCGATCATGGCGGCGTTCAACGCGACGCTGACGCTACCGGGGATCGCGGGTTTCGTGCTGACCATCGGCGCTGCGGTCGATGCCAACGTGCTGATCAACGAGCGCATACGCGAGGAGTTGAAGCGCGGCAGGCGGCCGTTCCAGGCGGTCGAGCTGGGCTATTCCGAAGCAAGCCGCGCGATTTTCGACGCCAACGTCACCAACGTCATCGCGGCGTCGCTGATGTTCTGGTTCGGTTCGGGACCGATCAAGGGCTTTGCCGTGGTGCTGACGATCGGCATCGTCACCAGTGTCTTCACCGCCGTGACCGTCACGCGCATGTTCGTCGCCCATTGGCTGCGGACCAAGCGTCCGACGTCGATCAACATTTAAAGGAGGGAGCGAAATCATGCGCTTGCTGAAACTCGTCCCCGACGACACGAACATCGATTTCCTGAAGTGGCGCAAGGTCGCGTCGGCCATGAGCATAATCCTGGTGATCATCTCGATCGCGCTCGTCGCGGTGAAGGGGCTGAACCTTGGCATCGATTTCGTCGGCGGCCAGTCGGTCCGCGTCGAATTCACGCAGGACATGCCGCCGATCGACGAAATTCGCGAAAAGGTCGGCGACATCGGCCTGGGCGAAGCGACGATCCAGCAATTCGGATCGGACAAGGCGATTTCGATCCGCACCGCGCTTCCCGACGGCGACAAGGCGGCGGCCGAACGCGCCGGGCAACAGCTGGTGGCGGGCATCCAGAAAGCCTTCCCGACCGCGAAGGCTGGTTCGGTCGAAACTGTGTCGGGCAAGGTGTCCGAAGAGTTGCTGCGCACCGGGGCGATCAGCCTTGCGCTCGCGATGCTGGGGATTTCGATCTATATCTGGATCCGATTTGAATGGCAGTTCGGCGTCGGTGCGCTCGGCCGCCTGTTCCACGAAGTTGCGCTGACCTTCGGCTTTTTCGCGGTGACGCAGATCCAGTTCGACCTTAACAGCGTCGCGGCCCTACTGACGATTGTCGGTTATTCGTTGAACGACACGATCGTCGTTTATGACCGCATCCGCGAGAATCTGAAAAAATACCGCAAGATGGACATCGTCCCGCTGCTCAACCTCAGCATCAACGAGACGCTGTCGCGTACGGTGATGACCAGTGTCGCGATGCTGCTCGCGCTCGGCGTGCTGCTGATCTTCGGACCCGACGTGATCTTTGGCTTCACCGCCGCGATCCTGCTCGGCGTGTTCGTTGGCACCTATTCGTCGATCCTGATGTCAACGCCGATCCTGGTGTGGCTGAAAGTCGGCCCGCACAGCTTCGTCCCGCGCACCGTCGCGGGCATGGACGGCGGCGAACGCGTCGAACGCAAGGATGACGGCGCGGTCGTCTGAACCGGCGGCGCATCACGTAAATCCGGCGCCGGCCCGCTTTCGAGCGGGTCGGCGTTGCCGTGTCTAGGCCCCGGCGCAGCGGCGCAGGTGCGCGGCGAGTTCCTGCCCGTTACGGTCCCAGTCGAAGCGGCCGCCCAGGATTGCGGCGACATCGGCGGACGGCGGCGGGTCGGTGAGGATGGCATTCACCGCCGCAGCAATGGCCAACGGCGTGCGATCGACGATGCGTCCGGCAACGGGCGCCGTGACGAGTTCGGCGGCGCCGCCCGCGTTGCTGATGACGATTGGCGTGCCGCAGGCAAGCGCCTCGACCCACGCATTGGCAAGGCCTTCGCTGGCCGATGGCATGACCACCGCATCGGCCGCCCGGTAAAGCTGCGGCAGGTCGGCGTTGGCGACGGGTCCCATGAAATGAACGCGCGTTTCGACACCGAGCTGCCGTGCAAGTGCGCGGTAGCGGCCCTCCTCGTCACCGGCCCCGGCAAGCCAATAATGGACGCCGGGAAGCGCCGGAAGCGCCTCGATGACCAGCGCCTGCCCCTTGCGCGCGATCAGCGCACCGACGGTGAGGATAGCCGGGGCATCGTCCATCGCGAGCGCCGTGCGCGCCGCGCCGCGGTCGCCGGGGTGAAAACGCGCGGCGTCGATGCCGGTGTAGTGAACCGCAATTTTTGCTGCGTCGATGCCGATCGCGGCCATGTCGTCGCGCATTGCCGCCGATACGGCGAGCAGCCCGGCGGCTTTGTCGGCGGCGTCGATCACCTGATTTCGTGTCGCGGGATCATGTCCGAAATGGCTGATGTCCGCGCCGCGTGCCTTGGCCGAAAAAGGCAGGCCGAGCGCATCCGCGACGCGCATTGCGGCAGGGCCGTCAGGGTAGAAGAATTGCGCATCGATCACATCGAAAGACCGGCCGCGCGCGGCCGTCAGCACGGCGTCCGCGACTTTTGCCGGATTGAAGCTGGCACCGACGCGCGGGATCAGCGTGAAGCGCGGGCGGAGAACAGTCAGGCCGTTCCATTGCTCGCTTTGCGGGAGGCCGCGGAGCGCGCGATAGCGTTTGTGGAGTGAGAGCGGAAAAGGGGGCAGGCCGACCGGCGCAATGATGGTGAGGTCGATGCCGGGCTGGGCCGCGAGCGCACGCAGGCTGCGTTCGACGAACAGGCCGAAATTCGGTCGCGCGGCGTCGGGGAAAAGGGTCGCGATCGAGAGGACGCGCAGGGATTTGGTCATGCGCGGCCTCTCTTCCGTTCGTGCTGAGCTTGTCGAAGCACTGTTCTTCCTCTTGAGAAAAGTAAAGGAGGGCCCTTCGACAAGCTCGGGGCGAACGGGATGGTTAGAGCGTGCGGAGCAGGCGGACGGCGACGGCGGCCCAGGGTGGATTGCTGACGACCTGCTGGCGCTGGCCGGTGCCGAGCGGGAGCAGGTGCAGCTTTTCGCCATCGACGTTGAGCAGGCGGGCGAAGAAAAAACGGCCGGCAGGGCGGGGAACAAGCAGGTCGCGGTTGAGTGCGCTCGCCCAGTCGCCCTCGATCCGGCGGCACCAGATTTCATCGCCGGCGCGGTAGTCGCCGATCGACGAGGTGACGCGCACCGCGACCATATCCTCGCCCGGGCGCGCAGTGAGCGCCTGTTCGACGCGTGTCGGCGCCTGTGCACCGTCGGCACCGAGCAGCGCGGTGATCGTGAGCTGAGTATCCTGCGGCAATTGCACCAGCTCTGCCGCGTCGACGCCGAGCGCGGCGGCGATGCGGTTCATCCAGCCGAGCGAGAGGGTGCGCGTGCCCGTTTCGAGGCGCCCGATCGTCTGGGCGGTGGTCGGCGGGACGCAACGCTGTCCGACTTCTTCGAGCGTCAGGCCCTTGGCCCGGCGGACCGAGCGGATGCTGTTGATCATGCGGACGACCTTCTAATAACCAAATCGGTTTGTTATTTCCTACAAAATATCCCGATGTCAAGCCCCGCGCGTTGCACAGGAGAATCGCATGACCGCACGCCGCCTTGAAACCCGTATCCATCCCGACGACCGCGTCGACCCCGGCAAGACGGGGCCGCAGGTGATGCGGCATGTGACGGTGAATGTCGGCGAAAGCCCGATCGCCTGGCTGGCGTCGCGTGGGATGCTGACAGCCGCGCAATTGGCCGCTGGCGAGCGGCTGCGCGGCGATTATGAGCGTGCCGGATTGTCGGCGCGGGTGACGATGCGCTGGGATGCGTCGCCGCCGGGCAAAAGTCGCGGCGGGGCGCGCGCGTCCGACGCATCGCTGGCGCGGATTGACGCGCACCGGCGTTTTCACGCCGCGCTCGATGCGGCGGGGCCGGGGCTGGCCGATATCTGCTGGCGGGTGATTTGCGCGGGGGAAGGGATCGGCGGCGCGGAGAAAGGGCTGGGGTGGCCGGCGCGGTCGGGGAAGCTGGTGCTGGGGTTGGCGCTGGATCGGCTGGTGCGGTTTTATGGGACGGGGTGATTGTTAGCCGAAGATGTGCTGCGTTTCGTCGTTATCCTTGATGTAGGTATTCGCGACGCGCTTCGATTTCATAAGATAGGCTGTCCAGATCGTCGCCGAAATGCTCGATTTGGCGGCCGACCATAGAGCTTCAGAAACTATGGCGCCAACAAACTCAGGAAAAAGGATCGATCCAACCAAAGCATCAATCAGCGTCGGGATAGAGGCAAGGCACCAGAGGCCAATGAGGACGATCCGGACCGATGACCAGCGATGAACCGCCAGCAGCCGATAGGCGAGAAAGATCGACCCGGCAGCTGATGCTGCGACCAGCGCCCAACTGAATTGAATATAGATAGATGCGTTGGGGCCAAGCACCTGACCCATGATGGCCGTTTCACGTATGTTCGCGATTGTCTGGAACAACATTCGCGCCGGTGAGAGGATACCGAGGACGAACACAAGAAAGCCCAGCCATCCCCCGACGCCCTGCAATTCAGATCGGTCTGTATCGTCACTCATGTCGTTCCCCCTTGGTTACGACATGTTCGAATTACTTCTGTCTGCCAAGCGCAATCCAAGACTTAGCCAAGCGATTCGATCTCTTCTGCCAGTTCCAGCCAGCGATCTTCCGCCGCCGACTTTTCTTCGCGCAGCTTTTCCAGCTTGCCCGTCAGCGCGGTGAATTTTGCATGATCGCGCGTGAACAAAGCGCCGTCCGACAGCTCGGTTTCCGCCGCAGCCATCTCCGCCTCGATCTCCTCGATCCGGACGGGTAGCAGGTCGTAGTCGCGCTGGTCCTTGTAGCTGAGTTTCTTGCGTGCGGTGGGCGGGGGCGCTGGTGCGGCGGCGGATGCCTTGGCTTTGACGCTATTCGGCTTGACCCGCTTGGCCTCCCAATCGGCATAGCCGCCCGCGACGATATCGACCTTGCCCGATCCGTCGAGGCCGAGCGTGACGGTGACGGTGCGGTCGAGAAAGTCGCGGTCGTGGCTGACGAGCAGCACGGTGCCGGCGTAATCGGCGATGACTTCCTGCAAGAGGTCGAGCGTTTCGAGGTCGAGGTCGTTGGTCGGCTCGTCGAGGACGAGCAGGTTCGATTCGCGGGCAAATTCGCGCGCGAGGAGGAGGCGCGAACGCTCGCCGCCCGACAGCGCGCCGACGCTGGCCTCCATCACGCCGGGATCGAACAGAAATTCCTTGAGATAACCCTGGATATGTTTTTTGACGCCGCGCACTTCGACCCAGTCGCCGCCGTCGGCAAGCACGTCGCGGACGGTCTTGTCGGGTGACATCAGGCTGCGCTGCTGGTCGATGATGATGCCGTCGAGCGTCGGGGCAAGGGTGATGCTGCCTGCGTCGGGCTGGATTTCACCGGTGAGGAGCTTGAGCAGGGTCGACTTGCCCGCGCCATTGGCGCCGACGATCCCGATGCGGTCGCCGCGCTGGACGCGGAAATCGAAATTCCTGATGATCGTGCGGTCACCGAAGCTCTTGCTGACACCCTCGGCCACGATCACCGATTTCGAGCGGACGTCGTCGTTGGCGAGGCCGAGCTTGGCGACGCCGGGGCCGCCGATCATCGCGGCGCGGGTGGCGCGCATTTCCTTCAGTTTCTCAAGGCGTCCCTGGTTGCGTTTGCGGCGCGCGGTGACGCCGCGTTCGAGCCAGTGCGCCTCGAGCCGCAGTTTGGAATCGAGGCGCTGCGCGGCGCGCGCTTCCTCGGCGGCGACCGCGTCGCTCCATTCCTCGAAGCCGCCGAAACCGATGTCCTTGCGGCGGATGCTGCCGCGATCGAGCCACAAAGTCTGGCGCGTCAGGCGGGTGAGGAACGTCCGGTCATGGCTGATCGCGACGAAGGCGCCGGTGTAGCGTGCGAGCCAGGATTCGAGCCAGTCGATCGCGGCGAGGTCGAGATGGTTGGTCGGTTCGTCGAGCAGCAACACGTCGGGGTTCTGCGCGAGCGCGCGGGCGAGAGCTGCGCGACGGCGTTCGCCGCCCGAGGCGCTGGCGGCAGTGCGCGTCATGTCGATGCCGAGCTGGTCGGCGATCGCGGCGACCTCATGGGCCTCTGGCGCGTTGGGCGCGGAGACGGCGAAATCCATCAGCGTCGCGAAGGGACGGAAATCAGGTTCCTGTTCGAGCATCACGACATGCGTGCCCGGCACGATGACGCGCTTGCCCTTGTCGGCGTCGATCTGGCCCGCGAGCAGTTTGAGCAAGGTCGTCTTTCCGGCGCCGTTGCGGCCGATCAGCGCCAGCCGGTCGCGGGGCCCGACATAGATGTCGAGATCCTGGAACAGCCAGCCGCTGCCCTGCACAAGGCCGAGGCCTTCATAAGATAAGATCGGTGCTGCCATGATGAACGGCGCGCTACCGTGCCGTTCAGCATCATGCAAGCGCGCTGCGCACAAAGGCCGGAACGGGTCTGCTCCGTCTGCGTTACGGGGCGGAGATCAGAAACGGCCGGAACCCCGGTTCACAGGAGAATGAAATGACGAAGCAATTGTTCGCCGTTATGGCAAGCGGACTGGCGCTGATGGCGGCAACGCCTGCGTTTGCCCAGCAGGGAGGTTCGACGGTGACGGCAGCAACGACGCAGGGTCCGATCCTGAGCTTCAGCGTCAGCGAGGAAGTGCGCTCGCGCCCCGACCAGGCGACCGTTGGCGCTGGCGTGACGACCACCGCACCGACCGCGGTCGAGGCGATGCGTGCCAATGCCGCCGCAATGGACAAGCTGATTGCCGCCGCGAAAGCCCGCGGCATCAAGGCCGAGGACATCCAGACGAGCGGTATCAACCTGTCGCCGCAATATGATTATAACAATCAGACCCCCGGACAGCCGCCGCGCTTCCTGGGCTATCAGGTCAGCAACACGGTGCGCGCAACGACGGGCAAGATCGAGGATATCGGGCCGCTGCTCGACGCGCTGGTTGCCGCAGGCGGCACCAATATCGACGGCCCGTCGTTCGGCATGAAGGACCCCGACGCGCAGCTGGTCGGCGCGCGCGGCACGGCGATCAAGGCGGCGGAAGCCAAGGCGCAGGATTATGCGCGACTGGCGGGCTTCCGCGGCGTCGAGCTGGTTTCGATCAGCGAAGGCAGCTTTGGCGGGCCGCAGCCGCCGATGCCGATGGTGCGTTTGCAGGCGATGGATGCCGCGGGCAAGGCAACGCCGGTCGAGCCGGGGCGCGTTTCCAATACGCTGACGCTGAATTTCCAGTATCGGCTGGTGCGGTGATAGGCTCCTCCCCCTTGATGGGGGAGGCAGCGAGACTTGCCAGCTTGCTGGCTTAGTCGCAGCGATGGGGGTGCGGTTTCGTTCTCAAGCCAGGGTTTAACGACGCAGCATCACCCTCATCCCACTTCGCCTAACCGCTTTGCGGCAAGGCTGCGTATCCTTCCCCCATCAAGGGGGAAGGGAACGGATATTGCGGGCTACGCCAGCTCCCCCTCCGCCCACGGCCACGGCCGTTCGCGGAACCATTTGGTGATGATATATTTGCGGCCCTTGCGCACCTTCATCCCGTGGTGAAGCGTGTCGGGGTTTGCGGTGCCGTCGAGATGGACATTGTTCCACGCGAGCAGCTTGCCCGTTTCGGGCTGGTGCATCTTGCCGGTGGCGAGGAAGCGCGTCGCGCCGCCCGCCGCTGGTTCGTTGAGATAGATCATCAGCGTCCAGCTGCGCTGGCCGGGAATGGCGCAATAGGTTTCCCAGTCGCTGCCGTGCGGGTCGAAATAGTCGGTGTGCGCCTTGAATTCCTGCCCGACGTCGTAACGCTGGCCCTGCATCGGTTCGCCAAAGGCCAGCGGGATGCCGGTGAGGTCGTGGAGCCGATTGTTGACCGCAATCACCAAGGGATCGCGGTGATCGAGGTCGCAGGTCGTACTGGTGCGAAACGCCTCGTCCCCGTTCGGATCGGCGATCGTCGACGGCCGCACGTCGCGGTCGATCTGCGCGATCAGTGCGGCGCAGGTTTCGGCATCGAGGAAGCCGGACAGCATGAATTGTTGCAGCTTCGGCGTCGGCGCGCGGCGGATGCCGGGGACGGCGGCGAGCCGAGCGGCGGTGCGGTCGGCGCCCGAGGTCGCCATGTCGACAAGATCATTCGCAGCCATGGCGCGCGTTTTAGCAGGGAAGCGCGTGCGAACAATGCTTGACGAGCGGGGGGATGCGCGCCTATTCGCCGCGCGCTGTCGAGGGCGCTTCATGCGCCGCTCGTCGCTTATGTGGCGACCATAGCTCAGTTGGTTAGAGCGCCGGTTTGTGGTACCGGAGGTCGCGGGTTCGAGCCCCGTTGGTCGCCCCATTTTCCCCTAATCATCGCGCGGCGACGCTTTTCGGGTGACTCGATGCGCCCGTTGCATTATTGCGCCATCACGTAATTTTCTTGTGCGCCAAAAATTCGTGTGGAGGGATGAGCCAATGTCCGCAGTCTGGGATTTCGCCGATTTCGACGATCATGAGCATGTCCACATGTTCCGCGATCGTGCCAGCGGGCTGACGGCGGTTATCGCCGTCCATTCGACCCACCTCGGGCCGGGCGCGGGCGGTGTGCGCTATTGGCATTATCCGCAGCGCGCGGCGGCGATCACCGATGCGCTGCGCCTGTCGCGCGGCATGAGCTATAAAAATGCGATGGCGGGGCTGCCGATGGGCGGCGGCAAGGGCGTGATCCTGGCCGACGAGGGCGCCGCGAAGACCCCCGAACTGCTCGCGGCGTTCGGCCGCGCGGTCGAGTCGCTGGGCGGCGCCTATGTGACCGCCGAGGACGTCGGGATCACCGACGCCGACATGGTCGAAATCGCCAAGCAGACGAAGCATGTCAGCGGACTGCCGGTGGCGAGCGGCGCCGATGCCGGCGGCGACCCGGGTCCGTTCACCGCGCTGGGCGTGTATCTGGGTATCAAGGCCGCGATTCGCGAAGGGCTGAACACCGACAGCGCCAAGGATGTCCGCATTGCGATTCAGGGTGTCGGCAGCGTCGGCGGCGGTGTCGCGCGGCGGCTGGCGGCGGAAGGGGCGAAGCTGACGCTGGCCGACGTCAATTTGGCGCGGGCGAAGGCGCTGGCCGAAGAACTCGGCGCCGAACTCGCCGATTCGGCGGCGATCATGGAGGTCGAGGCCGACGTGCTGAGCCCCAATGCGCTGGGCGCCATCCTGACCGAGGCGAGCATCGCGAAGCTGCGCGTCCCGATTATCGCGGGCGGAGCCAACAACCAGCTGGCGACCGCGCTCGACGGGCAACGCGTGCATGACCGCGGGATCGTCTATGCCCCGGACTATGTGATCAATGCGGGCGGCATCATCAATGTCGCGCTGGAATATCTGGGGCAGGGGAGCCGCGAGGAAGTCGAAAGCCGCATCCACCTGATCCCCGGCCGACTTGCCGAGATCTGGGCGGAGAGCAAGGCGAGCGGCGCACCCGCATCGTCGGTTGCCGACCGGATGGCGCAAAAGCTGATCGGTCGCGGCTGATTGTCGAGGGCTGGCGCGGGATCGGATTTCCGCTAAGCCAGCCGTCGATGAAACGGCATTTCTATCTGATCGCGGGCTGGGCGGCGCTGGGCCTGGGTGCGATTGGCGCTTTCCTGCCGCTGTTGCCGACCGTGCCGTTCGTGATCCTGGCCGCCTTTTGCTTTGCGCGCTCCTCGCCGCAGCTTGAGGCCTGGTTGCTCACCCATCCGCATTTCGGGCACCATATCGCTGCGTGGCGCGAAAAGGGGGCGATCAGCCGCAAGGGCAAGATGGCCGCTACCGCGGCATTCGCGGTCAGCATCGTCCTGGCCGCAATCCTCTCGCCCTGGCCGTGGGTGATGTTGCCCGTGATTGCGGCTGCGGTGACGGGAAGCTGGATATGGACGCGGCCGGAGGGTTGAGTTCGCGCAAGGCGATTTCGCTTCCTTCGTCATCCCGGACTTGATCCGGGATCCATGGCCGCCGCCGAAGTCGTGGTCCCCGGATCAAGTCCGGGGTGACGAGGAGGTTGCAACCCGACGCTTGACCTCAAGCGTCGGGCACGTGACATGGGGTCCGCCGGGTCGCGCCGGGCAAATTGCTGGACCCTCCAGTCCGGCTCGCCTAAGGACGACGCGAAACCGATGCACGCCTATGCCAATCCGACCCGTTTTCTGGCGATCGCCAAGCCGCTGACGCCGTGGTTGCTCGGCGCCGGGCTGTTGCTCGTGCTCGCGGGCGCTTGGGCCGGGCTGACGATGGTGCCGGGCGATTACAAGCAGGGCGAAACCGCGCGGATTCTGTACGTTCACGTTCCGTCGGCCTGGCTCGGCATGGGCGGCTGGACGTCGCTCGCGGTCGCGGGGCTGGTCCAGCTGGTGTGGCGCCATCCGTTGTCGGGCATCGCGGCGCGCGCCATCGCGGTGCCGGGAATGCTGTTCACTGCGCTGTGCCTTGCGACCGGGTCGATCTGGGGCCGCCCGACCTGGGGCACATGGTGGGAATGGGACGGGCGGATGACCTCGATGCTGGTCCTGCTGTTTCTCTATGCGGGCTTTATCGCGCTCACCACCGGCGACGACAGCCAGCGACAAGGCGGTTCGCTGTCGCGCGGCGCGGCGATCTATGCGCTGGTCGGCGCGATCAACATCCCGATCATCAACCGCAGCGTCGTGTGGTGGAACAGCCTGCACCAAGGGCCGAGCATCACGCTGCGCGGTTCGAGCATCGACGGCGCCCTGTTGTGGCCGCTGGGCTTGACCGTGCTGGGTTTTTCGCTGTTGTTCGGTGCCATCGTGCTGATGCGGATGCGGCGAATTATTGCCGATAACCGCGTGGCGGCGCGATTGCGGCGGTTGGCCGACGACGAAGGGATATAGAGCGTGACGGGGGTGATCAGCGGGGGCGGTCAATGGGCTTTTGTCGCCGCGGCCTATGGGCTGACGGTGGTGCTGACCGGGATTGTCCTGTGGACCAGCTGGCGCGCGATGACCAAGGCCGAAAAGCGCAGCGATGCTCTGCGAAGGGATCGCAAGTGAAAGCCAAGCACCAAAGATTGATTCTGGCCCTGGTCGCGCTGACCGGCGTGGCAGGCGCCGGCGTGCTCGCGGCGAGCGCGCTGCGCGACGAGGCCGCCTATTTCCGCACCCCGGTCGAAATCAAGGGTGGCAAGGCCGAGGTCGGCGAAGCGATGCGGCTGGGCGGCATGGTCGCAAAGGGTAGCATCGAACGGCAGGCCGATGGCCTGACGATCCGCTTCGTCGCGACCGATGGAAAAGCGTCGGTCCCGGTCGAGTATAAGGGCATCGTACCCGACCTGTTCGGCGAAGAGAGCGGCATGGTGGCCGACGGCCGGATGCGCGCCGACGGGACGTTCGTTGCCGACCGCATCCTGGCGAAGCATGACGAACGCTATATGCCGCCGCAGATGGGCGATATGCCGAAAAATATGAAGGCGCCGACGGCGTGAGCCATATCCTTTGCATCGTCATCCCGACGAAGGTCGGGATCTCAGCGGCGCGTATGGGCGCCGAGGGCGAGACCCCGGCCTTCGCCGGGGTGACGGAGGTCGGGTTGTGATCGCCGAACTCGGCCTTGCCCTGCTGTGGATCGCGGCGGCGCTGGCGTGCCTGTCGCTGATCGCCGGGGCGCTGTATCTGCGCGGCGGACAAAAGGATATGGCGGCGCTGGTCCGCCCGGCGAGCGTGGCACAGGGGGTGCTGACGACGGCCGCCTTCGGTCTGCTGATCGCGCTGTTCGTGCGGTCCGACATGTCGGTCGAACTGGTGGCGCGCAACAGCAACAGCCTGAAGCCCATGATCTTCAAGATTGCGGGAACATGGGGCAACCACGAAGGGTCGATGCTGCTGTGGCTGATGATCCTGTCGCTGTCAGGCGCGCTGATCGCGATATTCGAGCGGCGGCTGCGCGAAGATACGCTGGTGGCGACGCTTGCCGCGCAAGCGGCGCTGAGCCTTGGCTTCTTTGCCTTCCTGCTTTTTTCGTCCAATCCCTTCAATCGCCTGGCGGTCGCGCCGCCTGACGGGCAGGGGCTCAATCCGCTGCTCCAGGACATCGGGCTGGCCTTCCATCCGCCGACACTTTACGTCGGTTATGTCGGGCTGTCGGTCGCGTTCAGCTTTGCGGTCGGCGCGCTGATTACGCGCGAAATCGGCCCGGCGTTCGCGCGCGCCATGCGCCCGTGGGTGCTCGGCAGCTGGATATTCCTGACGCTCGGCATCACGGCGGGCAGCTATTGGGCCTATTATGAGCTCGGCTGGGGCGGCTGGTGGTTCTGGGACCCGGTCGAGAATGTGTCGCTGATCCCCTGGCTGGCGGGCGCGGCACTGTTGCACTCGGTTGCGGTGACCGCGACCCGCAATGCCCTGCGCGCTTGGACGGTCATGCTCGCGGTCATCGGTTTTTCGATGTCGATGGTCGGCACGTTCATCGTCCGATCGGGCCTGCTGACCAGCGTGCACAGCTTTGCGGTCGATCCCGAGCGCGGAACCTTCCTGCTGGCGTTGATGGCAATTTATATCGGCGGCGCGTTGACACTGTTCGCGCTGCGCGCCGGAAGCGTCGCCGAGGGCAAGAAATTTGCCTTGCTCAGCCGCGAAGGCTCGCTGGTGATCAATAATTTGCTGCTGACGACGATCCTCGCGCTCGTTCTCCTCGGCACGCTCTATCCGATCGTCGCCGAGGCGATGGGAGAGAAGATTTCGGTCGGCCCGCCCTATTACAACCGCGTTGCCGGACCGCTCGCGCTGATCTTGTGCCTCGTGATGGTTGCGGGGCCGCTGCTCAGCTGGCGCAAGGATGACGGAAAGCGGCTTTGGTCGCGGCTGCCGCTGGCGATCTTGGCCGGGGCGGCGGTGTTGTTCGCGCTGATCCTGTTCGGCGGGACCGTCGGGATATTGCCCCTGCTTGGCATGACCGTGGCGGGCGTCGTCGCGGTTGCAAGCCTTGCGCCGCTGTGGGGCCGCAATCTGCGCCGCACGCCGCTGCCGACATGGGGCATGGTGATCGCGCATTTCGGTGTCGCCGTGTGTCTGGCCGGCATGGGCGCGGAAAGCGCCTTCATCAAGGAACGGCTGGTCGCCGCGGCGCCGGGCGATGTGGTAAAGGTGGGCGATTTTTCGGTGCGGTTCGTCGGCGTCAAACCCGTCGCCGGACCGAATTATACGGCGATCGAAGGCACGCTGGTCGCGACGACGTCGTCGGGCGGCAGCTTTGTCATGCGCCCCGAAGCGCGGACCTTTCCCGGCTTGCTGGGCACCGCGCCGACCGAAACGAACGAAGCGGCGCTGCTGACGCGGCCGGGCGGGCAGCTTTACGCCGTGCTGGGGCAGCCGGTGGCGGGCGACGATGGCCGGGCCGACCGTTACCAGATCCGCCTGTGGTGGAAGCCGCTGGTGTGGTGGATATGGCTCGGCGGCGGACTGATCGCGCTGGGCGCATCGCTGTCGCTGCTCGGCCGCGCGCAGTTGGTGGGCATCTGGCGTGCGCGGCGTCACCGGAAAGCACAGGAGCGTTTTGCGCCATGACCAATCGCTGGGTCCTTTTTGTGCCGCTGGCGATCATGGGATTGCTGTTCGGTGCCTTCGTTTATCGGCTGGTGACACCCGCTGAGACGTTGATCCAGTCGCAATGGATCGACAAGCCGATGCCGCTGTTCGACTTGCCGCCCGCGACCGCGGGCGTCGAAGGGCTGAAGAGCAGCCAGCTTGCCGACGGCCGCCCGCGGCTGGTCAATGTCTTCGCAAGCTGGTGCATCCCGTGCCGCGCCGAGGCGCCGCAGCTCGAGGCGTTGAAGGCGGCAGGGGTGCCGATCGACGGCATCGCGATCCGCGACCGGCCCGAAGACGTCGCGATGTTCCTGCGCGAATATGGCAACCCGTTCGACCGCATCGGGTCGGACATGCAGAGCAGCGTCCAGATCGCGCTGGGGTCGTCGGGGGTTCCCGAAACCTTCCTGATCGACGGCAAGGGCATCATCCGCGAGCAAATCCAGGGCGTGATCCTGGCCGACCAGGTGCCCGAAATCGTGGCGAAGCTGGAGGCGATGAAGTGAGGGGCGCGTTTGCTCTTTTGCTTGTCCTCGTCTCATTCGGTCTCGGCTTGCCGACGGCCGCGCAGGACCGGCTGCCGCCTGCGCCCTACGCCTACGAGCAGCTGCGCGATCCGGCGAAGGAGGCGCGCGCGAAGGCGTTGATGGAGGAATTGCGCTGTCTGGTCTGTCAGGGCCAGTCGATTGCCGACAGCGACGCGCCGCTGGCGGGGGACATGCGGCACGAGGTGCGCAGCAAGATTGCCGCGGGCGAGAGCCCGGACGAAATCAAGACCTGGCTCGTTGCGCGCTATGGCAATTGGGTCAGCTATGACCCGCCTTTCGATGCCGCGACCGCCTTTCTGTGGCTTGGCCCCTTGTTGTTCCTGGCGCTGGGCGGATGGCTGGCTTTCGGCCGGTTCCGCCGTAGCGAAGGCGACGGGGAGGAGGCGGCATGATCTGGCTGTGGATCATGCTGGTCGCCGTGGCGGTCATCGGGGGCATTTTCTGGATCGGCAAACTGCCCGCCGCGTCGCGGCCGCTGGCGGCGGCGGCGGTCATGCTCGGGCTCGCCGGCTATGCCCTGCAGGGCAGCCCGTCCTTGCCGGGCAAGCCGGTGGCGGCGCCCGAAGAGCCGGAAGGGTTCGGCGATGCGATCACCGACCAGCGGCAGGGCATGGCGGAACGATTTGGCCCAGCGGCGCAGTGGCTTGGCATGTCCGACGGCTTTGCGCGCACCGGCAAGACCGAACTGGCGGCGCAGACGCTGGAAAAAGGGCTGGAGAAATATCCCGATAATGTCGACCTGTGGGTCGGCCTTGGCAACGCGCTTGCCGCGCATGGCGGCGGGGTCATGTCGCCGGCGGCGGCGCTGGCGTTCGACGAGGCGGCGAGGCGCGATCCGTCGCATCCTGCGCCGCCCTTTTTCGCCGGATTGGCGCTGGCGCAGGGCGGTGACCTGAAAGGGGCGGAGGCGGTGTGGAGCCAGCTTCTGGCGCGGAGCCCCGCCGACGCGCCGTGGCGCCCCGATCTGGAGATGCGGTTGGCGCAATTGCACCAGGCGCTCGGCACGCCGCCGCCGCCATCCGACGCGCCGGGTGGGTCTTGATTTGAAAGCTATTCCAACAGCGCGGGCTCGTCTAAAGGCGCGCGATGACTGCTGAGTCGCACCAAGGGGCAAGCGGCGCCGAAAGCGCCGCACCGGCCGCCGCCGATACGGTCCATCCGGGCCATGGACATCATGGCGATGGCAAGCTGAAGCTTGCCGTCGGGGCGATTGGCGTGGTGTTCGGTGACATCGGCACCAGCCCGCTTTACGCGTTTCGCGAGACATTCGCCGGGCATCATCCGATCGAGGTCGACCGGCTGCACATCTATGGTGTGCTGAGCCTCGTCTTCTGGTCGATGATGCTGGTCGTCACGTTCAAATATGTTCTGACGATCATGCGGGCCGACAACAAGGGCGAAGGCGGCAGCCTGGCGCTGCTCGCGCTGATCAGTCGTTCGTCGGGCGAAAAACGCTGGACGTGGCCGATTATCCTGCTCGGCGTGTTCGCCACCGCGCTCTTTTATGGCGACAGCATGATCACCCCAGCGATGTCGGTGCTTTCGGCGACCGAGGGGCTCAGTTACGTAAACAAGGGGTTTGAACCCTATATCGTGCCGATCGCGCTCGCGATCCTGATTGCGCTATTCGCGATCCAGTCGCGCGGGACGGCGAAAGTCGGGATGTTGTTCGGCCCGATCATGCTCGCCTATTTCACCATGCTGGCGATCCTCGGCCTTATCCATATCGTCGATCATCCGTGGATCATCGTCGAAACGCTGAACCCGGTGAATGCGCTGCGTTTCTTCTATGTCGACGGGTTTACGGCGTTCATCGCGCTGGGCGCGGTGGTGTTGGCGGTGACGGGCGCCGAGGCGCTTTACGCCGACATGGGCCATTTCGGCCGCGGGCCGATCGGGCTGAGCTGGCTGACCTTCGTACTGCCCGCGCTGATGCTGAACTATATGGGCCAGGGAGCCATGGTGCTCGATGCGGAACGCGGGCCGCGCGGCGACCTGATCGCCGATCCCTTTTTCCAGATGATGCCCGACGCCTGGCAGGTGCCCGTCGTCATCCTTGCGATACTTGCGACGATCATCGCGAGCCAGGCGGTGATTTCGGGTGCCTTCTCGCTGACCCAGCAGGCGATCCAGCTGGGCTTCATGCCGCGCCTGCGCGTGGAACACACCAGCGCGTCGGCGGCGGGGCAGATCTATATCCCGATGGTCAATTGGGGGCTGATGGTGATGGTGATCATCCTCGTCCTCTTCTTTGGATCGTCGAGCAACCTCGCCGCAGCCTATGGCATTGCGGTGACGGGGGCGATGTTCATCGATACCTGCTTGCTCAGTGTCGTGCTTTTCACATTGTGGAAATGGCCGGCATGGAAGGCGTTGCCGGTTCTCGCGGTCTTTTTCATCGTCGACATCGCCTATTTCGGTGCGAATCTGATCAAGGTGCCCGACGGCGGCTGGGTGCCGCTGGCGATCGGCCTGATCATCTTCACCTTGCTCACCACCTGGTCACGCGGACGCAAGCTGATGCAGCAGGAAATGGCCGAGGGCGCGATGCCGATCCCGGTTTTCGTCAAATCGGCGGCGAACAGCGCGACGCGCGTGCCGGGCACCGCGGTATTCATGACGTCGAGCAGCGACGGTGTGCCGCACGCGCTGCTCCACAACCTCAAACACAACAAGGTGCTGCACGCGCGGATCATCCTGCTGACGATCAAGATCGCCGACGTGCCGTTCGTGCAGGAGGAGAAATTCTGCCTGCTGGAGGATCTGGGGCAGGGCTTCCATCGGCTCGTGCTCAATTACGGCTTCATGCAGCCGATCGACGTGCCCGAGGCGCTGACCCGCGTCACGAGTTGCGGCGGAGAGTTCAAGATGCTGGAAACCAGCTTTTTCCTGTCGCGCCAGACGCTGATCGCCGCGAGCAAGCCGGGGATGCCGATCTGGCGCGAAAAGCTGTTCGCGTGGATGCTGCGCAATTCGGAAAGCGCGATGGAATATTTCCGTCTGCCCACAAACCGCGTCGTGGAACTGGGGAGCCAGGTTGCGATCTGACGCCGGCCTTCGCAAGGTTAACTTCGCGACATGTGCCAATAAGCGTTTGAACATTGCGGACAGTCTTGCGATGCAAGGACGAACCCACAAAGGCCGTGCAACGCGATGGACGACGGCGACCAAGATACACTGATCCTTCCGGTCCCGCCGGAGCCCTTCGCGCTGATCGTCGGCGCGGCGATGCAGGGCCAGTCCGACGCGGAACTCGAAACCTCGCTTCGCCATATGGGGTTGCAGCCCGAGCCGGTGCGCGCGCCCGGCCCGGACGCGGCGGCGCGGATCGCGGCCCCCTGTTTTCGCCTGACGTTCGGGTCGATATCGGTGCTCGCCGGTCCGGCCGCCGATCCGGCGCTAGCCATGGCGGACCCCGAACACCCATCGACCAGCCTGCTCGCCGCCAGCTTGCCGACCGGATGGCGCGATCGCGGCGCATGCTGGGTTTTCGTGCCCGAAACGGCGGCGAAGGACGCGTCGATCGAACCGCCCATTCATATGCGCGAATTTTTCAAGCTGATGGTGCTGTTGATCGACCTGTTCGACGCCAGCCATATGTTCTGGTCTCCGGCCCGGCTCTGGTCTGACGCGCCCCAGTTCCGCGCGTCGATCGCCGAAATGCTGGCGAGCGGGATGCCCCCGGTGCTCCACCTCGTCGCATTTCGGCGTCAGGAAACGGGGTCGGGTGCGAGCATGGGAACGCGAGGGCTGGCAATTTTTTCGGGGCAGGAACTGGAAGCGCGAATACCGGGCGGCTGGACGGTCGCCGAAATGGTCCGTCGGCTTTCGCGGCTTGCGCTCGACATCATGCTCAACGGCCCGATCCGCTCCGCCCGGACGATGCGCGGGCTGGAGGCGGGCGAATGGATGGACCTGTTGCCGCGCCCTTCGGACGGCAGAATGCGATCGACGGTGGTTGTCGAATTCGGGCGCGACGGTTGATGCCGTCGCGCGGCTGGCAGGGCGCCCCGCCGCCGCGAACCGGGTTCCAGCGTCATCACCTGATCCCCGCCGCCCTTTTGCAGCGGCCCCAGATGGCAGCGATGTTCGAGCAGTTACACGCCGAGGGGTTCGCGCTTCAGCATTTCGGGCGTAACGGGCTCATGCTTCCGGCCTGCGAGCCCTTGGCGCTGCGGTGGGGACACGCGCTGCATCGCGGCCCGCACCAAGGCTATAGCGATGTCGTCACGGCGCGGGTGGAGAGCATCAGGGCGCATTTCGTGCTTCATGCGCCGGTGGATTTGCCCAAGGCGCGGCGCACCGCCGTCATGCGCCTGCGCCTGTTGCAGGACACGACGCGGCGCGCGCTGACCGACCGCCACGGTGGGAGCTTTTGGCTAAACCGCCGCGATCCGATGCGGTTGTTCCACGATCGCCCCTATCTGGACGACACGATCGACAAACTTTTCGGTGTCTAGAGGCTGCGGTCGGTTTTCGGCCGATGGCCGATGTTCCGGCCGTCGCAAAGCGGACGCAATGTCCGTCAGCGACCGAGGTGCCGCGCGAGTTCGATCCATTCGGCGACGCTGACCGTTTCGGCGCGGCGGGTCGGGTCGATCCCGATGGCCTCGGCGCCATCGACCGCGCCTTCGACGCCCTTCAGGCTTTGCCGCAGCATCTTGCGACGCTGGCCGAAACCCTTTTCGGTCAGTTTGGACAAAAGCTTCGGATCGACGCCGTCGGGCTGGCTTGCGGGCGTCACATGGACGATCGCCGACATCACCTTGGGCGGCGGGGTGAAAGCCGAACGATGGACTTTCATCGCGATCCTGGCGGTCGACCGCCACTGTGCAAGCACCGCCAGGCGGCCATAGGCCCCGGTGCCGACCGGCGCGACGATGCGTTCGGCGACCTCGAGCTGAAACATCAGGGTCAGCGACAGCCAGCGCGGCGGCCAGGCCGCAGGCTCCAGCCAGCGCGTGAACAGCGCGGTGCCGACGTTGTAGGGCAGGTTCGCGACGATATGATAAGGTTCGCCGCCGGTGACGGCATCGACATCGACCGCCATCGCGTCGTCGGCGATAACGGTCAGCTGCCCCGGAAAAGCGTCGCCCAGTTCGGCCAGCAGCGGCAGGCAGCGGTCGTCGCGCTCGACCGCGATGACCTTGGCACCCGCACGGAGCAGCGCGCGCGTCAAGCCGCCAGGGCCGGGGCCAACCTCGAACACCGTTACCCCGCCCAGATCGCCGGGCAAAGCTGCGATGCGGTCGAGCAATTGTTCGTCGAACAGGAAGTTCTGGCCCAGCGCCTTGCTCGCCGACAGGCCGTGCGTACGCACCGTCTCCCGCAGCGGGGGCAGCGGAGCCTTGGGTTCGACCCTCACTTGGCAGGCGCGCAGTTGCGCTCGCGCGCCAGCGCCATCCGCGCGGCCATCGCGATCGCCGCGATCGTCGGGCCGGGGTCGGCGGCGCCAGTGCCCGCGATATTGAACGCCGTGCCATGGTCGGGCGAGGTGCGGATGATCGGCAGCCCGAGCGTCAGGTTCACGCCGTCGTGGAAATGCAGGGCTTTGAACGGCGCCAGCGCCTGATCGTGATAGGCGCAGAGCAGCGCATCATATCGTTCGCGGATAGCTGGCGCGAACAAGCCGTCGGCGGCAAGCGGCCCGTCGACCACCAGCCCTTCGTCGGCGAGCTGCGCCACGGCAGGGGCCATGATGCGGTCTTCCTCGCTGCCCAGCTGGCCGTTTTCACCAGCGTGCGGGTTGAGCCCTGCGAGCGCGATGCGCGGTGCGTCGATCCCGAAATCGCGTCGCAGGCCGCGCGCCACGATGCGCGCCTTGGCGACGATCAATTCGCTCGTCAGCCGTTCGGGCACCTCGGCCAGCGGGATATGCACGGTCAGCGGGACAACGCGCAGGCCGGGCCCAGCGAGCATCATCACCGCATTGGTCGCGGTCACGCCGCATCGTTCGGCGATAAATTCGGTCTGGCCGGGATGCGTATAGCCGATACCGTGCAGCGCATATTTCGACACCGATCCGGTCACCAACGCCGAACTCGCCTGGTTGCGGGTCAGGCCGATCCCGGTTTCGAGCGTGTGGAGCGCACAGGTCGCACCGGCCGGGGTCGGCTGGCCGGGGGTCAGCGGGCCGCTATCCTCCAGATGCCAGACGGGCAGGGCGTCGCCGAAGGCCCGCACCACCTCATCCATGTCGGTGACGCGCGCGACGGGGCCGTCCCAAACGGCGGAAATTGCGGCAGCATCGCCGATGGCGACGAAGGGGGGCAGGCTGTTTTCGCGGCGCGCGGCCCACGCGCGGGCCGTGACCTCTGGACCGACGCCCGCCGGGTCACCCATGGTGACCGCGATCGGGCGTCGATTATCATATTCCGACATCAGCTGTATTCGATCACGGCATCCCGGCGCAGGTCGCGCAGATAGCGCTGGGCCCGCTTGTTGACCTTGTCTTCCAGCAGCTTCTGTTCGATCTGCTCGAGATTCGGGGCCGTCGCGGTTTGCGGCATGTCGCGGCCGCACAGGACGAGGACGCTGACGCCCTCGTTCGCGGCGCCGAAAGGCTGCGTCGTCTGGCCGATCTGGAGATTGGCAAGCGTGGCCTGGAGCGGGGCGGGCAGTGCCCGCATTTCGATATTGTCGCGTGACACGACGGTGGCGCCCAGGCTCTGCGCCACCGCGTCGGCGGCGCCGCAACCGGCAATGGCGCGGGTCTTTTCGGCAAAATCGCCGGCGAGTTCGGATGCCTTCGCCTGTGACGTGCCCGCCGGAAATTCGAGCGAAAGCTGTTTCAGGCTGAGGATCGCATCGCGCGGATCTGCGGTCAGCACCTGACGGCGGTCGATCATCAGCATGATCGAGATGCCGCCGGGCACCTCGACCGGACCGACAAGCTGGCCCGGCTGCATCTGCATCGCGGCATCGCCCATCGAAGCGGGCAGCTGGCCGGCCTTTACCCAGCCAAGGTCGCCGCCGACTACCGCCGTCGACGCCTCCGAAAACTGGCGTGCATAGGCTGCAAAGCTGCCGCCCGCCTGCAACGCCTGCATGATCTTCTTGGCATTTTCGCTGACCGCCGCGATATTTTCGGGGGTGGCGGACAGATAGATTTCGCCAAGGTGGAATTCATCCTGCCCCTTGGAATCGGTCAGCTGCTTGACCACGATCTCGACCTCTTCAGGGGAGACGTTGGTCGTCGATTGGATGTTGCGCGACAACAGGCGGTCCCACGCGAATTCGCCGCGGATCTGCTGCTTCACGGCCGCCGCCGACGAGCCGCGGGAGGCCAGATAGGCCGAAAACTGGTCGGGCGTCTGCTTGAACCGCGTCGCGAGCCGCGCAAACTGGTCGTTCACGACATTCTCGTCGATCGTGATTTCGGCCGCCTTGGCTTCCTGAATCTGCAATTTTTCGTCGATCAGGTTGCTGAACACCTGGTTGCGCAGCCGCTGGACTTCCTCCGGCGGCAGTTCGACATTGTTGTTCGCGATGCGGATCAGCGCCATGCGCTGCTCGATATCGGTCGCGGTGATAATCTCTCCGTTCACCGACGCGGACGGGCGGTAGACGTTCGGCTTTGCGTCGCCGAAAAGCTGCACATTGCCGGGGATGTTCAGGCTGGTCGTCGGCACTTCGCTGTCAGCGACAGTCTGGGCCAGCACAGGCGTAACGCCGACGGCAGCCAAGGCTATCAGGCCGGTCATGGTCGAAAATTTGGTCATCTTTACCCTATTCGAGAAAGTCCGGACGCTCCGTATCAGCGGACACGCCTCATGGTCCAGCGCAATCCGCCACGGACGCCATTTGATGCCCGACCATATACGCCGGACGCTGAACCTAGGCTGAGCGAAGCGGCGAGGGCGGGCTGGGCCTTAAGATGGCGAAACATCCGCATGGGCGCGTCAAAAATGCCTCCGGTGTCGCTTAGCGCCGAGAGGCACGAAAGGCCGGCGGCCGAGATCCGCCGTCAGAAACCCAGGTTTCGGAACGCGATGCGGAACGAGAAGCTGTTGCCGCGCCGCGCATCGCCGGTGTCGGCATAATCGCGCCGCCAGGTCAGCGCGATCGACAGGCATTCGTCGTCGAACGCGACACCCAGCCGGTGGCGTATCGGTTCAAACCCGTCGGCGCCGCTCAGCGGATCGTCGCTTTGCTGGGTCAGGTCAACGATTGCCGACCCGAACAGCGACCAGTTTTTCGCGAATGCGACGCGGCCGCCGGCCCGCACTTCCTCGCGGTCCTGCAGGTCTTCGCCCAGCAACAGGATGTCGCGGTTAAGCCGTGAATAGCCGAGCACGGCGTAAGTCGAACGGCTGCCGATCGTCGCGTCAAATTCGTTGCGGCGAACCGCCAGATTGTCCTTGTCGAGCCGGAAGCGGTGCGTCAGGCGCAGGAAATCGCGATAGGCAATCGTCGTCCGGCCGACGACGTCCGACGTCCGGTCGGTCAGCCCGGTGCCATCGGGAAACAGGCTGGGCTTGTCCGACAGGCGATAGCTTTGGCCGACGCTGCTGCTGATGTTGAAGCCCGGCCGGCTGAAATTCCATTCGATGCCATAGGTGATCCGGGCGCCATCCTCGAACCGATCATGGCCGTTGAACCGATTGATCGCGAACAAATTGCTGTCTTCGAGGTCGAACGCGCGCGAATCCTCGTTCGGGATATCGAGATTCTTGATCGGCGGGGTGGCGACGATCTGGACGCGCGGCGTCAGCGTCTGGGTGCCGCCCAAGAATTCGCCGATGAACGGCCAGCGCATGTCGGCGGCCACCGCGGCGATACCGCGCGCCTGCCAGCCCGACTCGCCGCGATAGCCGGGAATCGCGGTCAGCAGATTTTCATCGCTGTGATAGACGTCGCCGCGAACGAGCGCGGTCAATGTCACTTCCTGGCCGAGCGCGGTCAGCCCGCGCAGATTCCATTGCGCGCCTGCAAAGGCGCGCTGCGTGTCCTGCCCGGCGGTGCGGCCGATCGCGAGCGTATTCAGTTGCAGTTCGAGCTGGCCGCCGAACAGCGGATCGTCGAAACGCTGGCGATAGTCGATGATCGGCAGCGCGATCGCCTGTTGCCCCTGCACATCGTTGGCGCGCAGCGTCTGGGTCGCCCAGCCGGCGATCGAGAGATAGGAGTTGCCGCCGATTCGTTCGAGCTCGAAAGTCGACCGCAGGCGGTCGTCGCGGCTGATGTCGTAACGGCGCATGAAGGTGCGGTCGGTTGCGATGCGACCCGAATAGGTCAGGCTCCACCGCGGATCGAACTGGAATTTGCCCGCGCTTTCCAGATAGCCGCGAAACCGTTTCTGGCTGTCGGGGTCTTCGCCGGTCAGCGGAACGAGCGATCCATAGGTCGCATAGCCGTTGATGCGGAACGAGCCGATGTCGGTCAGCGCGCGGAACTCGCCCTCCAGCATCGGCGCCGCGCTGGTATAGACGTGCGGCGTGATCGTGATGTCGCGGTCGGGCGCGAGCCGCAGATAATAGGGAACCGCGATTTCAAACCCGTTACTGCGATCGAGCCGGATTTCGGGGACAAGGATGCCGCTGCTCGGCTCGTTGTTGATCGAATGGCTTAACCCGGGGAGCGGGATGAGCGGCAAGCCGAAAATCTCGACCCGTGCGCCTTTGTAGCGCACCTTGTTCTTTTCGCGGTCGTACAGCACGCGGACGGCGCGGATCTGCCAGCTGGGGTTTTTCGGACAGCCCGCGTCATCTTCGACCGGGCAGGGGGTGTAAGCGGCATTCTCCAGCTCGATATTGCCATTGTCGAAGCGCGTGCCCTTGATCGCGGCGAGCCGCGAGCCATTGTCGAGCACGACGAGGAGATTTTCGACGACGCCGTCGCGCAGGCTGTCGGTCAGCTCGATCTTGTCGCCATAGGCGGTGTCGCCTTCGGGGTTCTTGATCGTGACATTGCCTTCGGCGAAGACCCGTCCCGTCTGGCGGTTCCACGTCACCTTGTCCGCGCGCATCTCGATCGCTTCGCGGTTCATCTGGACATTGCCCTCCGCCACCACGACTTCGCTTTCGCTGTCGTAGTTGAGGTTGTCGGCCGCGAAACCGATCTGGTCTGCGGACGGCGTCGCGGGGGCGTCGGCGGTCGTCGGCACGACATCGGGGGTCTGGAGGTCGGGTTCGCCCGCCGCCACCTCCGCCTGGGCCGGATTCGCCTCGCTCTGGGCCATCACCGGGCATGCAGCCAGGGCCACGCCGCTGGCCGTCGCCAGCCAGAAAGGCCGCGCACGCGCCGCCCGATGGAACAAAGTCCAGCTCATCTAAATTCTTTGTCCCACACTTTGTTTAGCGTCCACCCGGCTTGGACCGGCTGCTTTGTTTTTGCAACTCGCAGGCGAAACCCCTATCGGTCCGGCACGTTCCAATCAATCATCGCATAAGAAAGTTAAGGCATGGACATTCAGTTTGTCGCGCAAATCGACGCGTCTGCCGACGTCGTCGCTTTTCCGGTCCGCAAGGGCGAAGCTGGCGCGCTTGGCGCGCTGCTGGGCGCTGCGGCGGCGCAGGCGCGCTTCGACGGCGCCGCGGGCACGGTGGCGGAGACCGCGGCGATCGACGGCGACCAGGCGAAGCGCCTGCTGCTCGTCGGGATCGGCGAGGGCGGCGAGCAGGACCTCGAACGCGGCGGCGCGGCGCTGACCGCGAAGCTGCAAACGAGCGGCGTCACGGCGGTCCATGTCGATTTTGCGAGCACAGGCGAAAGCGATGCCGACGATGTGCTCGCCTTTGCGATGGGCGCGCGCCTCCGCAACTGGCGCCTCGACACCTATCGCACGCGCCTCGCGGATACGGCGAAGCCGAGCCTGAAGACGGTGACGATCGCGTCGCCGCATGGCGACCTGTCCGGCCGCTGGGCGGAAAATGAGGCGATTGCCGAAGGCGTCGCCCTGACCCAGACGCTCGTCGCGGAACCGCCGAACATCCTTTACCCCGAAACCTTCGTCGAACGGTGCCAGCACCTGACCGACCTTGGCGTCGAACTCGAAATACTCGACGAACGCCAGATGAAGGCGCTCGGCATGGGCGCGCTGCTGGGCGTCGCACAGGGGTCGACGCGTCCGCCCCGGCTGCTCGCGATGCGCTGGAACGGCGGCAATGCGGGCGACGCGCCAGTCGTGTTCATCGGCAAGGGCGTGACCTTCGACACCGGCGGCATCAGCATCAAGCCCGCCGCGGGCATGGACATGATGAAATGGGACATGGGCGGCGCAGGCGCGGTCGCGGGCGCGATCAAGGCCATTGCGGGGCGCAGGGCCAAGGCGAATGTCGTCGGCGTCGTCGGCCTCGTCGAAAATATGCCCGACGGCAACGCGATGCGCCCCGGCGACGTCGTGACCACCATGTCGGGCCAGACGGTCGAGGTGCTCAACACCGATGCCGAAGGCCGGCTTGTGCTGTGCGACGCGATCAGCTGGGCGCAAAGCGCCTATGACCCCAAGGTGATCGTCGATCTTGCGACGCTGACCGGCGCGATGGTGATCTCGCTCGGCCATGAATATGCGGGCATCTTTGCCAATGACGACACGCTCGCCGCCGACCTGCTCGCCGCGGGCGAAGCCAGCAACAACAAGCTGTGGCGGTTCCCGCTGTCACCCGCATATGACAAGCTGATCGACAGCCCGATCGCCGACATGAAGAATATCGGCCCGCGCGAAGGCGGTTCGATCACCGCGGCGCAGTTCCTGAAACGCTTCGTCGGCGAAGGCGTCGCGTGGGCGCATCTCGATATCGCGGGCATGGCGTGGGCGGACAAGGACGGCCCGGTGTGGGCGAAAGGCGCGACCGGCTATGGCGTGCGCCTGCTCGACCGCTACATCGCGGCCAACCACGAAGGCTGAACCGGGCAGGGCAGGGGGCGTGGCGCGCGTCGACTTTTACCGGCTGACCCGCGACCCCGCCGAGCGGGTGCTTCCGGCGCTCGCGACGCGCGTTCTTGCAAATGGCGACCGCCTGCTGGTGGTCGCCGCCCCCGCGATGCAGCGACAGGCGATCGACGAGGCGCTATGGACGCTGAACCCCGCCAGCTTCCTGCCGCACGGCCATGCCGGGTCGCCCGACGAAGCGATCGAGCCGATCCTGATTTCGGGCATCCTCGCGTCGCCGCCGCCCAATGGCGCGACGATCGTGGCGCTCGCGGACGGCGAATGGCGCGACGAGGCGCTGACGTTCGATCGTGTGTTGCTGCTCTTCGACAACAGCCGGATCGACGACGCGCGCGCGTTGTGGCGCACGCTGGCGGCGCGCGAGGATGTCGATAATCGCTTCTGGAAACAGGATGAAAACGGCCGCTGGTCGGAAGGGCCTTAGCGCACGCGCGCTCTATCCTTGCAGTGCAGCAAAAGCGCGGCTAGAGGCGCGCGCATCGCAAACTATAACAAAGCAGGAGCTTCCCCCATGGCGGTCACTCGCACTTTCTCGATCATCAAGCCCGACGCCACGCGTCGCAACATCACCGGCGCCGTCACCAAGATGCTGGAAGACGCCGGCCTGCGTGTCGTCGCGTCGAAGCGCATCCACATGAGCCGCGAACAGGCCGAAGGCTTTTACGCGGTCCACAAGGAACGCCCCTTTTTCGGCGAACTCGTCGATTTCATGATCAGCGGCCCCGTCGTCGTGCAGGTCCTTGAGGGCGAAGACGCAATGCAGCGCAACCGTGACATCATGGGCGCCACCAACCCCAAGGACGCCGCCCCCGGCACGATCCGCAAGGAACTGGCCGAAAGCATCGAAGCGAACACGGTTCACGGTTCGGACAGCGACGAAAACGCCGCGATCGAAATCGCCTATTTCTTCAAGCCCGAAGAAATCGTCGGTTAAACGACATTTGCCTTAGGGCAGCAAAGGGCCGCCGGAGCGATCCGGCGGCCTTTTTCGTCAGAAATCTTCGGCAATAGCCATCAAACCCGCCAGTTTCTTCGGCGCGACCGCCAGCCAGCTCTTGCGCAGCCAGTCGCTGATCGCGTCCCATTCGGTATCGCCGAGGTCGAGCCGGATGCCGATCCAGCCGTCGCCGAAATAGGCGGGGCGGTAATAGCGATCCGCGTCCATCTCGATCAGCGCGGCCTGTTCGTCGGCGCCGCTGATCTTGACCAGCAGCGCGATCTTGCCATCGCCGTGGTGATCCTCGGTAAAATAGGCGAATTTCTTGCCCTTCACGATCCCGAAACAGGGCATGCCGTGCGAAGTGACCTCGTCGGCTTCGGGCAGCGCCATCGCGAGTTCGCGCACGCGGGCGCGCAGATAGTCGGGCGAGCGTTCGCGCGTCACGAAGGCGGCGAGGGTGGCGGGGTAAAGCTGGTGTTCCGCGAACTGGACCCGCCGCGCGAGGGTTTCGGGGGTATCGCCGGGGATGATCGCGACCGGCGTCTGTGCGAGCACCGGGCCATCATCGACCCCGGGGGTGACGATATGGACGCTGCACCCGCCGGATTTGTCGCCTGCGTCGATCGCGCGCTGGTGGGTGTCGAGTCCCTTGTAGCGCGGCAGTAGACTGGGGTGAATATTGAGCATCCGGTTTTCCCAAGCCCGGACGAAATCTTCAGGCAGGATGCGCATAAAACCGGCGAGCGCGATATATTCGGCGCCGGCCTTACGAATCTGGATATCCAGCGCCGCAAAGAACCGAGATTTATCTTTTGGCGTCGGTTTTGGAATGCGGACGACCGCAATCCCCTCGACCTCGGCAAGCGAAAGACCGGGCGCCTCGGGATTGTCGCCCGTTACCAGCACCAGCTCGTACGGACAGGCCTCCGCCTTCGCGGCATAAAGCAACGCCGCCATATTGGTCCCGGCGCCCGAGATCAGGACGGCGACCTTGGCTTTCACGTCTCCCCTCCCGCTTGCGGGAGGGGTCGGGGGTGGGCAGCGACATGGCAGGAACTCGCTTCGCTCGCGCCCACTCCTAGCCCCTCCCGCAAGCGGGAGGGGGACTTTGCCGCGTTATGCATTATGCGTCGCGCTCCACGCCCCCATCGCGCTCCAGGTTTCGGTGCTGCCGGTCACGGTGCAGCCCTTGTCGCCAGCAGCGATATGGCCGATGCGAAACACCGTTTCGCCTGCGGTTTCCAGCGCCGCGGTCACAGCGTCAGCATCGGCTTCCGCCACGACGACCGCCATCCCGATGCCGCAATTGAACGTCCGCGCCATTTCTTCGGGTTCGATATTCCCCTGCGCTTGCAGAAAGGCCATCAACCGCGGCTGCGCCCATGCGTCGGCGTCGATGTGCGCGTGCAGCGCCTTGGGCAGGATGCGCGGGATATTTTCGAGCAGCCCGCCGCCCGTGATATGCGCGAGCGCGTGGATCTGGCCGGTCTTCACCAGCGGCAGCAGGCTTTTGACATAGATGCGCGTCGGCGCCATCAGCGCGTCGATCAGCAGGATATTCTGGTCGAACAGGGCCGGGCGGTCGAGTTTCCACCCCTTGTCCGCGGCAAGGCGGCGGACGAGCGAAAAGCCGTTCGAGTGGACACCCGACGAGGCAAGGCCCAAAATCACGTCGCCTGCCGCCACCTTGTCGGCGGTGAGCACCTGGTCGCGCTCGACCGCACCGACGCAGAAGCCCGCGAGGTCGTAATCGCCATCGGAATACATGCCCGGCATTTCGGCGGTTTCGCCGCCGATCAGCGCGCAGCCGGCCTGTTTGCAGCCTTCGGCAATGCTCGCGACGACTTCGGTCGCGACATCATTGTCGAGTTTCCCGGTGGCATAATAGTCGAGGAAAAACAGCGGTTCGGCACCCTGGACGATCAGGTCGTTCGCGCACATGGCGACCAGGTCGATGCCCACACCATCATGCTTGCCCGATTCGATGGCGAGCTTGAGCTTCGTGCCCACCCCATCGTTCGCGGCGACCAGCAACGGATCGTTGAAACCCGCCGCCTTCAGGTCGAAGAAACCGCCAAAGCCGCCGAGATCCGCGTCGGCGCCCGGACGGCGCGTCGCACGGGCGAGCGGGGCAATGGCACGGACCAGCGCGTTGCCGGTCTCGATTGATACGCCCGCACCGGCATAGGTGTAAGGCGTCGGTTGGTTGTGCTTGGAATCCATGGCACGCGCGACTAACGGTTTCAGCCGAGAATTGCCATGATTTCCTTGTCGGGGCCCGCGCTTTTGGGCAGAGCATAGAGTAGATATGATTTCGGCTGCCTTTCCCCGCTTCACCCCTCGCTTTTACTTCGGCGCCCTGCGTGGCCGCGATTGGCGTTGGGCCGCTCTTTTGGGCTTGCTCAGTGCGATTCTGCTCGCCGGCATCGTCGATGGTCAGATCACGCGCGGCAATCGCGGCATCACCCCGATCAACAGCAGCGGCGATTTTCTTGCCGGCGGTATCATCGTCGATGTGACAGGCGACAATGCCGACGACGCGCGATCGAAGGGTTGGCGGGAGGCGCAGCGCAAGGGCTGGGCCCAGTTGTATCGCAAGTTGAACGGCAGCGACGGGCCCGCGCTCGGCGATTCGGTGCTCGACGGCATCGTCACCGCGATCGTCGTCGAGGAAGAGCAAATCGGTCCGCGTCGCTATGTCGCCCGGCTGGGCGTCCAGTTCGATCGCGTGCGCGCGGGTCAGATCCTGGGCGTCAGCGGACGGACGCTCCGTTCGCCGCCGCTGCTGGTCATCCCGGTCTATGCAATCGACGGCATTCCGCAGGTGTTTGAACAGCGCAGCGCGTGGCAGCGCGCCTGGGCCGAATATAATACGGGGCAGAGCGCGATAGACTATGTCCGTACCGCGGGCACCGGCGCCGACACCTTGCTGATCAATGCGGGGCAGACCGGCCGCCGCGGGCGCGTGTGGTGGCGCGTGATCCTCGACCAATATGGCGCCGCCGATGTCCTCACCCCGATCGCGCGGGTCGAATATTCCTATCCGGGCGGGCCGATCAAAGGCCATTTCACCGCGCGCTTCGGCCCCGACAGCAAATTGATTTCCAGCTTCACGATGACCGGCCCCAGCCCCGCCGCCTTGCCCGACATGATGGAAAAGGCGGTCGCGCGGATGGACCGCATCTATATCGATGCCCTCGCTGCGGGCGTGCTGCGCACCGACACCTATCTGGTCCTTGAAAAGCCGGTCGAAAAGGAAGACCTGCCCGAAGAGGTCGCGACCGATGAAGACGCGCTGCCCAGCGAAATCGACAGCAGCGTGCCGACCACGACGGCGGTCGGGGTGCAAAGCTTCACCGTCCAATATAGCTCTCCCGACGTCGATTCGGTCACCGCGACCGAACGTGCGGTCGGCGGCATATCGGGCGTGCAGTCGGCATCGACCACCAGCCTCGCGCTGGGCGGCACGTCGGTGATGCGCGTGACCTTCCGCGGCGACATCGCCGCGCTGAAGGCGGCGCTCGCCGCGCGCGGCTATTCGGTGCAGGAGGGCGGCAGCACGCTGCGGATCAGCCGCTGATGGCGCGCGCCGTGTCCGGCCAGATCGCCCTGCCGCTCGACTGGAGCGCGGGCGGCAGCAACGATGGCCCGCTGATCATCGGCAGGAGCAATGCCGACGCGGTGCGCTATCTGCGCCACGTCGCGACCTGGCCGGTCCGTACGGCGGTTCTGGTCGGGCCACGCGGTTCGGGACGCAGCCTGATCGGCCGCCTGTTCGCGCGCGACACCGGCGGACGGGTGATCGACGGACCGGACAGCGTTTCCGAAGAAGAGATTTTCCACGCCTGGAACGCGGCTGCGGACAGCGGCGCGCCGTTGCTGGTCATTGCCGACACGCCGCCCATCGCGTGGACCATCGCGCTGCCCGATCTTCGCTCGCGCCTCGCCGCGGTGCCGGTGCTGACGATCGGCGAGCCCGACGACTGCCTGGCCCGTGACCTGATCGAAGCTTTGTTTGCCCAGCGCGGCATGGCCTTGGCGCCCGGTGTCGCATCCTATATCGTGCCGCGGATGGAACGCAGCTATGCGATGATCCACCGCGTCGTCGCGGCGCTCGACGCCGCCTCGCTTGAACAGGGGCGGCGTGTGGGCGTTCGTCTTACCCGTGAAACATTACTGTCACAGGGGCTGATCGATCCCGATCTCCTCGAAAGGCAGGATGCAGATACATGTCGCTAACCGGACAGCCCCTTCGTGCCGACAATGACGCCCAGGGCGCGTCGCAAATCCCCTTCGGACCCGAACGTTTCTTCAACCGCGAACTGAGCTGGCTGGCGTTCAATCGCCGGGTCATGGAAGAGGCGCGCAATCCGGCACATCCCTTGCTCGAACGCCTGCGCTTCCTGTCGATTTCGGGCAGCAACCTCGACGAATTCTTCATGGTCCGCGTCGCCGGGCTGAAGGGGCAGCAGCTTCAGGGAATCGACGATCCGTCGGCCGACGGACGCTCGCCGGGGCAACAGCTCGCCGAAATCGAGGCGGAAGTGAATCGCCTGGTCGACCAGCAGCAGGGCGAGTGGCATCTGCTGCACCGCCTGCTCGCCGAACAGGGGATCGTCGTTCATGGCACGGGGTCGGACAAGGAAGTGCTGCGCACCGCGCTGCGCCAATATTTCATCGACCAGATCTTCCCGATCCTGACCCCGCAGGCGCTCGATCCGGCGCATCCCTTTCCGTTCATTCCGAACCGCGGCCTCGGCGTCATTTTCGACCTTCAGCGCAAGGCAACCGGCGACACGGTGCGCGAACTGGTGATGATCCCGGCGTCGCTGGCGCGTTTCGTGCCGGTGCCGGGCCAGGTCAGCAGCTTTGTGCCGATCGAATATCTGATCGAACTGTTCGGCGACCTGTTGTTTCCGGGCTTCACGATCCGCTCGCTCGGCGTGTTCCGCATCATCCGCGATAGCGATATCGAACTGGAGGAAGAAGCCGAGGATCTCGTCCGGCTGTTCCGCACCGCAATCCGCCGCCGCCGCCGCGGCCGCGTCATCCTGCTTGAACTCGAAGCCGACATGCCGGGCGAAATCGCCGAGGTGCTGGGCGCCGATATTCAGGGGCACGAGGCGATCGTCGCCAAGATCGGCGGCTTCATCGGGCTCGCCGCGCTGTCCGCGCTGGTCGATGTCGATCGCCCCGACCTGAAATTCCCTGCCTATTCGCCCCGCTTTCCCGAACGCATTCGCGAACATGGCGGCGATTGTTTTGCCGCGATCCGGTCGAAGGACATTGTCGTCCATCACCCCTATGAAAGCTTTGAGGTCGTTCTGGCCTTTTTGCGGCAGGCGGCGGCCGACCCCGATGTCGTCGCGATCAAGCAGACATTGTACCGCGCCGGCGACCAGTCGCCGGTGATCCGCGCGTTGATCGAGGCGGCGGAGGCGGGCAAGTCGGTGACCGCCGTCGTCGAATTGAAGGCGCGGTTCGACGAGGAGCAGAACCTGCTCTGGGCAAACCAGCTCGAACGCGCCGGGGTGCAGGTCGTCTATGGTTTCATCGAATGGAAGACGCACGCCAAGATTTCGATGGTCGTGCGGCGCGAAGGGCAGGGGTATCGCACCTATTGCCACTTTGGCACGGGCAATTACCACCCGGTGACGGCGCGAATCTATACCGACCTCAGCTTCTTTACCGCCGACCCGCGCGCCGGGCGCGACGCGGCGCAGCTGTTCAACTATATCACCGGCTATGTCGAACCCGAACGGCTCGACCTGATCACCATGTCGCCGCTGAACATGCGCGCCCATCTGAGCCAGTTGATCGACGCCGAAATCGCCGCGGCAAAGACGGGGCAGCCGTCGGGCGTCTGGGCCAAGATGAACAGCCTGGTCGATCCCGACATCATCGACAAACTCTATGAGGCGAGCGCGGCGGGCGTGCCGATCGAATTGATCGTGCGCGGCATCTGCTGCCTGCGGCCCGATGTGCCGGGACTGTCCGAAACGATCCGCGTCAAATCGGTCGTCGGCCGTTTTCTGGAGCACAGCCGCGTCTGGGCCTTTGCGAACGGCGCGCCGCTGCCGCACCGTGCGGCAAAGCTGTATATCAGCAGTGCCGATTGGATGCCGCGCAATTTCGACCGCCGTGTCGAATATATGATCCCGATCCAAAATCCGACAGTTCACGATCAGATCCTCGACCAGGTGCTGGTCGCCAACCTGATCGACAATGAACAAAGCTGGATATTGCAACCCGATGGCACTTCGGTGCGGATGGCGCCCGATGACAAGCCGTTTAACCTGCACCATTATTTTATGAACAACCCGTCGTTGTCGGGTCGCGGCACCGCGCTTCACAAGCGCCAGGACGTGCCGACGCTGGCATTCAACATGCGTGAAGATTGAGAAGAATTTGACCTTTTTGCGTGCCTCGAAACTGGCGGTCAGCCGATCGGCCGTCATCGACATCGGCTCGAACTCGGTACGCCTTGTCGTCTATGAAGGGCCGGCGCGCGCGCCGGCGGTGATTTTCAACGAAAAGGTCGCGGCCGGACTGGGGCGCGGCCTCGCGATCGACGGGCGCATCGCCGATCAGGATGCCGAGCGCGGCCTTGTCGCGCTCCGCCGTTACGCGCTGCTTGCAAAACATATGGATGTGAAGAACGTGCAATGCGTCGCGACCGCCGCGGTGCGCGACGCCGCGAACGGCCCCGACTTCATTGCCGCCGCGGCCGAGGCGGGGCTGACGATCCGTTTGCTGTCGGGCGAGGAGGAGGCCGAAGCCGCCGGTCACGGCGTGCTCGCGGCGATTCCCGACGCGCATGGGATCGCCGTCGATCTTGGCGGCGGCAGCCTCGAACTCGCGGAAGTGTCGAACGGCACGGTCGGCCGCCGCGCGTCCTTCCCGCTCGGTGTGCTTCGCCTGCCAGCGTTGCGCGCGGACGGCGACCAGGCGTTCGAGCGCGCGGTGCGCAAGATGCTCCGCGCGGCGGGATGGCCGGGCGAAGGGCTCACCGGCCTGCCGCTCTATCTCGTCGGCGGTTCGTGGCGCGCGCTGTCGCGCCTCGACCTCGAACTCACGCGCGATCCGCTGGCGGTGCTCGACCAGCATCATTTGCCGCGCAGCGCGCTTCGCCGCCTGATTCGCGCGTCGAAACGGCTGAGCTTCGAGGAACTGCGCGCGATCCCGGGCATGGCATCGAACCGCGCCGCGGCGCTGCCCGATGCGGCGGCGCTGCTCGCCACGCTGGTCAACATCCTCGACGTGCCCGAAATGACGGTGTCGTCGTCGGGGCTTCGCGAAGGGCTACTCTACCAGGCGCTCGATGCAGAGACGCGCGCGCAGGACCCGTTAATTGTCGCCGCCGAGTTCGAGGGACGCCGGCTGGCGCGATTTGCCCCGCACGGCCGCGCGATAGCCGAATGGATCGCGCCGCTGTTCGCCGAAGAGGTGGCGGCCGACAGCCGCGTGCGCCTCGCCGCCAGTTTGCTCAGCGACGTCGCCTGGTCGGCGAACCCCGATTTCCGCGCCGAACGTGGCACCGAAATCGGTTTTCACGGCAATTGGCGCAGCATCGACATTCCCGGTCGCATCCTGCTTGCGCGGGCGCTTTACGCAGGTTTCGGCGGCGCGGATTCGGAATTTCCGGCGATGGGGTCCCTTGTGTCGGCCGAACGGCTGGCCCGCGCGCGTCAATGGGGGCTCGCGATCCGGCTTGCGCAGCGGCTGACCGGCGGCGTCGAGACGCCGTTGAAGGCCAGCGGTATTTCTTTGGTCGATGGCAAGCTGAAGCTTTGTCTCGAAGCCGGGTGGCACCAGCTCGCCGGCGAATCGGTCGAGCGCCGACTGCGTGTGCTGGCGCAGGCGCTCGATGCGAAGCCCGAACTGGTGTTGCTTTAAATTTCGGCGGCGGTTGCGGCGTCGATCTCGCTCATCACCAGCTTGCCGTGTTTGACGGCAAAGCCCATCCGCCCTTCGACCAGGTCGAGTGCGGCATGGCCGAACACGTCGTAACGCCACCCCTGCATCATCGCGATGCCCTCGCGCCCGCCAGCCGCCAGCGCCTCCAGGTCGTCGCTTCGCGCGATCAGCCGCGCCGCGACGTTGAGTTCGCGCGCGCGGATTTTGAGCAGCAGTTTGAGCAGGTCGGCGACGAGCACGCCCTCCTTGCCCAGCCCCGGCCCGCGCGGCGCGCGATCGGGCATGTCGTCCTTTGCCATCGGCTTCGCATTGTTAAGTGCGTCCATCAGCCGCGCGCCGATATCGTTGCTGCGCCAGGTCGCCGACAGCCCGCGGACACGGCCCAGACCGTCCTGGTCCTTCGGCGGGTGCGCGGCGAGGTCGGCCAGCGTCTCGTCCTTGACGATCCGGCCGCGCGGCAGGTTCTTGTTCCGCGCTTCACGTTCGCGCCAAGCGGCAAGCGACTGCAATCGGCCGAGCACGTCAGGCTTGCGCGACGGGATCTTGATCCGCTGCCACGCCTTGTCGGGATCGACGCTATAATTCGCGGGATCGGCAAGCTTTTCCATTTCCTCGTCGAGCCAATGGCCGCGGCCGGTCTTGATCAGCTTGTCGAGCATCATCGGGAAAATCCTGGCAAGATGCGTGACGTCGCCGATCGCATAGTCGATCTGGCGCTTGTCGAGCGGACGGCGGCTCCAGTCGGTGAAGCGTGCGCCCTTGTCGAGTTGCAGCCCGATCCATGCCTCGACAAGATTGGAATAGCCGACCTGTTCGGCCTGGCCGATCGCCATCTGGCCGATCTGGGTGTCGAAAATCGGGTGCGGCGTCTTGCCGGTCAGGTTGAAGATGATTTCGACATCCTGCCCGCCGGCGTGAAAGACTTTCAACATATCCTCATTATCGACCAGCAGGTCGAGCAGCGGCTTCAGGTCGATACCGGACGCCATCGGATCGATCGCCGCCGCATGGTCGCGGTCGGCGACCTGGATCAGGCAAAGCTCGGGCCAGAAGGTATTTTCCCGCATGAATTCGGTATCGACGGCGATGAAATCGCTGTTGCGGATCAGGTCGCAGAATTCGGCGAGCGCGGCGCTGGTTTCGATCAACGGATGGACTTGCATAGCGCGCCTATACAGCTAGTTGAAAGGAACGGGCAGGAAAAATTGTAGGGCACCTGGCCGTTGCTCTTCGGGTCGCGAAGCCGGAACACCGGCTGGGGAAAATGACGAAGGGGATAAGGGCATGATGTGGCTCGGTTGGGCGCTTGCCGCGCTTGGTTTTGCAATGGTTTTCGGACAATATGCCGCGGGGCAGGCGGATATTTTCCTATCGATCGCCAATCCACGACCACTCGACGAAGAAGCGATGGTCGTGACGCTGAAGGGCTGGGGGTTCGCGAGCGCCGCGGCGCAGCCGTTCGTTACGCCCGAATCCGATCATGGCCTGTGCGACGTTCGCGTCTTTGCAACGCGCCGCCAGATGCTGATCGGAATCGCGACCTTCGGTTTCCTGCGCCCGGTCACCATCGCCTGGCGCGCCCATGCCGGTATCCTGCCGCTGGGAGACGCGTGATGCCGATCGTGAAGCTGGGCGAGGAAGGGCGCTGGACCAATTATCATTGCACCGGCACCTGCGACGCGGCGACGCGCTTTGCGTTACGCAGCGGCGACGCGCCGCGCGGCCGCGACGAAATCGCGATCGCCGCGAAGTCGGTGCAAGACTGGCTGGTCGAGGCCGCAGCGGCCAAGCGCCGCGTCCGTCCGCTCGGCGCGGGCTGGTCGCCGTCGAACGTCAATATCAGTTCGCAAAGCTGGCTGCTCCACACGCGCCGTTTCAACCGCTGTTTCCGCATCAACGCCGACGATGTGCGCCCCGGCATCGATGCGGGCGCGTTGATGCTCGTCGAAGCGGGCGCGCTGGTCGACGAAGTGTCGGACAAGCTGGAGGAACAGGGCCGATCCTTGTGGACGAGCGGCGCGGGCAACGGCCAGACCTTTGCCGGTGCAGCGGCAACGGGCACCCACGGGTCGATGATCGCAGCCGGCGGAATCCAGGACCATATCCGCGCCGTGCAGATCGTCACGCCGGGGGGCATCCACTGGGTCGAGCCCGATGTGGGCGTGATGAGCGACGCCTTCATCGCCGCCACCGGCTCGGCGCCGCTGCGCGACGACGCGATGTTCGCCGCGGTGCAGCTTCCGGTCGGGGCGCTCGGCATCGTCACCGCGCTGGTCGTGGAGAGTGTGCCGAAATTCCTGGTCCGCCCGATCCAGAATCTGCGCAAGGTCGACTGCGCGGCGCTCGACTGGCTCGCGGAGGGGGATTTCAGACGCTTCTCGGCGGCTTATGCGCTCGATCAGGACCCCGATTTCGTCCAGATGATCGTCAATCCCTACAAGCCGTTCAAGCGACCGGCGATGCTGCGTTTCCTGTATCGCGAGCCGTGGCGCGACGACTATCCTCGTGCGACGCCGGGCCAACTTGGCGCCGGTTACGATGCGCTCAGCCTGCTCGGCCGGTTCCTCAACGATTATCCATGGGCGCGCGGCGCGCTGCTGCAATTCGCCATGAAGCAAGGCTATGCCAGCGGCCCCGACGTCGACGCGCCGCCCGTTTATGGGAGCTGGGGAGAGGGGCTGGATACGCACCGGCCGCTCGCCGACCTGTTCAACGCGTCGGTCACCATCGACCGCGCCGATCTTGCGCATGTCTTTGAAATGGTGTGCGCGGTTTATGCACGGCATGGCGGATCGACCGTGGTCACGCTGCGTTTCATGGAGCGTGCGCAGGGGCTGCTTGCCCCCGCGCGCTTTGCGCATAATGCGGTGATCGATTTCGACGGCCCGCGCAGCCAGCGCACCGCCGACGCCTATGCGCGCGTTCTCGAACGCCTTGATGCCGAGGGGGTCGCCTTTACCCGGCATTGGGCGAAAAGCTGCCGGCTCGACGCGCTGCGCGTCGCCGCTGACTATGGCGAGGATTTTCGCCGCTGGCGCGCGGCGCAGCGGCGGCTGCTTCCCGATCCGGCCGATCGCGCCCTGTTCGGCAGCGAGGTGCTCGACGGGCTTGGATTGACCTGCTGATTGCGCCTTCCACCTTGACAAATGGCTCGCCGGGCTGCCTTAGGCGCGGCCGTATCGGCGCGTTTTTTCGGCGCGCCTCCCCGGACATTGAAAGACGATCAAATGCACGCCTATCGCACCCATAATTGCGGCCAGCTTCGCGCCGAACAGGTCGGCCAGACCGTCCGCGTCTCGGGCTGGGTGCATCGCAAGCGCGACCATGGCGGGCTGTTGTTCGTCGACCTGCGCGATCATTATGGCCTGACCCAGATCGTCGCCGACAGCAGCGATGCCGTGTTTGCGACGCTCGACGGCCTGCGCGCCGAAAGCGTCGTGACGATCACCGGCGACGTCGTCGCGCGCTCGCCCGAAACGGTGAATGCGGGCCTGCCCACCGGCGAAATCGAAGTGCGCGCACGCGATGTTACGGTCCAGTCGGCGGCGATCGAACTGCCGATGCCGGTCGCGGGTGAACAGGAATATCCCGAGGATATCCGCCTGAAATATCGTTTCCTCGACCTGCGCCGCGAGCGGCTGCACGCCAACATCATGCTGCGCTCGAACGTCATCGCTTCGCTGCGCCGCCGCATGGTCGGGCAGGGCTTCACCGAGTTTCAAACCCCGATCCTGACCGCCTCTTCGCCCGAAGGTGCACGCGACTATCTGGTGCCGAGCCGCGTCCACCCCGGCAAATTCTACGCGCTGCCGCAGGCGCCGCAGATGTTCAAGCAACTGCTGATGGTCGCGGGCTTCGACCGCTATTTCCAGATCGCGCCCTGTTTCCGCGACGAAGACGCACGCGCCGACCGCTCGCCGGGTGAGTTCTACCAGCTCGATTTCGAGATGAGCTTTGTGACCCAGGACGACGTCTTCAACGCGATCGAGCCCGTGCTCGCGGGCGTGTTCGAGGAGTTTGCCAACGGCAAGTCGGTCACCCCGGCCGGTTCGTTCCCGCGCATCCCGTATCGCGAATCGATGCTGAAATATGGCAATGACAAGCCCGATCTCCGCAACCCGCTGATCATCAGTGATGTGTCGTCGCACTTCACCGGATCGGGCTTCGGACGTTTCGCCGACATCGTGGCTGCGGGCGACGTTGTGCGCGCGATCCCGGCGCCGGGGACGGCCGAGAAAAGCCGCAAATTCTTTGACGATATGAACAGCTGGGCGCAGGGTGAAGGCTTCGCCGGGCTTGGCTATGCGACGCGCAAGGGCGGCGAATGGGGCGGTCCGATCGCCAAGAACCATGGCACCGACAAGATGGATGCGCTTGCCGCCGAACTGGGCATTGGTCCCGACGACGGCCTGTTCTTTGCCGCGGGCAAGGAAGCGGTGGCGGCCAAGCTGGCCGGGTTCGCCCGCACCCGCGTTGCCGAGCAGCTGGGCCTGATCGACCCCAACAAGTTCGAGATGTGCTGGATCGTCGATTTCCCGATGTTCGAGGCCGACGAGGACACCGGCAAGATCGATTTCAGCCACAATCCGTTCAGCATGCCGCAGGGCGAGCTGGAGGCCCTCGAAACCAAGGACCCGCTCGACATCCTGGCGTGGCAATATGACATCGTGTGCAACGGCGTCGAGCTGTCGTCGGGCGCGATCCGCAACCATCGCCCCGACATCATGTACAAGGCGTTCGAGATCGCGGGATACAGCCAGGCCGAAGTCGATGCGAATTTCAGCGGCATGATCAACGCTTTCAAGTTCGGGGCGCCGCCGCACGGCGGATCGGCGCCCGGCGTCGACCGCATCGTGATGCTGCTCGCCGACGAGCCGAACATCCGCGAAGTCGTCGTCTTCCCGATGAACCAGAAGGCCGAAGACCTGATGATGAACGCGCCCGCGCCGGTGAGCGACAAGCAGCTCAAGGAACTGGGCATCCGTATCGTCGACGGCCCGAAGAGCTAGGGCATGGGCGAACAGCCGCGCGAACACCGGCTGGACACGCCGGAGGGCGATATATGCTGGTTTGAATGGGGCAGCCGTTCGGACCGGCCGTCGCTCCTCTTGCTCCACGCGACCGGCTTTCACGCGCGCTTGTGGGACCAGCTTGTCGCCGCTTTGCCCGCGGGGACGCATGTCGTGGCGCCCGACCATCGCGGTCATGGGCGCAGCTATCGCCCCGCGACCCTCGCCAATTGGGCGGCGAATGCCGATGTGCTGTTGCCGTTGCTCGACGGCTTGGGCGGGCATCCGATCGTCGGTGCCGGGCATAGCATGGGCGCCTATATTTTGACCCGGCTTGCGGCGCAGCGGCCGGCCGCCTTTGCGCACCTCGTTCTCATCGATCCGGTGATCATGGACCCGGCGCTATACGAAGGCGAAGCCGCGCGCCCGATCCCCGATCCCGCCGAGCATCCGGTCGCGCGCCGCCGCAACGCGTGGCCCAGCGCCGAAGCGATGCGCACCCGTTTTGCCGACCGGCCGCCCTATGCCAATTGGGACCCGCGCGTGCTCGCCGACTATTGCACCTACGGGCTGCTTCCCGCCGCGGATGGCGATGGGGTTGAACTGGCTTGCCCACCGGCGCTCGAGGCATCGGTGTATCAGAATGCGCTGCGCACCAACCCGCACGAATGGTTGCATTATCTCGCTGCGCCGTCGATCGTCATCCGCGCGCCGACGGGCGAGCGCGGCGGCCCGCTCGATTTTTCGCTGAGCCCCACATGGACCGGGCTCGGTGCGGCGATCGGCGCCGAACGCGACGAACTATGGGCCGAGCACAGCCACTTCATCCCGATGGAAGCCCCCGCACGCGTCGCGGCGCTGCTCGCCGAACGGCTCTGACCGCGTAAGAACCGCGGGGCATCCTGTGCCAGAAAATGACATCGCTGCATCGCCCTTGGAAGGATGGGCCGGGTTGCGCTAGGGAAGGCGCCATGACCATTTCGCTTTCCGATTATGAAGCCGGCGCCAAATATGATGGCGACTATTCCGACGCCCTCGACGCGCTGCAAGAGCGGCTCGAGCGGGTGCAGGCGGCGCACATCACCCACGGCCAGCGCAGCATCATCATGTTCGAGGGCTGGGATGCGGCGGGGAAGGGCGGCATCATCAAGCGGATGACCGCCATGCTCGACCCCCGTTTTTTCGAGGTGTGGCCGATTAGCGCACCGACCGACGAGGAAAAGGCGCGTCATTTCCTGTGGCGTTTCTGGAAACGGCTGCCCGGTAACCGCGAAATCTCGATCTTTGACCGTAGCTGGTACGGCCGTGTCCTGGTCGAACGTGTCGAAGGCTTTGCAACCGAGGCCGAGTGGCGCAAGGGATATGACGAGATCAACGAGTTCGAGGCACAGCTGACCGGTAGCCGCACCAACCTCGTCAAGATTTTTGTCCATGTGACGCAGGCGGAACAGGACAAGCGCTTCGCCGAACGGCTCGACGATCCGTGGAAGCGGTGGAAGACCGGCGCTGAAGATTATCGCAACCGCACGAAGCGCAAGGAATATCTTGCGGCGATGGACGATATGTTCGCGCAGACGAACACCCGCTGGGCACCGTGGAAGGTGATCGACGGCAACAACAAGAAGGCGGCACGTATCGCCGCGCTGACCTATGTCGCTGACGCGCTGGAAGCCGCCGTGCCGATGACGCCGCCCGATCCCGACCCCGCCGTGGTCAAGCTTGCGGGCAAGGCGTTCGGTTACAAGCCCGGCAATTAGCGGCGAACCCTCGGTTTTTCGACCTTCCTAGCTAGCAATTGCGCGCCCCAGCCGCTACATGGGGACGATGAGGCGCGCCAAGAGATCCGATGACTGGGGTTTTCCCCGCTGGCGCCCCTATGGATCGAGCACCGAGGCGCAGAAGGTTCGCCTTTGCGACCGTCACGGCTGCGCCAACCCTGGCAATTGCCCGGCGCCCAAATCGCCGAACAGCCCCGAACGCTGGTATTTCTGCGAAACCCACGCGGCCGAATATAATCGCGGCTGGGACTATTTCGAGGGATTGAGCGCCGAAGATGCCGCGGCGCGCGCCGTCGAGGAAGAACAGGGCGCGCGCAGCTATGCCCGGGCGCAGCATTATGCGTGGGGCGGATCGGGCGACGGCAGCCGCAGCGCCGACGAGATGCGTGCGCTCGAAATTCTCGACCTTGAACCCGACGCCGATTTCGACGCGACGAAAAAGGCGTGGCGAAACCTCGCCAAGGAATGCCACCCCGACGTCAAGCCCGGCGACGCCGACGCCGCGAAACGCTTTGCGGCGGGGCAGGCGGCGTTCGAGGTGCTGAAACAGGCCGAAGAACGCAAGAGCTGGAAGCCCGCGTAGCGGCTATATTCCGCGTTGGAGCGTGGGCAGCGCGGCTGCCGATCGCTGTCCCGTTCCATGCCGTCGCCCCCGACTATATCGGCGGTGACGATGCCGGGGAAGTCAACGTCCGCTTCACCACTCCCGCGCTGGCTTCGCAGGATAAGCGCCGCGCGTGCATATTGCCTCTGGACCGGCGCGCGCCGCTCCGCCTATAGGCCTCGCCAGCATTTCGCCCCGGCCGGGGCAGCGGAAGGATCTCTGAAAATGAGCGTAACGACGGTTCCATTGCGTCCGGTGAGCAAGGGCGGCCTGTGGCTGATGTGGTTCGGCCTTGCAGCCTTGCTCGTCGCCGGTGCAGCCTTCGCCTGGCACATGACCCCGCGCATCGGGTTCGAGGTCGTCAAGGAAGGCACCGGGCCGAGCCCGACCAAAGCCGACGTCGTGCTGGTGAAATATGAAGGCAAGCTAGACGACGGCACCGTTTTTGACGCGAACGAACAGGCGCCGATGCAGGTTGCAGGGGTTGTTCCGGGCTTTTCCGAAGCGTTGACCCGTATGAAAAAGGGCGGCGAGTATAAAATCACCATTCCCGCCCAACTCGGCTATGGCGACCGCGCGGTCGGACCGATCCCGGCGGGCAGCACGCTGCATTTCGACGTCACGCTGCTCGACTTCCGTTCGGAGGCCGAAGTTCGCGCGATGCAGCAGCAGATGCAACAGATGCAGCAAATGCAACAGCAAGGCGGTCCGGCTGGACCTCCGGGCGCGCCCGCTATGCCGCCGCAGCAATAAGCGACACAGCCTGACGAAGGCCGAAGCGGCGGCGGGTTAGGAGCCCGTCGCCGTTTTCGTTTCGGCGTTGCCTGCGTTGCGTTCAGCCTCTCGTTCCAACGCGACCTTGATCATCGCGACGATCGGGTCGGCGAGGAAGAGGCCCATCAGGCCGAGCAGCGCGCCGAACAATATCTGTGCGCCAAGGACGAGGGCGGGAGCGAGGTCGACCGTCTTTTTCGCGACCATCGGCACGATCAGATAACCGTCGACCGTCTGGACGATGAAATAGATGGCGATGGCCCAGAGGCCGGTGTCGGTACCCGCCGAGAAGCCGACGAGGACGAGCAGCACGCCCGAGACGATCGCGCCAATATTGGGAATGAAGGCGAGGAGGCCGGTGAGCAGGCCCATCAGCGCCGCCATCGGAATGCCGACGGCAAGGCAGGCGAGCCAGGTGCCGACGCCTTCGACGAGCATGCCGAGCAGGCGTCCCGCCATCAGACGGCGGAGGGTGAAGCCCATGCGCGCGGTGGTGATGTAGAAATTCTCGCGGCTCTTCATCGGCAGCATCCACGCGACGCCGCGTTCGTAAAGGCGCGGCTCGATCGCGATAAAGATACCGAGGACGATGATCATCACCAGGCTGGTGAGGCCGCCAAGCACCGATCCGACCGCCGCGGTGACACGCCCGAATGTGCCCGCAAAATTGTCCGAGATGGTCTTTGTGTCGAGCTGGAAATTGCCCATGCCATGGTCGCTGGCCCATGCCGCAACCCTTTCGATCTGCCCCATGACGACCGTCTGTAAGGTCGCGGCCTGATCGGCGATTTGCGAGCCCGCGAACATCGCAGTCCAAACCATGAAGACGAGGAGCGAAAGGCAAACGATCAGCAGCCGCCAGCCGCGCGCGATCGGCAGGATGCGGCCCAGCAGCCGCGTACCGCCATCGAGCATCGACGCCATGACGATCCCGGCGAAGATCAGCAGGATCGGTTGGATCAGGATGATGCACACGCCGATCAGCAGCGCCAGGCCAAGCCATATGCCTGCTTTCAGCAATTCGGTCCTGACCGGCTGGCTGCGAATCTCGGTGGGGCCGGGGGCTTCCTTGTGCGTGTCGGCGCCGGCGGCGCGTGTCCCGGTTGTTTTCCTTGTCGCCGCCATCGCTTTTCCCCCGTTGTGCTAGTCGCTTTGACGCTCGGGTCGCAGGTCGGTTCCCGCACGGCCCGATCGCAAGGCATTAAACCAGCTCAACGGGTTATACCATTCGGCCGTTCCGTCGGTCGAAAAACTGACGATCTCGGCGCGTCCGGCGATCGCGTCGAACGGCACGGGTCCGCCAAGACCTTTCTGGTTCGTGCCGACCCGGCTGTCGGCGCTGCCGTCGCGGTTGTCGCCCATCAGGAACAGATGGTTCGCGGGGACGGTGACGGGACCATAATCGTCGGTCGTGTAGCCGGGCCCCATGTCGATCGTGTCGAACGTGGCGCCGCCGGGCAGCGTTTCGCGGACGATGGGAAGTTCGAGCACCTCCTTGCCATCGGTGCCGCGGCCGATGAAGCGATAGAGGCTGCTGTCGGGGCCGGGCAGGTTCGGGTCGACCGGGATCGTCAGCATCGGCTGGACCTCGCGCTTCACCGGCTTGCCGTTGATGCTGAGCTCGCCGTTGGTGAGCTGGACGCGATCGCCAGGCAGGCCGATCACGCGCTTGATATAGTCGATGCGCGTCACCGGATGTTCGAGGACGACGATATCACCACGCTGCGGCAGCTTGCCGAACAGGCGACCTTCGACCTTGGGCGCGAGGTGGAAGCTGACCGACGAATAGGACCAGCCATAGGGATATTTGCTGACGATCAGCCGGTCGCCGTTGCGCAGCACCGGCATCATCGAATCGGATGGGATATAGAAGGGTTTCGCGACGCAGCTGTGGATGCCGAGCACGAGCAGCAATATCACCACGATATCGCGGATCAGCTTGCCCCAGCCCCCGTCATCCTTCGTCTTTCCCTTCGCCATTATAACCTCAGTCCTTGATTGCTTCGATGATGACAAAGGCCTGCGCCCACGGATGGTCGTCGGTCAGCGTCAGATGGATATGCGCGCTATGCCCCGGTGGGATCATCGCCGCGAGCCGTTCGGCCGCGCCGCCGGTCAGCGCCAGCGTCGGCGCGCCAGAGGGCGCATTGACCACGCCGATGTCCTTCATGAACACCCCGCGTTTGAAGCCCGTGCCGACGGCTTTCGAGAACGCCTCCTTGGCGGCGAAACGCTTGGCATAGGTCCCCGCGCGGGTGAACGGCCGCCGGGCCGCCTTCGCGCGCTCGATATCGGTAAAGACGCGATTCTCGAACCGCTCGCCAAAGCGGTCCAGCGAGGCCTGGATGCGTTCGATATTGCAGAGGTCGGAGCCGAGGCCGATGATCATAGTTCAGACCTCGCATCTTTCCTTCAGCATCGCCCGCAACCACGGCTCGGCGGGCGACATAGAGCTGTAATCCACCGGCCCGTTCACGCTTTCGCGGACGGCGGCGATCAGCTGGTCGGTCGTCGCGCGCCAGTCGCATGGCGGTATGATTCGGCCATTTTTCAGCTTGAATTCAGTGGCGAAGTAGCGATCGACGACCGCCCGGATATAGCCGCGGCATTCGCCGGCAACCCCGCGCGATGCCGGGTCCTCGGCGTTTTCGAGCTTTTCGTCGCACATGTGTTGGAGGGTTGAAACGCCGAGAAAGGGAGGCGGCATCGCCAGCGATCGGGATTGCGCGGGATGCGACACGACAAATATCATGCCGAGCAGAAGGGTCCGAACGCCCCGGTGCATCTACCGCGCCTCGTCCATCAGGTCGCGCATCCGGCGCACCGCGTCTTCCAGCCCGGTAAAGATCGCCTCGCCGATCAGATAATGGCCGATGTTGAGTTCGGCGAGTTGCGGGATCGCCGCGACGGGCACGACATTCTCATAGGTCAGGCCGTGGCCGGCGTGCGGTTCGATGCCGTTCTTCCATGCCAGCGCGGCGGCGTCGGCAAGACGGCGCAACTCGGCGGCGCGCTCCTCACCCTCGACGTGCGCGTAACGGCCGGTGTGAAATTCGACGACGGGCGCGCGCAGCCGCATCGCGGCTTCGATCTGGCGCGGATCGGGTTCGATGAACAGGCTGACGCGGATGCCGGCGTCGTTAAGCCGCGCGACGATGGGGGCGAGGTGATTGTGTTGGCCCGCCGCATCGAGCCCGCCTTCGGTCGTGCGTTCTTCGCGTTTTTCGGGGACGATACACGCCGCATGCGGTTTGTGGCGCAGCGCGATCTCGAGCATCTCGTCCGTCGCCGCCATTTCGAGGTTCAGCGGAAGGTCGGTCGCGGCCTGGATGCGCGCGAGGTCGTCGTCGCGGATGTGGCGCCGGTCCTCGCGCAGATGTGCGGTGATGCCGTCGCCGCCGACCGCCGCGACGATCTCCGCCGCGCGCACCGGATCGGGATGTTCGCCCCCGCGCGCGTTGCGGATCGTCGCGACATGGTCGATGTTGACGCCGAGCCGCAGGCGGTGCGGGGAGGGGACGGCGTTCAAGCCGCGACGCTCCGGCTGCCGGGCTTGACGGCTTGCGTGCCCTCAAGTTCAGGCGGCAGTTCGTCGGCGGCATAGGTCGGGAAATTGATCGCGACGAGCGGATAGAAGGGCACGCCGAGGTCGATGTTGCTTCCGGCCGAACGGTCGACGAGCGCGGCTTCGGCGATGACTTCGCCGCCCGCGGCGCGGACCGCATCCATCGCTTCGCGCGACGACAGGCCGGTGGTCACCACATCCTCGACCATCAGAACCTTGGCGCCGGGTTCGATCGTGAAGCCGCGGCGCAATTCAAAGGTGCCGGTCGGACGCTCCACGAAAATCGCGGGCTTGCCGAGCGCGCGGCCCATTTCATGCCCGATGATGACGCCGCCCATCGCGGGCGAGACGACGATGTCGATGGCCTGCTTCAACTCGCGCGGCAGCCTGGCGGCGAGCGCGACGGCCAGCCGTCCGGCGCGTTCGGTGTCCATCAACACGCGCGCACATTGCAGATAATATTCGCTGTGGCGGCCCGAGGAGAGCAGGAAATGGCCTTGCAGCAAGGCGTCGGCGGCGCGGAATTCGGCCAGGATTTCGTCATCGGTCATGGGAGAATTGTTCTTTTGTCCAGTGCGTCGCCTGTGCCAGGCGACCGGGTTTTGGCGGCAGAGATTATCCAGCCGCAAAATAGTGTTAGAGATGCTTGAGGCAAGCGGCAAGCGGGTCTATAGCGCCCGCGAGATTCAGCCTCTTTCCGGCTGCCGCGACGCGTGTCCGGCCGCTATCGAAAAGGGGGTGGGGCATCGATAAGAACAACAGGCAACGGGCGGCACTATCCTTATGAAGAGCTTGAAAACCCTTGTAATTGCGGCGGCTTTGTCGCTTGGCGCGGTGGGCGCGGGCCATGCCCAGACCCCGGCTTCGCCCGCAGCGGCTCCGGCCGAAGCACCCGCTGCAACGGCTGTGGCGAATCCGGCTCCGGCCGCCAATGATACGGCGGCACCGGCCGCGACCACCGCCGCGGTTCCCGCCGGCGATGCAACCTATGTCCCGATGAAGCCGACCCCCGGGGTCGGTCAGCCGGTCGACAAAGGCATTGATTTTCAGCCGCAGGTCAGCCCGATCGGCGAACAGGCCTATTGGTTCAACCATGTCATCCTGCTGCCCGTCATCACGGTGATCACGCTGATCGTCCTCGGCCTTCTGCTTTGGGTGATGTTCCGTTTTCGCGCCAAGGCGAACCCGGTGCCGTCGAAGACGACGCACAACACCTTCATCGAAATCATCTGGACCGCCATTCCGGTGCTGATCCTCGCGGTGATCGCGGTGCCGTCGATCCGTCTGCTCGCGGCGCAATATGAACCGCCGAAGAAGGACGCGCTGACGATCAAGGTCACCGGCTATCAGTGGTATTGGGGCTATGCCTATCCCGATCAGGGCATTGGCGAATATGTCTCGAAGATCCTGCCCAAGGACAAGGCCGAAGCGGCGGGCGAGCCCTATCACCTCGCCGTCGACAACCGCATGGTCGTCCCCGTCGGCCGCCAGGTAAAGCTGATCATCACCGGCGCCGACGTGATCCACAGCTTTGCGGTCCCCGCTTTCTGGACCAAGATGGATGCGGTCCCCGGCCGCGCCAACGAAACGACCTTCACCGCGAACAAGGTCGGCGTCTATTACGGCCAGTGTTCGGAACTGTGCGGCGTCGATCATGGCTATATGCCGATCGCCGTCGAGGTGCTTCCGGTCGACAAGTGGGAAGCATGGGTCCGCTCGAAAGGCGGAAACCCGGCTGGTCCGGTCGCCGCGGCACCCGCTGCCGCTGCACCGGCCGCGGCACCCGCCGCAACGCCGGTCGCCGCCACGACCACTGCACCCGAAGCTGCGCCCGCAGCGGCGCCCGCCGCCGCGCCGGCTGCCAAGAATTAACAAGGGGTCCGACAGATGACCGATATCGCAGCGACTGCACCCGCGCACGGCCACGGCCACGCGCATGACGACCATGATCACGACACGCCCGGCTTTTTTGTCCGCTGGTTCATGTCGACGAACCACAAGGACATCGGCACGCTCTACCTGATCTTCGCGATCCTCGCGGGCATCATCGGCGGCGCGCTGTCGGGCATGATGCGCCTCGAACTCGCCGAACCCGGCGTCCAGTATCTGGGCGGCTGGGCGAGCGCCCTCGGCGGCGGAGCCGACGAGGTTGCGGGCAAGCATTTCTGGAACGTGATGATCACCGCGCACGGCCTGATCATGGTGTTCTTCATGGTCATGCCGGCGATGATCGGCGGCTTCGGCAACTGGTTCGTGCCGCTGATGATCGGCGCGCCCGACATGGCCTTCCCGCGCATGAACAACGTGTCCTTCTGGTTGACCGCCGTGGCGTTCGTCATGCTGGTCGGATCGATGTTCGTTCCGGGCGGCAGCGGCAATGGTGCCGGCACCGGCTGGACCGTCTATGCGCCGCTGTCGACCAGCGGTTCGGCTGGTCCCGCGGTCGACATGGCGATCTTCTCGCTCCACCTTGCAGGCGCGGCGTCGATCCTGGGTGCGATCAACTTCATCACCACCATCTTCAACATGCGCGCACCGGGCATGACGCTGCACAAGATGCCGCTGTTCGTGTGGTCGGTGCTCGTCACCGCTTTCCTGCTGTTGCTCGCGCTGCCCGTTTTGGCCGCCGCGATCACGATGTTGCTGACCGACCGCAACTTTGGCACCACCTTCTATGATGCGGCAGGCGGCGGCGATCCCGTGCTTTACCAGCATCTCTTCTGGTTCTTCGGCCACCCCGAAGTGTATATCATGATCCTGCCGGGCTTCGGCATCGTCAGCCAGATCATCTCGACCTTCAGCAAAAAGCCGGTGTTCGGCTATCTCGGCATGGCCTACGCCATGGTTGCGATTGGCGTCGTCGGTTTCATCGTGTGGGCGCACCACATGTTCACGGTCGGCATGAGCGTGAACCTGAAGATGTACTTCACCGCCGCCACGATGGTCATTGCGGTCCCGACGGGCATCAAGATCTTCAGCTGGATCGCCACCATGTGGGGCGGTTCGATGACGTTCAAGACGCCGATGATGTGGTCGCTCGGCTTCATCTTCATGTTCACCGTGGGCGGCGTGACCGGCGTCGTGCTTGCCAACGGCGGCGTCGACACCAATTTGCACGACACCTATTATGTCGTCGCGCACTTTCACTATGTGCTGTCGCTGGGCGCGGTCTTCTCGCTCTTTGCCGGCTTTTATTACTGGTTCCCGAAGATGTCGGGCCGGATGTACAGCGAGCTGCTCGGCCAGCTGCACTTCTGGGTCTTCTTCATCGGCGTGAACGTCATGTTCTTCCCCCAGCATTTCCTGGGCCAGCAGGGCATGCCGCGCCGTTACCCCGATTATGCGGAAGCCTATGCCTATTGGCATTACATCTCGTCGTTCGGCTATGTCATCATGGCCGCCGGCATGGTGTTCTTCTTCGTGAACATTCTCTACTCGCTGTTCGCGGGCAAGAAGGCCGCCGACAACCCGTGGGGCGAAGGCGCGACGACGCTCGAATGGACGCTGTCGAGCCCGCCGCCGTTCCACCAGTTCAACGAACTGCCGCGTATCGCCTGATTTGTGCTGCCCCCTGCTGCCTGACGGCAGGGGGCGCACGATTTTCGGGCCGGAGTAAATATGGCGCAGAGCCTGACCCACGGCGAAACGGCGCTTCCCGCCGATTGGCGCGACCTGTTCGCGCTGACCAAGCCGCGCGTGATGTCGCTGGTGGTGTTTACCGCCCTGTGCGGCCTGCTCGCGGCGCCGGGTGACGTGCCGCCCGTGCTTGCTTTCTCGTCGATCCTCGCGATCGCGCTGGGGGCAGGGGCTTCGGGGGCGCTCAACCAATGGTATGAAGCGGGGCTCGACGCCAAGATGAAGCGGACCGCGGGCCGACCGCTGCCCGCCGGGCGGCTCGATCCGCAGACGGCGTTGCAGTTCGGCGTCGGCCTGGCGGCCTTTTCGCTGTTCCTGATGCTGTTTGCCTCCAACTGGCAGGCGACGCTGCTGCTCGGCGTTTCGATCCTCTTTTACGTTTTCGTCTATACGATGTGGCTGAAGCCGCGGACGCCGCAGAATATCGTTATCGGCGGCGCGGCGGGCGCCTTTCCGCCGCTGATCGGCTGGGTCGCCGCAACGGGGGCGGTCGCGCCGTTGCCGGTGCTGCTGTTCCTGCTGATCTTCCTGTGGACGCCGCCGCATTTCTGGGCGCTGGCGCTGTTCGTTCGCTCGGATTATGCTGCGGCGGGCATCCCGATGATGCCGGTGGTCGCGGGCGAGAAATCGACGCGGCGCCAGATCCTGCTCTATGCGCTGATCATGGCTGCTGCGGCGATCGCGCCCTGGCCGCTGGGCTATACCGGCGCGCTCTATGGCTGGACCGCGGCGATCCTGTCGGCGGTGTTCGTGGCGCTGTCGATCCAGGTCGGCACGCGCACGACGGGCGAGGGCGACCTGATGCAACCCGAAAAGCGCCTGTTCGCTTATTCGATCGCCTATCTTTTCATATTGTTCGGCGCTGTCGTTGCCGACCATTGGTGGCCGCTATGACCGAAAAACCGAATCCCGAACCCTTTGACGAGGCCGAATATCGGCGCCGTCAGCGCAGCCGCGCGAACATGATGGCGTGGATGCTGGGTGCACTGGCGATCCTCTTTTTCTTCATCACCATTGCGAAGATGCAGATTTTCTCATGATCGGGCGCTTGTCTCCGAACGCAAGGACAGCAAGCTTTGCGGCGCTGATTGCGGTCGCGATGACGGGCCTTGGCTTTGCCGCGGTGCCGCTTTACGACCTGTTCTGCCGTGTCACAGGCTTTGGTGGCACCACCCAGCGTTACGATCCGGTCGCCGCCGCGGCCGAGCCCGAGATATTGAGCCAGACGATTTCGGTCCGTTTCGACGCCAATGTCTCACCGAACCTGCCGTGGAAATTCTATCCCGAACACCCGCGCGACACGGTCAGCGTCGGCGCGCGCGACATGGCGATCTTTATCGCCGAGAATAATTCTGCGCGCCCGGTTGTCGGGACGGCGAGCTTCAATGTGACCCCCGATCAGGCGGGCAAATATTTTACCAAGATTCAGTGCTTCTGCTTCACCGAACAGCGGCTGGAGCCGGGGCAGCAGATGCGTATGCCGGTGTTGTTCTTCGTCGATCCCAAGATCATGGACGATCCCGACGCGCGCGACGTGCAGGAAATCACCCTGAGCTACACCTTCCACCCTGTAGATGCGGTAGACGGGGGTAAAAAGGCGAGCTAAGGCCGCCAACAAGAGTCTAACAAGACCGGCAGATGATGGGGAATCGTCATGCTGGGGCTGCTAAAAACGGGAAAAACGCCATGTCCGGTGCGAAACATCATGACTACCACCTCGTAAATCCCAGCGTCTGGCCGCTCATCGGCTCGGTTGCTGCCTGTGTGATGTTCTTCGGGCTCGTCATGGCAATGCACGACGACTATTTCGGCGGCATCGGCAAATGGGTCCTTGGCCTCGGCTTCATGGGCGTCATCGCGACCTTCTTCAGCTGGTGGTCGGATGTCATCAACGAAGCCCATGCCGGTGACCACACTCCGGTTGTCCAGCTGCACCTGCGTTACGGCATGATCCTGTTCATCGCATCGGAAGTGATGTTCTTCGTGGGCTGGTTCTGGGCGTGGTTCGACTTCTCGCTGTTCCCGGTTCCGATCGAATATGCCGAAGGCGCGGTCACGTCGCTGTTCGGACAGGAGGGCGCCGACGCGATCGCCATGTGGCCGCCGAAGGGCATCGAAGTCATCGACCCTTTCTCGCTGCCGCTGCTCAACACGCTGATCCTGCTTTGCTCGGGCACCACGATCACCTGGGCGCACCATTCGCTGATCCACGGCGACCGCGAAGGGTTGAAGAAGGGCCTGTGGCTGACGATCATCCTCGGCGTCATCTTTTCGATGATCCAGGCTTATGAATATGCCCACGCCCCGTGGGGCTTCGGGCAGAGCAACTACAGCTCGGCTTTCTACATGGCGACCGGCTTCCACGGTTTTCACGTGCTTGTCGGCACGATCTTCCTGATCGTCTGCCTGGCGCGGACCTACAAGGGCCACTTTACCCCGACCCAACATTTCGGTTTCGAGGCGGCGGCCTGGTATTGGCACTTCGTCGACGTCGTGTGGCTGTTCCTCTTCATCATCGTCTATGTCTGGGGCGGCTGGGGCGCGCCGGTCGCCGCGCACTAAATTGCCGACTGGCGACCATATTCAAAAGGGGCAGCCGCCAGTCTGGCGCGCTGCCCTTTTTGGTCTCTGCCCCGAATGCGGTGCGTCGACCCTTTTCGACGGGGCGGTAAAGTTCGAGGCGCGGTGCCGCGTCTGTTCGCTCGATTACAGTCGCTACAATGTCGGCGATGGCCCCGCGGCCTTTCTTACTCTGATCATCGGGGCGCTGCTCATCGCGATCGCGCTCACCCTCGACGCGTTGGTGCGGCCGCCGATCTGGGTGCATATCATCCTGTGGGTTCCGCTGACCGCCGCGGCGGTCGTCTATGGCCTGCGCGTCGGCAAGGGTGCCTTGCTGGCGAGCGAACATCAGCGTCAGGCGGCCGAGGGTCGCAAGGTGGACACGGATGACTGAATCCTCCGTACCGGCAACCGAACCCACACGCGGCTGGCCGCTGATCCCGACGCTGCTCGTGCTCGTCGCAGTGGCGGTCATGGTTGCGCTCGGGGTCTGGCAGCTCCAGCGCAAGGCGGAGAAAGAGGCGCTGATCGCGCTGTTCCAGCGCAATATGGCGATGTCGGCTACGGTCGCCTATCCCGAACTGCCTCCCGTTTCCGAGAATTTTCTTTACCGCAAGAGCAGCGTCGTCTGCCTTGAACCCGTGCGCTGGGACCAGCGCAGCGGCACCGATCGCCGGGGCAAGTCGGGCATCCGCATGATCGCCGATTGCCGGACGGGCGCGGAGGGGCCGGGGGTGCTGGTCGATGTCGGGATCGGTGACGGTTTCACGCCGCCCAAATGGAGCGGCGGGACGGTGCAAGGAACGATCGTGCCCGGCCCCGAACAGCCGACCGTGATGGAGCGCGCGATGGACAAGGCGGTCCCTGCGCGCGCGATGCTCGTCGCCGACGTGCCCGTCGCCGGGCTGCGTGCCAGCGCGGTGCCATCGGCCGACGACACGCCGAACAACCATTTTGCCTATGCGGTGCAATGGTTCCTGTTCGCCGCCGCGGCGCTCGTCATCTATATATTGGCGGTCCGTCGCCGCTTGCGGCCGTGAGCCTCCACCGCTAGGCGCATTTGCGTCATGGACTATATCAGCACCCGCGGCTCCGCGCCGACCCTCGACTTTCGTGCCGCAACCCTTGCGGGCCTTGCCAGCGACGGCGGCCTTTATGTGCCGTCGAAATGGCCGCAGATGACGGTTGAGGATATCCGCGCGCTCGCTGGGCTCGACTATGCCGAAACCGCGGTGCGGATCATGCGGCCCTTCGTTGAGGGGGTGCTGGCCGAGGATGAGCTGCGCGAGCTTTGCCGCGCCGCCTATGGCCGTTTCAGCCATGATGCCGTGACCCCGCTTGTCCAGCTCGATCATCGCCACTGGCTGCTCGAACTGTTCCACGGCCCGACGCTGGCGTTCAAGGACGTCGCGTTGCAATTGCTGGGGCAATTGTTCGAGAAATTTCTTGCCGGCGGCGATACGAACATCATGATCGTCGGCGCGACGTCGGGCGATACCGGATCGGCAGCGATCGAAGCGGTCGCAGGCCGCGAGCATATCCAGATTTTCATGCTGCATCCCGAGGGCCGCGTCAGCGACGTCCAGCGCCGCCAGATGACGACGGTGCTGGCGCCCAACGTCCACAATATCGCCATCGACGGCAGCTTCGACGATGCGCAGGCGATGGTGAAGCGGCTGTTCGACGACCAAGAGGCGCGCGGCCAGGTCAATCTGTCGGCGGTGAACAGCATCAACTGGGCGCGGCTGATGGCGCAGGTCGTCTATTATTTCTATGCCGCGGTCCGGCTTGGCGGTCCTGACCGCCCGGTCGCCTTTTCGGTGCCGACGGGCAATTTCGGCGATGTGTTCGCAGGCTATGTCGCGGCGCAAATGGGCCTTCCTATCGCAAGGCTTGTGGTCGCGACCAACGTCAACGACATCCTTCACCGCGCGCTGACCAGCGGCGACTATAGCGCGGGCACGGTCACGCCGACCGCGACACCGAGCATGGACATCCAGGTCAGCAGCAATTTTGAACGCCTGCTGTTCGACCTTGCGGGGCGCGACGGCGACGCGATCACTGGCATGATGGGCGAGTTCGACACGAACCGCGCGATGACGATCCCCGCCGACATGCTGGCCGGCGCGCGCGACCTGTTTTCCAGCGCGAGCATCGACGGCGACGCGATGGCGCTCGCGCTGCGCTGGGCGCAGGAGCATGGCGGGCAGATCATCGATCCGCACAGCGCCGTCGGCCTTGCGGCCGCACGCGCGCTCGAAATCGACGCCGACATCCCCGTCGTCACGCTCGCGACGGCGCATCCGGCGAAGTTCCGCGAAGCGGTCGAGCGCGCGACGGGCGTGCGGCCGCCGCTGCCCGCGCGCCTCGGCAACCTGTTCGACCGCGAGGAACGCTATACCCGCCTGCCGGGCGACTATGACGCGGTAAAAGCCTTTGTCCTTGCGGAAGCCGCGCGTGGCTGATTTGCTGCCTCTGGTCACGCTCGTCGGCGAAGCGTGGGACGATTATGGGCTGGTCGACAGCGGAAACGGGCGCAAGCTGGAACGCTATGGCCGCTTTCGCTTCATCCGCCCCGAACCGCAGGCGATGTGGGCGCCCGCGCTGCCCGCCGGCGAATGGGAAAAGGCCGATGGCGAATTTATCCCGGCGTCGGACGATGATGGCGGTGGCCGCTGGTATTACAACAAGCCCGTTCCCGCCGAGGGCTGGCCGCTGGGCTGGCGCGAAACGCGCTTCACCGCCCAATGCACGCCGTTTCGGCACCTGGGCTTTTTTCCCGACATGGCACCGGTGTGGGATTGGCTGCGCAGCCAGATCGCCGACAAGGCGGACCCGGCGTTCCTGAACCTGTTCGGCTATACCGGCGTGGGCAGCCAGGCGCTTGCCGCCGCAGGCGCGTCGGTCACGCATGTCGATGCGTCGAAAAAGTCGGTGGGGCAGGCGCGCGAGAACGCCGACCTCGCGGGCATGGCTGACAAGCCGGTGCGCTGGATCGTCGATGATGCGGGCAAATTCACAGCGCGCGAGGTGCGGCGCGAGCGGCGCTACGATGCGATCCTGCTCGACCCGCCGAAGTTCGGCCGCGGGCCCGGCGGCGAACGCTGGCAGATTGAGGAGGGGCTTGGGCCGCTGCTCGCCGACTGCCGCCAATTGCTCGACGCCGACAGTCGTGCGCTGTTCCTGACAGTCTATGCGGTGCGCATGTCGGCACTCGCGATCGGGGAGCTTCTGGCGCAGCTGTTTGCCGACCTGCCGGGCAGGGTCGAGTGCGGTGAGTTAGTGGTCCGCGAAGAGGCGCGGGGACTGCTGCTTCCCACCGCCATTTTTGCGCGCTGGAGCCGCTGACACCCGCGCGAGCGTCGTTCATTCTGCATACGTTTGCGGCATAAATCTGTCATATTGTGACCCAAATGCCACAGCCGATGCGTTGACAATGAGAACGTTCCCATTTAGATAACGTTCACATAACGGGAATGCCGCCAGCAAAAGAGCGGCTATTTGGGAGGAATAGGGATGCGGGCGTCTCAAAAATACTGGCTTGCCAAATTTCTGGTGGGAACGTCGGCGCTGTCCTTGATGGGCGCGGCGCAGACGGCGATTGCGCAGGATGCGCCGCCGGCCGACGAGGTGAATGGCGACGAGATTGTCGTGACCGGCATCCGGGCCAGCCTTGCCGCGTCCGCCGACATCAAGCGCGAGGCGCAAGGCGTCGTCGATGCGATTTCGGCCGAAGACATAGGCAAATTCCCCGACACCAACCTCGCCGAATCGCTTCAACGCATCACCGGCGTGTCGATCGACCGCTCGAACGGCGAAGGCTCGCTCGTGACCGTCCGCGGCTTCGGTCCCGAATTCAACCTGGTCACCGTCAACGGCCGCCAAATGCCGACCGCGCTGATCGGTGGCGGCGACGGCGCGCCCTCGTCGCGCTCTTTCGACTTTGCCAACCTGGCGTCCGAAGGCATTGCGTCGGTCGAGGTTTACAAGAGCGGCCGTGCGACGATCGAGTCGGGCGGCATCGGATCGTCGATCAACATCCGCACGCCGCGCCCTCTCGACAATCCGGGCATGCGCGGCAGCCTGTCGGTCAAGGGCGTGTATGACTCGTCGCGGAACCAAGGCAATCCGATTACTCCCGAAGTGTCGGGCATTTTTAGCACCACCTTTGCCGACGACACGATCGGTATCATGGTTGCGGGGTCATACCAGAAGCGCAAGTCGAGCACGAACACCGCGAATGTCGGCTGGCGCGACGGTTATCTGGGCAGCGAAAACAATTGGGGTTCGCTGGCGCAGCCGGGGACTCCGCGCGCTGCCAACATCACCAACCGGCCCGACCCGACCGATGTGTATCAGGTCCCGCAGAACGCGTCCTACGACCTTAACGATGTCAATCGCGAGCGCATCAACGGGCAGGCGGTTCTACAATTCCGTCCGAGCGACGCGTTCACCGCGACGGTCGACTATATCTATTCGCGCAACACCGTCGAAACGCGCAACAGCAATGTCGGCGTGTGGTTCAACCATGAAGACACGTCGAGCGCCTGGACCGATGGCCCCGTTGCCGGCCCGCTGTTCTACAGCGAACGCTTTGCGGCACCCACCGGGGTCCCCGGTCCCAATGCGCTCTATGGCGGCAAGGATCTTTCGTATAGCGGCGCGCTGACCGAGAACCGCGCCGAAAACAACTCGATCGGCGTCAATCTGGAATGGCAGGGGCCGGGCGGCGTCACATTCGAGCTCGATGGTCATCATTCGACGGCAGAGGTTAATCCGGTCAACCGCTTCGGGTCGAGCATGTCGCTGGGCAACGCGGTCTTCGGCGTCCAGAATCAGACGATCAACTTCGAGAACGACCTGCCGATCATTTCCTATGGCATGTATCCGGGTATCGACCCGCTGGACACGTCGCTGATCACCCCGACCGGCAACGCGTTCCGCAACGCATTCTTCCGCAACCGGATCAACCAGGTGCAGTTGCGCGGCCAATATGACCATGATGGCGGCTTTCTGGACAGCATCGATTTCGGCGTATCTTATGTCGACAGCAAGGTGCGTTCGGCGTTCGGCACGATCCAGAACGACGATACCTGGGGCGGCGCCGGTCCGGCGTCGAGCATCCCCGACGATATCTTCTCGCTCGTGACGCTGCCGGACAAATTCCCGGGGCTTGCCCGCGACGGGATGATCCAGAGCTTTTATACCTTCGATTTCGAGCGGATGGCCGATCTGGTCGAACAGAATTTCCAGACGTGCAGCAATCCGGCGACGGGATCGGCGCAGCCAGGCACTTGCCTTGCCAATTTCAACACCGATCGGCGTATTTCTGAAAAGACGCTTGCGCCCTATCTGCAAGTCGGCACGGTGTTCGACCTGTTCCAGAATCCGGCGCACTTCCGGGCGGGTATCCGGTATGAGACCACCGATATTTCGTCGGCGGCCTTGGTGCCCGTACCCACCACGACCCGCTGGATCGGCGACAATGAATTCAACGTGGTCTTTTCAAACGAAAGCGATTTCACGCGCTTCAAGGGGTCCTACGACAATTGGCTGCCCGCATTCGACTTCGACATGTCCCCGATGGAGGACGTCAAGCTGCGGGCATCATATAGTCACACGATTACGCGCCCCGACTATGCCAGTATGCAGGGCGGACGCACGATCGACACCTTGTTCCGCGTCGGCGGCGGCACGGGCGCGCAGGGCAATCCGGGGCTGATCCCATACAAGTCGAAGAATATCGACCTGTCGGCGGAGTGGTATTACGGGCGCGACAGCTATGTGTCGGTCGGGTATTTCCACAAGGATGTGAGCAATTTCATATCTTCAACCCGCATCGACTCCAGCGCATTCGGGCTGACGACGCCGGTAAACGGGCCGCGCTGGAATGCTGCAATCGCTGCGCTTGGCGCGGATGCGACGGTGGCCGACATCCGGCAGTATATCATCACGACATTCCCCGACACGGTGACGGGCAATATCATCAATGCTGCACCGGGCGATCCGCTGGTCAATTTCGAGATTACGACGCCGATCAACAGCGACCAGAAGGCATCGATCAACGGCTGGGAATTCGCGCTCCAGCAC
>NZ_MIAM01000063.1:107997-142291 GCF_001830555.1 Sphingopyxis sp. RIFCSPHIGHO2_12_FULL_65_19 | reverse complement strand
GGCGTCGACACGGTAAAGCTGCCCGGCTGGGTCAGCGCCGCCGCATCGGGCGACGAGCCGTCGGCAAGATCATCTTCATTGACGACGACTTCGCCGCCTTCGGCATTCAGGCCGTTGATCGTGACGCCATCGTCGGCACCGTTGATCGTGATCGTCAGCGTCGCCGTCGACGTGTCGCCATCGCCATCGGTGATCGTGTAGTTGAAGGTCTCGGTCAGCGTCTCGCCGGCCGCAAGCCCCTGCACCGGCTGCGCATCATTGTTCAGGACATAGCTGTAGCTGCCATCGGCGTTCAGCGTCAGCGCGCCATAGGCCGCCGCAAACGGCTCGCCAACCGCGCCGCCGGTTACCGCGGTCACGGTCGCCCCATCGGCGCCTTGCGTGTCGGCGATGCCGTCGGTCGTATTGTCGTCGTCCCCGCCGACGCCGGTCAGCACATTGCCATCGGCGACCGTCGGCCCCTCCTCCGCCACGCTGTCGACGTCGGGACGCGCCGTCGGGGCATCGTCGACGATGTCGATCGCAAGCATGTCCGACGCAGCATCGCCGTCGAGATCGGTGACCGTGAAGTCGAAACTGACTGTCGACCCATCACCGTCGAGCACATTGTCGGTCAGCGTGTAGACATAGGTGATCGACCCTTCGCCGGTCTGCGCGTCATAGCTGTAGCCCGTGACGACCAGCGTTCCCGTCGCGTCGCTGACAATCTGTTGCGGCAGCGAGCCCGGCGTGACCGTGACGCCGCCGATCGCGACGCTGCCCACGCCGTCGGTCGCGGTAAAGGTGATCGTTCCGCTGGTCGATGCGGGGTCGCCGTCGAACTGCGAACCAGGCGTTTCGCCTTCGCGCGCCGGCAGATCGGCCTCGCGCACGACGGTGCCCGCGTCGCCCTCGCCGTCGCCGGGGACAAAGGTGATGACGGTCGGCGCATCGCCGATCGCGATCGTCAGCGTCGCGGTCGATATGTCGCCGTCGCTGTCGGTAATGCGATAGGTAAAGACGTCGTTGACGCCGCCCGCCGTGCCCGGATTGCGGACATAGCTATAGCTGCCGTCGGCGTTGATCGTCAGCGTGCCATATTGGCCCTGCACCGTGCCGGGCGCCGAAAAGCCTTCGCCGTCCGCGCCGCGGATGCCGGTGAGCGTCGCGCCGTCGGCGCCCGGCGTATCGGCCCCGGCCGCGCCGCTGGTCGTTCCCGCGCCCGTCAGGACGTTGCCCGTTTCGGGGCCGCGGGTTGCGGCGGCCAACTGGTCGGTGTCGTTGCGCGCCGTCGGCACGTCGTCGATGACCGAAATGGTCAGGCGCGCGGGCGCCGTATCGCCGTCGCGATCGGTGACGACCACGTCGAACACGTCGGTCAGATTGTCGTTCGCGTTGCTGTTGTCGGTCAGCGTGTAGCTGTATCCCACATTACCCGGCGTCAGGCTGGTAATGGTCAGCTGGCCCAATGGCGTGGTGACGACTTGGCCGACGGCGGTGACGGCGGTGCCGTTGATCGTGATCGACGTCAGTCCGTCGGGGGCGTTGACGACGATCGATCCGGTGACGGTTTCGCTTGTTGCGGCGCTGTTGCTGCCTGCCGGCTCGTTGCCGCGTGCGGGCAGTCCGGCCTCGTCGACGCTCGACGTCGCATCGACCGCTCCGGCCGGCTGGTCGGGCGTGACGACGGAAATGGTGGGCTCTTCGTCGGGAACGTCGGGCAGGAGTTCGCGATCTTCGGGCTGGGGAAAGGCAAGCTCGGTATAGGGCAGCAGGTCGCCCAGCGCATAAGGGTCCTGAATCGCGCCTTCGGGATCGGCAAAATTTCCGCCCGAACTGCGGATGCCGGCTTCGGGGTTCAGCTCGTCAAGATTTTCGAGCAGCTGCGCCACCGTGCTGGCGGGAACCGTGTCGCCATCGATCACGATCGCGGGAACATCCACCGCCCCACCCGGAATGACGAACACCTGCCCGTTCGGCAGGGTGACGATCAGGTCGGTTCCCGAAACGGTGATGTCGTCGATCGAGGCACCGGCCGGCAACAGGATCCGACCGCTGGCGTCGGGAACAAGGATGGCCTGGATCGCAATCGGCATGGCGGAAACGGCCGCGGTGACTTTCGCCGCTGCGGCTAGATAGTCGCTGCCGCCAACCGCCTGGTTCGTCTGGTCGGTCGTCGCGCCATCGCGCAGCGACCCCGCCGCTCCACCCCGGGCCGGATTGTCAAAAGCATCCATGTCATTATCCCTCGAATACGCCGCACCCTGCGCCGAAAACGGCACAGCAAAAGCTCCCAAATTTCAGTGCGACCCATCAGTCCGACGACTCGGACTCCCCTACCCCTTGAGGGAAGCATGGTTCTTTCAGACTCCGCAAGCTTGTTAACACATTTTTATCTAACCTAATTTTTCGTCATACAAGTGGCGGGTTTCCGTGGCATCGGCCTGCCTAATAGCTAAAATATTCAATAGGATGCCGAAAGCATGTCGGCTGGGAAAATGCTTGTCGGCGGCGTCATTTCTGTCCCGAACCGGATCACTAAAAATAACGGCGCGTCGTAAATCGACGCGCGTTTGAGTGAGAGACGAGCGCCGCTTATTATATTTTGACTGATTCCATATTTAACCGAACCAGACATATTGGAACTGGAACACGTAACAAGATTCCACAAACGACAGCCGCCGACGCTCGGCTCTCGGGGCACAAACAGCCGCGCCCTGATTTGAAAGGCGGCGCGGAAATCCAATGTTAAGTTTGTCGGCCGATAGATGCTCGCCAAGGAGGCCGCGGTGAGATCCTTGCTGGCACATATTGCGAACCCGGCCGAACCGGCGAACCGCCGACGCACCGAACGCCGCACGCTCCGGCTTGACGTCGCTGTGCGTTCATCGACGCGGGAAAGCGCGGTCATCATCCGCAACCTGTCTCGAACCGGCCTGCTGATCGAAACCGACGCCTATTTTGCGCTCGGCGAAACCTTCATCCTCATCCTGCCCGAACTCGGCGCCGTTCCCGCGCGCGTCGTCCGCGAAGAGGGCAAATCGCTGGGATGCGAATTTTTGTCGCCGGTCCCCGCGAGCGTGATCAGCGCCGCATTGCTGAAGGCGCCGCACGACGCCGAAGCCGACGCGCTCGCCCCCGCCGCGCCCCCGGACGATGCCGGCCATTTTGTCCGGGCGCGGCCGCTCGGCGCCTTTCTCTTCACGGTCCTGACCGCCTTGTTCTCCGCCGTGGCGCTGCTGTTCATCGTCGCGCTCGCGACGCTCAATTTTTCGGCCGAATGAAGCACCCGCCCGCAATGCCGCGCGGACCGGAACGGCCGCGGCATGGGAATATCTCGAACAGGGAAATGGTGCCGCTTACAGGACTCGAACCTGTGACCCCATCATTACGAAGACCTTTTTCGGTCTGGCACAGTGTGAGGAAAGCCTAGGCTTTTAGGCAAAAAAGGCCCCCAATTTGGCCCCCACCCAATCGATTCCTAAACTCAAGTGAGTTCCGGATTTGACGTTTGCCTTTCGGACGAATTTTGGCTCAGTCGGATTACCGAAAACGACCCGACGCGTACCCGTTTGAAACAGATCGAAAATCTTAAAACCGGCCGGTGAGGAGCGTCTCGATAGCGCTAGCGGTTCTGCAGATCATCCGTCATGACGAGCAACTAGGCCGCGTTTCGTAAAAGTGCGATCCGCTGAAACTCAGCGAGCAGTTCCGGGTGGTGCTTTGCTAGATGATGGACGATCCGCAAATTTTCGATCAAGCGGCAAACGTAGCCCATCGCTAGAACCAAATCGAGATGATCGGTGCCGTAAGATTGTTCGACCATTCGGAACTCGCGATCGATGTTGCTCGCCTCGCGCTCCATATGGTCAATTTGTTCGTCGGACAGCCCACGAACTACCTTCCGTTGCTCGTCCACAAGCTGGCTCTGCGGCGTCGCTGCTACAAGCGATTGGGCATACGGCCGTGAGTAACGGTTCATCGCGATCATGGTCTCGGCAACTTCGATTTGCCGCATAGGTCGAAGCTTTCGCAGCTCCTGAAACGTCAAGATTGGCACCATGCGATCCTCGAGCAGCTTGACCACTTCATCGCAGATCCCGTCAAGCAGTCGGCGCTTGTTGCGAATGCTGCCAATGTTGACGTTCAACGCGCGCGCGAGGCGCTCGGGTGACACGCCTTGTTCGATGGCCCTCAGGATCATCTTGTGTTCCTGAACAGTCGCGATGCGGTTAATCCGCTTGTTGTAGGTGATCGCCTCATCATCGGTCGCAACGAGACAAACGACGTCAGCATCGCCGCGCTCTCGCAAAATATCGAGCCGCAAGTGGCCGTCCAATAACCGATAGCGATCGCTCGCTCCTGGCAGCCTGACGACTACAGGTGGTTCGATTATGCCAACTTCCCGGATCGATGCAGCAATCTGGCCGTACTTCATCGATGCCCTTACCGCACCGGATACATCGCGAAGTGTTTCAATATCGGCGAGCGGAATCCGCAAACTGGTGGATTCGAAAACCAGCTTTATCTTGGGATGGCGGTTGCTGGAGGTCACGGCGCAATTACCCGCGTATTGTGGATACGCTCCGCAAGACGGTTGGGCATCGTTTCCAAGCCCTCATCTTCGAGCAGTACGACAAACGTATCGTCGTTCGCGAGCTGGCCAAGCGCCTCGACGATGAACACGAGACGGTTGCGCGTTGCTTCGGTCTTTTTGATCATGAGGCGCTTCCGCTCGGTATCCTCTTGAAAGGCCTTCACCAGCGCTTCGGGTGTCATCGTTTCTTTGCGTAAACGGTTCGGGAGGTTCGTCGATTTGCCCGAACGTTTGCGCACCTCGACCAAGCGGCGGGCTGCGATCAGGCTGCGACCGCGCAAGAGCTTGCCTTCATATGCCTTGTGCAGCGCCGCCTGAACGCCTTGGTCGTCCGATTCACAAATCTCCAGGGCAACGGATATTGGCAGATAGCCTGCTTCAACGGCTGCAACGAGGCGTCGTTCTCCCCGCTCAAGCAATCTGGCAATCGCGCTAACGTAATATGTCGTGAGCCCGGTTTTCTCGGCAATCTCGCTGTCGGCATAGCCGCGTTTCCTCATGCCAACGATGTCTTGAAGAAGATCCACACCCTGATGCTGACGACGGGCACAGTTTTCGACTAAGCTGGCGACTAGGCAGTCTTCTGCATCCGCCGTGACGATTAAGGCGGGCACGTCGGTCTGGCCTAGCTGGCGAAATGCTTCCAGCCTCCCTTGACCGCATACCAAGTCATACAGCGGGCCGTCAGGACCCTGCCGCGACGTGACTGTAATGGGCCGTTTGAGCCCAATGTCCGCGATGTTTTCGACAATTCCCTTAAACACCTTCTTGTTGCGCAGCCGTGGGTTCACGATCGTGATGCGATCGATCGGGATCATCTCAACGCGTTGTGCTGGAAGCGCCATCGCTAAGCTGCCCTTCGGAAGGGAGCGCGCTTGGCCAGACCGAACAGTCCATCAAGCGTGTCGTACCGAAATGCGTCCAGCGAGAGCCCGTTGTAGTCGGCCAGCCTCATTACGCTTTCGGCCAGTGTCATTCTCGGTAAGATGTAGAAGTCGTGCGCGCTGGCATTGTCCTCGTCCATCCGAACGCAAATCGCGAGGTCGAGCCGAAGACTTTCTTCAAGCCTGATTTTCCACCGCCGATGCCCGCCCTGTGTCAGCTTGCAGCGAGCAATCACGATTGAAGCTGTGATCTCGTCATTGATCAGCAATGCGTCACTTTCGAGCATTCGAATGGCAGAGCCGCCAGCTGTTTGAATGCCTTCGATCACCCCCTTCACGATCGAAGGATGCATTTGACGAAGTGCGCGATTGATTTCGAGGTAGCGATAGTCATGCTCTGGATTGAAGCCGACTAGAGCGTAGGCGCGGAGCAAGCTGCCAAAGCGGGATCGGTAAGCACTGCTCGACGGGCTCTCTTCAAATTCGTCAATGATCAGCCCAGACAAATACCCATTCGACTGAAGGATGTGCTCCAGCTGCTTGAGCATTTCCTCATCGGTCATGCGCTTAGACCGCTGCTCGATAATGACCCGTGCGCTATCGAACTGCAGTTGAGGAATGATGGCAGGAAACGCCTGATCGTGCCTGATCCAGTCGGCCGGATTGTTCCGGACATGCTTCGACTTTAGCTTGAACGAGGTCCGACCCCAAACATTATGACCGGCGTATTTGTCGTTGATCAAAATTTGATGGACTGCACTGCGAGTCCAAGGTCGTCCGAGATCCGAAAGGATGCCTTGCGAATTCAACCATTCTGCGATTGTTCGCTCGGATCGCTGTCCTTCGACAAACTGGTGATAGATCTCTTGGACAATGGCGATTTCTTCGGCCGGTCCTTCGACGAGTACGACGCGGTCAGTTGCAATGCTCTTGTGCTCTCCGCGCTCCAACGTTCCCTTTTGCTGACCGCGCTCGTCGACCAACATGCGTCGCAAGCCAAAGCCCGGCGCTCCGCCTTGGCGATATCCGAGACCGATAAGGCGGCATTGGCCCGCGAAGACTTTGACTGAAAGCTCACGGCTATACTCGCCAGCCATCGCACGCTTGACGGTCTTGATGATCGACGAGCCTATTGTGCCGTCGTTCTCGAACTGCTCCGCACAGTAATGGACGGTGATCCCCGCGCGCTTACAGCGAAGTTCACAGTAGGCCGCTTCATCCGTATCCTGCCACCGGCCGAGCCGACTAACATCGTAAACCAGCAGCGCCTCAAAATCGATGTTGCCGCAATCGATGTCGGCTAGAAGGGCCTGCAGGGATGCTCGGCCATCAACGCTTAGGCCGCTCTTGCCCTCGTCGGCGTAGGTGCGAACGATCTCAAACCCTCGGCGCGCTGCGTAGGCTCGGATTTCGGATGCCTGATTGTCAGTTGAGTACTTCTGATGTTCGGTCGACATCCGGACATATTCCGCTGCCCGCTTTTTGGGCGGGTCGCTGGGTTGGCTGCCGTCTTCTGTTGTCCATTCGATGACCATCGGAACGCCTTGGGATTGCCCGTAAACTAGCCACTGGCCCCTCTGCCGTCCGACGTAACAGCAAAGGAGAGGCAGCATGTTACCGAAAAAGGGCAGTTCGTTTCCAATCGGACGAGACATCCTGACCAGCGCTGAGTTTGCTCAGGTCATCGCTTCGGCGCTCAAGATCGAGTTTGGATCAGCCCGTAATGGTGCGAAGATCATCATGAAGTGGACAGGCGCTAGCCAGCGGACCGCTAAAAACTGGTTGAATGGAACGCATGCGCCGAGCGGGGTTCATCTTGTGCTGCTCGCTCGCCAGTCCAATGCTGTCGTGAAGGCGATCATGCTTCTTGCCGACAGGCCCGAGATGTCATTGGGGGCGAGCATGATCTCGCTGAGACGTCTGCTCCTGGATATGCTGGCATCGCTTGACGAGATGATGTGATGAGGTTGAGCGTTGATCGCAGATCGAGTTCAATCAGCTCCGCAGAAGGTAGCTCAAGGCTTTGCCCAGCCCAACGATGAAGGCACCCACCACAATAAGTGTCGAGATCCAATATTCTATTGCCAACGCACGCTCGCACTGTTTCTGGTCGGGCTCATTCATCCGGCACAGATGACGAGTAAAAACATTGTAGGAAAGCCGTTCGAGCGTTGAGATTGCGAAATAGGAGATTGGTGCTCGACCCAGTCCCGAAAGGGGGGAGGGCCTGTAGCCGAGCACCCTTCGTACCAGCGGTTGCGGCTGGCGGCGACAACGCGCTAGTCTCTCTTGCGTCATTATCGCACGGCGCCCGGCGAAGGTTGCAATCATCTGTGAGGGCGACGGAAAGATTAGCGTCGATCGCGAAAATGCCGCTCCCATTTTGAAAAGAGGTGGGCTAAATTTGTCGCCAGAACAAATCTTCAAACGGGGAGTCGCAGGATGCTTATCGCTTCAATTCTAATGGCCACTATGGCGCCCGCACCGGCCGGTAACGTGGACACCACTCGCGCCGCCTTTACCAAATGCCTGCGTGCGCATCTGAAGAAGCAGCTAGAAGCGAAGGTGAGCGAAGCCGAGTTTGCTCTTTCCGTCAAATCTGCCTGCGAGACGGAACAGAGTTCTTTCGCTGCGGCGGTAACGGCCGCCAACAGGGCCGGTGGTGATTCCGCAGCCGACGCAGCCGAAAATGCGGAAATGCAAGTCGACGACTATCACGCAAACTTCACCGACAAGTTCAAGGATTATTCTTCTACCAACACTATGCCCGGCGAGTGAACGCGCCTTCAGGCGGGATCGCGCTTAACGGGCGCGGTTCTTCGGCCTCTTTCGCCTGAATAGTCGCGCGTTGGTCCGATGGTTTCCAATTTGTCCCGCTATAGATCAGTCGCACTCCGACCTGCGGCGCCGGTTACGGAACTTTCAGCTTCACCGGTTATTGGTCCAATAACCCCGGTTCTCAGCGACCCAACCCAGAGGGCCGGGGCCCATCTGATGTTTCCGCTCAGCCGCCCGGTGACGCTCACTCTTCCACAGTAAAATGAGGGGGTGATCGACCCTCGTTGACTCGTGCCCCTGCTGGCGTACGCTCCCCGGCCTGACGCTCTTTGGCGACCTTCAAGGGCGGAAGGTTTCTTAACCCCCATGCCTTGCACAGCTATGGGCATGAGAACGAAAAGACCTCGCCCCACCGCGAGGTCTTTTTGGCGTGTGGGAAGCCGGAATAGGATCAGACTTGTGGTGACGGCCGGAGCGGCGACGTTACGCCGCGAACCAAGTGCCTTGGCGAAATAGTTTGGCTTAATATGCTTCTCTGAGTGCCACCATTTTCACCGCGAACCCAATTTGGGCACTCGGCGGCCATCGTCAGTCGTCGCGGTTTGCTCGGATGAGGACGAGCAAGACGCAAATCAGAGCAATGCTGATCGCTACTATGCCCAAGAGGATCATTGGTCGGCCACCCGAATGGTATGCGCTCACGGTCTATGCCGGTCCAGCAGCAAAGCGGGGTGCCGGTTGGACTGTCCCATAATAGTTCGAGTGCAAACTATCTCGCGTTGACGGCAAACGCAGCTTTGATAAATTATCATCAACTCCGACCGCTGCGAGCGGTCGCGGGGGGCAGCATGAAAATGCCGGAAAGACCGCGTTCCACTGGCGCGGTCTTTTTGCTGGCGGAAGCTAAGCTGGAGACGCCGACGTAAGATCAGCGTTGAGAAGGTCTGCCGCCGCTTGGGCCGCAACTTTGGTGCGATACGATTGGGCAAGCGACGTCTCGGTCGTGACGGCGCCCATCACCTCGATCTCGACAAGCCAATACTCGCGCACAGGGTCTGGACCGTGAACCTCATATACCGGCATCTAAAGCTCCCGTGACTGACGGCGCAACGTAAAAAGGAATTCGTATGCCTATCGACTCAACGCGTTGAACAAGCTGCCAGCGGGAAATTTCCCTGCAAGCTGAATCTCCGAATTCCGGCAAGACCGCGAGCTGCACGGCGGTGAGGGCGTCTAGGCCCGATTTCACTTGGGGCGGATATGGACTAAAAGATTGTCGCGCCGCACATCGAATGCTGCGGATTTGTCGACAAGTTGGCTGAGCTTGGGAAAGCCATAACTACGGGGATCGAAGTCAGGCATTTCAGCGACAAGCCGCGTGCCCACCGCGCCGAGAGGATACCACCCGTCCAACTCTTCAAGCTGACTGAGAGCAGCTTTAATGAGGGGCACAGCGTCCGTGGGCGGCAGCTTGAGCGTTGCGGCCGGTAGAGACGCTCCCGCGCCATTGGAAGAAGCCTTCCCGTCGCTGACCGAGAGATTTTCGGTAAAGACGAACCGTTTGCAAGCGTGCCTAAAGCTCTGTGGCGTCTTTTGTTCGCCGAAACCGTAGACGGCGATGCCCTGTTCACGGATGCGGGCTGCAAGACGGGTGAAGTCGCTATCGGATGAGACAAGGCAAAAACCCTCAAACCTGCCAGAGTGCATTAGGTCCATTGCATCTATCACCAGCGCAATATCGGACGCGTTCTTGCCGCCAACATTGGCAAAATTCTGGTGGGGCATAATTGCGTGAGCCGCGAGCACTTCGGCCCATCCTTTCAAGCGAGTGCCCGAAAAATCACCGTAGATGCGGCGCACGCTGGCCTCTCCGATTGTCGCGATCTCTTTAAACAAACCGCTCACGATCTTCGGCGACATATTTTCGGCATCGATAAGAACAGCCAGTTTGGCGAGGGGTTCGGTTGCAGTCGTCATAAAGCGAGCATGGCACATCGCGATAAATAAAGATTGAAAGGGGACGATCACCGGTGCCCCACCCGCATCGAACTATCAGCGCTAAGGCATTGTCGCATTAGCAACAATGGCAAAGTTTATCCTTGCGGATGCGCGATAACTGGCGCGCTGGGAGCGCCGTAGGGTCGCGGTGGGGGGTAGGCTCGGTGGGAGAGGCCGTTCGGCCGTGAGCTTGTGCAAAAGCCAAATTTGGAAGCATGCGTTGGCATGGTCATCACCCCCGTTCACGTGCCGATTCGAAGCAGCAGCAAACGGGGGCATAGAGCGCTATGCGAAAAGACTGTAACTGCCGTCCCGGTTGCGACGCCAAAGCCCACTGGCCCGATCGTGGCCCACCCCATAATCAAGGTGTTGGGTGACGTGGTAGCGCTTGAAGCCCAAAAGGCCTGTGACGGCGATGATCTCCCTTTTCGTGACAACGCCTTCGGAAATACAGGCGGCGATGAGCGCCATCACCTGATCGTTCCTATTGGTGCCCGGCGCGATGTTGCGTAGCAGCGTGCTCAAACGACCGAACAGCGCGGCAGGTCCTGACCTGACCATGGTCAGTGCCGGGCGAATTTTAATGTTCGCGGCTGACGCCCTTTTTGGGGGTGCCGAGAAATTCGTACTCATGATTTTATCTTTCGTGGGACCGGTCGATACCGGCGACAGTTTTGTTTTCCGACGACACCGCGCCGAAAAAAAATAGGGACGAACCCCTGTCCCCATCCACGCACCAGCCGTTAGGCCAGCACATGGATGGGGGAGAAGTTAGATGCGCATTTGTTTTGCACCCGCCTCGACCGCCGCCATCAACGTTTCGTTGGCGAGGTGACTGTAGCGCATGGTCGATTGATGATCGGCGTGACCCAGGATCCGCCCAACGGCATAAAGGTCGATCCCGGCGTTAATCATGAACGACGCCGCTGAGTGGCGCAGGTCGTGGATATGCAGGTCGGCCAGGCCCGCTGCGTCCCGTGCCGTGTCCCATGGCCGCTTCAAGTCGGTGTACGGATTTCGCGTGATCGGGTTAGGCAGCAGCCAAGGGCATCCATCCCACCTTGGCAGTTCCTCGATGATATCGATCGCCGCTTGCGACAGCGGCACATAGCGCGGCACCCCGGTCTTTGTTGTCGGGATGTGCCATGTCCGCCGTTCCAGATCGACGTGCTGCCATTGCGCGGTCAGCAGTTCGGTCTTCCGTGCGCCGGTTAGCAACAGCAGGCCGATTATGTTTTTCAACTGCGGGTTGCGTGACTTTTCCGCCTGAGCCAACAGCTTCTTTGCTTCCGCCGCCGACAGGTACTTGGTGCGGGCATTCTTGAAGCGGCGGCGCGGGACATTGCGAACCGGGTTTCGATCGGCGCCCGCGATATTCCATTGCCTGCCAAGTTCGAACGATCGGCTAAAGATTACGCGGATTTTCTCGATCGTTGCTGGGGCCAGTCCTTCCGCGATCTTATCGGCAAACCACTTAGAAATGGCCTGCGTGGTGATCTCGTGAAGCCGGTACTTTCCCCACTGAGGAAGAAGATGAACGCGCATCACCGATTCCGTGTTGCTGGGGACGCGCTGATAGGTCTTGGCGTGCTCAAGGTGCTGCGCGGCCAAGTCCGCATAGGTCGGAATGCTTTTCACCTCTTTCTTCTTCGCGGCCGGATCGCCGCCCAGGGTGACTTCGGACAGGCGACGCTTGGCCTCTTTGCGGGCTTGATCGAACGTGATGTCCCCGAAGCGGGCGATCTTGGTCGTCTGCAGCTTCCCGTAGGCGTCCGAATAAATGAAGTAGTAGGTCGCGCCTCCGGAGCTGCGGACCTCGAAGGCGAACCCGGTAATCGAAGCATCTCTGAAGACCGTTTTTCCTTTCCCGGTTTCGGTTCTGGCGTTCAGGCAAAAGTTGTTGTCGAGTTTTACGACAGGCATGAAAATCTTCCTTGTGAATGGCGAGCGCCGGGCGCGCTGAGGGCGCCGCAGGGTCGCGGTGAGGGGTGAGGTGGCCAGACGGCCGAGTTGGCGCTGTGGCCTTTGGCAAAATGGCCATTTGGGAAGCGCCGAAGGCGAAGGGGGCGCCGCGCTGCCGAGGTGTCGTAGATCGTCGTAACGATGATCATTGACGCATCGATGCCGATATCGGGAACGCAAGTTCGGGTTGGTTCCGACACAGGCTAAATCGAATGCTGCTCGGCGGCCGGCTGTGAACGATGTTTGTAGGCTAAGTCGAAGGAAGGGTTATTAATTCGATCGCCGTTGCCCTCGGGTCGCGATGAGCGGAGCACGGCATGAAAGCTGAAAACTGAATTCTGGCGTTCACCCGGTCCATCCCGGCGAGGACAGCATATCAGTGAGGTCATTGATCGGCCGGATCAACTCAAACACGTGAATGCCGCGAGCCCGCACCACATAACGCCAGAAATGTTTGTCGGTGTCCTCGCCGACATACTTCTCGAGCAGCTTAAGGACGCGGCGCTTCGAGACTTTATCGTGGTCCGCGACGCTACGGACAATTTCCATTTTCCCGTGCTCACCGCTGTGGTGGATCGATAAGGCCAACGCTTGAAGAATCTCGTTGTCTTGAGTTCTATAGTCGAGCACGTCGTCGGCTCCGCCGTCATAGCCATCGGTTTCATGGACGGACATCAGGCGCGCTATGTAGGAGAGTTCGGGTTCCGGCGAGTAAGCGTAGGTAAGTCTGTCGGGCACGTTCCCGCGCCGTTTCTTATTGGTCAGTTGGGCAAGGCGCTTTCCGTCCCGGCCGTCTTGAACGTCGATGACATAAGCGCAGTCTAGGTCATCGATGATGTCGCTGACACCAGCGAACACGTTTTTGCCGTTTGCGTCGGTGTGCTTGTTCGTGTGGGCAAGACTGAGTAGTGTGCCGCCTGCGAGGACGAAGCGGCGAATGACTTCGGTGAATCCGCTGGTTTCGCTTTTGCTCATGGGCTGCGTGAACTTCTTGAAAGTGTCCAGGATGAGGAGCTTGCCGCGGGCAGTCCCTTCTTGGATCATCTCTTCGATCGCTGATGTCAGCAGACGCGCCTTGAAGCCCTGATAGCCTTCGGCCACGACATGAACGCCGTATTCGTCAAGGACGCGGACCTTGTCGGCGACGCCTTGAGTCGTGTCGTCAGCATCCACATAAAACACGTCGCCGCCAGCTATGCGTTCGGCCTCGATGGCCTCGATCAGCATGGCCAGCGTAATCAGAGTTTTACCTGCGTTCGGGGGTGCGCACAGCACCGTTCCCTGCCCGGTTAGACAGAATGAGCCCAACAATGGCTTTTGTTCGATGGCCATCTCTTCGAGCTTGGCCGCCTGTCCCTGCAGCGTGAATTTGAGCAGGGGGTTGATCTTCTTTTTGAGGGATGGCGCCGGTTTGGCACTGGGATCGCTCATACATATCTCCATCAGAATTAAGTCTGACCGCGTCGCCATGTCGGCGTAGAGATGTCTTCACCCGCAAAGTTCGGGCTTGGTCAGAGCCACCGCGAGCAACGTAAAAGCCGCCGCCGACCGGGGGAGACCGGTCGACGACGGGGCAGTTTTCAGAAATCAGCTTTTCGGCCCTACGCCGCACGGCGTGCACACGGCATCAGTCATATTTGGACCACTGCTTAAGGATCAGGCTGTAGTTTCCGGCCTTGTCGACCGACCAAAGGCAGAACTTCAGATTTTTGCCTTCGAAGTGATCGAGAACAAACTCGATGATGTCCCATTCGTAAGGGCAATCTCGGGTGGTGAGGAAATGCCGAATGCTGTCATTATCTTGATTTCCGCGACCGATCAGGGCGGCCAGCACCACGGGAAGTGACTCAAACTCAAGCTCGCTCAAGTCCATCATTACATCGGGTTCAAACTCAATAGCGCCCGACGCGGCGGCCAAGCGCCGTCGCACGTAATCGATGTGATTTGTATGCATGTTTAACACCTAAAAATTCGAGACTGTTGCTCGAAGACAAACGATCAAAGATCGATTCGCGCTGGGGGCTGATGCCGTAGGTGTGTTGTCAAAGGTAGAGGTCGCCGGAGCGAGCCAGTAGACAGCGCGAGGACTGAAATAGGCGTGGCATAAGAGATTTCAAGGCCTCAGGCATGATGCCTGCACATTTCGAGGATTTCGGTTCGCGTGCGCCCATCATTCTCGATGAAAAGTACGTAGGCAAAGGTGCTGCCGAACGTGAAAATCAACTCGAACCAGCCATCGTGCTTTGCGAGCCAGTCCCAGTGCTGACGGAACCCAGGTTCGCCAAACCGGATGCTGTCCATCGGTTCAATCAGCGGTGACAGCCCAATGTGTCGGATGATGTCGGCTTCGGTGTCACCCCGGTGGACGACGAGATATTCGGTGTAGTCAACTAGGTCTTCACTCAGCGCCCCAATGCGCTCGGCGAGAAGGCGATGAAGGTTCGGTTCGAGGTCAAGAGTCAGCGCACGCGCAAAACCGGCGCGATCGTAAAAATGCAGCATGGACATATTCCTTTCAGGCAAAAAAAATAGCGCCAAGGGGTGATCCCTGGACGCTTGTGGTTGTTGGCGTTGGTGGTTGGTGTCAGGCGTGGTCGCGAACCAGTCCAAGCAAGGCTGGGTCTATGTCCGGCCGATCGGGAACGAGCAGCACAAGTCCGAAGCCGTCGTCACTGACAATGGTCACCGCCTCGAACCAAGCGCCGCTGTGGCGCTCGACATATTCGAAACTGGCGGTGAAGCCGGGCTCGCCCTGCTTGCTGCCGTCAATCATATTCGTGGCAAGCGGAATCCCCGCCGCTACCTCGATCGCGGCGAGCGCATCGCCCGGCTCGGCCACGATAAAATGGGCAAGCTCGCCCAGATCGTACCCTTCCTGTTCGAGCAACTGTTCGCGCCTCAGCGCCAACAGCCGTATCAGGTCAGCGTCGATTGGTGACGCCAGCGCGCGGGTCATTTCGGCCCAGCTTCGAATTGAAATCATGTAAGTGTCCTTCAATGCAAAAGGCCCCGAGATTTCTCCCGAGGCCTTTGGTTGATGATGTTGTTGGGGTTTGCTAGTCGAAGGTCGCCGCCACCTTCACGTCAGGCATCCCCGCAATGCGTAGCGGGATAGTAAAGTAGTTTTCGACATTGGTCCGAGCCTGACGCTTCGCCGCGTTGAGCAAGCCCGGTTGTTGCGCTTGCGCGATCAGCGCCCGCCGCGCATTTTTATAATTTGCCTTCCGCAACGCTTCGACCTGCTCATCCGAGAAGGTGTATATGCCGCCGTTTATTGTGGTCGCGTTCTCCGGCTGAAACGCAATGTCGCCCAGCGTCACCTTGGGCAGCTTCACAGTCACCAGCTTCGCCCTCTCATCATACCTAACGTCGGCAAGGCTGAGATTGGACAGGTCCAGATAGTAAGTCACGACCGCCGGAACGATCAGCTCTTGCTCGCCACCAAAGAGCCAGAGAACGGTGCGACCGGCTTGGACCGTGGCCGTGCCCTTGTACGAGTAAACCAGCAGCTTGTTCTCTTCCCGCAGGCTTTCGACGGTCGTTGCGAGAACCTTGGTGGTGTCAACCGTGAAGAAGCCGGTGTGCTTGACCTCCCTGTCCAGCAGTGCCTTCGGCGCGGCGACGTAACCGACACCGAAGGCGACGACGTGTGTTGCGGCGAGAAGTCCGATTGTGCGGCGTTCTATCATTTGAGCGGGAAAATGACGGCGGGTTTGGACAGGAACGTAAGTGTCCAGGTCGCGCGGTCGAACGACTTCTCGTCGACCTTCCACACAAGGTGCGCGTCCGTGCTCAGGTTCGGGTTGAGATTTTCAAACCAGCTAGAGTTGGATGCTGCGGACAGCGTCGTCGATGCAACGATTTCCGGCTCGAACTTATGACCGGCGGGATCGACTAGGCGTGGCTGGGGCCACTTTTCAAACGGAAGTGCATCGGCGGAAACGTTCTTCAGCGCATAAGTGACATGGACATAGGTGGCCCCGTCAGGAGCGGTTGGTACCATCCCCATCGAACCTACATCGTGGCTCACCTCAATATCTTTCAGCGTGATCTCCACGCCTTCGGCTTTCCTGGTGACGGCGGGCGCAGCGCTATCGTTGGTGCCATCGCAGGCGGCCAGACCGGCGGACAGCAGAAGCGCCAACAGCGCGGGCTTCAGTTTGATAATCATACTCTTCTCCTCTTGGTGATACCCGATCTTGGGCGTGATGAAGCCATCACCGGCGGCACACGTTACCGACGGCTTTGGCCAAGGCTAGTAAAAATGAGATTCATAGTCCGTGGTCCGATCGGCAACATTCTGGCCCATCCTAGAAGATGGACGTTCGGCAAAGATTGGCTGTAAACATGAAGCGGCTGCGCAAAGAGCGCGGTTGGTCGCAGGAAGCTCTTGCCGATGAAGCAGAGCTTGATCGGACCTACATTAGTGGCATTGAGCGGGTGGTAAAAAACCCCACGATCACCGTGATTGAGCGGATCGCGTCAGCCCTAAGCTGCCCTCTTGGCGAACTGCTCGATTAGACGCTCTCGGTTGGGAATCGATATATCCGAGGGCGCAGAAAGATTGATATGATGCAGAATCTAGACGAACAGCCGACAGAAGACGCGAAGGAAGCTGCTCGCGAAAGGCGAGAATCTATCAGAGCAATGCCGAAAGGTCCGAGAAAGCAAGTTGCCAAACGGTTGCACCAAGTGATTAGCCACGCGGAACATTTGATTTCTCTGACCGATCCAAAAGCGTCTTCCGAGTAACCGCGTCGACCGTCCACATCGGCGCATGGATGTGGTTCGGCTTCTCGGCGTCAATGTTCGGCACCAACGCAAGCTGAAGGGCATGACCCAGGAACAGCTAGCGGCGGGGGCGGGGATGGAATGCAGCTATGTCAGCGACCTCGAAAGGGGTACGCGGAACCCGTCTGTGGCTGCATTAGGCAGGATTGCAGATGCGCTCGGCATTGAGCCACATCTTTTGCTTTCAAATGACCTAACCATTTAGTCAGTGGCCTATATGTTCATGTTTTGTTCTCCTTCTAAATAAGGTGGTTGGTTTTGCGCGCCCGACAACGGTATGCGGGCGGGATGCAAGATTATCTCGATCAGCTCGATCACATTCTGCTCCACCAGTTCGATGAAGGCATGTTGCTGTCCGAACTGGATGGCTATCTGACGGGCATTATCGTCAGTCCCGACCTTGTGCCGCAATCGAAATGGCTCAAAAAGGTATGGGGAGACGCGCCGCCCAAGTTCGACAGCATGGAAGAGATGCAGGGCTTCCTTGATCTGCTTATGCGCCACTACAACGGCATTCTGGGCGACCTCTCACGGCCCGGTGCATATGGACCAGTCCTTGATGTCGATAGGCGCAACGGTGATACGCTGTGGGAGCTTTGGATCGACGGCTTCGTCCAAGCCATGAAACTGTCGCCGATCGGCTGGAACCGTATTCGGGCAAGCGACGACGCGGCAGTCAAGGGCGCTCTGGCTGGAATTACCGAGCTATCCGACAACAGAAGCACCGTAACCGCGGCGGCAGACAGTCGAAGTGAGGCGGTCGAACGGCTTTCCACTTGGGTTGAACTGCTTCACGAATGGCGACTGAAAAACGACGAGAACCGCTCCAAAGTCGGGAGAAACGATCCTTGTCCTTGTGGTTCGGGCAAGAAATACAAGAAGTGCTGTGGGCTCAACTAGCGGGATGTGTCCCCTTCATCGGCGATTAACCCGCCGACGTTATTCAAAATCCGTCTGATTCTCATGCGACCCGAGGAGAGGATACGCCCCGTCAAGCTTCCACGCTTGGCGGGGCTATTGATTAGCGATTGTACAGATTGAAAACACGCGCTGCCTCCACTATGATTTTCTGGAGGAACTAAAGGGGTGGCATTGCCAAAATCTAATCTCGATTGGCTAGGGATCGTTTCCCTATGGGTCGGCGCGATAATCATGGCGATAAAGTCAGCTGACGCTCCTCTGGTAGGGGGCGCACCTTCATGGCTGTCCAGCGGAATATGGGGGCACGCTCCCCTTGTGCTTATCACGCTGTATCTGGCTGTTGCTCTCTATAGATTGCTGAGCCCGGTGAGTGAGCCAGCGCCTAAGCCGGAGGCCGCAGAAGATGGAGGAAAGCAACTTCAACGCCGACAGCTGATTGCTGATGGTCGTAACCTAGTCGCCCGGTTCAATCGACAGACTCGTCATGATGGGCTGATTGCTTTCCTTTCCGATAAGGCGGGGTGGCACGCTATACGGCCCCGGCTGGATCCGAAGATACTTGCTGATTTGGAAAATGGGCGGCTTGCCGTCGCTACACGGGGTGACGTTAAGGACGGTAAGGTGTACTACCTCATGCAAGAATTGGATCGCCTTGAGCGTGAATGGGACCTACTCTGACGCTGACTTCCTCGGTTTCGCCTTCACGACTGTCTTAAGCCGCTCATCCCAGCGGGCTTCGTCATCGTCCGCTTTTCGCTCGCGCGCGTCTTATTTGAATTTTTAAAGCTGGGATTGGTTATGATCGATCCCCTTGGTCGGCTTCCCGCGATTTTATGATCACATCACACCGTCCGCATACACGGACTTCGGCCGCCTATTTGTAGAAACAGTTCAACGGAATTTTCGCCTTGCTGTTGTTGTCGTCGCAAATGTTGCGCTTGGTCTTTTGGCTTCGGCCGACGTTGGGCTCCTTCCCGGCGTCAATGTGCTGCACTAGCGCGAGCTGAAGGGGATGGTACAGCGGCGGCAGAGGAAATGGAGCGCAGCTATTTGACTGACCGTGAACAGGAGCGCCGCACCCGTCTGTGGCTTCGCTCGGTCGGCTCGCGGACGCCGATGGAATCGGGCCGCACAAACTGCTGCTGAAGAGCTAACGACGATACTATATAAAACGGTGAGGTTTTCGTGCAGAAGTCATTGTACTAGAAATGATTGGAATCTGAGCCTTTTGACGCTAGACGTGTCTGACTAGTCGAGTTTCGGTTGCTGTGCGCGTCGATACTGCGCGTAATTGGAGTATGTAATACATTATCCCGACCAGATGATCGGAATGCCATCACATGGTAAAGGTTAGAACGGAACTCGACTAGTATGACTGCGCCCCTGCAGCAGATAAGTACGTTTGATGATTTAGCAAAACTTATTCAGGTTGATGTTAAGGTCATGAAATCCTTTGCTTATGATCGACCTGACTCGAAAAGGTATAAAACTAGACCGTTTATAAAGCGAAATGGGGTCATTCGGCAGATCGCCGTTCCTCATTCGACCTTGAAAATGATCCAGCGACGCCTTTTGCTAGAACTTGAAAAGCTATATCGGCCGCATTCCCGTGCATTCGCTTATATAAAAGGCCGCGGCATCAGATCAAATGCCACCACTCACCTTGGTCGGAAGCACATCTTTTCTGTAGATATAAAGGATTTCTTTGACCAAATTAATTTTGGGCGAGTTCGAGGTCGGCTAATGGCCCAGCCATACGGGCTTAGCAACTCCATCGCAACAACGATAGCGTGCCTAACCACATTTGATAACAAGCTTCCCTTTGGGGGCCCTACTTCGCCCATACTTTCGAATATGATCTGCAGCGGCCTTGATGCTGAACTAGCGAAGCTAGGACGCGATACAGGGAGTTTTTATACTCGATTTGCAGATGACATGGTGTTCAGCACGCAGAAAAGTCGCTTCGCACATCAAATCGCTCAACTCGTTGACGAAGACGGAGTTGGGAAAATCATTCCTGGCCCTGATCTGGACCAAATAGTGACGAAACACGGCTTCACACTCAACCCAGCCAAAACACGGTTAAAATCTCGCCAAGATCGTCAAATCGTGTGTGGCGTTATGTGTAACGAGAAGCTTAATATACGACGTGAACTGCGTCGAGAAATTCGAGCCATTTTAAATGCGTGGCAGAAATATGGGGAGGATAAGGCCCAAGAGTATTGGGTTAGCAATTACGGACGCCCGGAGAACAGCAGCTTCGAACTCAGTCTTCGCGGTAAGATTGAATTTATGCGTCATATCCGTGGTGAAAACGACGAAACGGTTTGGAAGACGGTTCAAAAATTCAACCAATTAACTTCTGGTAGCCTGATATCATACGAGCCTCCAACCGACTGGAGGGCCGAACTTGAGCGGTCGATCTGCATTGTAGCGGCAGAGAGCGGTGACATCAAAAAGGCTGATGCCGTTGCGCGTCAGGGCAGCGGCTTTGTTATACAAGATGGCCTCATCGTAACGAACGCCCATGTGGCCTGCTACGCCGACGGTAGCTCAGTCGAAAAACTCTCTGTATCGTTCCGAGATTTGGCGTTTGGGGCGTTGGATGTTGAGCTTTTGCGCAGTTCGATTGACGCAGATGTCGCGATACTGCGAATTAAGGATCAGGCACTAGCTACATCGTTAATCGAGGCCCGAGCGCTCGATTTTGATTTTAATGCTTCAACAGAAGTTGGCGCCACGGTGACGTTGGCGGGCTACCCCAACCACACTGACGGCGACACTGCGCACGTCGCCGTTGGCCACGTCACCGGCAAGTCGCAATATCTTGGATTGGAGTTGTTCCGAATCTCGCAGAATGTGATCTATGGTAATAGCGGCGGCCCCGTGCTGGATGACCGAGGTAAAATTTTAGGGATCGCAGTTTGTGGTTCCGGAGAAAGCGACGCTCCTTATACGGTGCATAATGGTGCTATACCCGCCAAAGCCGTTCGGGATTTTTTATTCCCTCCCTTACTGGATCCACCTTTGCCAACCTGAACATGTTGATTCGGTCCGAAGGGGGGGGGCAGCGTGGGTAGGGCTCATTGTCCTTCCCAAAGAGACCCAAGCAAGACCCAACCAACCGCCCACACATGGGGCCTTTCGGCCGTACGTCTAACACTCGCCTTCTGGAAGTTATGGTGCCGCTTAGGTGACTCGAACACCTGACCCCATCATTACGAATGATGTGCTCTACCAACTGAGCTAAAGCGGCAACGAGGGGCGCCACTAGCAGCGCGACCCGATGATGACAAGCGCCCTCGGGCAAATGTTTGCCCGCCTAGCGAACTTCGATCGCGGGCGGCCCCGACACCGACCGGCGGCATTGAACGGTTCGGCATGTTCGAGGAATAATCAGCAGCTCTCACCCGATTCGCGACCATAGCTTCGACATCGACATGAGCCGCGCGCCAACTGACATTGTGTCGCCTGACATCATTCGGCGTCGGCGGCATAGGCCCGTCGGCGGATGATGTCGTCGGCGGCCTGCGATGCGATCAGTTCGGCGTCGTCATGATCAAGGCCGAACGACCGCAACATCATCGTGCACAATTGCTCGGCGGTCTCGATCGATCGCACTCGCTCGCGCCCACGCGCGGCCGCGAGCAGCAGGCTATGGACGATGCCGATGACAAAAAGCAGTCCTGAGTCGATCGTGGGGATCGCGATGCGCCCGCTCCGAATCCCGCCATTCAGGTCGCCCCGCAATCCATCGTTCAGCGACTCGCGTGCCGAACCGCGCGGATCGTTGCGAAGCATGACATGCGCCTCGACGGGGTCGTCGGCCGCCATCGCCGCATAAACACAGATCGCGCGGGCAATCCGCACCGCCGGATCGTCGACCGCGGCGTTCACCATCGCCACGCGCGCTTCGATACCACGCCGAATATCGGTCACGATCGCGGCAAGCAGCGCGTCCTTGTCGTCGAAATGATTGTAGAATGTCCCCTTCGCGACGCCCGCCTCCTGGACGATGTCGTCGATGGCGACCGCATCGAACGGCCGCTCGGCAAATAGCTTGCGCCCCGACGCGAGGAGCGAAGCACGGGTTCTGGCCGTGCGATTTCCCTGCGCGCGCGCCGATGTCTTTGCTGCCGTCATCGAGGATGCTTGCCGGAAAAAAGCGACGCGCGCCACCCCGCAACCGCCGCCAACCTCAACGCCCTGTCCATGCTCAAACGGCCATTTATAGACGCAACGCGTCGGTGCCCCCTGTCGCCACGCCGCGGGCTCGCCCTGCACCATCGCGCTGGGGTTTGCCAGCAACGGTTCGGGCAGCCCGACCAGCGCGGCGGCCCCACAGGCCGAAACAATGGGCCGTCCCGGCTATCGCTTTCGGTGTCGCATCGCATGTCCCACCGCTACACATCGAACGGCCGGGCAAGAAAACGCCGTATTTTTCAATAATATCCCGCCCATTCGATGGCATGGGATAAATGGTGCCCAGAAGAGGACTCGAACCTCCACGACCTTGCGATCGCCAGCACCTGAAGCTGGTGCGTCTACCAATTCCGCCATCTGGGCACGGGGTAGGAGCGGGCGCTTAGCGGGGCGGCCATCGGCTTGTCAACCGCGGTGCGCAGGCGGGGGTGCATTTTATCGCAAAGCCTTGGGTTTTACGCCCCAACGCCGCGGTCGCCCCTTGCCCCCTCCCCCGCTTCGCGGCATGGGGAACCCGTGCGGCGCGCCCGGCGCCGGGAAAAGAATCGATCACAGGCGGACGCAATGCAGAATCTCGACGGACAATTGATCACGGTTGTGGGCGGCGGTGGCTTCCTGGGCCGCTATGTCGTGCAACGGCTGCTCGCGCGCGGCGCGCGCGTCCGCGTCGCGCAGCGCGAGCCCCGCGCCGCCACCTTCCTGAAACCGCTTGGCGGTCTCGGCCAGACGCAGTTCGTGGCGTGCGACGTGCGCGACGCCGCCAGCGTTGCGCGCGCCGTGCAGGGCAGCGACGCGGTGATCAACCTGGTCGGCGCGTTCGCCGATATGCAGGCCGTGCAGGCCGATGGCGCGGGCCATGTCGCGGCGGCCGCAAAGGCCGCGAGCGTCGCCGTTCTCGTGCATGTCTCGGCAATCGGCGCCGACCGCCAAAGCGCCTCGGCCTATGGCCGCAGCAAGGGCGATGGCGAAGCGGCGGTCCGGGCAGCCTTTGCCGACGCTGCCATCGTGCGTCCGTCGATCATCTTCGGCCGCGAGGACCAGTTCATCAATCGCTTCGCAGCAATGATCCGCATGGCGCCGGTCGTCCCGGTGATCGCGCCGGACGCCAGGTTCCAGCCGGTCTATGTCGGCGACGTGGCCGATGCGGTGGTCGCGGCGCTCGCCCCGCAGGCCGCGGGCCATCTATACGAAGTCGGCGGGCCGGAGGTGCTGACGATGCGCGCGCTGCTGCGCTGGATCGCCGATGCCATCGGCCGGTCGCCTTTGTTCGTCGAGGTGCCCGATGTCGTCGCCTCGGCGCTCGCATCGGGCTTTGGCTGGGCGCCCGGCGCACCGATCACCAAGGACCAGTGGCTGATGCTCCAGCACGATAATGTCGTCGCCGACGGAGCCGCGGGGCTCGCCCAACTCGGGATCACGCCGACGTCGCTCGGCTCCGTGTCCGACAGCTGGCTCGTCCAATATCGCCGCCACGGCCGCTTCGCGGTCAAAACCCCCGCCTGATCCTTTCCGCCCGCCCGGCGGTCGCCATGTGATTGCCGGGGATGACGATCCCCAGGACCCTACATGCACGACCTTCTGACTATCATTCTGCTCGGCATCATCGAGGGGCTGACCGAATTTTTGCCCGTCTCCTCGACCGGCCACCTGATCCTTGCCGGTGAATTGCTAGGCTTTACCGGCGAAGGGTCGGCAGCGTTCAAGATCGCGATCCAGCTCGGCGCGATCCTCGCGGTTCTCGTCGCCTATCGCCAGCGATTTTGGACGGTCGGCAAGGGCCTGCTTCGCGCCGATCCCCCGGCGATCGCTTTCACGCGCAACATCGTGATCGGCTTCCTGCCCGCGATGATCATCGGCGCCGTGGCTTACAAGGGCATCCGGGCGCTGCTCGAATCGCCGACGACGGTCGCCGTGGCACTGATTGTCGGCGGCGTTGCGATCCTGTTGATCGAACGGATGGTCAAGACCGTGAAGGTCGAAAGCGTCGAGGGCATGCCGATGCGAACCGCGATCGCCGTCGGGGTGATGCAATGTGTCGCGATGATCCCGGGCGTCAGCCGGTCGGGTGCGACGATCATGGGCGCGTTGCTGATGGGGGTCGAACGCAAGACCGCGGCGGAATTCAGCTTTTTCCTGGCGGTGCCGACGATGATGGGGGCGACCGCCTATTCGCTATGGAAGGATCGCGCGCTCCTGACCTTCGACGACATGAACGCGATTGCGATCGGCCTGGGCGTCGCATTCGTCGTCGCGCTGGTCGTCGTCAAAGCCTTTGTCGCCATTGTCGGCCGCTTCGGATTTGCCCCTTTCGCCTGGTATCGTATCATCGTCGGCGTCGGCGCACTTTTGTTGCTATCGCTGCGATAGGTCCGACGCGATACTAATTTGCGAAAGATAATTGCGCGAACCGATTTTTCTGCGTGATGTGTACCAAAAATAGGTTATAAACACTGACCTATCTGGCAATTTGCCCGTGACACGGCTTTTCCGGCCATGCAAATCCCCGCTCCAGAAGGGGATATTGCATGGCTTCCGATCGCATGCTCCAATTTGTGGGGCGTGAACAATCCTATCCGGACAAGCGCTCCGCCGAAGAACGGGCGCGCGACTTTCGCGAAATTGCCGAGCGCTACGCAGCGCCCGACGCCGACGCACAGGCGGCGCGCTGCTCGCAATGCGGCGTGCCCTATTGCTCGGTGCATTGTCCGCTGCACAATCACATTCCCGACTGGCTGCGCCTGACCGCCGAGGGCCGCCTGCGCGAAGCCTATGAACTCAGCAACGCGACGTCGACGATGCCCGAAATCTGCGGCCGCATCTGTCCGCAGGATCGCTTGTGCGAAGGCAATTGCGTCATCGAATTTTCGGGCCATGGCGCGGTGACGATCGGCAGCGTCGAGAAATATATCACCGACACCGCCTGGGCTGAGGGCTGGGTCGAACCGCTGCATGCGGGCGCCGCCACCGGCCAGTCGGTCGGCGTGATCGGCGCGGGTCCGGCCGGGCTGACGGCGGCCGAATATCTGCGCGCCGCGGGGCATGACGTGCATGTCTATGACCGGCACGACCGCGCCGGCGGGCTCCTCACCTATGGCATTCCGGGCTTCAAGCTCGAAAAGGATGTCGTGATGCGCCGCATCGACCGGCTGGTCGAGGGCGGCATCCATTTCCATTTGGGGTTCGCGGTGGGCGACGACGCGACGCTCGACCAGCTGCGCCAGAAGCATGACGCGATCCTGATCGCGACCGGCGTCTACAAGGCGCGCGAGATCGCCGTTCCCGGCAACGGCGCCAAGGGTGTGATTGCCGCGCTCGACTATCTGATCGCGTCGAACCGCAAAAGCTTTGGCGATGACGTCCCCGCCTTCGACGACGGGCGTCTCGATGCCAAGGGCAAACATGTCGTCGTTATCGGCGGCGGTGACACCGCAATGGACTGCGTCCGCACCGCGGTGCGCCAGGGCGCGAAGTCGGTGAAATGCCTCTATCGCCGCGACCGCGAGAATATGCCGGGGTCGCAGCGCGAAGTCACCAATGCCGAGGAGGAGGGCGTCGAGTTCGTCTGGCTCTCCGCACCCGAAAGCTTCACCGCGGACCAGCATGTAAAACAGGTCGCGGTGGCGGGGATGCGCCTCGGCGCGCCCGATGCGAGCGGACGCCGCAGCCCGGAGGCCGACCCCGGCCGCAAGTTCGACGTGCCGGCCGACATGGTGATCAAGGCGCTGGGTTTCGATCCCGAAGAGCTGCCGCACCTGTTCGGTTCGCCCGACCTGTCGGTGACCCGCTGGGGCACGCTGCGCGTCGATCATCAGACGATGATGACCAGCCTTCCCGGTGTTTTTGCGGCGGGCGACATCGTGCGCGGCGCCAGCCTGGTCGTCTGGGGCATCCGCGACGGCCGCGATGTCAGCGACCATATGGCAAAGTGGTTGAAGGCGAAGGCGAAAAAAGAAAAGAAGGCGGCATGACCAACAGGGGAAGGAAATTCACGATGCCGACATTCAAATCGATTCTGGTCGCCGGCGCCGCGGCGATGCTGCCGCTCGGCGCATCCGCTTATGCCGCGCAGCAGGAAGCACCCGTGGCCGAAGTCGTCGCGCCCGACCTCGAAGAGGAGACGTCCGCTCCGTTCGACAGCGAGGCCTATGTCGAAGAGCAAAAGGCCAAGATGCAGAAGGAAATGGACGAGGCGATCGCGCTGATCGAAAAGATGTTCGACACCGGCAACCTGCCGCCGATCGAACCGGCGCGCCTCGCGCTTGCCCAAAAAACGATGGGCCAACTGGTCCCCGGCGGCAGCCTCGAAAAGATGATGGACAATCTTTACGGCAAGATGTTCAAAACGCTGATGGGCGAGTTCGGCGGGCAGTCGGACCTGATGCTATCCATCAAGACCGGCGTCGAAAGTGAAAAGATCGCGGCGCTCGACGAAGCGACGAAGACCAAGGTCGCCGATATGTTCGATCCGCACCGCAAGGAGCGCGAAGAGCAGATCACCAGGGTGATCAAACCGCTGATCAGCGAAGTATTGAGCGACATGGAATCGCCGATGCGCGAGGGGATGGCGAAAGCCTATGCCCGCAAGTTCAGCGCGGCGCAGCTCACCGACCTCAACGGCTTTCTCGCGACGCCCACCGGCGCCCTTTACGCCAACGAATGGATGGCGTTGCAGGCCGACCCCGAAGTGATGCTGGCGATCATCAAGGCGGTCCCGCCGCTGATCACGAAATTCATCGACCGCGCGCCGCAGATCGAAAAGGACATGAAGGATCTGCCCAAGGAAAAGCAGCTGGCCGATTTCGATGACAAGCAGCTCGCCCAGCTTGCAAGGCTGATGAAGGTCGACGTGAAAGTGCTGCAAGACCAGCGCGACATGTGGAAGAATGATACGGTCGAAGCCGCCGATGCGGTCGCGGTCGATGCCGCCGACGATTATGCCGCCGACGCGGCGACCGATGCCGCGAATGCCGCGGCCGATGCCGCCGCGATGGCGGTCGACGACCCGGCATATGATCGCAGCAACTGGTCGGCCGACGACCTGAAACGCGTCATGGATCTGGAAGCCGCTTCGGCCGCCGCCACGACGGCGTATCTCGAAGCCGAAGCCGAAGCCGCCAACAAGGCGCGCGAACGACTGCCGGATTGACGAACATCCGCCATCCCGGCGCAGGCCGGGATGGCGGGTTGATTATAAAGCATCAGGAACGAAGATGATGACCCATTACCCCACCCCCGATCACGCGCGGCTCGAAGCCGAAGGCATGTATCGCCCCGACATGGAATCCGATGCCTGCGGCGTCGGCATGGTCGCGGCGACCGACGGCAAGCCGTCGCGCCGCGTCGTCGAGGCGGCGATCGAAGCCTTGCGGGCCGTCTGGCACCGCGGCGCGGTCGATGCCGACGGCAAGACCGGGGATGGTGCGGGCATCCATGTCGACTTGCCCGTCCGCTTCTTCGACGATGCGATCGCCGCGTCGGGGCACAAGGTGCGCCCGAACCGGCTCGCCGTCGGCATGATCTTCCTGCCCCGCACCGACCTTGGCGCGCAGGAGGAATGCCGCACGATCGTCGAGGCCGAGATCATCGACGCCGGCTTTACCATCTATGGCTGGCGCCAGGTGCCGGTCGATGTGTCGGTGATCGGCGACAAGGCGCAGCGCACGCGCCCCGAGATCGAACAGATCATGATCGCTGGCCCCCTGCCCGACGAACAATCGATCGCCGAATTTGAAAAGCAGCTCTATCTGGTCCGCCGCCGCATCGAGAAAAAGGTCATCGCGGCGCAGATCGCCGATTTCTACATTTGCAGCCTGTCGGCGCGCTCGATCATCTACAAGGGCCTCTTCCTTGCCGAGAGCCTGGCGGATTTCTTCCCCGACCTCACGAACAAGCTGTTCGAGAGTCGCGTCGCAATCTTTCACCAGCGCTATTCGACAAACACTTTTCCGCAATGGTGGCTGGCGCAGCCGTTCCGCTGCCTCGCCCACAATGGCGAAATCAACACGATCCGCGGCAACAAGAACTGGATGAAAAGCCACGAGATCAAGATGGCGAGCCTCGCGTTCGGCGAGCATAGTGAAGACATCAAGCCGGTGATTCCGGCAGGCGCGTCGGACACCGCCGCGCTCGATGCTGTGTTCGAGGCGCTGTGCCGCGCCGGCCGCGATGCGCCCACCGCAAAGCTGATCCTGGTGCCCGAAGCCTGGGCGGGCGAGAGCGACGTCCCCGATAATCACCGCGCGATGTACAGCTATCTCGCCAGTGTCATGGAGCCGTGGGACGGCCCCGCCGCGCTCGCGATGACCGACGGCCGCTGGGCGGTCGCGGGCATGGACCGCAACGCGCTGCGTCCGCTGCGCTACACGCTGACCGCCGACAATCTGCTCGTCGTCGGGTCCGAAAGCGGGATGGTGCTGCTGCCCGAAGCGAGCATCCGCAAAAAGGGACGGCTCGGCCCCGGCCAGATGATCGCGGTCGATCTCGACGACGGCACGCTCTACGAAGATCTCGCGATCAAGGACAAGATCGCCGACGCCCAGGATTATCCCTCGCGCGTCAAGGGTTTCCGCACGATGGCGGACCTGCCGAAAGGCGGCAAATCCAGCCTGCCGATGTTCGATCGCGCCGAACTGCTCCGCCGCCAGGTCGCGGCGGGGCTGACGATGGAGGATATGGAACTGATCCTCTCCCCCATGGTGGAGGATGCGAAGGAAGCGATCGGGTCGATGGGCGACGACACCCCGCTCGCGGTCATTTCGGACAAGCCGCGCCATGTCGCGCAGTTCTTCCGCCAGAATTTCAGCCAGGTCACCAACCCCCCGATCGACAGCTTGCGCGAACGCCATGTGATGAGCCTGAAGACGCGCTTTGCCAATCTCGCGAACATCCTCGACGAAAAGGGCCAGAGCGACCACGTCCTCGTGATCGATTCGCCCGTGCTGGTGGGTGATGATTGGGACCGGCTGCGCGCCTATTTCGGCGATGCCGTCGCCGACATCGACTGCACCTTTGCCGCGGGCGCCGACGCGTCGGCGCTGCGCGAGGCGATCGCCCGTGTCCGCCGCGAGGCAGAGGAGGCGGTGCGCGCCGGACGCTCCGAACTGTTCCTGTCCGACCAGAATATCGGCGAAGGCCGCGTCGGGGTCGCGATGGTGCTGGCCGCCGCCGCCGTCCACACGCACCTCGTGCGCAAGGGGCTGCGCAGCTATGCCTCGATCAACGTGCGGTCGGCCGAGGTGCTCGACACCCATGCTTTTGCCGTGCTGATCGGCGTCGGCGCGACGACGGTCCACGCCTACCTGACCGAAGCGGCGATCGCCGACCGCCACGCGCGCGGACTGTTTGGCAGCGAGCTGACGCTGGACGACTGCCGCCAGCGGTTCCGCAAGGCGATCGACGACGGCTTGCTCAAAATTCTCGCGAAGATGGGGATTGCCGTGATCTCCTCCTATCGCGGTGGCTATAATTTCGAGGCGGTCGGCCTCAGCCGCGCGCTCGTCAACGACCTGTTCCCCGGTATGCCGGCCAAGATTTCGGGCGAAGGTTATCAATCGCTGTTCATCAACGCGACCGAGAAGCATGAGGCCGCGTTCGACGCGCGCGTCACCACCCTGCCGATTGGCGGTTTCTATCGCCAGCGGGCGGGCGGCGAGGCGCACGCCTATTCGGCGCAGCTGATGCACCTGCTGCAAACCGCGGTCGCCACCGACAGCTATTCGACCTATCTGCAATTTTCGCGCGGCGTCGCCGATTTGCCGCCGATCTATCTGCGCGACCTGATGGAATTCAACTACCCCGCGCAGGGCATCGCGCTCGACAGCGTCGAGGCGATCACCGAAATCCGCAAACGCTTCGTCACCCCCGGCATGTCGCTCGGCGCGCTGTCCCCGGAAGCGCATGAAACGCTGGCGATCGCGATGAACCGCATCGGCGCCAAGGCGGTGTCGGGCGAAGGCGGCGAAGCGAGCGAGCGCTACACGCCCTATGCGAATGGTGACAACGCCAACAGCAATATCAAGCAGATCGCGAGCGGCCGCTTCGGCGTCACCGCCGAATATCTTGGCGCGTGCGACGAGATCGAGATCAAGGTCGCACAGGGTGCCAAACCCGGCGAAGGTGGCCAGCTGCCCGGCTTCAAGGTCACCGAATTCATCGCGCGTCTGCGCCATGCGACGCCGGGGGTGACGTTGATCAGCCCGCCGCCGCACCACGACATCTATTCGATCGAGGATCTGGCCCAGCTCATCTATGACCTGAAACAGATCAACCCGAAGGCGCGGGTCTGCGTCAAGCTCGTCAGCTCGGCGGGCATCGGCACCGTCGCAGCAGGCGTCGCCAAGGCGCACGCCGACGTGATCCTCGTCGCGGGCAACACCGGCGGCACCGGCGCCAGCCCGCAAACCAGCGTCAAATATGCCGGCACCCCGTGGGAGATGGGCCTGTCCGAAGTCAATCAGGTGCTGACGCTCAACGGCCTGCGCCATCGCATTCGCCTGCGCACCGACGGCGGCCTCAAGACCGGGCGCGACATCGTGATCGCGGCGATCCTCGGCGCCGAGGAATATGGCATCGGCACGCTCAGCCTCGTCGCGATGGGCTGCATCATGGTTCGCCAGTGCCACAGCAATACCTGCCCGGTCGGCGTCTGCACGCAGGACGAGAAACTTCGGCAGAAGTTCACCGGATCGCCAGAGAAGGTGATCAACCTGATGACCTTCATCGCCGAAGAAGTGCGCGAAATCCTGGCAAAGCTCGGTTACCGAAGCCTCGACGAAGTGATCGGCCGCACCGAATTGCTGCGCCAGGTCAGTCGCGGCGCCGAACATCTCGACGACCTCGACCTCAACCCCATCCTTGCCAAGGTCGACGCACCCGACGATCAGCGCCGTTCGCAGGGGCCGAACTTCCGCAACCCGGTGCCCGACAGCCTCGACGCGCAGATCCTGGGCGATGCCAAGCCGTTGTTCGATCGCGGCGAGCGTATGCAACTGACCTATAATGTCCGCAACACGCACCGCGCCGTCGGCACGCGCCTGTCGGCGGAGGTCACCGCGCGCTTCGGCATGAAGGGGCTTGCCGACAATCATGTGCAGGTGCGCCTGCGCGGCACCGCGGGCCAGTCGCTCGGCGCCTTCCTGTGCCAGGGCGTGACGCTGGAGGTGTTCGGCGACGCCAACGACTATGTCGGCAAAGGCCTGTCGGGTGGCCGCATCATCGTGCGCCCGACCGTCTCCAGCCCACTCGTCAGTCAGCACAACAGCATCGTCGGCAACACCGTCCTCTATGGTGCGACCGCGGGCACGCTGCTTGCGGCGGGTCAGGCGGGCGAACGCTTCGCCGTCCGCAATTCGGGCGCCAAGGTCGTGGTCGAAGGCTGCGGCGCCAACGGCTGCGAATATATGACCGGCGGCACCGCGGTGATCCTTGGCCCCGTCGGCTCGAACTTCGGTGCGGGCATGACCGGCGGCATGGCGTTCATCCTCGACACCGACGGCCAGTTTGAACGCCGCGCCAATAGCGAATCCATCGTCTGGCAACGGATCGACAGCGCGCATTGGGAAAGCGTGGTGCGCGAACTGATCGAGGATCATGCCAAGGCAACGGGCAGCAAATGGTCCGGCGAAGTGCTCGCCGACTGGGATCGCTGGCGCGATCAATTCTGGCAGGTATGCCCGAAGGAAATGCTGTCGCGTCTGGCCTACCCGCTGAGCGATGCCGAGGCCGAGGTGGTCGCCGCGGAATGATCGCAATCCTCCCCGCGCCGCACGCATGGGGAGGCGGCAGCGCGAAGCGCTGACGGAGGGGGCAGTGACGCGAGGTCGCTGCCCCCACTCCACCACACTTCGGGCGATCGCCATCGCCAAGCGATGGCGAGGGCCGTTTATCGCGCCCGCACAACATCTTGTCGCAAGCCTCAAATGCGTTCAGCCCAGCGAAAGCGTCGATCGTCTAAGAACCGCGTTTTGCTGCCCCCCTCGTCCCGTGAAAGGATCGAGCCATGACGCGTATCGCCCTGATCGCCCTTCCCCTGCTCGCGCTCGCCGCGCCGGTCCCCGCCGCCGCCAGTGAATTGAGGGAGATGAACGACACCGTCGCGACGCTCAACGACCCGGTGGCGCAGGACCGCATGGCCGACACGATCACCGCGATGGTCGGCGCCCTGATGCAGATGCAGGTCGGCCCGCTTGCCAAAGCCGTGGCCCAGATCGACCCCGAATCCGACGCCGCCTATATTCCCGACGATGCAACGCTGGGCGAGCTTGCAGGCCGCGATCCCGACTATGCGGAACGCATGGGTAGCGACGTGCGCGCCGGGACGCGCATGGCGGGGCACGCCGCATCGGCGATCGCCGCTTATGCGCCGCTGCTCAAGGACATGGCGCGCGACTTCGCCGCACAATGGGAACGCGAACGCGCCGACGCGCGGCGATAACCTGTCTTTCCGTCATCCCGGCGAAGACCGGGATGCCAGTAGGCTATTCGCATAGCCGTTGCGCGCGGCGCCCCGCTGCCGCTATGCCGGACCCATGTGGCAACTCTATCAATTCCCGCTCTGTCCCTTTTCGCGCAAGGTCCGCCTTTTGCTGGGTGAAAAGGGCGTCGGTTACGAATTGGTGCGCGAATCGCCGTGGGAACGCCGCGACGAATTCATTGACCTCAATCCGGCTGGGCGCACCCCGGTGATGGTCGACCAGGCGCGCGGCCAGGTGCTGATGGACAGCATGGCAATCGCCGAATATTTCGAGGAAACCGTCGAAGGCAAGGCGATGATCAACGGAACGGCGGCCAACCGCGCCGAAATCCGCCGCCTGACGTCCTGGTTCGACCATGATTTTTACTATGAAGTCACCGGCCCCCTGCTGTTTGAACGGATGCAGAAACGCATCGTCCATCGCCAGCCGCCCGACGCCGGCGCGCTTCGCGAGGCGATGAAGGCCGCGAACAACCATCTCGACTATGTCGATTATCTGATCGACCACCGCACCTGGCTCGCCGGCGCGACGATGAGCCTCGCCGACCTGACCGCCGCGGCGCATATCTCGGTCGCCGATTATCTGGGCGGCATCGACTGGACCGGACATGAGCAGACCAAGGGCTGGTATTCAGGCCTCAAATCGCGCCCGAGCTTCCGGCCGCTGCTCGCCGAGCGAATGGAAATCGTGACGCCGCCCAAATATTATGAGGATGTGGACTTCTGACCTAGGGCCATCGCGCCGCGACGAGATAGTTCAGCGTCTCGCTGCCGCCGAGCGTGAAGCCCTTGGCGGCCGACGGCGACAGGCCGGTACGGTCGATGACCTCCAGCCCCGCGCCTTCGAGCAGCTTTGTCAGCTCTTCGGGCTTCAGAAACTGGTCCCAGTCATGCGTGCCCCGCGGCACGGCGCCGATACGTTCGGCCGCTTCGACGAGCAGCAGCTTCGACAGCATCGTGCGGTTCGGGGTCGACAAGATCATCAGCCCGCCGGGCGCCAGCCGCGCCGCGAGTTCGGCGATAAAGGCGGCGGGATCGGTGACATGTTCGACGACCTCCATCGAGGTGACGAGGTCGAAAGTCGCAGGCGGCAGCGCGGCGAGTTCACCCGCGAAATAGCTGATCGCCAGCCCCTGCCCCGCTGCATGTTCGCGCGCGGCGGCAATATTCTCCGGCGCCGCATCGACGCCGGTGACAGTGGCCCCCATCCGCGCCAGCGGTTCCGCAAGCAGCCCCGCGCCGCATCCGACGTCGAGCGCCGTCCGCCCCGCCAGCGCAAAACGGTCGCGCGCATCGACATGCCAATGCGCGTCGATCCGGTCGCGGATATAGGCCAGCCGCACCGGATTGAGCTTGTGCAGCATCGCCGACGAACCGTGCGGGTCCCACCAGTCGGCGGCCAGCGCCCCGAAATGGGCGGCTTCGTGCGGGTTGATCGTGGCAGCACTCATGCCCTGCGATGTGGCACCGTGCCTCGCGCCATGCAAGAAATTCTATCCCGCGCATACGATGCCGGTCTTGCCATCGACCGCCCCCTTCCGTAACGACGCGAGCGCCGCAGAAATGCTTGGGAAAGTTGCGGCCGAAACCAGATCAGGAAAGCGGGGCGAGATGGCGCGGATCGTGATGAAATTCGGGGGCACGTCGATGGCGGGCACCGAGCGGATTCGCACCGTGGCGAAACTTGTCGCGCGCGAAGTCGCGAACGGC
>NZ_MIAM01000063.1:71224-107985 GCF_001830555.1 Sphingopyxis sp. RIFCSPHIGHO2_12_FULL_65_19 | reverse complement strand
GTCGTCGTCTCGGCGATGGCGGGCGAAACCGACCGGCTCGTCAATTTCTGCCGCGAGGCGAACCCGCGCTACGACCCGGCCGAATATGACGTCGTCGTCGCCGCGGGCGAACAGATCACGTCGGGCCTGCTCGCGCTCACCCTGCAGGCGATGGGCACCCCCGCGCGCAGTTGGCTCGGATGGCAGCTCCCGATCCGCACCGAAGAAGCGCACGCCCGTGCCCGCATCGCCGACATCGACACCGGCGCGCTCGCCGCCGCGATGGCAAAGGGCGAAGTTGCGGTAATCCCCGGCTTCCAGGGCCTGATGGACGATGGCCGCGTCTCGACATTGGGCCGCGGCGGCTCGGACACCAGCGCGGTCGCGGTCGCCGCGGCGCTCAAGGCCGACCGCTGCGACATCTACACCGACGTCGACGGCGTCTATACCACCGACCCGCGCATCGTCGCGCGCGCGCGCAAGCTCGACTATGTCACCTATGAGGAAATGCTCGAACTGGCGAGCGTCGGCGCGAAGGTGCTCCAGACGCGGTCGGTCGGGCTCGCGATGAAAGAGGGCGTGCGCGTGCAGGTTCTTTCGAGCTTCGTCGAGGGCGACGAGGCTCCCAAAAAAGGCACGATGATCGTCAGCGACGAGGAAATAGAGGAACATCAGATGGAACGGCAGCTGATCACCGGCATCGCCCACGACAAGAATGAAGCGAAGATCATCGTCACGCGCGTGCCCGACAAGCCGGGCGCGGTCGCGAATATCTTCGGCCCGCTCGCGGCGTCAGGCATCAACGTCGACATGATCATCCAGAATGTCGGCCGCGAAAAGGGCGAGACCGACGTGACCTTCACCGTTCCCGCCACCGACCTGCTGCGCTCGATCGACCTGCTCGAAAGCGCAAAGGAAAAGATCGGTTTCAACCGCATCATCAGCGACGACAAGGTCGCGAAGATCAGCGTCGTCGGCGTCGGCATGAAAAGTCACGCCGGGGTTGCGAGCACGATGTTCCGCGCATTGGCCGACCGCGGTATCAACATCCAGGCGATCTCGACCAGCGAGATCAAGGTCAGCGTGCTGATCGACGAGGATGAAACCGAACTCGCGGTGCGCGTGCTGCACACCGCCTATGGGCTCGACGCCGACTGATCACTCCGCCGCGAGCGGCTGCAATTCGCCGCCCGCGCGGCGACGCAGCCGTGCCTGGCCGATGAAATGCACCACCGCGATGTGGACCGCGAACAGGCCGAATTTCGACGCCAGCGGAAATATGCCGATGAACAGCGGCCACCATGCGGTAAAGCCGATCGCGATGACGAGGTTGAGGCCCGCGCTGGCGAACATCAGCGCTGCCCAGATCATCCCGAAACGGTCCATGACATCGCCGACCAGCGCCAGCTGCTCGGGCAAGATATAGCGGTTGAGCCAGCCCTTGCGTAGCATCACCGTTCCGACGATCAGATAGACGATGGTGGGCTTTGCCATCACAAAGCGCGGATCGCCGGTAAATAGCGTCGCGGCGGCGGTCAGGAGCACCGATGCAAGGCTGATCCATTGCAGCGCCGCGACATTTTTGCCGCGCGCCAGTTCGTAACCGACGACCGCCAGCGCCACAAGCGTGCCCGCGATCGTCGCCGGCACGATCCCCGCGCCCGTCACCAGCAAGATGGCAAAGACGATGACCCCCAGCGAATCGAACAGCATCGGTCCGAGGGCGTAGAGCAAGGTTTTCATCCGGCCATCCTTTCCGACTCTATGTTATCGACGTAAACATTGAGCGAAAGGCGCGGCGAGGTCAAGCCGAAATTGACATTGTTAACATACGCCCCCCTAGGCCGATAACGAGCGGCAGGGGGCGATCAAAAGTGGAGGTTCTGGCCTATCCTAACCCGTTTGCATCCAGCGAAGTCGAGATGCCCCTCGACATCGCGCTCTTTCGATGGCTGTCTCGACTTCGCTCGACACGAACGGACAAAGAGGTTCGCCGGCTGGCGGCCGATAGCGGACGTTTCTTCTCCCCTCCGACTTGCAGGAGGGGGCGGGGGTGGGTAGCGGCGCCGCGATCAGCCCGCCCCGCTGCGGCCAGCTTCGCTGCCGCATGGGACAGCGCGATTTCGATGGGGCGTACCCATCAATTCAGCATCGCGATGGACCGCGCGATCAATGGTGTCACGGTCGTGCGCGTGCTGAATGGTGGCGCGATCGACGTCTCCGGCGGCCCCGACATGGACATCATATGCTCGATGCTGCGCGAGGATGCAGCGCAGCTTAAAGCCACAAAGGACATATTTTGAATGCCCGCATAGGGGGCTTTTGTGGCTTTAGGGCGGGATGACATCAGGCGCCAAGCCCAAAAGAAAGACCCGCCCCCAGGCCCATGTCCCCGGGGGCGGGCCCGCGACCCGTCGTCCTTTGGCCGCCTTCGGTCCCGCGGCATGATGCGGGACCGAAGGCGCCGGATCAGGCGAGGTCGAAACGGTCTGCGTTCATCACCTTGGTCCATGCCTTGACGAAGTCCTTGACGAACTTTTCCTCATGGCCCGTCTCGGCATAGACTTCGGCGACCGCGCGCAGTTCCGAATTGGAACCGAACACCAGGTCGGCACGGGTGGCGCGCCAGGTTTCGCCGCCGCCCTTGCGGTCGGTGGCGACATATTCCTGGTCGTCGGACCCGTCGACGGCTTTCCACACATTGGTCATGTCGAGCAGGTTGACGAAAAAGTCGTTCGTCAACTGGCCCGACCGCTTGGTGAAATGGCCGTGGCCGCGCTCACCATGATTGGCGCCCAGCACGCGGAGTCCGCCGATCAGCACCGTCATTTCGGGCACCGACAAGCCGAGCAGCGAAGCCCGGTCGAGCATCATTTCCTCGGTCTTCACCGCGAGCTTCTTTTTGCCCAGATAATTGCGGAAGGCGTCGGCCTCAGGCTCCATCACGGCAAAGCTATCGGCGTCGGTCTGCTCCGCCGTCGCGTCGCCGCGGCCGCCGGTAAAGGGCACCGAAACGGCGAACCCTGCATCCTTGATCGCCTTTTCCAGCCCGACAACGCCGCCGAGCACGACCGCATCGGCCATCGACATCGAACCGCGCAGCCCGTCCAGCGTATCCAACACCTTCGCCAGCATCGCGGGTTCGTTGACCTCCCAATCCTTCTGCGGAGCCAGGCGCACGCGCGCACCGTTGGCGCCGCCGCGGAAATCGGACTTGCGATAGGTGCTCGCCGATGCCCAGGCGGTCTTGATCAGCTGGCTGACGGTCAGACCGCTCGCTGCGATCTTGTCCTTCACCGCCTGCACCTCGGCATCCGACGGCATCGTCCCGGCGGGGATCGGATCTTGCCAGATCAGGTCTTCGGCCGGGACTTCGGGACCGAGGTAGCGGACCTTCGGCCCCATGTCGCGGTGCGTCAGCTTGAACCAGGCGCGCGCAAAGGCGTCCTTGAACGCTTCATGGTCGTTGCGGAACCGTTCGCTGATCGCACGATAGGCGGGATCGCGCTTCAACGCCATGTCGGCGGTGGTCATCATCGTCGGGACCTTGATATTCGGGTCCCACGCCGCCGGGGCCATATCCTCCTCTTTCTGGTTGATCGGCTGCCACTGGTTCGCACCTGCGGGCGATTTCACCAGCTCATAATCATAATCGAACAGCAGACGGAAATAATTCTCCGTCCATTCGCGCGGCGTGTTGGTCCACGCACCCTCGATGCCGCTGGTGACCGTATGTTCGCCGATGCCGCCGCTTTCATGGCTGCTCACCCAGCCAAAGCCCAGCGCAGCAAGGTCGCCGCCCGCGGGCGCCGCACCCAGCAACGAGGCGTCGCCGTTACCGTGCGCCTTGCCGAACGTATGCCCGCCGGCGGTCAGCGCCACGGTTTCCTCGTCGTTCATCGCCATGCGCGCAAAGGTTTCCTTCATGTCGCGCGCCATGCCTTCGTCGTCGTGCGGATTGCCCTGCGGTCCTTCGGGATTGACGTAGATCAGGCCCATCTGGATCGCGGCGAGCGGGCCTTCGATGTTGTCCATCCCCTTGCCGGGGTCGATGCGGGTCTGCACGCCCTGGTTGACCCACTTGTCTTCGCTACCCCAATAGATGTCGCGTTCGGGCTCGAACACGTCGGCGCGGCCACCGCCAAAGCCGAACACCGGCCCGCCCATGCTTTCGATCGCGACATTGCCGGCCAGGATAAACAGGTCGGCCCAGCTGATCTTGTTGCCATATTTCTGCTTGATCGGCCACAGCAGGCGGCGTGCCTTGTCGAGGTTGCCATTGTCGGGCCAGCTGTCGAGCGGCGCGAAGCGTTGCTGCCCGCTGTTCGCGCCGCCGCGGCCGTCGGCGGTGCGATAGGTGCCCGCGGCGTGCCACGCCATGCGGATGAAGAAGGGGCCATAATGCCCATAGTCGGCCGGCCACCAGGGCTGGCTGTCGGTCATCAACGCGGTCAGATCGTCCTTCAGCGCCTGATAGTCGAGCGACCGGAACGCCTTGGCATAGTCGAAATCGTCACCGAGCGGGTTCGACGACCCGTTGGGGTTCAGGATCTCCGTCGCCAGCATCTCGGGCCACCAGTCCTTGTTGGTGCGGCCGAGCAGCGCGCGCACGCCGCCCTTATGGACCGGGCAGCCGCCGCCGGCGTCGATGGGGGTCTGGTCGTTCATACAGTCTCTCCTCTTATGATTTATCGGAACATGTGGCGCGGCCGGATGACCGGGGCATGACGAGCGGACGACACCGGGGTCGCCAGCGGGGGTCGGCCGAGTGGTCGGTTTGGGGCGCGGTGCGAGTCGATGCCGTCATCCTTTCGCTTTGTTCGCCCGACGATAGGCCCCGCCCTGCCATCGACCTAACCGAATAAGCTGAATTCAGTGATTGAGTGGTCCGATTAGAACGCCGCCACCTCCCTTATGTTCGCTGCATTCATCGTGGATGCGACACGGCCGGGCGAAGACCCGCGAAAAACCGGAACATCCCGTCATCGGGCGGGTTTCTTGGGTGCCGCACGGATGATGTCATGCGCGGTAAAAGGAGAAGGAAAGTGGCTAACAACCCCAACCAGCAGAACGAAAACAAGCCGCAGGCGGATCGCGACGAAGAACAGCGTCGCCAACAACAGCAGCAGGGCGGCCAGAACCGCCAGCCCGGCAGCGACCAGCGTTCCGATCAGGACCGCGACAAGAACCCGCAGCAGCGCTGATTTCCAGCCTGCATGAGAAAGGGGCCGCCCGCGGGCGGCCCCTTTTCCATGCGCCGCCAGTCGCCCAAAGCTCCAATCGCGGCGCCAGACCGATTCCGACATGCGACGGGCCGTTGATCGCAACTGCCGCAATCCATTGCACCGCGCCGCCGGGACTGGCAAAGGCGCTTTCAATGAGCAAAATTGACGAACTGATGGCCCGCGGGACCGACCTTCTCGGCAGCGACTACGCCATCCTGTGCGGTGCGATGAGCTGGGTCTCGGAACGCCATCTGGTGAGTGCGATCAGCAACGCTGGCGGCTTTGGCGTGATCGCGTGCGGCGCGATGACGCCCGAACTGCTCGACGCCGAAATCGCCGCGACCAAGGCGCTGGCGACCCGCAACTTCGGCGTCAACCTGATCACCATGCACCCCCAGCTGTTCGACCTGATCGACGTGTGCGCCAAGCATCGTGTCGGCCATGTCGTGCTGGCGGGCGGCCTCCCGCCCAAGGGCAGCCTGGAGGCGATCAAGGCGTCGGGCGCAAAGGTGATCTGTTTCGCCCCGACGCTCGCGCTCGCCAAAAAACTCGTGCGGTCGGGCGTCGATGCGCTCGTCATCGAGGGCATGGAGGCCGGAGGTCATATCGGCCCGGTGTCGACGAGCGTGCTGGCCCAGGAAATCTTGCCGACCCTCGCCGACCAGGTGCCGGTGTTCGTCGCCGGCGGCATCGGCCGCGGCGAGGCGATCGCCGCCTATCTGGAAATGGGAGCTTCGGGCGTTCAACTCGGCACCCGGTTCGTCTGCGCCACCGAGAGCATCGCGCACCCCAATTTCAAAAAGGCCTTCTTCCGCGCCTCGGCGCGCGAGGCGGTCGCCAGCGTTCAGATCGACCCGCGCCTGCCCGTTATCCCGGTGCGCGCACTCAAAAATGCTGGGACGGAAGCCTTTACCGCTAAGCAGCGCGAGGTCGCCAACAAGCTCGACAAGGGCGAGGTCGACATGATGGAGGCCCAGTTGGAGATCGAACATTATTGGGCAGGCGCGCTGCGCCGTGCGGTCATCGACGGCGACGTCGAAAATGGCTCGTTAATGGCAGGGCAATCTGTCGGTATGGTATCCGAAGAAGAGAGCGCGGCTGCAATCGTCGCATCTCTGGTGCAACAGGCCGAAGCCGCGTTGCACGCGCGGGGTTGATGCCGCATGATCATGCGGTCGGGGAGTGGAATATGAAGTTGTCGCGGAAGATCATCCTGGCTGGCCTGCTGGCGAGCGTCGCCGCCTGTGCGCCCAAACCTCCCCCGCCCCCTCCTCCGCCGCCCCCGCCGCCCGTCGTGATCGTCGTCCCGCCGCGTCCGTTGCCGCCGGGGAACGCCTCGCTGACGCAGATCCTGCCCGGCCGCGCCCTCGACGGCCGTTTCGTCACCGCGAACAGCAATATCACCGGCGACCGTGCTTTCTGGCAGCTCAAGATCGGGCTCAACGTCGCGGCGATCGGCTGCCGCGGGGCAGAGGAAACGACGCTGGTTTCGGCTTATAACAATATCATCAAGACGCATGGCAAGGTGATCAAATCGACCGAAAAGTCGGTGATCTCCCAGCTTGGTAAGGAAAATCGCAACAACGGTATCGCGCCGCGCGATCGCCTTTCGACGCAACTATTCAACTATTTCGCGCAGCCGCCGGCGCAGCGCGCTTTCTGCGCGCGCGCCAACGAAATTGCCCAGCTTGTCTCGGCAACGCCGACGGCGCAGCTTGTCGAACAAGCGCCCGCGCACCTCGCGCGGCTCGACCAGCCGTTCCATGATTTCTATGAAGCCTATGCCCGATACCAGGTCGACGCTATCGCATGGGATGCCAAATATGCGCCGCGTCCCGCCGCCGCGCCGGTCTTTGGCACGCCGACGCCGGTGACGCCGGTCGGCCCGACGGCCGCATCAACGGTGCCGGCCACCGGCTCGACCCCGCCGATGGGGAACCGCTGACACCGCGCCGGACGGCGCAAGAATAGATCGGCCAATCGCGCGCGGGGTATTGGCGCTCACGCCATCCTTCTGTTAGCAGGATGGCAATGACCAACGCCCCGCCCCCACCCTCTTCCGCCGCCCAGTCGGCGCGTACCATCCTGACCCGGCTGCACGAGGTCATGGCATCGCGCGCAAATGCGCAGGGCAAGCTGAATCAGGTCGTCGGCATCATCGGCGAATGCCTCGACAGCGAGGTGTGTTCGATCTACCTGCTGCGCGACGGCGCGCTGGAGCTTTACGCGACGCGCGGGCTGAAGCAGGAAGCGGTGCATGTCACCCGCCTCGGCCTTGGCGAAGGGCTGGTCGGGATGATTGCCGACCAGATCGAAACGCTCAACCTCGACGAGGCGGCGGCGCATCCGGACTTTTCCTACCGCCCCGAAACGGGCGAGGAATTGTTCCACAGCTTTGCCGGCGTACCGATTATTCGCCGCGAACGCGCGGTGGGCGTGCTTTGCGTCCAGCACGCCGATCCACGCCGCTATGACGATATCGAGATCGAAACATTGCAGACGGTCGCGATGGTGCTGTCCGAACTCATTTCCAACGCCGACCTTGTCGATACCGCGGCGCGTATCGACGCGGCCGCAACCGACCAGTCGGCGCAGCGACTGAACGGACAGAAGCTGGTCGATGGCATGGGCGCCGGGGTCGCAGTGTTTCACCAGCCGCGGATCACCATCGAACATACCGTCGCCGACGATACCGAGGCCGAGCGCCACCGCGTTTATGCGGCGTTCGACAAGATGCGCGAACAGATCGACCGCATGGCGAACCAGGCCGAATTCGGCGTCGGCGGCGAGCATGACGAGGTTATCGAGACCTACAAGATGTTCGCTTATGACGAAGGCTGGTCGCGGCGGATCAACGAGGCGATCGATAGCGGCCTGACCGCCGAAGCGGCGATCGAACGCGTCCAGCAACGCACACGGATGCGGATGCGCCAGATCGACGACCCGCTGCTGCGCGACCGCATGCATGACCTGGAGGATCTGTCGAACCGACTGATCCGCATCGTGTCGGGCCAGATGGGCACCGCGGCGCAAATGGGCGGGCTGCGGCAGGATTCGATTCTGATTGCGCGCAACCTCGGCCCGGCTGAACTGCTCGAATATGACCGCCGCCGCCTGAAGGGTGTCGTGCTCGAGGAAGGATCGCTGACCGCGCACGTCATTATCGTTGCGCGCGCGATGGGCGTTCCCGTGCTCGGCCGCGTCAGCGACGTGCGCGCGTCGATCCGCGAAGGCGACTTGCTGCTGCTCGATGCGGTTGCGGGGGCGCTCCACGTCCGCCCGACGCAGGCGGTGCAGGATGCGTTCGACGCCAAGCTGGAAATTTCACAAAAGCGCCGCGCCAATCTCGCCGCACTGCGCGACCTGCCGGCGGTCACCAAGGACGGCGTGCCGATCGAACTGATGATCAACGCCGGCCTTCGCGAGGACGTCGCCGCGCTCGACCTGACGGGCGCCCGCGGGATCGGGCTGTTCCGCACCGAATTCCAGTTTCTGGTGTCGGCGACGTTGCCGTCGCGCGACCGTCAGCAGCGCCTGTATCGCGACGTGCTCGACGCCGCGGGCGATCGGCCGGTCATTTTCCGCACCGTCGATATCGGCGGCGACAAGGCGCTGCCCTATATGAACGTCGGCGACAGCGCGCAGGAAGAAAATCCGGCGATGGGCTGGCGCGCGCTGCGCCTTGCGCTCGAACGCGAAGGGTTGCTGAAGGTCCAAGCGCGCGCATTGATGGAGGCGGCTGCCGGGCGGACGCTCAACGTCATGTTCCCGATGGTGTCCGAACCGTGGGAATATGAAGCCGCGCGCGACCTGTTCGTCGCCCAGCGCGCGTGGCTCGCGAGCCACAACAAGAAACTTCCGGTCGCGATCCGTTATGGCGCGATGCTCGAAGTGCCTGGACTGGTCGAAACGCTCGACCTGATGCTGCCGCATCTCGATTTCCTGTCGGTCGGCACCAACGACCTTACCCAGTTCCTGTTTGCAGCCGACCGCGCGCACCCGCGCCTCGCCGAACGCTACGACTGGCTGTCACCAACGGTCATGCGCTATCTCGCCCGCGTCGTGCGGATCGTTTCGGGCTCGAAAATCGCGCTTGGTGTCTGCGGCGAGATGGGCGGACGCCCGCTGGAAGCGATGGCGCTGCTCGGCGTCGGAATCGAACGCCTGTCGATCACCCCCGCCGGGGTTGGCCCCGTGAAGGCGATGATCCGCTCGCTCGACCTCAGCGCCCTGCGCGCCGATATGCCGGCAATACTCGCCCAGCCCGCGCCCGATCCGCGCGGCCAGTACCAGGCGTGGGCCGAGCAGCATCAGGTCGATCTCGGCGACTGAATAGCGCCGTCGTGCTTTTCGGTGTCGTGCGGCGGGCTCCCGCTGTCGAATGACACCGACAGACGCGGCCTCTAAACAGTTGTTAACTAGTTTCGCCTAGCTTCCCGAAAGAAATTGATGAGGTTTCGTGGGGGTTTCCTGAAATATGTATATGAGCGTTGGGCAGCTGAGGGCCGCGAACCTACTCCCGTATGAAGGCAAGGCGCCGACCATCGCCGTTCTTCTGCCCTGCTATAACGAGGGCCTTGTCATCGACACGGTCATCGCGCGATTTCAGGCGATGCTTCCGTGCGCGACAATATATGTCTACGACAATAACAGTAGCGACAATTCGGCCGAGGTCGCACGCAACGCCGGCGCGATCGTCCGCACCGAGAAGCGCCAGGGCAAGGGCTTTGTGGTCCGCCGAATGTTCGCTGATATCGACGCCGACATCTATCTAATGTGCGATGCCGACGAGACCTATGACGCAGAAGCGGCGCCCGATCTGATCCAACAGCTCGTCGACGATGGCCTCGACATGGTAGTCGGTACACGCACCGACGTCAGCGGCACGGCCTATCGACCCGCGCATCGGTTCGGCAACTGGATGCTGACGTCGCTGGTCCGGACCATGTTCGGCGGCGGGTTCCGCGATATGCTCAGCGGCTATCGCGTCTTTTCACGACGCTTCGTCAAATCTTTCCCGCCGATGTCGCAGGGCTTTGAAATCGAGACCGAGCTGACGATCCACGCCCTGCAACTCGAAATGCCCGTGGGCGAGACCTCGACGCGCTTCAAGGACCGCGTCGAGGGGTCCGAAAGCAAGCTGCAAACAGTATCGGACGGCTTCCGGATACTGTGGACGATCGCGGCGCTGCTCAAACAGGAACGTCCCTTCGCGCTGTTCGGTTCGATCGCGCTGGCCCTGTTCTGCATGTCCTTGCTGTTCGGCTATCCAGTCATCACCGAATATATGGCTAGCGGAACAGTCCCCCGACTTCCAATGGCTGTCTTGGCAACGGGCACGATGATTCTGGCATTTCTGAACCTGTTCAGCGGCCTGATCCTCGACACAGTGACCCGCGGACGCAAGGAAGCAAAATTGCTGCGCTACCTCCAGCTTCCGGGCATCCAGACCGCCCTGAATTGACAGGACCCTTTCGAGCAGCGCAGCGGCGATGGTTTTCTCTCTAACCCCAACGTCGCGGCACCCTGCCGAGCCACGCCGGCATCTTTGCGAACAGAACGATCAGGGCAATCGCCAGCGATACGCCGGTCAACAGAATCCGATTGGCGAGGACGAACAGCACGATCGCGCCCGGCGCAATGGAAAAACCGGCGAACACGGCCGAAAAGCTCCATTCGGAAACACCGATCGCTCCGGGCAACATTGCGACCGAGGTAGTCAATGCAACCAGCGGTACACTGACGATGATGGCCGGAATCGTGGCAACCCCGATAGCCGCATGAATAAGAATGTTCATCAAGGTCAGGCTGACAAGGCGTGTCATTGAGATACCGTAGATTTTCAACAGTGTCGGCCGGTCGAGGCGCGATAATGCCTCACCCTTCCCACGCAAAAACCCGGGCAACCGGATGGACCGCACGACGACGGGAAGGAACAGGGTGAAAAACAATCCGACGGGCAGCATCAGCGCGGCCCCCAGATAATAGCTTTGGGCGTCGCGCCGGGCGAAAGCAAACGCTGCGGGAACCGCCATCAACAATATAATCGCGAAATCAGCGATCTGATCGATTCCGCCCGACACGGCGCCGCGTAGGCCGCTGGCACCGTTCATTCTGTTGGCAAGCCCGCGGCAGGCAACATGGATCAAAGGCGAAGGCAGGAACGTCCCTAGTCCCTGCGCGAACGCCCCGGTCGCGAAGGCCGGACCGAAGCGCGGGCGCGTGCCCGCAAGAGCCGCCTCGATCAACGACCAGCGCCACGATGAAAGCGCTACGTGACCGGCGATCAGAGCGAACAGCGGCAGCACCGGCCACCATGAGAGATGCCTGAAAACAGCGGTGAAGGAGGCCCCCGACACGTCGAAACTTCGTACCCACCACCACATCACGAAAGCCGCGACAATAAGTGACAAGCCGGTGAGGGCAACACGGTGCCCGCGGGTCATGAGCGGCCTCCGCTCGCACGCACGAAAAGTCTTTGAATCAGTTCTACATATTGCCCAAATATTCGATCTGGCGAGCATTGTTCCGCGACATAGGCGCGAGCCTCTTCCAAGGTCGCGGCCGATCGCCGGTCGATCGCAGCCGCATAGCGCACACCGGTCCCCGCCCAGTCTGATGAATCGACCTTTTCCGTCACGATATATGGGCGAAGGCCTTCGTCGGTCTCCAGTATCTGCTCAGAGCAAAGAACGCGGCAACCCGATGCCAATGCCTCACGCACTACGAGCGAAAAACTCTCAGACGGGCTGGGGAGCAGCGCAACGTCGCTTGCCCGGTAAAGCCGGGCCACCTGCATACGGTTCAACTGCCCCGTAACCAATACGTTGGGGAGTTCCCATCGCGCTGGATCGATCGGCCCGATGCCCGCCACCACAAAGGTCCAGTCCGGGCGCCGCCGCGCCATCTCGGCAACGGCCAGAACGCCTTTGCTTTCGGTCAGGCGCCCGACAAACGCGGCTACCGGCTTGTCGCGCGCCACATTAAGCGCGTCACGATCGGCTTTCTTCTCCAGCAACCCCGCCGACGGACGGAACAATTCTAGATCGAGGCCGTGACCGATCGTCACGCAATCGGAGTCGGTTCGCACACCGGCAAAATGGCGCGCAACGACCGGGCTTACGCAGACGACGGCGTCGGCGCAGCGTATCATCGGCCGAACGACCAGCGCTTCGCCCAGGCGCATGACAAATCGCGCGACCTTCGACACGGTCGATGGCTCGCCGACATGCTGAACCAGAAGCACGGGTTTCCCATTCCATTTCGCCATCAGGAAAGCGATGGCGCTGACGGCGAAATTCGCTTCGGCGATGAGCACGACGTCCGCCCGCTCCATCGCACGCCGCATGGCAGGAAAGGCCCAGGGCATCGGAAAAGGAACGGGTACTCCGCTCAGCGAATAGACAAAATCGGTGCCCGGTAACGGGGTGAATTTTATACCGTCCTCGCGCGGAATTTCACCGGTCGCCTGCGATACCCATTCGACATGCATGTTCGCATTGGCCAGAGCGACGGCCAGATCCGCGCACGCCAGTTCCATACCGCCGCCGTGAGCGGGGTAATAGGCGCTGAAAAGCACCACATTTGTGCCGACATAGGACGCCCGTCCACTAGGATCGCCATACTCCGAGGCGAAAGAAGACGACGCACGCGTGGGACCGTCGGTCGACGTCGCTTCATTCATTGGACAAGAGAGACCTTGCAGCCCGCGTCGCGCAACCCTGCTGCCACGGCCTGACTTGCCTCGACAGCGCCTGGCGACCGGCCAAAACCATAATAATGTGTAATCGGTTCAAGAAATGACGGCTCGATGACGGCGACCGTCCCGCCGTCTTTGCAAAGGGTCTTCACAAGATCGGGAGTGAGTTCGTCGCGAAGCAGACGCGCCGGTCGCCGGTCGATCAACGGCGGATTGACGATCAGATCTGCGGAAAATGGCACATCACGCTCCCCAATCACGACATAATCGACATCCATGCCGTCGATACGCGCCGACAGCGTGGCGGGCGGCGCATAAAAGCCATGGGCCATCCACAATTGCAACGGCAACAGGACAAGTAGGGACGCCCCTGTCGTGCCAATGAGCAGCGACCGCCATTTGCCGATCCCCTCGCCGATCGACTGCCATCCATAAACCGCGAGCAGAATGGCATTGCCGATCAGTCCATGAAGGTAGCGATAGCCGAAACCATGTCCCTGATAGGGCAGGATAACGGTCATGACCGCGATAGTTAGCAATAGCCCGGCCGCGAGAGCGCCCGCAAGTCGGTCCCTGCGCGAAACGACAATGCCCAATATGAGCAGAGGAATCAGCAAGAGGTGCTGCCAGGCCGCGAAGCGAAGCAGGTTGGCGACCATATTGGCGATCCCCGATCCGTCGCCCGCCGCAAGCGCGTTAAGCAGCCGCGTCAGATAGCCGGCATCGCGGACCTGCTGCGCAACACCATCGACTTGGACCAGCGTCGATATCCAGTGCGGCCACCACAGCCAGAACAGGCCGATTGCGGCATAACCAACGAGATATAGCGCCGCCCGGCGCCAGTCTCTTTCGAGCAGCAGCAAAAAGAGAATCGGGCCGGCGAACATCGGATGCATCAGCGGCTGATGCAGCCCGACCGCAACAAAGCCGACGGCCAGCGCAGCCAAGTCCGCCCATCCGCGACCCTTTAGAAAAAGCCACAACCAGCACAGGTTCAACGCGAGATGCGCCGGCATCGCATAGGCCGTCATGCCGTTCACGACAATTTGAGCCGAACCCGCATAGAGAAGGAGCCCGACCACTGCTGCTTCGCCGCTGTCTGGCCAGATACGCCGGATGCAACCGTATAGCGCAATAGCCCCCAGCAGGATCATCAAAGGACCGGTCAGCACGGGGGTCGCGACGAGTCCTATAGCCGCGCGAAGCGCTGCATTCAGAGGCAGATAATCCGAAATCCATGCCGCTCTGGGGTCGGCGGGATACATGAACATCGTATTCAATGCCTCGGCGTGCTGGCGCCACATTTCCGGTAAAGAGGTGGCAAGCGAGCCACTGGCGAACACCGCAGCGTCGAAAGACGCCATCTGTTCGTCCCGGCTCATATCATATCCCGAGAGGACGAAATAATGGCCGACGAAAGCCCCGGCCGCCATCAGTATCCCGATTGTCAGCCCCGGCTGCCATTGTCCGGGCAGCGCCCGCTCGCGCGCTGGGAGGCGCCACACGCAAAGCGCCAGCAGCACAGTGCCGACGAGCAACAGCCACCGATCCTGCCGATGAAGAAAAAATAGGCTGAGGTTGGCGTCCGGGCCTTGCAACGCCGCAATCGCGAACGCCATGACAGCGAGCAGCAGCGGGCGTCGTACCGTCAGTCCGAGAAGCTCTTTCGTCGTCATCGTTCGCGTGTCGCATATCATGGATAATTCAGCGTTAACTTCCCGCGATTGCCCGCGCAAAAGTTTGCGCCGAAAAAATGTTTCTGATATGTTCTTATTCCGGTTCGTAGAGGAGAGACTGATGACCGAGCAAGCCCCCCGCGCCACAGGCCAATGCCATTGCGGTGCCATCCGCTATTCGATGTCCACCGCGGTCGAGCATCATGCGCTGTGCCACTGCAAGGATTGCCGCCGCCACGCCGGCGCACCGATGGTCGGTTGGGGACTGGTCGGCGAGCAGGATATCGAGATCAGCGGAACGGCGAAGATCTACGCATCGTCCGAACATGGTCGCCGTCATTTCTGCGGCAATTGCGGCACCGGCCTTTTTTATACCAACGACGCAATTTTTCCCGGCCAGGTCGATGTGCAGACCGCGACGCTGGACGATCCGGACCTGATTCCCGCGCAGGCGCAGATCCAGACCGCCGATCGCATCGGCTGGATGGAAACGCTTGGCGAACTGCCCGTGTTCGAGCGGTATCCGCCGTTTGCATAGATCATCGGACGTCGTCGGCGGCGACGACCGCTTCGACAAGCTTTGCAATGTCGAGGCGGTTCTTCGCGTCGTCGTAACCCTGTCGGACGATCACGAGGTCGCGTGACGGGATGATGATGAGATATTGGCCGCGATTGCCAAAGGCACCAAAGGCGTCGGCGGGAATCCCTTTCGACTTGTTGAACAGCCAGAATCCTGCGCCATAGCCGAATGCGCCATCGGGCTGCGGTCCGCTCGCCATGGTCACGAAACGGCGCCAGTCGGCGGGGAGCAGGCGTTCGCCCTGTACCATTCCGTTGTTACGATACAGAAGGCCAAGCCGCGCCAAGTCGCGCGCGGTCGTCCATACCTGGCTCGACAATATATAGTCCCCGTCCTTGTCACGTTCGACAAAGGTGCGCGTCATGCCGAGGCGGTCGAAAAAGGCCGCGGGATCGAGCGCGGTGCCGGCCTGATGTTCGGCGGCTTTCAGCGACAGCGTCGCCAGCAGCGTATCATTATTGGCATAGCGGTAGCGCGTGCCGGGTTGATGGAGCAGCGGCCATTGCACCGTCCACTGCCGCACCGACGCACCGCCCATATAGATGGCGTCGCTGCGGTTGCCTGCGGTGTCACTGGTGAGGCCGCTAGCCATGCGCATCAGTTGTTCGGTGGTGATTGCGGCGCGTGGATCGCCGGGCGCTTGCCAGTCCGCAATCATCGCAGGCTTTATCACGTCGATCCGGCCGCGGTGCACCGCATGACCAATCAGCGTCGCCGCCATCGATTTGGCGACCGAGAAGGTTCGCTGCGCGGTGTGAAGATCATGGCCGCCCCAATAATGTTCGAGCGCAATCCGGCCTTTCTTGACGACCAGAAACGAACTGGTACGGCCGCCAAAGCTCGCCATGTTCATCGCCGTCCGGTCGAATTTCGTCATTGCTTCCGGCACCGGCAAGGCCGCGTCCTTGTCGCCGATCGGCCAAGGCCGACTATCGAGGTCGATCCGCCGTTCGGTTGCCGGAACAGCCTCCGTCGGCCGCGCGCCGATGGGCAGTGTGATACAGCCTTCGCGGCCGCTCCACGCAGCCACACGCGGCGGCATGTCGTCGCGATAGGTCACGCTGACCCGGCGTGCCGCCGCATCGACGTCGGCCTTGAGCACGCGGACATCGCCCTCGATCTCGGGATAGATACCCGTCAGTTCGTCGCGCTCGATCGCGTCGAGCGGCTTGCCGCTGCCGTTCCAGAGCGAGGAGCAGACGAAGCCCGCACGATACCCCGCTGCCCACGCGCGGTTCAGTTCGGCGTCGAGCTTCGGAGCCTGCGCCTGGACAGGAAGGGCGCCGACAAGGAGCGCGGCGCCAAGGAAAAAGCGAAGATCAGGGACGATTGCCAAAGCCATGCCGCTGCGCCTTTTTCGCACGATCCCACCAGGCGCGGCGGATAACATTCGCGATCCGCTCGGAATCTTCGGACCCAAAGCGTACGAGAAGCGCATGCCAGCCTGCATAATGCGGCGTCTGCCAAAAGGTGTCGGGATCGGTTTCAAGCAGGATTTCCTTTTCGTCGGGCTTGCACATCACCGCAAAACTGCCCGGCTCGCGTCCCGGCGAAGCAAGCGCCTTGCCGTTCAGCTTCGGACAGGGCGTGCCGTAAAAAGGGAGCATTTCGACGTCGGGCAATGCGCAAGCAAATGCGATCACATCGTCCCAGTTGTCGAACGTCAGCGCCATGTTACCGCCGTGGCTCAGTCTTTCAATGTCCCGGCAGTGACCTCGACGTCGCGCCCAGACGGCTGCATGGGCTGAAAGCGGAGGCGGGTCAACACCAGCCGATTGCCGGCGAGATCGAGGTCGAAAAGCGCACTGCCGCCGCGTGGGCAGCAATCGCCGTCGCCGTCGCGCGCGACGGGCACAACCGCCACCATGTCGCCGAACGCGAATTGGGCCGGCCCACGCAGCCAATAGCCCTTGGGCAACATCTGCCCACCCTGCTCCGCCCAGTCGGACAGGTCGACCCGCCGCCATTTGGGCGCGGCCGTCTCACTGGCGAACAACGCGTCGGCATTGCCACCGCTACTGCCCGCCAACGTGCCGGGAACGTGGACCAGCCGGTGCGTGTCGCCGTCGACCACCAGATTGGGGGCGCCAAGCGATCCCGAGCTTTCCGCAAAGCCCGCGAGGGTCGCCTTGCCCGCCCTGTCCTGCGACAATAGCACGATCATTCGCGTCATCGGTCCGTCGCGCGGCGCGAGGCGCATCTTTTGCCACAGCAAAGGGGCCGCGCGATCGTCGGTATTGATCCGCCCACTCGCCTCGACCCTGCATTCCCCGCCGAAGTCGTAGAGGCATCGCTGAGCGATGGTCCGGAGACGCGCGCGCGTCAACGCGATCTTCGCCGCCACCTCTGCGGCGGTGCAGTTGGTTTCAATGGTGCCGCCTGGACAGGACAGGATCGGTGTCGCTGCGGCGGCAAGGACAAGCGCCAATGCCATGATGACTACCCCAGTTCCGGCGCGACCCGCGCGAGCGAAAAACTATACCCGCGCTTGCGACGAGGCAAGGCCGCGCTCAATCTTTCGTGCGGCGGCGTTCGTCCCACCACGCCAGCCGTTCGGCGATGCGCTTTTCAAAACCGCGATCGACAGGCCGATAAAATTGGGTCGGCGCCATGTCGTCGGGCCAATAATTGTCGCCTGAAAAGCCGTCGGGTGCGTCATGGTCGTAACTGTAACCCGCGCCATAACCCAAGTCTTTCATCAGCTTGGTCGGCGCGTTGAGGATGTTTGCGGGCGGCGCAAGACTGCCGGTTTCGCGCGCCGCCACCCATGCCGCCTTCTGCGCGGCATAGGCGGCGTTCGATTTCGGAGCGGTTGCGAGATATAGGCACGCCTGCACGATCGCGAGTTCACCTTCGGGTGAACCTAGGAACTGATAGGCGTCCTTTGCGGCCAGGCATTGCACCAGCGCCTGCGGGTCGGCGAGACCAATGTCCTCACTCGCAAAGCGCACGAGTCGGCGAAGAACATAGAGCGGCTCCTCCCCGGCAACGAGCATGCGCGCAAGCCAATAGAGCGACGCCTGCGGGTCCGACCCGCGCAGCGCCTTGTGCAGCGCCGAGATCAGATTGTAATGACCGTCGCGATCCTTGTCGTACACCGGCATCCTGCGATGCAGGAACTGCGCCAGTTCGGCGGGGTCGAGGGGTTTCTCGATCGTCACCGAAAACAGCGTTTCGACCTGGTTGAGCAGGAAGCGCCCGTCGCCGTCGGCACTCGCGATCAGCGCCGCGCGTGCCGCGTCGGTGACCGGCAGCGGCTGACCGGCCTCGGCTTCCGCGCGCGCGACAATCGTCGCCAGCGCCTCTTCGCCAAGCCGGTTCAGAACCAACACCTGCGCGCGCGACAGGAGAGCGGCGTTGAGCGCGAAGCTGGGATTTTCCGTCGTCGCGCCGACAAGCACGACGGTCCCGCGCTCGACATAGGGAAGGAACCCATCCTGCTGCGCACGATTGAAACGGTGGATTTCATCGACGAACAGCAAGGTCCGTTTCCCCGCCGCCGCCATCTTTTCGGCATCGGCGAAGGCCTGCCGCAGGTCGGCGACGCCCGAAAACACCGCCGAAAGCGGGGCGAAGCGCATGCCGACGGCCTCGGCGAGCAAACGCGCGATCGTCGTCTTTCCCGTGCCTGGCGGGCCCCACAGGATGATCGAGGCCAATTGCCCGGCCGCGACCATGCGGCCGATCGCGCCCTCCGCGCCCGTCAGATGCTCCTGCCCGACGACATCAACTAGCGCGTGCGGGCGCAGCCGTTCGGCGAGCGGCACGGGCGCCGCGGCCGCAGTGCTGTCGCGCTGGTCGGGAGCTTCCCCGCCAAAAAGGTCTGCGGCCATTGGCCGCTCAGCCCCGGCGCCGCTGTTTCTGGCGGATCAGGCGGATATAGGTGTCGGCGACCGCCCGGTTGATCGCATCCCATTGATAGGAGCCGCTTTCGAGCACCGCCGCCGCGCCGTGGTCGGCACGCAGCTGGACGTCGCGGCAATAGCGCTGGAGATGATCGGCAAAGCCGGTGACCGACCCCGGCGGGACGAGGTAGCCGGTCTGGCCGTGCTTGACGATGCTGGCGCTGCCCGTGGCGCGCGCCGCGACAACCGGCAGGCCACATGCCATTGCCTCCAGCGTCACATTGCCGAAGGTTTCGGTGACCGACGGATTGAAGAAAATGTCGCAAGAGGCGAGCGCATGGGCAAGGTCTTCACCGCCCTGGAAGCCGACGAAATTGGCATTGGGCAAGCGCGATTCAAACCAGTCGCCTGCCGGTCCCTCGCCGATGACGACGACCTTGTGCGGCACCCCGCGCCGCGCGAGCACATCGATCGCATCGGCAAAGACGTCGAGGCCCTTTTCCATTACCAGCCGGCCAAGGAAGGCGATGGCGGGAACGTCATCGTCGATGCCCAGCGAGCGGCGCCATGCCATGTCGCGGCGCGCCGGGTTGAAAATCGCCTGTTCGACGCCGCGGGTCCAGATGCCGATGTCATAGTTCATCCGCTGGTCGCGCAGCACCTGCGCAAAACTTTCGGACGGCGCGATCAGCGCGTCGCACTTGCGATAGAGTTTGCGCAACCAGGCAACGACAACGGGTTCGAGGAACGACAGGTTGTAATAGCGAAAATAGGTTTCAAAGCGGGTGTGCACCGAACATGCGACGGGCAATCGCCGCCGCCGCGCCCACGCCGCCGCCTGCCGCGACACCCGGTCTGGGCTGGAAATATGGACGATATTGGGGGCAAAATTGACAATGTCTTCGCGGACCCGCGACGAAAAGGATATCGGAATACGATATTCGCTGCGACCTGGGATCGCAAAGGAAGGGACGCTGACAAGATCGCCGGTCGGTGCGAAATCGGGGTTGGCGACGGTCGGCGAATAGACACGGACCGCCGCGCCATGGGCCAGCAGATAGCCAACGAGGCGGTTCAGCGCCTTGTTCGCGCCGTCGGTTGTCATATTATAATTGCCGCTGAACAGGGCGATGCGAAGGTCGGAGACGTCCATCGCGCCTGCGCTAGTCCTTCGAGCGGACAAAGGCAATTGCGTCAGAACTCTTCGCTACGTTCCGTCGGCGCCTCCAGATCGACCTCGACCGGCGGATGCAGGCGCAGGCGGTGGACCCGCCGCTCGTCGGCCTCGGTCACTTCGAGACGCCAGCCGCTGGGATGGTGCAGGATTTCGCCGACTTCGGGGACATGGCCCGCGAGCACCGCGGAAAGGCCGCCGAGCGTGTCGACATCTTCCTCGACCTCGCCCAGCCGCGGGTCGATCGCCTCGCCGATATCGTCGAGTTCGGCGCGCGCGTCGGCCTCCCAGCATCCGCCGTCGACCGGGGCAAACAGCGGTTCGGGTTCGTCGTCATGTTCGTCTTCGATCTCACCGACGATCTCCTCGACCAGGTCCTCAATCGTCAGCAGGCCTTCGGTGCCCGAATATTCATCGATGACGATCGCCAGGTGCGTCCGCTTCGCGCGCATTTCGGCGAGCAGGTCGAGCACGCCCATCGATTGCGGGACATAGAGCGGCTGACGGATCAGGTCGATCAGCGGTGGCGGCGTGCGGCCCTCTGCCAGCACGGTGAACACGTCCTTGACGTGGATCATCCCGACGACCTCGTCCAGATTTTCGCGGTAGACCGGCAGGCGGCTGTGCCCCGCCTCGGCAAATTGCGCGACGACTTCGGCGAAACTCGCGCTTTCGGGAATCGCGATGATGTCGGCGCGCGGCACCGCGACATCATCGACCGTCTGCTCGCCGAAATGAAGGAGGTTGCGCAGCATCTTGCGCTCGATCTGCGACAGGTCGCCGACGATATTGCTGCCGCGCCGGTCCTGGCCTTCTTCCTCGGCCTCGTCGATGACCTCTTCAATCTGTTCGCGCAGCGACGGCTCCTTGTCGCCACCGAACAACAGGGTTTTCAGCCCGGAAAAAAGTCCGGGTCTACTACTGTCCTCTTCCGATCGGTTTGAAGATCCCTGGTCGTCGGGCATAGGTTCGGCGTTTCCCTGTTAATCCTGATCCGCATATGGATTGGCGATGCCCAGCGATGCAAGTGCTTTCACCTCGATCGCCTCCATTGCCGCGGCGCTTGCATCGTCCATATGGTCGTAACCGACGAGATGAAGCGTGCCATGAACAATCAGGTGCGTCGCATGATCCTCCAGCGAAATCCCCTTCTCCGCCGCTTCGCGCGCGCAGGTTTCGCGCGCCAGCACGATATCGCCGAGCAGTATTTCCCCGTCATCGCTGTTCGACAGACCTTCGAGCAGATCCTGCTGGACCTGCGGAAAGGAAAGCACGTTGGTGGGCTTGTCCTTGCCGCGAAAATCGCGGTTGAGCCGGTGGACCTCGACATCGTCGGTGAGGCGCACTGCGACCTCGACCAGCGGCGCGGCATTGGCGAGCCCGGCAAAGGGGGTAAGCGCCAGCGCCGCCGCGACCGCCTCCGCCGCCCGCCCTTCCCAGTCGAGCGCGTCGGGCCAGGGCGTCGCGGCGTTGGTTTCGACGCTCAGCACCGGAAATCACCCCGACCGATAATGGCGCAAAACTGGACGACTTCACGCGCAAATCGCCCTCGCAAAGCAGCGGGCGCAGTCGCAACGGGATCAATGAAAATCATCGCGCGACGCTATAGCGGCGAGGCAATGTAGGACAGCGATTTTTTGGATTGGCCGATGTCAGGGTTGAGGAGGGAATAAGGGGCATAGCGGCTTCCCGGCCGACAGGCGCCCGACCTGCTTAATGCATATGCCTGAGCTTGTCGGGGTTGCGCATCACATAGATTCCGGTGACGAGCCCGTCCTCGATTTCGAGCGCCGTCGTCTGCAATTCGCCGTCGGCCTCGCGCGTGACGAAGCCGGGCAAGCCGTTAATCATGCCAGTGTGGACGAGCGTCGAGCCATATTTGCAGAACAGCACGGCCAGGCTGCGGTGCAGTTTCAGCACGATGTCATGCCCCATGACCGGCCCCATCGCGGCGGGCCGCTTGCCGCCGCCGTCGGCCCACATGCCGACATCGGCGGCGAGCAGCGCGCCGAGCGCCCCCATGTCGCCGCTGCGTGATGCCGCGAAAAAGGCGTTGGCGATTTCGAGGCCCTTTTGCTTCTCGAGCTTGTAGCGCGGGCGCGCGTCGCGGACGTGGGTGCGGGCGCGCGCGGCGAGCTGGCGCGTCGCGGCGGGATCGCGGTCGATAGTTCTCGCAACCTCGTCAAATTCGACGCCGAAGACGTCGTGAAGCAGGAAGGCGGCGCGTTCGAGGGGAGAAAGCCTTTCGAGCGCGAGCATCAGCGGCAGCGTAACATCATCCTCTTCGTCCTCCTCGACGAGCGGGTCGGGAAGCCAGGGGCCGACATAGGTTTCGCGGCTGCTGCGCGCCGACTTGATCTGGTCGAGGCAAAGCCGCGTGACGGTGCGGCGGAGGAACGCCGCGGGCTCGCGCACCGCGCTGCGGTCGGTACCGAGCCAGCGGATGAAGGCGTCCTGCACCGCATCCTCGGCATCGGCGACCGAGCCGAGCATACGATAGGCAACACGGGTGAGCAGCGGACGCAGCGGGTCGAAACTCGCCGCCGCGTCCGCCGTCGCAGGATCGCCCCGGCGCGACATCAGGCCGCTTTGGTCGCGGGCTGTTCAAGCCAAAGGTCGAAACCGACTGCGATGCGGTTCCAGCCATTGATGATGTTGATCATCACGGTCAGGTTCATCTGCTCCTCGGGCGTGAAATGCGCATCGAGCGCCTGTTTCGCTTCGCCTTGTGTGTGGCCTTGCGACAGGCGGGTCAAGGCGTCGGTCCACGCCATCGCGGCGCGTTCGCGCGGCGTATAGACGGGGGCCTCGGGCCATGCCGCGAGCAGGTAGATGCGCTGCTCGGTCTCACCCTTCGCGCGCGCGTCGGCGGTGTGCATGTTGATGCAGTTGGCGCAGCCGTTGAGGATTGAGGCGCGGATCTTCACCAGTTCGACCAGGCTGGTCTCCAGGCTCTTCTCGGCCGCGAGGCTGGCCGCCATCCACTGCTTCATCAACTGCGGCGATGCGGCGAAGGGATCGGTGATCTTGGTCATGTCATGTCTCCTTTGGGCGGGTTGTGCAGATATGACGAGACAGGAATGGCGGGTGTGACATGCGCCGCAGAAAAATTTCGCGCGAGCCGGGAAAATCGGTTAGCCTCCCCGTTCCGGCAATCGGAATGAGGGGGAAAATCATGAAGTTTCTCGATGGTTTCGGCGAACAGGCCTATGCGTTGCTGCGCATCGTTTCGGGTCTGCTGTTCCTGGCGCATGGGGTGCAGAAATTCTTCAATTTCCCGGTCAAGTTCCCGATGGAGCTCAACCCGATGCTGCAAGCCGCGGGGGCGATCGAGCTGATCGCCGGCGGCCTTATCGTCGTCGGACTGTTCACCCGCCCTGCGGCGTTCGTCGCCAGCGGCATGTCGGCCGTCGGTTATTGGGTCGCGCACGGCAGCCAGGGCGCCTTCCCGATCGTCAACGGCGGCGAAACGATTGCGCTTTACTGTTTCATCTTCCTGTTCATCGCGACACGCGGCGCCGGGATCTGGAGTGTCGACGGGGCGAGGAAGACATAGGCGGTTGCGCTATTATCTCGACGCAGAGTTCAACGGGTTCGGGGGCGCGCTGATTTCGATTGCGCTCGTTCCCGAAACCGAGGGGTCGGCGCCATTTTACGGCGCGGTCGACTGTATGGACCCGACGCCGTGGGTCGCGGCGCATGTGATGCCAAAGCTCGACATCGCGCCGGTTTCCTATGCCGAGTTGCAATGGGCGTTTGCCGATTATCTGGCGGCGGACGCCGAGCCGGTCCTGGTCGCCGACTGGCCCGAGGATATCGTCCATGCCGCGCGCCTGCTCGTCACCGACGACGGGCGGCGGCTGATCGTCTCGGCGGTGCGCTTCGAGCTGGCCGAGGTGGTCAATTTTTCAACATCCGAACTCAGCCACGTGCCCCACAATGCCTATCATGACGCGGTCGCGCTTCGGACCTTTTGCATGGCACCCCGCCATGCCACCGCAAAATAGGGGACGACGCTCTCGCGCCGCCCCCAGTTGCGGGCTTCACATGGTGAAGGTCGTCAAATCTTGCGCGTGTTCGCCTCGATCAATTTTTTCGCTTCGGCGATCGCCTTGGCAGTGGTCAGCTTCTTGTCCTGAACCTCGTCGGCCATTTCGAGCAAGCGGCCGCTGATCACGGTGCCGGTGTCGGCCTTTTCCTCGATCGCGATGCCGCCCTTTGTCACGGCAACGCGGTCCCATTCGGCGCGCACCGCGGCCCAATAATCCTTGGTCGCGGCCCAATAATCATCGGCGGCCTTCACGTCATACTGGTCATATTTGATATAGGTGTTGAGGACATATTCCTGGACGATCGGCACCAGCTTGCCGTCCTTTGTCCCCATCTTGGTATTGTCCTGCCAATGGACCCAGCCGTCGGGGCTGGGCTGGTGGCGGTTGATCGACAAATAGCGGTCGTAAACAGGGTTACGCACCGCATCGCGGCGCGCGAGCGGGCGCCACGTCCAGTTGGAGCGCCAGCGGCGGACCCCGCCCTGCGTCTCGAACTGCCCCCAGCCGCCATAACGCGGACTATCGTCGACCTGATACACCGTTTGCGACCAGCGGCCGGTCCCCATCCGTTCGGGCACGTCTTCCCACGTCCACGCGTTGCGGTCCGAATAGACGAGCAGCTTGGCGGGCTCATATTCCCAGTCTTGCCGCCAATGCTTGATGATGAAGCTCTTGTCGTCGTCGCCGGTGATGACGAGCATGTGCTGCAAGCTGATCTTGCGGCCGGTGTCTTCGATCACGCGCACAACCTCGTTGCCGCCCGACCTTTTGGGGTCGAGCACCTCATAGGCCGGGTCCCAGCGGGTCGATTCCTGCATGTTGAAACTGACACGGTAATTGCCCGCCATCGCGAGAATGTCGGCGCGGTCCTGTTCAAAATTCGCGGCGGCCGCCTCTGCCGCGATCGGGGGGTGGGCAGACGCGGCGGCGGGCAGCGCCGTGGTCAGCAGCAACAGGCCGGCGGCGATCTTGCGATAGGATTTCATCGGAGCAGTCCTTCGTTGACGGGGGTTAGAAGCGGAAGCTGAGCGATACGCTGGCGTTGCGGCCGGGCTGGGTATAGGCGTCGGTCACCGTCGACGTGGCCGCAAGACCGCGCGCGTCGCTCCACCAGCTGTATTTTTTGTCGAGGATGTTGAAGACGCCGGCGCGCAGTGTCAGCGCGTCGAGAACGCGGACGAAGGCGGTCGCGTCGAGGATCGTGAAGCTGTCGGGCCGATAGCCGCTCGTCGTCCGCGACGCTTCCTTGCGGGCGGCATGGGTCATCACCAGTTGGCCGCCGAAACGCCCGTCGGGCGCGCGATACCCCACCCCGGCAACCAGCTTGAGCGGATCAATCGATTCGAGCGGCGAGCGAACGCCGTCGGGGTCGATGACGTCGCCTTTTGCGTAGGATAGGGCGAGCGTCGTATACAGGCCGGACGACGCTCGCCCCTCGAACCGCGCCTCGGCCCCTTTGACCCGGACGCGATCGAGATTCACGAATTGATAAACGATGGGATCGGCGATCGATCCGGTGCCGCCCACCTGTTCCTGGCTGATGAAATCCTTGTAACGCGCCGAAAATCCGGTGACGTCGAGGCTGACCGCATCGCTGGAAAAGCGCACGCCACCCTCGAAGCTTTCGCTGCGTTCGGGCCCGAGATCGGGGTTCGGGAGGGTCCGGTACGAGAAGAAGGCCGAGGTCAGATTTTCAAAGAACTGGTTGACCTGCCCCGGCTCGGGCGCTTTGAACCCGGTCGCATAATTGGCGAACAGCCGCACCTCGTCGGTGATTTTCCATACCGCGCCGAATTTGGGTGACACGCGCGAGCCATCCTGCTTCGCGCCCTGGAATGCGGGGAGCAACGGGTCGTTGTCGGGCGACAGGTCGAACCAGTCGAAACGCAGCGCCGGATACAGCAGCAAGCGACCGTCGGCGACCCCGATCTCGTCGCCGACGAATAGCCCCGCGCGGGTGAAGTCGGTGCTGGGGAAAGCGCGCGTCGGATAGGTTTCGCCGGCCGGCGGGACGGTGCCGCCGCGCAGGCCGCGTTGGCGCGTCTGGCTGATGTCGCCGCCGAAGACGAGACGGTGGGTGATCGCGCCGGTCGCGAAATCGGCGCGCGCATCGGCGGAGGCGCCGAATACGCGGTTCTCGAAAGTGTTGAGGCGCGTCCGGTCCACGACCGGCGAGCGATCCTCTTCGGTATATTGCCGGTCCTCGCCGTCCTGCCAGTAAAGTGCAACGCGCGCGAAATCGATCGCCCCCTCACCCTCCCAGCTCCAGTCGAGCGAGACGCGCTTGCGCTCGCCGGTGTCGAAACCTTCGAGGCGGTCGACCGTGCCTGCAAGCCCCGGCCCCAGCCCGGACAGGCCGTTGGTGTAGAGATGCGTGTCGAGATATTCGCCGGTCAGGCGCAGCTTGTGGCCGCTCGCCGGGTCGTAGACGATGCGCGCCAGTGCGGCGTCGGAGCGGCCGTCCTGCGGATTGGCGAGGGTGCGCGTCGCGCCAACGCCGCCCGCGGTGCCGAGGCTGCCCTGGTTTTCCAGCTCCTGGTAATCACGGCGGGTATAGGCCGCCATCGCCGACCAGGCACCGCTGCGCCCCGCAACGATCGCGGTTTCGCTGAACTCTTCGTCGGCGCTGCTGTAACCGGCGCGGAGAAGACCGCCGACATTCTTGCCCGGCTCGAGGAAATCCGCCGGGTCCGAGGTGATGAAACTGACCGCACCGGCCAGGCCGTCGCTGCCGTAGAGCGCCGACGACGGGCCGCGCAGAATTTCGACCGATTTGACCAGGCCAAGATCGACATAATCGCCGCGCCCCGACGCCTGCGCACCGAAACTGAAGCCGTCGGGGACGCGCACGCCGTCGACCTGGATCAGCACGCGGTTGCCGCCGATGCCGCGGATATTGAAGCTGTCGTTGCCCGCGCGGCCGGTCGCGCCGAGCGCGGCGCCGAAGCGTGCAGGCTGGCGCTGGACACTGACGCCGGGTTCAAAGCGGACGAGGTCGCGGATGTCGGTGACCATCTCGTCGGCGATCTGCTCGTCGCTTTTTACCGTGACGGTGACCGGGATATCCTCCGCCTTGACCGCCGTGCGCGTGGCGGTGACGACAATCTGGTTCTTGCGGGCCACCCAATAGTCGCCGTCATTATCCTGCGCGAGGGCCGGCGTGGCGGTCGCGGCGAGCGCGAGGCTCAGCGCGGTGCCTGCGGCAAGGCGGATCGTGGACAGCGAACGGTGGTTAGTCAAAATTCTTCCCCTGATTAACTGCGAGTGATTCGCAATAGCGTCGCTCTAGGCGCGCCAAATCAGAGGGTCAATATGCTATTGCGACTCGTTATTATTTTAGAAACACATCAATCGCCGTATGCCGAGGCGGGCGAGGGCGACAAGTCGATTATTTGTCGAAAGCTGTGCGGATTTTGCGGCCAGCCCAGCGTCACGCGCCTTTCGCTCTCGCGACGCTGTCATCGGAGAGGGTTTTGGAACAGCGCACGCCGCCAAGTCGGCTTCAGCGCCAAAAGGCGACGATGGCCCTAAGCCATCGAAGCCCGACGATAGCGCCGATCTCGGTACACCATTACCGCTGGGGCTGCGGCGCGCACTGGCTTTGATCGCCTGCCCGGCAGGCGGCCACCGCGGCCTCCCACTTGGCGCGCGCCTCGCTCGCCCGGCGATTATTCTCGGCAATCAAGGCCTCGCGATCGGCCAGCGCTTTGCGATAGGCGGCCTCTTTCGCCGCCTGTTCGTCGGCAATCGCTTTCTTGCGCGCTTCATAGGCCTGAATCTCGCGTTGGGCGGCGGCGGCCTGCTGACTGTTCAGCGACTGCACCGCTTGGGAAGGCTGCGCTGGCTCGGGGGGCGTCACTGCCGACGGCGGCTTGCGCGCCGCGGCACCCGCGCCCACCTTGGTATAGGAATAGCTGTTCGACGTGCCGCGTTCGGTCATCCGCTTGGTCGCCGGATCGATCACCAGCTCGCAGGCGGTTTCGACCATCTTGAAATCGGGCCGACCGTTTATGGTCGTGCGCTGTGAAGCAAAGCATTTGGCGGTATATACGCATGCCGACTTCATTCGCATGCTGGCATATTTGTCCTGGCCGCGCACCCAGTTGCCAGGATTTTCATCCATGCTGCCGGTGCCGCCGACCCCCTGTGTTCCCGCACCGCGAATGGTGACCCGCGCGCCGTCGGATCGGTCCCAGCGGCCGTTGAAATCCGCGGGGCTGCAAGTTTTCGGTAGAGCGGGCGCGGCGCCGCGCAGCCAGCGGCCGGGCGCCCCCGATACGGCGTATGCGTCGAATAGGTCGGGATAAATTTGATAGATGCCGTCTTTCAGCCGGTAGGCCCGCTCGTTGATAAAACGTACTGAACCGCCTTTGGTGTCGATCAATGCCGCGTCGTGCGACATACTGATGTCGCGCATACTGATAACCACAGGTATCAGACAAAGGCCTTTTCCGGCGGGATAGGCCTTGTCCTTGGTAAACATCGGCGTTGGCGCGGTTCCAAGCAACCGTTTGTGGGCCGGGTAGGTGGTGAATTCTCCACGATAGCGCTTCTGGTTGCCATCATGATTGCCGACGCCGCCCGTTGACACCGAAAAGGTCACCGCATGGCCCGTCTTGGCCAGCGCCGCATTCTCGGCACGCCATGGGCCCTCGAGCAAGTCCGTGTTGCAGTTGCCGGAAAGTGGGGCGGATCCGCCGAATTCCGTCGTAAAAACGATCTGGATGCTGCTTTCGCCCGTATAAGTAGAATATTCCCACCGACAGGATCCGATAGCAATAGCGCCACGATAGGCGACATTCAGACGCTTCAGCACGTCGGCGACAACCTGCGGGCCCGCGGGGCACGAGGCCAATTTCGTGGACTCCAATCCAAATCCGGCTAGACGCGATTTCCTCGCAACGCGATCAAAAATCCATTCGCCGGTATCGGGCATTCCGCGGAACATGACCGCGATGGACCGTGGCTTCGATCCGGGCTGCAGAAACGATTGGGCTATCCCACTAGAGGAATGCACAGTCTCGTCGTACAACTGCACTTTTCCTGACGTGGGAAATTTGGCACTGGGGATCATCTGGAAAGGGCCGATGGTGCATTCGGCCAATCGGGCCTTCTCCGCCACCGGCGCACAGACCATATTGTCCGACATTTGCCGCCACCAGTTCGGGGACTCGGCCGTCTGGGCGCTCGATGGCCGCGTCACCAAGGCGGCGGCGAACAGGATGGCTATGGCGGCCAGCGCCAGCAGAATGAAGCGCCGTCCAGCGTCGCCGTGCACCAAGGCTTTCGTCACGTCACCCTCCCCCACCGCACTTCGCCAATCGTCCCGAAGCCCCGGATGCTATGCAACATCGGCGCGATTACGCCAAGCTGACCAAGAATTTGGGTGTGCTTACCCCCCACCCTTCAAAGCGTCCGGCCCCTCATATGCATCGACGATCCGCCCCACGATCGGGTGGCGGACGACGTCGGCGCTGGTGAAGTAGCTGACGTTGATCCCCTCCAGCCCTTCGAGCCGGCCGACCGCGTCGGCGAGGCCGGAGGTTGCGGGGATCGGCAAGTCGACCTGCTTGGGATCGCCGCAAATTACCATCCGGCTGTTCATGCCGAAGCGCGTCAGGAACATCTTCATCTGCGGGATCGTCGTATTCTGCGCCTCATCAAGGATGATGAAGGCATCGGCGAGCGTGCGCCCGCGCATGAAGGCGAGCGGGGCGATTTCGATCTCGCCGCTGGCGATGCGGCGCTCGACCTGTTCGGCGGGCAGGCAGTCGTGGAGCGCGTCGTAGAGCGGGCGCAGATAAGGATCGACCTTTTCCTTCATGTCACCGGGCAGGAAGCCGAGCTTTTCGCCCGCCTCGACCGCGGGACGCGACAGGATCAGGCGCTGGACGCTGCCGGTGATCAGCTGTGCCACCGCCTGCGCCACCGCGAGATAGGTCTTGCCCGTCCCCGCCGGGCCGAGCGCGAAAATCACGTCGTCGCGGGCCAGCGCCTGCATATAGGGAATTTGCGACGGCGCGCGCGGGACGATCGTTTTCTTGCGCGTGCGGATCATGATCGGCGGCGCTTCGTCCTTGTCGTGGCGGATGATGCCGTCGAGCGTCGGCTGCGCCGACATCGCGATCACGCCGTCGACCAGCCCAGCATCGACCTCCTGCCCCTGTTCGATCCGATTGTAGAGTTCGGTGAGGACGTCGCGCGCGCGCGCCGCGGCTTCGGCCTCCCCCTCGATTTGCACGCGGTTGCCGCGCGCCGAAATATAGACGCCGAGGCGGTTTTCGATCGCGACAAGGTTGCGGTCGAACTCGCCAAACAAAATGCCCAAAAGCTGCGTTCGCTCAAATTCCGCGGTCAGTCGGACGCGGTCGCCGGGTTCGGCGGGGGTCGAGGCGGTCAGCGGGCGTTTGGACATATGGGCAAGGCTCCTTCGATCGGAAAGACGACTGTAGTCCCGGAGAGACGGGAGTCCATCACCTGCGGGCGGCGAATGCGACGGAAGGAGACGAGTGTGGCTTCGCGGATACAGGGGCCGCGGATCGCACTAGGCGACCGCTTCCACCAGCCGTTCGGCACCCAGGCTGTTGGGTCCCGCCGACGTGACGCGCACATCGATCATGTCGCCGATCTTGAGCCCCGGCGCGATGACGTGCACCGACTGCAACCAGGGCGATTTGCCGATCAACTGGCCGTCCAGCTTGCCCTTGCGTTCGAGGAGCAGGCGCGTCGTCCGGCCGACGGTTGCGGCGTTGAACGCCTGCTGCTGTTCGTTGAGCAGCGCCTGCAACCGCTGGAGCCGATCGTTGAGCGCGGCGTCGTCGATCTGGCCGTCCATCGTCGCGGCGGGGGTGCCGGGGCGGCGCGAATATTTGAAGCTGTAAGCCATCGCATAATTGGTGGCGCGGACGATTTCGAGCGTCGCCTGAAAATCACCTTCGGTTTCGCCGGGGAAGCCGACAATGAAATCGCCCGAAATCGCGATATCGGGGCGGACGGCGCGCACGCGTTCGATGATCTTCAGATAACTCTCGACGCTGTGGCTGCGGTTCATCGCCGCGAGGATACGATCGCTGCCCGCCTGAACCGGCAAGTGGAGGAAGGGCATTAGCTTGTCGATCTCGCCATGCGCCGCGATCAACCCATCGGTCATGTCATTGGGGTGGCTGGTGGTGTAGCGGATGCGTTCGAGCCCGTCTTCGCGCGCCAGTTCGCGGATCAGCCCGTCGAGCCCGATCGCCCTGCCCTTGTCATCTGCACCATCCCATGCGTTGACATTCTGGCCGAGCAACGTGATCTCGCGCGCCCCGCCCGCAACCAGCGCCCGCGCTTCGGCGATCAGGTCGGCGAAGGGGCGGCTGATTTCGGCGCCGCGGGTATAGGGAACGACGCAGTAAGTGCAGAATTTGTCGCAGCCTTCCTGCACGGTCAGGAACGCGGTCGGACGCTGGCCGCCGGCACGTTTCGGCAGCGCGCCGAACTTGCTTGCAAGCGGCATGTCGAGGTCGACCGCTTTCTCGCCCCGCTCTGCGCGCGCGATCAGGTCGGGCAGGCGATGATAGGCCTGCGGACCGACGACGACATCGACGCTGGGCGCGCGGCGGGCGATTTCGGCGCCCTCGGCCTGCGCGACGCAGCCCGCGACCGCAATCGTCGGGCGGCTGCCGTCGGCGCGCTTCAGCCGGCCGATGTCCGAATAGACTTTTTCAGCCGCCTTTTCCCGGATGTGGCAGGTGTTGAGCACGACAAGATCGGCGTCCGTGCCATCGGCGGCGGCGACATAGCCTTCGGCGCCCAGCATCTCGGCCATGCGCTCGCCGTCATAGACGTTCATCTGGCAACCGAAGGATTTGACGTGGAAGGTCTTGGCGGTGGTGGGGGAGTCGGATTTCATTGGCGCGCTATAGGCGATGCGGTGCCGCGGCGGAAGGCCGCCCGATCGCGCCCGCAATCGCCGCCCGCGCCGCCTCGCTGATCGCCTTGCGATCATGCTCCGCCGCGTCGGGAAGCGGGTCCAGATAGTGGATGGTCAGCGCGACGGTCCGCTTGCGCGCCAATATCCGCTTGAAATTGTCGAGCCCGGATTCGGGGTCGAGCCAGGCGATATCATTCGCATCGGCGCCATAATCGAGGAACACCGGCTGGACCTGGAGGTTCGGCGGCGTCGGGATCACCGCCTGGAACAGCGACGCGCGAAACGGCAGCAAGCCATCGCCGGGCCCCGTCGTTCCTTCGGGGAACAGCGTCACCGGCCGCCCGCGTGCCAGCGCGACCCGAAGCTCGTTCGTCTGGTTGTGAATCTCGCGCCGCGCTTCGCGCTGCACATAGATGGTGTGGTTCTGGTCGGCGAGCCAGCCGACAAGCGGGGTCGTACCGACCTCGGCCTTGGACACAAAGGCCGAACGCGCGGCGCCGCCGAGCGCCAATATGTCAAGCCAGCTGACGTGATTCGACACGAACAGCACATTGCGCCGCAGCCGGGTGCCCGTCGTGCGGATGCGAAGGCCCGCGATCCAGCCAACGGCATTCAGGAAAGCCATGACCATCGGCGAAGGCCGACCCACGGCGCGGTAGAGCAGGTGCGGAACGATCAGGAACAGCAGCGTCAGCACCATCAAGGCAAGACGCGCGACCGTCCGCCAGGTGATCGAGGCACGATCAGTCGCGCTTGCGATCGATGGCGACACCATAAAGCTCCATGCGATGGTCGACGAGACGGAAGCCCAGCCGTTCGGCGATCACTTTCTGCAATGCCTCCAACTCGGGATCGACAAATTCGATCACCTTGCCGGTTTCGACGTCGATCAGATGATCGTGATGCGCCTCGGGCGCAGCTTCATACCGGGAACGGCCGTCACCGAAATCGTGGCGATCGAGGATACCGGCTTCTTCAAACAGACGGACGGTGCGGTAAACGGTGGCGATCGATATGCCGCTGTCGATCTTTGACGCGCGTTCATACAGCGTTTCGACGTCGGGATGATCTTCGGAATCCGATATCACGCGCGCGATGATGCGGCGCTGCTCGGTGATGCGCAGCCCCTTTTCGTGGCACAGAGCCTCGAGATCAATATTACCGGACATGCTTGCCTTTCTTGCGGATGCAGCCGTGTCTGTCTTTGTCACAAACTGTATAGGCACGCGCCGCCGATAGGACAAGGGCGGCACCCCGGTGACGCCGCCCTTCCCCGATCCGAACGGAGCGTGTGATCGTCAGCGTCAGACCTTGGCTTTGCGCTTGCGCCCGCCGCCACGGCCCTTGGTGCCCAGGCCGATTTCCTTCGCCAGCGCACGGCGCTTTTCGGCATAGTTGGGCGCGACCATCGGATAGTCGGCGGGAAGGCCCCATTTGGCGCGATAGTCGTCGGGGGTCATGCCATAATGCGTCATCAGATGGCGGCGCAGCATCTTCAACTTCTTACCGTCTTCGAGACAGACGATATAGTCGGGTTTGACCGAGGTGCGGATCGACACCGCCGGAACCAGCTTTTCCTCGACGACCGGTTCGCTGCCCAGACCCGACAAGGCAGCATGCACATTGTTAATCAGCAGGGAGAGATCCGAAATGGCGACGCTGTTATTGCTGACATGCGCAGCGACAATGTCGGCGGTCAGCGTAACGAGCATCTCATTGGTATCGGCTTGATCGGACATGAGACTATTCCTTATGTATTTTTTCCCAGAGGAGCGACAGGCGAATATTGATTATTTTTCCGCCTGACCGATTACTGCCACTCTGGATGCAATTCCGCAATGATCGATCAGTCTTCGCCGTCGCGATCGCGCGATCGACGCATTGTGATTGCATCGCGAACCATGCCATCGTTACCGCGATAATAGGCGGGCCGACGTCCGCATTCCGAAAAACCCGACTGTTCGTAAAGATGAACCGCATCATTGTCGGCGCGCATTTCAAGGAAATAGTCGTCGGCGCCTTCGCCGGCGGCCCAGGCCTGCCAGTCCTTCATCAATAATGCGCCAATACCGCGTCCACGAAAACGCGGATCGACGGCGAGCAACAAGAGCTCGCTTTCGGGGCCGGCGATGCGCGCCGCGGAAAAGCCGCAAACCTGTTCACCATCCCATGCCAGGCAAACCCGCGCCGAAGGGAGCGCAAACAAGGTCAGCAACTGGGCGCCGCTCCACGCCTCGCCATAAGCGGGCTCGAACGCCGCATCCATCACGCGCATCACCGCGGCAAGATCGCCGACGCGGGCGGTCGCGAGGCGGATCGCCGCGGTCATGTCGGCGCCATGGGCTTTGCATCGGGGGCGCGGCCATAGACCGGACTGGGCCGGTCGATCAGCGCCGCCGTGGGCAGCCGCAGAAAGCTGCGCGCATCGGGAAGCATCGCCAGCGCGCGGCCCGACCCGCGAAGTGTCACGAAGGGTTCGGCGCGGTTGCCGACGACCAGTTCATCGCCAAGCAGCACAGCGTCGCCCGGCAAAAGCGAGCGAAACGCGCTGCGCGGCGACAGATCCGCTGCAAAGGGCTGGACGAACCATTGGCCGTGGCCGCCCTCCATCACCACCAGCGCCCCGCCCGCCGCCGCAATCGCGTCGGCGGCGCTCGCTGCGACAAGCGCGAGGGTCGAAAAGCCGCTGACCGGGACCTGCCAGCCGAGCGCCAGCGCGCGCGCCGCAGCGATGCCGATGCGGACGCCCGCAAAGCTGCCCGGTCCGCATCCCGCGACGATCATGTCGGCGCGGCCGCCATCGGCGAGGTCGGCGATCAGCGGCACCAGCCGTTCGGCATGGCCGCGCCCGATGACAAGGTGCCGGTGATCGACCACTCCCCCCGCCTCGATCAAGGCCACCGAGCAGGCTTCGCTCGCCGAATCGATGACCAGGTGGCGCATGGCGGCGAGGGACGCTGGTTCAGGCGATGCGATTGAAGCGCGCAAAGTCCGGGCGCGGACTGCGCTCGAAGATGCTCGCCGGGTCGCCATAACCAAGGGTCGAGATGAAATTGCTCTTCACATGGGGCTGGTCGGCAAAAAATGCCTCGTCGACCGCGGCATTGTTGAAGCCCGACATCGGCCCGGTGTCGAGCCCGAGGGCGCGCGCGGCAAGAATGAAATAGGCGCCCTGCAGGCTCGAATTTCGGAAAGCGGTCGTTTCGGCCATCGCCGCATTGCCCACGAACCAGCTGCGCGCATCGGCGTGCGGGAACAGTTCGGGCAGATTTTCGTAAAATTCATTGTCGCTCGCGATGATGGCGGTGACCGGCGCCTTCAGGATCTTTTCGGCGTTCGCGGGAAGCGCGAAGGCCGCCAGCTTCTGCTTGGCCGCGTCGGTGACGCACCAAATGATCCGCGCGGGCAGGCTGTTGGCGCTGGTCGGCCCGAATTTCGCCAGATCCCAGATCGCGTGGAGCTGCGTTTCCGACACGGGCCTGTCGAGATAGGCATTATAGGTGCGCGCGGTGCGAAACAGCTGGTCGAGAGCGCTGTCGGAAAGCGGCTCGCTCATGGGCTAACTCCTCAGGGAAAAATGGTCAGACGGCGTGGACTGCCGTTACCTCAGGCACATAATGTTTCAAAAGGGACTCGATACCATTCTTCAGCGTCGCGGTCGAAGACGGGCAACCCGCGCACGCGCCCTGCATCTTCAGATACACATTGCCCTTGTCGAAACCGCGATACACGATGTCGCCGCCGTCGTTGGCAACGGCCGGGCGGACGCGCGTTTCGATGAGGTCCTTGATCTGGTCGATGATATCGGCGTCGGCGGGGTCGTCGGCGAAGCCTTCATCCTCGGCGGGCACCGAAAAACCCGCGCTCGCGCTGTTGAACAGCGGAACATCGGCCAGGAAATGGTCCATGACGATGCCCAGAACGTCGGGCTTTACATCGACCCATTCGGCGCCCGGCGCGATCGTCACCGACACGAAGTCGCGGCCGAAAAAGACGCCGGTCACATCGCCGAGCGAAAAAAGCGCGCTGGCGAGCGGCGACGCTTCGGCCTCTTCGGGGCTCGCAAAGTCGCGGGTTCCCGTCTCCATCACCGCCCGGCCGGGCAGGAATTTGAGCGTTGCGGGATTGGGCGTCGATTCGGTTTCGATCAGCATGGCGTGCATGTGGGGCGGAGCGAGGCTTTGTGCAAGATGATAGGGATGCGCTAAAGCGCCGCGATGCGCCGGTTCACCCATTTCGCCGCCATTGACTGGTCGGGCGCCCGCGGAGCGCGCCAGCGCGGAATTGCGCTGGCGGTCGCGAGCGGTGCAGCGGCTCCCGCGCTGGTTCGGCCGGGGCATGTCTGGTCGCGCGCGGACGCGCTGGATTGGCTGGGTCGCATGGCGGCGGCGGGCGAAGACATGCTGATCGGTTTCGATTTTTCGGCCGCCTTCGCCTTCGCCGACCGGGACGCCTATTTTCCGAACTGGGCCGACAGCCCCGCCGACATGCGCGGCCTGTGGTCGCTGGTCGAACGGGTGGCGGGCGACGCGCCCCATTTCGAGATCGGTGATTTTCTGGCGCATCCGGATGCCCGGCGGCATTTCCGCCATAGCCGCGGCGATGTCGGCGACCTGTTC
>NZ_MIAM01000063.1:0-71216 GCF_001830555.1 Sphingopyxis sp. RIFCSPHIGHO2_12_FULL_65_19 | reverse complement strand
CAGGCCGCGAGCGTCAGCAATTTCAACCTTGTCGGCGCGGCACAGGTGGGCAAGGCGAGCCTTGCCGGGATGCGTGTGCTGCACCGGCTGTCGGGCCGTGTCCCACTCTGGCCGCTGGACCCGGTGCCGCCGACGGGGCCGCTGCTTGTCGAAATCTATACCAGCCTCGCCGCGCGCGCTGCCGGCCTGCGCCCCGGCCGCAGCAAGATTCGCGATGGCGGCGCGCTCGATGCGGCGCTGGCCGAATTGGGCTCACCGCCCTGCGGCATGGTTGGCCCGGTCAGCGACCACGCCAGCGACGCCTTGCTGAGCGCCGCGTGGCTGCGCTTGATCGCCCACGACGCGGCGCCGTGGAACCCCTCGCCCCTGTCCGACGCGCTGGCCCGAACCGAGGGCTGGACCTTCGGCATCGTCTGATGATTTCCGGCTCGCCGCATTTTCGCGACGTCGGATATTTCCATCCGGCCGAAAAATGCTTAGGGGGCGGTCAGCCGTGCCGGCTTAGCTCAGTTGGTAGAGCAACCGCCTTGTAAGCGGTAGGTCGTCAGTTCGAGTCTGACAGCCGGCACCAGGCGACGCGGGCGGCGGGCGCAAAGCCGCCGCGCGGCCCCGTCATTGCCGATAGCTTTTGGGGTCGATCCCGTGGCGCGCGATCTTGTCGTACAATGTCTTGCGCGGGATCTGCAAAATGGCGAGCGTGGCCGTCATGTCGCCACCCGTGCTTGCCAGCGCATCGCGGATGGCATGCGCCTCGAACTGCGCGATGCGTTCGGGCAGCGTCGGCATCGCCTCGGTCGCCGCAGCCGCTCGCGGCGCGATTCCCAGCACCTCGCTATAGGCAAAATTACGCAGCTCGCGGACATTGCCCGGCCAGTCATGTTCGATCAGGTGGCGGCGGGCGGCGTCGCTCATGCGGAAATCCTGCGCGCCCATGCGTCCGGTCGCTTCCTCGACAAAATGGGCGAACAGTTGCGGGATGTCGGATTTTCGCTCTCGCAGCGGCGGCATCCGCAGCCGGACGACGTTGAGGCGGTAGAATAGATCTTCGCGAAACGTCCCGGCGCGAACCGCCGCGTGCAAGTCGCCGCGCGCCGATGCGACGATGCGCAGATCGACCGATCGAGGCTCGGCCGCGCCGATCGGCTGCACCTTGCGCTCCTCGACGACGCGAAGCAGCGCCGCCTGGATCGCCAGCGGCATGTTGTCGATACCGTCGAGGAACAGGGTGCCGCGATCGGCTTGCTCGATCCGCCCCGCGCGGGCGATCGCGCCATAGCCGGCGGCCGCGCGGTCGTGGCCGAACAATTCGACTTCGGCCAATTGTTCGGGCAGCGCGCCGCAATCCACGGCGACGAAGGGCCGCCCCGACCGCGGCCCCTTGCGGTGGAGCAGCAGCGCGGCGAGTTCCTTGCCAGTGCCGGTTTCGCCCTCGACCAGCACATCGATGTCGGCGCGCGCGATTTGCAGGATGGTGGCGCGAAGCTGCGCCATCGCCGGGCTGTCGCCGATCAGCGGGCTATCGACGCTCGTTTCCGCGGCGGCGCGCAGTATCCGGTTGTCGAGGATCAGACGCCGCGTTTCGAGCGCCTTGCGCACCGACGCAACCAGATGGTCAGTCGCATAGGGTTTGGACAGAAAATCGAAAGCCCCGCCCTTCAACGCGCCGATCGCCATCGGGACATCGGCATGGCCGGTGATGAGAATGACCGGAATATCGGGATCGACCGCCCGGATGCGGGCGAAAAATTCAAGCCCGTCAATCCGCGGCATCCGGATGTCGGTGACGACGGCCCCCGCAAAAGCTTCGTCGATTTCGGCGAGCGCGGCCCCGGCTTCGGCAAAGGCGTGGACCTCGATATCGGCGAGTTCGAGCGACTGGGTGGTCGCGGCGCGCAGGGCGTCATCGTCATCGACGAAGATGACATGCTGGCGGGTGACAAACGCGCTCATGCCCGGCGCACCACCAGCTTGAACGCCGCGCCGCCGATCGGCGAAGCGACATGGTCGAGCGTGCCGCCGAACTCACGCGCGATGTCGCGCGCGATGCCCAGCCCTAGCCCAAGACCATCGGCCTTTCCGGTCACAAAGGGGGTAAAGAGATTGTCGGCGACCTCTGCGTCGACCCCCGGCCCGTTATCCGCGACGATGATGACGATCTCGTCCGCCGCCTGCGTCTCGATCCGGATGCGCGGGTCGCTGCGGCCGCCTAGGGCGTCGAGCGCGTTCTGGAGCAGGTTTACGAGGATCTGCTCCAGCCGGACGCGGTCAGCGATGCAGCGCAGTCCATCGGTGTCCCCGGTCCGTTCGATCGCCACGCCATTTTCGCGAATGCGGTCGCCGACCAGCAACAGCGCGCCGTCGACGACCGGGCCGATCTCGACCGGCCCCATTGTCGGGGTGGTGCGCCGCGCAAAGCTGCGCAATTCGGCGATGATCGCGCCGATCCGCTCGGTCAGCGAAACGATCGTTCCCATATTGTCGCGCGCCTTGGCGGCATCGCCGCGGTCGAGGAATTTCCCCGCATTTTCCGCAAAGCCGCGGATCGCGGCGACCGGCTGGTTGATTTCATGCGCAACCCCTGCCGTGATCTGGCCGATCGTACCAAGCCGGCTCGCCTGCGCCAGCTCCTCGCGTGCGGCGCGGAAACGCCGGTTCGCATCGACCAGGTCGGACGTCCGGGCGGCCACCTCGACCTCCAGCATATGCCGCGCCTCTTCCTGCAACCGGCGCTTTTCGCGCGCCCGAAACACCCAGGTCAACAGCGCGGCCAACAGGATGAAGGCGATCAGGATCGCCGTCCGCGCGGTCGCGTTCGCGCTCGCTTCGGCGGGCGCCAGCGGCTGGAAGGCATAAAGTCGCGCGCCCGCCATCGGAACCGCGATCGCGGCCGCCCGATACTGGGCTCCGGGCCCGGTCCAGCTGTTCCCGTCGCGGGTCAACGGCAGGGGCGCTAGCGGCAGATTGCCAAATTGCAACGCGGCGCGGATCGCGGCGCGGGTCGGCGCGTCGATCGGGGCAAGGGTCCGAAACCGCCAATCGTCGCGGCTGGTAATGATGATGACACCATGATCGTCAGCGACAAATGTCGACAGCGGCTGGCGCGCCCATTCCGCCTCGAGCCGGTCGAACTCGACCTTGACGACGATGACTCCCAGTGTGCGGCCCGCGTCTTCGACGCGGCGCGCCACGAAGAGTCCGGGTCGCCCGCTGACGGTGCCAAGCGCGAACAATTCGGCCCCGCCCTTTGCCATGGCGTCACGAAAATAGGGCCGAAATCCGTAATTCTGTCCCACGAAGCTTTGCGGCTCGCGCCAGTTGCTGGCGGCGATCGTCCGGCCGTCGCGCGCGATGAGGTAGATGACCGCGGCGTCGGTTCGTTCGGCGAGCAGTTCCAGCTTGCTGTTCATCCGGCGTACCGTCGCGGCATCGCCGCCGCCCAGCACGTCGTGGACATCGGGATATTCGATCAGCACCAGCGGGAGCAGCCGAAACTTTTGAAGCTCGCCGGCGAGGCGGCTGGCCGCGCTGCGCGCCTGCTGCGCCGCTGCGACATCGGACGCGACACGGGCATGCTCGCCGGCCCATCCGAAAGCCGCGACCGCGATGACGGCCAGCAACAACCCGGCGAGTGCGGCCGCCCAGCCAAGGCGGCGCCCGGCACCGCGGCTGCGCGAATCAATCGGCTGGGGCGGTCTGATCATTTGTGCGGATTATCGCACAAATCTGGAAATGCTAAGCGGAAAATCACACAAAGCAATATCCCCTACCGATCAAATACGTCATCAATACATTGTTTTTACTATATTTATTGTCAAATCAGAACAAGCTTGGTGCGGCCCGCTTCACACCCATAGAATCGCCCGAAGCAGCGGCGCAAAGCCGTGCCGGGGAGATGGAGCGCATGGCGGCAATCGCAATTCAGGACAGCGGGCAGGCGCCAAAGGGAAGAACCCCCTTCTATCGCCACCTCTATGTCCAGGTGCTCGCGGCCATCCTGCTCGGCGCGATCATCGGCCATGTCTGGCCCAGCTGGGGCGAGGCGCTCAAACCGCTCGGCGACGGTTTCATCAAACTGGTAAAGATGATCATCAGCCCAGTGATCTTCCTGACCGTCGTCACCGGCATCGCAGGGATGAAAGAGATCGCCTCGGTCGGCCGCGTTGCGGGCAAGGCCTTTGCCTATTTCCTCTTCTTCTCGACCCTCGCGCTGATCGTCGGGTTGATCGTTGCCAATCTGGTCCAGCCCGGCGCGGGCATGAACATCGACCCTGCGACGCTCGACGCCAGTTCCATCGCCGATTTCGACAAACAGGCGCATGAAGCCAGCCTGACCGGCTTTCTTCTCTCGATCATACCGACAACCTTCCTGTCGTCGTTTACCGAGGGTTCGATCCTCCAGACGTTGTTCGTCGCCATCCTCTTCGGCGTGTCGCTTTCGATGGTCGGCAAGCCCGCGGAGCCCGTCCTCGACCTGCTGGAACGGGTCGGCATCGTCGTGTTCCGGCTGGTCGGTATCCTGATGCGCGCCGCGCCGATCGGTGCGTTCGGCGCAATCGCCTTCACCATCGGCAAATATGGCCTGGGATCGCTGGTCAACCTGGGGCAACTCGTCGCGACCTTCTACCTCACCTCGCTGATCTTCGTGCTCGGCGTGCTGGGGCTGGTCGCACGGCTCAACGGTTTCTCGATCGTCAAGCTGTGCCGATATCTGAAGGCGGAACTGCTCCTCGTGCTCGGCACCTCCTCGTCCGAAGCCGCTTTGCCCAGCCTGATCGAGAAAATGGAGCGCGCGGGCTGCGAAAAATCGGTGGTCGGACTGGTCGTTCCGACCGGCTATTCGTTCAACCTCGACGGCACCAATATCTACATGACGCTGGCGGCGCTGTTCATCGCGCAGGCATGCAATGTCGACCTGTCGCTCGGCGATCAGGTCGCGTTGCTGCTCGTCGCGATGATCAGTTCAAAGGGCGCGGCAGGGGTCACCGGCGCAGGCTTCATCACGCTTGCCGCGACCTTGTCGATCGTGCCGTCGGTCCCGGTCGCCGGGATGGCGCTGATCCTCGGCATCGACCGTTTCATGTCCGAATGCCGCAGCCTCACCAATTTCGTCGGCAACGCCGTCGCGACGGTCGTCGTCGCGCGCTGGGACAATGCCCTCGACCGCGATCAATTGCGACGGGCGCTCGATGGCGACCCGGCGCCCGGGCTCGCCGCGCCGCCGATCGAAAAAGACATGGATTAAGGGCCGGAAAGGTCTGGAAAATAACAGGGAGGATGACAATGAGAGGTACGAAATCGGCAATGCTGCTGGCGAGCACGGCGATCTGCCTGCTGGCCTGCGCGCCGGCCCAGGCACAAGATGGCGCCGTCGCCGCCCCTGCCCCCGCCGACACCGAAGCCCAGGCCGACGACAGCGAGGCCCCGACCGACATCGTCGTCGTCGGCACCCGCATCGAGGGCGCGCGCGTAACCGAGGCGCTGCCCGTGGTCGTCGTCGGACAGGACCGGATCGACGCGATCGGCGCGGTCAGCGGCGACGAGCTGCTGCGCAACATCCCGCAAATGGGCGATGTCAGCTTCAACCCCGGGAACAATGCCCAGACCAGCAATGCGGCGCGCGGCGACGTGGGATCGGTCAATCTGCGCTCACTGGGCGTCGGCAACGCGCTCGTCCTGCTGAACGGCCGCCGCATCGTCACGCACCCGGCCAGCCAGGGCCTGTCGGATACCGGCACCGTGCCGGTGCTGAGCTATAATTCCAACGCGATCCCGACGACGGGGCTCCAACGACTGGAAGTGCTGCTCGATGGCGCCGCGGCGCTTTATGGCTCGGACGCGGTCGCGGGCGTCGTGAATACCGTGCTCAAGGACAATTATGACGGCCTGCGGCTCCAGGCCCAATATGGCGGCGCCGAAGGAACGCATCTGCGCGAGTTCCAGGGCAATATTCTGGCGGGCAAAAGCTTTGATCGCGGCAACATCACTTTATCGTTTGAATATACCGACCGTTCGGCGCTGCGCGCCGAAGACCAGGACTTCACTGCGTCGGCGAACCTCCGTCCGCTGTTCGCCGACGATCCCGCCTTTGCGGGTTCCTTCACGCCCGATGGCCGCGCGACCCGCGGCGCCTGGCCTGCGCTGCAAGTGCCCGTTACCGGCGGCCGTCCGCGACGCGGCTCGACGAATCTGACCACCGCTGCGGGCTCCTTCACGGTCCGTCCAACCCGTCTTGGCGGCTGCACCCAGCAACTGACCGCTGACCTTTGCCTGGTGAACACCGCGCTCGCGACGACCGGCGCCTTTCGTGACCTGCGTTACGACACGGCCGTCGGGACGACGGTGATGCCCAGCGTGAAGCGATATAATGCCTTCGCCAACGGTCATTACGACCTGACCGACGATCTGACGCTGTTCGGCGAGTTCGGCTATTATCGGTCGAACACCGTTCGCATCCAGCCGCCGGTGATCAACCTCAACCAGATCTGGATTCCGGCCAGCAACTATTACAACCCCTTCGGCGCGGCGACCATCAACGGCCAGCCCAATCCCAATCGCATTCCCGGCCTGACCAACGTTCCCGCCGAAGGCCTGCCCGTGCGGCTCACCACCTATCGATTTGTCGACACCGGGCCGCAGACGGTGAAAGTCAGCGGCGAACAATTGCGCGGCCTGATCGGCGTTCGCGGCGAAACCGCGGGTTTCAAGTGGGACAGCGCTTTCGTCTATTCCGAAGCCTCGGCGGTCGACAGCAGCCTCGCGGTGCGCAGTTCGGCGCTCCAGCAAAGCCTCGCGCTGTCCACCCCCGACGCCTATAACCCGTTCAACGGCGGCTGCATCGACAGCCTGAGTTCGGGCGATTGCACGCCCAGCTCGCAAACGGCGCTCGACGCGATCACCTTCCAACTTCAGCGCCGGTCGAAAACGACCCTGACGATGGGCGATTTCCGCGCCTCGCGCGCCGACCTGTTTGCCTTGCCCGGCGGCGATGTCGGGATGGCGTTCGGCGTCGAAGTGCGTCGCGAAACGCAGCGCGACAATCGCGATTCGGCGGTCGATGGATCGAGCCCCTTCGTCGATGCCGTGACCGGCGATGTCACGATCAGTGACGCGGCCGCGGTCAGCGACAATCCCGACACCTATGGCAAACGCACCGTGGCGGCGGCCTATGCCGAACTCGCGGTTCCCATCGTGTCGGAGGAGATGAACATCCCGCTCGTTCGCCGCTTCGATATCCAGCTTGCCGGCCGTTATGAACATTACAGCGATTTCGGTAGCGTCGCGCGGCCGAAGGTCGCGGCGGCCTGGGACGTCGTCGACGGGTTCCGCCTGCGCGGTTCCTTTTCGCAAGGCTTCCGCGCCCCGAATCTCGAACAGGTCAATGCGGTCGAATATGCGCGGCTGGCGACCAGCCAGGATTTCCTGCGCTGCGAAGTCGATCTGCGCGCCGGCCGGATCGACAATTTCACCGAATGCGGCAACAATGTCGGCTATTCGCGCCGCGTGTCGGGCAACCCCGAACTCAAGCCCGAAAAGAGCAGCAACTATAATCTGGGCGCGGTGTTCGAGCCGACGTTCCTGCCCGCGGACCTCGGCCGGATGACCTTCACGGTCGATTACTGGTCGATCAAACAAAAGGGCATCGTCGGCATACTCGGCAACAACACCGCCGTCGCGCTCGACTATCTGCTGCGACTTCAGGGCTCGTCGAACCCGAATGTCATTCGCGATGCCGCCAATGCGGACGATATCGCCGAATTCGCGGGAACGGGGATCGCGCCGGTCGGTCGGATCATCACGGTGCGCGACCAGTTCATCAACTTGCAGCCGCAGACCGTCCGCGGGCTGGACTTCGCCTTTTATTGGCAATCGCCAAAGACCGATGTCGGCAAGTTCGATTTGTCGGTCAACGCAACGCGGCTGCTCAAATTCTCGCGCGCGCCGGGTGACGCGGTCGACGCGCTGGTCGCGGCGCGCGCGGCTGGCGACATCGACGCCGCGACGCCGCTGCCCGAAACCGAAAATCTGATCGAGGCCAATGGACGTCCGAAATGGCGTGGCACGGCCTCGCTCACCTGGTCGCTCGGCCAGTTCCAGATCGGCGCCTTTGCCCGCTACACCGGCGCGGTTGACGAGACGGGGTTTGTCGATGCCGATGGCAACCCATGGCGCGTGAAGTCGCAGGTGACGGGCAATCTTTATGCCCAAGTCCGTATCCGCGACGACGCCGGGCTGGGCGGCGATATGCGCTGGCGGGTCGGGGTGCGCAACATCACCAACGAAAAACCCCCGCTCACGTCCGAAGGCTATCTGGGCTCGCTCTACAGCCCCTATGGTCGCTATTGGTACACATCGGTCACGACGGAGTTTTGAGATGAAAAACGGGCACGGCATCTGGTTATTGATCGGCGCTGCCGCGCTCGTCGTCGCGCCGGCGGCAATGGCAAAGGAGAGCGCGCCCGCGCCGATCGCCGCCGGCACGGCCCCCTCCGCTCCGACGAAAGCGGCGCCAAAGACGATCCTGTTCATCGGCAACAGCTTTACCCAGGGCGCGCATTCGGCGGCGCGCAACTGGCGCGCGGAAACGGTCACCAACCTCAACAACGCCCGCTATGGCGGGGTGCCCGCGCTGTTCAAGCTGTTCGCCGAACAGGCAGGGCTCGATTACCAGGTCAGCCTGGAAACGCAGGGCGGCAAGTCGCTGGGGTTTCATTATGACGAGCGCCGCCAGCTTTTCGACCGGCCTTGGGACATAGTGGTGCTTCAGGAATTCAGCACGCTCGACCGCGACAGGCCGGGCGATCCGACGCGCTATATGCACAATGTCGACCGGCTCGCCGCGCTGTTCAAGGCGCGCAACCCCGCCGTCGACATCCGGCTGGCGTCGACGTGGACGCGCGCCGACCAGACCTACAGACCCGGCGGGCATTGGTATGGCAAGCCGGTGACCGCGATGGCCGACGACCTCCGCGCCGCGGCCGACCGCGTACGCGCCGCCAATCCGTCCGTGGCGGGCATCGTGCCGGTCGGCCAGGCCTGGAACCGCGCAATGATGACCGGCGTCGCCGATCCGAACCCCTATGACGGCATTACTTATGGTCAGCTCGACCTGTGGGCGTATGATCATTATCACGCGAGCGTCGCGGGCTCCTATCTGTCCGCGCTCGTGACCTTCGGCGCCGTCACCGGCATCGACCCGACGACACTCGGCGCCAACGAACAGGGGGCCGACGAACTGGGACTGTCGGACGCGCAGGCGGCGGCGTTGCAACGCGTCGCCCGCGACCAACTGCAAGACAGCAAATCCGGGTCGCGCTAAGCCCGCAGCGTCATCGCGCCCAAGGCTAAAAGCGTTTGCGAACGGTGATTTGCACCGTGCGGCCGACCGGATCGACCTCATATCGTTCATAGCCCGGCGGGGTGCGGCCATCGTCCAGCGTCGCGCGGCGATAGGCGTCGAACAGATTGCCGATGTCGAAGGAAAGCTGGAGCCCCGCAAGCCAGCGCGGCGGGTCCGCGCCTTTCATCAACTGTGCGGGTTCGGCGTGCAGCCGCAGGTTCATCAATGCCAGCGGCCGAAAACGATAGTCGCGCCCGCCGGCCATGCCGCTATCGCGAAGCCGGAAACCGCTCTGCCAGTTTGCATCGATTGTGGCGCCGAAACCGGCGCGCCCGGCGACGATCTGAAATCCGACATTGTGCCGCGACTGCGCCGTGCCGCCGCGCAGGCGGTCGATCGGCGGCGCGCTGGCGCTGGTGACAAGTTCGCTGCGCAGGGCCCAGCCGTGGTTCAGCGTGACCGACAGATTCCAGGCCTTCGCTGCCGCATTCGGCGCGGCGGCATCGGCGGCGCCCTTTGCACCCGACGCAAAGGACAGGGTCACACCGCTGTCCAGCCGCTCGGTCGTGTCGCGAACGATTCGGATCGCCCGCGCATCGACACGCGTCAGCCGCCCGGCCGCGTCGCGGACGAACCGGTCGGGAAACGCCCGTTCGACCGCCTGCGTCACGCCGGGAAAGCCGCCGGCCCCGCCGGTCGAAACCCGTTTGCGATATTCGACCGACAGCATCAGCAGTTGCGGGCCGAACGGACGCAACGCGGCGCCGACCGCATATGTCCGGCGCCGTCCCGCGCCGAGGTCAGGGTTGCCGCCGGTCACCCAGATCGGCTCGGCCACCTCCTGCCGCGCAAAATCATAGACCCGCCGCACCTCCTCGCGATAGGGCGCGTTCAATTGTTCGATTCCAGGCGCCAGCCGGGCAAAGCTGGTCGTGGCATGAAGCCGGAGCGCGCGGACGGGGCTCCAGTTGGCGCCAAGGTCGACCCGGGGCTGCGCGGGTTCCTGAGGTCCCAGCGCCACGCTCGCGGCGAGATCGAACGACAGATCGCCGAGGAACGCCAGCACGCCAGCCTTGCGGTTCGCCACCGGCACGCCGAGCGCGAGCCGCCCGTCATAACGGTCGCGGCCCGACCGGACGGTCGATTCGCGCGCCGTCGACCCGTCCACGTAACGGCTCCACGACCGATTGCGGTTCATGCCCATCGACAGATTCACGGCCAGCGGTCCCGCGGGCAGCGCGTCGATGGCCTTGCCCAGCGTCAGCCGTGCCGCCAAATTTTCCCCGCGCGATCGCGTGCGGTTGGTCGCGATTCCGGTGCTCAAGGCATCGTCGGGCTGGTCGATCCGGCCGGTCGACCAGTCGCGCGTGTAATTGGCGTTGAGCGCCGCGCGCCAGCCCCCGGACGAACCCGACAATGTCATCGCGAGGCCCAGATTTTTGGAAGCCTGCCGGCTCAGCAAGCTGTCTTCGCCCGCGTCGCCGCCGATTGCGATCCCCAGCCCCTGCCGGCTGCTGTTCGTCCCGGCGTTGAGGTTGAACGATCCCGCCAGCGGCCCGATCGGCCGCGAAACACCAAGCGTGACCGATAATTGGCGGGTGGCGGGCAGGAGCGACAGGAAGTCGTCGGGATTCGCGCGGCCCGCCGCAGCCCCCGCATTGGGGTCAGCCGGAACGCGCGAACTGCGCCGCAGTGCCGTTTCCCCCGACAACCGGACCTGCGCATTCCACCGGGCCTTGCCGTCGATGACGAACCGCCCGACCGACGCATTGCCGCCTCGACGTCCGCCCGCGGTCGGCAGCTTCACCCCGGCCTGCGCCTCCCACGACACGAAATGCCGTTTGAGCACGAGATTCACGACGCGCCGGTCGCCCGCATAGCCATATCGGCCAGCGGCTTCAGGAGGAAGGATGCCAAGCCGCTGGAGCGCGGCGGGGGGGTATCCGGCAAGGTCCTGGATCGTGTCGACCCGTTCGCCATTGATCAACAGTATCGGTTGCTCGTCGGGACGACCTGTCATTCTGGCAATGGCGCGCACCAGATCGCCGATCGAATAGGCGCCATAGGCCGCGATCTGCTGTTCGTTCAATTCGGTCTCTGGCTCGACCAGCGCCTCGCCATAACGGGCGGTGACGACGATCTCCTCATCGTCACCGACCGTCACCGCTTCGCCGCTGATCCCGGCCGGCGGGCTGTTTCCGCCCTGGTCCTGCGCCGTGGACAGGCCCACGGACCAAAGCCAGGAACAGCCCAGAACCGCCGCAAGACCCAAACGGTCAAAGCGGAATGTCCAAGGCACATCGCCATCTGGCGACGGATTGACCGTCATTCGCTATGTGGTCCGATAACCATTTCCTCCATCCCGGCCCTGTTCGTGACCCGCCGTGTCGATGCTGTCCATCACCGGGCTATGATGACGGGGCGCCGTGGAGGGAGGGGTCGGCGCGCATCACAAGGTCGACGTCAACGATCGGCCGCGGGATCGGGAAAGGAACCGGACCAAAACAGCGAATGACGGGGCGCCGCTTCGCGAACGCTGTGCCCCGTCCATTCTCCGAATAAAAGCCATAACGCGTCGGATCGTGCCAACGACCGGAGAGCCGTCCGGCGCCCCGGTCGCGGCCGGAACGTCGGCGTTACAGATCGAGGTTGGGAATGTAGATGTCCGCCTGATGAACGGTGCAGGTGTCGTGCGTCGGATCGACTGGCGGCAGCGTCTTGTTGGTGATCGACAGGATCTTGTTGACGTTGTCCCAGTCGCCGCGGACGGTGCCATAGCATGGCTGGTTGGCGACCGTGTTGGCACCCATCGTCACGTCGATCTTCGTCGCGTCGCCCGACACGACGGCCGCCGACCAGGTGCCATAGGGCACCACCGCAATGCAAAGGAAATCACCCGGCGAAACGCTGCGCGAGGTGATCGAGATCGTGCTCGCGCTCACCGTTCCGCTCAGGCCCACGTCGCACGTCACGTTGACCGACTGCTCCAGGTTGGCGCTGCCGCTGCCCGATACCGAGCCGCTGCTGTCGACGGTTGAGAAGGATTGAGCGTGGGCAGCGATCGGCATGGCGAGCGCTACGGCGGTTCCCATCAGGGCCATTGCAAATGTCTTCATGGCACTTCCTCTTCCTGTGTCTGTGTTGCTTTGGAAAGGCCGGACGCCCTTCAAGGACTATGACGCCAAAGCCGCCAGGGAGGGGGGATGCTGCGCGCCGATATTCGACGAAATCGGGATGTTTTTCGGTTGGGGCCGCACGAACGGGGCGGACATGGGACAATGGAGGCCGCCGCCCGCCCCGGCACGGTGCGGCGGCCCCAGGAGAGGGCCCGATCTGCCCTAGAACCTCACCGTCGCGTTCAGCCCGACGATGCGCGGGTCGAGCGTGAAGATGTTCGTGCTGAGCCCCGTGTCGTCGCTGTTGGTGAAGGTGCCGGTGATCGGCGCCTTGTCGAACAGATTCTTGACATAGAGCTGGAGCGCGAAATCGCCTTCGCCGCGCGCCAGCGTCACCGCCAGATTGACATTGTCCCACGCGCGCAGCCGGTCATATTCGGTGTTGAACACACGGGCATAGCTTTTGCCCTGCCGGTAATAATCGCCGCGGAAGGTCAGCGTCCAATCGCCGCCTTCGAGGAACGCGGTATATTGCGCCCCGACGTTGAAGGTAAAATGCGGGGCGTTCGGCAGTTCGTTACCACTCAGATCGGCATAGAAACCCCGTCCGCCATTGGGCGCATCGGTCAGCGGATTATAGGTAACGCCCAGCAACTGGTCGAACCGAAACACAGGCTGCACGTTGGAAACCGCCGGATTGAACGTGCCCCAACGCGCCGACCCGGAGCATAGAGCCGACAACATGAGCGTCTTGAGGTCTTCATTGGCGCCGCCGAAGCCCAATATCCTTTCGACCAGGGCCGTGGGTGCGATGCAGTTGGACGGCACCTGAATCCATGGCCGCAGCAGCATCCAGTCGGGATTGTCCTGCGTCCGGTTCATCACGTCGATCGATTGCGCGCCCTTGCCGATCCGCGTGTCCAGCAAGCCCAGGGTCGCGTCCATCCGGAAATTGCGCGAAGGTCGCCACGCGGTTTCAAGTTCCAGACCCCAGGTCTTGGCGTCGAAATTCTCGTTCAGCGAGATGCGATCGACGATCTGCGAGATCTGATAATCCTGATACATATTGTAAAACGCCGCCGCGCTCAGCGTGAACCGACCGCCGGCAAAGCTGTTCTTTGTCCCGATCTCGAACGCTGTGACATATTCGGGTTTGAACGTTTCGGGCAGCGCCTGATACTGGACCACGGTCGGATTGATATCGGCGCGCGGTGGGTTGGCGCCGCCGCCCTTGTATCCGCGGGACGCCGACGCATAGACGAGCGTATCGTCGGTGAAGGAAAGTCGCGGCTTCCAGTCGATGACCGCGCGCCCGGTTACCGCGTTCCATTTCTGCTTTATGTCGGGAAATTCGCGGAAACCGCGGTTGATGTAACCGCCGGTGCCCGACCCACCGCGGGTCGGGTCATTTTCACTGGCGCCCAGCAGCAACTGGCTGGGCACCGGCGTCGCCGTCTTTTCATCGCGGGTATAGCGCAGACCAAGCGTCAGCTTCAAATCGTCGGCCGCTTGCCAATAAAGCTCTCCGAACACCGCCTTGGATTTGGTTCGTACCGGATTCTTGCTGCGGAAATAATTGTGCCCATCCTCGGGCCCCTCGCCGATCGGATTGGGATCGACCCACACACATTCGCGGGCCGTCACCGTCCCGACGCCGCAATTACGGGTTTCGCCGGTCGTGCCGACACGGTTGTAGAAATATTCGCCGATCAGCGAAAAGAGATTGTTGTATACGAAATAATCGTCCTGCGATTTGAAATCGAGGTAATTGGCGCCGATGTTGAAATTGAACGGCCCATCCGACGCCGATTGAAGGCGAATTTCCTGCGTCCATTGGCGATTGCGCGAACGGCTGAGGTCGACCGCGAGGATGCGGTCGGACGGACCCAGCTGCGGGTCGGTGTAAATCCCGCCGGGCGTCGGCCCCGCCCCGACGACGGGCCGGGGCACGCCGAACGAGTTTTGCACCAATCCGGTCGAACTGTTGAAAACAGGAGCCGATACGAAGCGGTTGTAATCCTGCGACGAATAATAGCGGTCATGCGCATAGGCGCTCTGCGACACGAGCGTCAGATTGTCGCCCAGCCCCAATTCCATGTTGAACTGGAACACGTCGTTGTTCGCGCGAAAGACGGGATCATAGGCGGTCTCGATCTCGCGCAGGTCGCGCGACTGCACGACATTGCCGAACGGGTCGAAATTGCGCGTGATCGGAAAGACCGGCCGCCGGGGCATGGTCGACGGATTGAATCCCATCTGCATGTTGACCTGGGGAAACAGCACAAAGGCGAGGGCTTTGGCGTTGGGCGCGCCGAAAGCCGCATCGTCATACAGCGAGGCCGATTGGCATCCCTGGCTGAACCGCGCCTGCAGGAATTCGGGGACGGCGACGTCGCCCACCTGCGTCACGCCCGGATCGCGGGTGCATAATTGTTTGCCCGTGCGCGATCGGTTGTCGTCCTCCTCGAAATGCTGCCAGATGGCGTTGACCTTGAATCGGTCACTGGGTTCCCACTGGATCGAGGCGCGCGTCGACCAGAGGTCGCGACCGTTCACCCGCTGCTGGGTAAAGCTGTTATAATCAAATCCGTCGCGCTTCGTCATCGCGCCGGCAACGCGCACCGCCAATGTGCTGGTGATCGGGACATTGAGCATGCCCGACAGCCGCCGCGTCTCGAAGCTGCCGACCTCGCCCTTGATTTCACCCTCGAAGCGGTCGCTCGGCAGCGCCGGGATCACGTTGACCACCCCCGCGGTCGCGTTGCGGCCATAAAGCGTTCCCTGCGGACCGCGCAGCACCTCGACCCGTTCAAGGTCGAAAAACTCCGCCTCGAACAGGCGGTTGCGGATCAGCGGCGTGTTGTTGAAGCTGACCGCGACCGCCGGGTCGTTTGACGCTGAAATCGCCTTTGTGCCGATCCCGCGGATCGTGAAGTCATAGCCGCTGAAATTGCTTTTCGTGAAATTGACGTTGGGAACACCGCGCACCAGTTCGGCGCCGCCTTCGATCTTCTTTTCGTCGAGCGCGCGCGGCGTAAAGGCCGACATGGCGATCGGGACGTCATTGATTTTTTCTTCGCGCTTCTGCGCCGTCACGACGATTTCGGTGTCGTCCACCGTTTCCGCGCTGGCGGTCGGCGGGTTGGAGTTTCCCACGGGTTGCAGGACGAAAATATTGCCCTCGCGGCGATAGCTCAGTCCCGTCCCGCGCAAAAGCGTTCGCAGCGCGGTCTCCGGGTCGGAACGCAGGGCGAAACCCGCGCTCTGCTTGCCATGGACGATCAGCCCGTCGGCCATGATCGTCATTCCGCTTTGCAGTCCAAAATCGCGCAGCGCGCGGGCCAGCGACTGCGGCGGGATCTGATATTTAACGTTGGCATCGCGCGCCAGCGCCGGCGCGGTCGCAAGGGCCAGGCTGCCGATCGCGACGCCCCCCAGAAAAAGCTTACGCAAATCGGATGCCCAAAGGCGCATGTCCCCTCTCCCTGTCCATCTATTCGCCGGGGTTATCCCCGTTTCTCGACGCCCTGACCGAGCGCAACCTTGTAGACGCGTCGCATCTGGAATCAGGGGGATAGGATATAAATTTTTACCGATGTTAATGTTAATTTGCTGCACGTGCGAAATATTTGTCGTCCGCCGGGCTTTGCCGTCCCCCCTGCCGGCTGTTTCGCGCGTCTGCCAGTGGAGCCTCATTCATAAAGCGAGGACGCGACGGGTTCGGGGATGCTGCCACGATGAAACCAGTATTTTGGAGTCAATGGTCATGCCCGCGCTTTCGGGATATGTCGTGACGATGCCGCAGCCGCACCAGGACCGCGATCTGGAAACATGGATGACGGCCTATGGCCCGGCGCTGCGCCGCTTCTTTCGACGCCGCGTTCAGGAAGCCGACGTCGACGATCTGGTGCAGGACGTATTCCTGCGGTTGCAAACCGCGCATTTCGGTGCCCCGATCGACAATGTCGAACGTTACCTGTTTGCGACCGCGCGCAACGTGCTGATCAGCCGGTATCGCAAACTGGCCTCGCGAACGGCGATGCTGGAGGATGAATGGAAGGACGGCATCGACGTCGCCGACCAGCTGTCGCCCGAACGCATCGCGATCGGCCAACAGGAATATCGGCGCGTCATCAACGCGATCCTCGGCTTGCCGCCGCGGGTGCGCGAGGCGTTTGAACTGCACCGTTTTGAAAATCTGACCTATCAGGCGATCGCACACCGCATGGGAATATCCAAGGAATCCGTAAAAGAACTCATGCACCGTGCACTGGTCCGGCTTGCCGAGCAGATGGAGGACGGCCGATGACCGCCGCCCCTTCCGGCCGTGACACGCTCCGTGCGGAAGCCGCGCAGTGGTTCAACCTGCGACTGTCGGGCGACATGACCGTCGAGGATGATCGTGGCTTTCGCGAATGGCTTGGACGGTCCGATGCCCATCGCGAGGCGTATAACCAGATCGACTGGGCGTGGATCGTCGCCGGCACGGCGGCGGGGGACCCCGCGCTGGCCGCGCGTCCCGCACCCGACGAACCGGTGACGGCACCCCCCGCGCCGCGCGGAAGGCTGCTGGCGCTGGCGGCATCGCTGTTGCTGATGGTAGCCGTCGGCTGGGCGGTCGCGCCGAGCGTGTGGCCCGGCTCCGGCATCGAGCGGCAGCAACAGGCGTTCCAGACGCGGACCGGCCAGCGGACGAGCGTGACGCTGTCCGACGGGTCGACGGTGACGCTCGATTCCGAAACAACGATGCGATTTCGTGATACGCCCGACGAACGGCTCGTCGAGTTGGTCGGCGGACGCGCGTTTTTCCGCGTCGCGCGCGATCCGGCACGCCCGTTCATCGTCAGCGCCGGCGGCAAACGGGTGCGCGCGGTCGGCACCGCCTTTGAAGTCCGCATGGAAAACGGCACTGTCGCCGTCATCCTGACCGAAGGGAAAGTCCGCGTCGATGAAGGCACCACGGGTTCGGGCAACAGCACCGACATGGAGCCCGGCCGTCAGCTGGTGATCGGCGCCGATCGCAATTGGACATTGACCCGCGTCGATGTCCACAAGGAGACCAGCTGGACCGAAGGCCGGCTGATCTTCATGCACGATCCGCTGTCGCGCGCCATCGACGACATGAATCGCTATTCGACAAAGAAGCTGGTTTTTGAAGGACAACGCGTTCCGGACCGCGAGATCGTCGGAGTGTTCCAGGCCGGCGACGTCGATGGCTTCGTCAAGGCGCTCGAACTCAACGGCATCGCCCGCCCCGTTTCGACGACGAGCGAAGAGATTGTGTTGGCCGCCAATCCCTAGAGTCTGACCCTAGCCTAGTCCGATCCCGGCGGCGGGACGAGTCCCGACGGCACCAGGAAAAGCGGCAGGATGTGGGCTACAAGGTCGCGCATCGCGTCGTCGCCCTGGTCGAGCATCGCGCGCAGATGCGGCCCGATGACTGCATCCCCAAATGCGCAAACCGCCATCATCATCACCACCGCGCGCACGCGTTCGGGTGCCGCCTCCAGTTGCGATCGGGCGACCAAGGCATCGACAAGTTCGCGCACCGCCTTGCGCACCGGATCAAGCTGGCCGACGTCGCCCGACAGGACGATCCACGCCGCGAGTTGCCCCGCCCCGCCCTTGCCGAACGCATCGAACACCCGGTCAGCCACCGTCCGCGGCGCCGCCGTATCGGTGCGCAACAGGTCAACCACATCGTCGAGCGCCGTCGTCAGATCGGCGATCATCGACCCCATCAGGCTCGATTGCAGCGCCGCCGCCGATCCAAAATGGTGGAGGACATTGGCGTGCGACATGCCGATTTCCTCGCCAATATTGGCGAGCGTCACCGCTCCGGGGCCGCGATCCAGTAACAGCCGCCGGGCCGCGGCGAGTCCCTCCTCGCGAACCTCGGCGCCCGATCGGTTGCGACGCTTTTCGCGCGGGCGCGCTGGCTTGTACATTCGGCTCATCCTTTTGCCCCCACCGGCCGGTCCAGCGGCGGGTCTTAGCGCATCGCGCGCGATTGTCACAACCTTGCCCCGGTGACGCCCAAAAGAGCCGCATTCCCGGCATTGTGTTTCAAGGCATCTTCATTTATATACATTGATGTCAATGTTGATTCGTGGAGACCTCTTATGCCTTCGCCGACGCAAACCCCCGACAATCTCAAGATCGAAAAGCGCGACCTGAAATTCGGTCGAGAGGCCCCCCCGCCGCGTTGGTGGCATGGCGGCGACCCCGGACGCACAGCCTTTTTCAACGCTCTCTCCTCGACCTTTCCCGTCGGCGAAAAATTCTTCATGACTGCGGTGCGCCATTATCGGAGCGGCACGTCTGAACCCTTGCGCAGCCAGATCGATGATTTTCTCTATCAGGAATCGATGCATTCGCGCGAGCATGTGGTGTTCAACCGCCAGGCCGAGGATGTCGGGTTCGACATTGCGCCGCTGGAGGACCGCGCCCGCCGAACGATCGCCTGGGTAAAACGCCGCCCCCCGCTTCAGCAGCTAGCCGCGACCTGCGCGCTCGAACATTTCACCGCGACATTGGCGCACGACGCGCTCGCCAACCCGCATCATCTGGGCGGGGCCAGCGAGGAAGCAGGCCGCCTGTGGCGATGGCATGCGATCGAGGAAATCGAGCATAAGGCCGTGGCGTTCGACACCTATCTTCACGCCGCCCGCAACCTGTCGCCTTTCCGCCGCTGGCTGAAACGCAGCGTCGTGATGTGCGTGACGACGATCCGTTTCCATTATGTGATCTTTCGCAACACCGCCGACCTGTTGCGCCAGGACGGGCGCAACAACGTCCGGACGTGGCGCGCGCTGCTCGGCTATCTTTACGGACGCGACGGGCTGATGCGCCATCTGCTTTTCGGGGTGTTCGCCTATATGCGGCCGGGGTTTCACCCATGGCATCTCGACGACCGCGGATTGCTCGCCCAAGCACTGGCACTGTTGAACGCAGGCGAAACGAAGGAGCAGGCGGCATGACGCGCACAGCTTTTCTTCTGGTTGCCGCGCTGGCGACAACGATCTCGACCCCCGCAGCCGCGTCCGGGATCGCAGGCATCTGGTCGACCGGGAGCGAAGGCGGCCGCGTCGAAATCTATCGCTGCGGCGCTGCATTTTGCGGCAAGATCGTCGATGCGCGGCGGCTGCGCGGTAATCCTGACTTGCGCGACGTCCGCAATTCGGATCCCAAGTTGCGCCAGCGCCGGATCAAGGGACTGGTGGTCCTGAACGGCTTCAAGGGAGGCCCTCGATCATGGGAGGGCGGTCCGGTCTATGACCCGGAATCCGGCGACGGCGCGCCGCGCGGCCGATTGAAGCTGCTTCCCGACGGCAAGCTGGAACTCAAAGGGTGCGTGGCGTTTTTCTGCCGAACCAAGATCTGGTCGAAGATCGGCTAGGGTCAGGACTCATTGATCAGGTCCAGAAGATGACGGTTGCGGCGAGAGCCACGGCAGAGAAGAAGGCCTTCCGTAACGCGTCGCGACGAGTCTCCAGTACTTCAGGCGGCCGAACATGATCTCGATGCGGTTGTGGCGTTTGTAGCGGCGCTTGTCATATTTGACGGTCTTGATCCGTATTTTCCGGCCCGGGATGCAGGGCGTGATGCCCTTTTCCTGCAAGGCGTCGCGGAACCAGACGGATCGCCTCCCGGCGGAAGCACGCGTGCCCCTGCGCGCCTCATGATATTGGGCACCGAAGAGCCCGATGATGCCGCGTCGGTCGAACCCGACGTTTCCAAGGTTGTGACGATCGCTCCCGGTCAAACGTTGAATGTCTCAATCCCGGTAAACGATGCTAGAAACTTTGGTCTGAGCTTCACGGCGGCTGGCACGGTGTCAGCAACGCTGATCGATGATAAAGGCACGGTGGTGGGCACCAACCTGACCGACAAGCCCGAAGCAAGCCATATCGTCCGATCGATCTTCGTCGATCGGGCCATCACAAAGGGCATTTGGACCGTGCGGCTCCAAAGCAAGGATCGCGCTGACCGCGAGATCATCCTATCGACCTGGTCGAACGCCAACTAGTGGAGCGTGGCTAAGGCTGGCCGATTGGAAACCGTTTTCCTGAAGGAAACAGGCAGAAGCAGCCAGACGCGGCGTTCCCCGACGCAAATCGAAAACTACACTAAGCGATGACGTGATGGAGCGCCGCCGGTCGGGCGGCGCTCCGGTCCGTGTCAGGCCGCGTCGACGAGGACGATTTCGCTGTCCTCGATCGCGGTCACCCGCAGCACGTCGATGTCGCTGATCGCGGCGCCGTCGCGGGCGTTCACCCGGACGTCGTCGATCTGCACCGCACCCTTGGCCGGGACGAGATAGGCCTTGCGGTCCTTGCCCAGCGGATATTCGGCGGTTTCGCCTGCGCGCAGCGTTGCGCCAACCACACGGGCATCGGTACGGATCGGCAGCGCGTCATTGTCATTGTCGTAACCCGAGGCCAGCGTCACGAACTTGCCCGACCGCTCGCCCTTGGGAAAGGGCTTCGCGCCCCATTGCGGCGCCTCGCCGTCACGGGTCGGAATGATCCAGATCTGGAAAATCTTGGTCGTGACGTCCTCCAGATTATATTCCGAATGGCGGATGCCGGTGCCCGCGCTCATCACCTGCACGTCGCCCGCCTCGGTGCGGCCCTTGTTGCCGAGATTATCCTGATGGGTGATCGCGCCTTCCCGAACATAGGTGATGATTTCCATGTCGCGGTGCGGATGCGGGGGAAAGCCGGTCTGCGGCTGGATCGTGTCGTCGTTCCACACGCGCAAATTGCCCCAGCTGGTACGGGCGGGATCGTGATAGCCCGCAAACGAGAAATGATGCTTGGCGTCGAGCCAGCCGTGGTTGGCGCCGCCGAGGGTATCGAAAGGACGAAGTTCGATCATGACAATTCTCCGTGGCGACCCGGGATCGGGCGCCGTTGGGGAGGATTTAGAGATTGCGACCCCGTGGTTTCAGTGGGATAAAATGCACCGAAACGTTCGAGGAAATGGAAAAGTGAGTAATCCGGGTACGCCGACGCTGGACCAGCTTCGGATTTTTCTCGCCATCGTCGATACCGGCAGTTTCGCCGCGGCGGGGCGCCAGCTCAATCGCGCCGTGTCGGTGATCAGCTATGGCATTTCCAATCTCGAAGCCCAGCTCGGGCTGACGCTCTTTATACGCGAAGGGACGCGCAAGCCCCAGCTCACCGTCGCAGGCCGCGCGCTTTTGTCAGAGGCACGCGCGATCTCGGTCGGCATCGACGGGCTGCGCGCCAAGGTGAAGGGCATGCTCGACGGGCTGGAGGCCGAAGTCGATCTTGCGGTCGACGTGATGTTGCCGTCGGAACGGCTGGGCAAGGTGCTGCGCGCCTTCGCCGCCGAATATCCCACGGTGCAGCTTCGGCTGCATGTCGAGGCGTTGGGCGCGATCACCGCGATGGTGCTCGACCGCAAAGCGATCCTTGGAATATCGGGACCGCTCGCGGCCGGGGTCGAGGGGGTCGAATGCGTCGCGACGGGATCGATCGCGATGGTGCCGGTCGCTGCGCCCGACCATCCGCTCGGCCGGATGGACCGCATTCCGCCAGGGGCCGGGCGCGATTATACGCAGCTCGTCCTCACCGACCGTTCGCGCTTTACCGAGGGACGCGACTATTCGGTGATGAGCCCCAAGACGTGGCGGCTTGCCGACCTCGGCGCCAAACATGCGTTGCTGCGCGAAGGGATCGGCTGGGGCAATATGCCGCTGCCGATGATCGAGCCCGACCTTGTCGCGGGGACGCTGGTGCAGCTCGCAATGCCCGACCATCCGGGCGGCACCTATCGTTTTGCCGGCGTTTGGCGCCGTGACACGCCGCCGGGGCCGGCGGCGTCTTGGCTGCTCGAACAATTTGTCGCGCTCGGCGAGAATGACGCCGAGCTGGCCGGCATGATCGATCTTTAAAGCTTCAACATCGCTTCGGCGCCCACCATATGGATCGTGCGCGCTGGCCCAGTGTCACGAATGAAGGCGCCGGGACGGAATGCCGAAAGAGAAGCGGCGAACGACAGCCATGCGCCCGCCTGCCAGTCCGCCGAAATCTCGACCTGGTCGCCGATGTGGCGCGCCGCGCTGCCGCTTGCGGGACGGATCAGCCCGCCGGGAAGGTCGTAAATGCCGTCACCACGGCTTTCGCGCCAGAAGCGCGCGGCAGCCAGTTCGACCGTCACGCCCCTGCCGAGATTGAAATCGACGCTGGGATGGACGTTGACGATGTTACGAGGGCCGATTGGCGACAGTTCGCCGAAATATTTGCCCTTGGGAAAAAGGGCGTTGAAGGTGCCGAGCCGATGGTCGGCGGGATCGTCGTCGCCGCTCGCGATATTGGCGCGCAGCCGCAGCCGCGGTTCGAGCGGCGCGCCGGAAAAGCGCCAGCCGGTCTCGGTCGCGAGCGACCAGGCGCGGACCGGAACGCCGGCGAAATCGCCGCGCTGGAGCATCGCTTCCCAATTCCAGCCAAGATTGCCGCGCTGGCCGAAGACACGGAGGCCGAAGGTGTCCCGTGTCTCGCGGCCAACACGACCGGCAAAGCGGGCCGCCTCATTCTCATAGCCGAGCCAATAAGCGTCAATGCCGAGGTCGCTGGCGGGTGCAACTGTCGCGTAGACGCCGTCCAGTTGCCGCTCCTTGGAGGTTTTGTCATCGAAATCGCCGCCTGCCACCGCGACGGGCCGCAAATGGAATGCGTCTATACGGATCGGCCCGTGATCGACGATCGCACGGACACCGTCGAACGCTTGCGGAATGTTCGGACCATAGCGGATTCCGACGAGCCGTTCCGAGCCCAGCGCAACGAGTTCGCGCCCGCCGCGCACCGTCAGCGTGCCGCTGTCGCCCAGCGGCAGTCGTATGTCGGCAAAGCCCTGGAGCAAGTCGATCCCGCTTTCGTCCGCCGGCCCCTCTCCCGCGCCGACGCCGCGCGCATAGCCTGCGATACCCTGCACAAAGACGCGCGCCGCGCCAGCGTGAAGGTCGGCGTGCGGCATGACGCGAAGCCAGAGATAAGCATCGTCGGGAGCAGGCGGATCGCCCCACAGATTGTCGTCGAACCCCTCGAACCGCCCCCGCGCCTCGCCGCCCAGCGTCAGATAGGCCGCGCCGTCATCGGTCAGCGGGAGATATTTCGCCGCGCGCCACCCCTCGCCCGGCGCATCCGAAAGAAGAGACCAGTCTTCGTCGTAACGGAGATTGGTCTGCTGCACCTCCTGCGCCCACGCCGCGAAAGGAAGCAGCGCGGCGAGGAGAGCGAACGCGCGCATCAGTGGCGCGTGACGAAGTGACGCACAATCGGCGCCGTGTCGCCGAGCTGGAAAGCGCGCATTGCCTCCTGCTGCACCCGGTCGGCATTGGTCACGCGGTCGTGCTGGCGCAGATGTTCGAGCCAGCTTTCGACAGTGAAGCTTTCGATCACCGTCCCCGGTTTGGCGGTATCCTCGTAAAGGCCCCAGTGGATCGCGCCGTCGCGGCGGCGGATACGCTGCATCGTCTGCATTTCGTTGAAAAATGCGGGCACCCGCGCCGGATCGATGCGATATTCGATCGTCACCAGCACCGGGCCGCTGTCATGCTCGACCGGCCCATCGACGATCGGCGTCGGCCAGTGGGCCGAGGGCGCGAGGTCGAGCGTGCTCGCCTTGTCGAACGGGAAGCGCCAGGCCAGCGCCAACCCGGCGACGGCCAGCAGCGCCGCCGCGACGAGCAGGGTTGAGGGCACTCCGATACGCGAGGCAACCGATCCCCAGAGCGCCGATCCCGCCGCCATCGAGCCTTGAAAGACAAGCAGGTAGATGGCGAGCGCGCGCGCCTTGACCCAGCCGGGCGAGGTCGCCTGCGCGCCGCCGTTGAGCGAGGCCATCATGGCGATCCACGCCAGACCGGCGACGAACAGCGCTGCCGACGCGGTCCAAAAGCCACTGACCAGCGCCAGGGCGGCCATCGCCGCGGCGAGCAGGACCGAAGCGGCCAAGGTGATGGCATTTGTGCCCATCCGCCCGCGCAGCTTCGGCATCAGCATTGCGCCGCCGATCGCGCCAAGGCCCATGAAGGTCAGCAGCCCGCCGTAACCGGCGGGGCCAAGCCCCAGGTCGCGCCGCGCAATGATCGGCAGCAGCGCCCACAGTCCGCTGGCAAAAACGAAGAAGCCGACCGAGCGGATCAGCACGACCTGCAATTCGGGCGCACGCATCGCATAGCGCAGCCCCGCGCGCATCGCGCCAATCATATGTTCGGCGGGCAGGTGGCGGCCGGGGGCCGCGCGGCGCCAGCGAAACAGGACGATGATCACCCCGACGACCGACAGGGCGTTGACCGCAAAGACCGCGGCGGGACCCGAAGCAGCGATGATGACGCCGCCCAGCGCCGGGCCGATCGCACGGGCGATATTGACCCCGAGCGAGTTGAGCGCGACCGCCTGTTGCAGCGCCTGCTTATCGACCAGTTCGGGAACGATCGCCTGGAAGGCGGGCGCCGAAAAGGCGGCCCCCACCGCGATCAGCGCCGTGAAGACCAGCAGCACCCAGGCGGTGGTCAAGCCCGACAGCGTGATGGCGGCGAGCCCGGCTGCCCCGACCAGCCCGAACAGCTGCGCGCCGATCAGCAGGCGGCGGCGATCGACGATGTCGGCGAGCGCCCCGGCGGGCAGCGCGAGCGCGAACATCGGAAAGGTCGTCGCGGCCTGCACCAGCGCGACCATCAGCGGGTCGGGCGACAGCGAGGTCATCAGCCAGCCCGCCCCGACATCGTGCATCCAGGTGCCGATGTTCGACACGATCGTGGCGATCCACAGTGCGCGGAACATCGGGCTGGCGAGCGGGCCCTCGCTTGTCCCCGCTGAGGATGCGACGGACTTCATTGCTCAGACCGCCCAGCAGCCACAGCCGAAAGCGCCCCAGAAGCTCTGGACATCGGCGGCGGGGACATTGGCGCCGAGTGCGGCGGCATGGTCGTGGCCGTGGACGTTGCAGGCGCTGGCGCAGCCACAGGCGGCCGCCATCTTCTGCGCGCCTTCGGGGCGCCGATAATGGCCGCCGAAGGTGGCAACGGGCGACCAGTCGGGCATCGGCTTGGGCAGCGCGGGGGCGATGGACCCATAGTCGCCCTCGCCATGCACGACCTTGCCCCCGAGGATGGTCAGCACCGCGCGCAGGTGGACGATCTCGCTTTCGACGACGCCGAAATAATCGTCCGACAGCAACGCCAGATCGGCCAGCTGGCCGGCCTTGATCTGCCCCTTCTTGCCGACCTCGTTCGAGAACCATGTGCTCTTTTCGGTCCACAGGCGCAGCGCGGTTTCGCGGTCGAGGCGGTTGCGGACGGGATAGAGCGTCGTGCCGCCGAGCGTCCTGCCCGTGACGAGCCAGGACAGCGAGACCCAGGGATTGTAGCTCGCGACACGCGTCGCGTCGGTACCGGCACCAACGGGCAGGCCGGCTTCCATCATCCGCTTGATCGGCGGGGTCGCCTCGGCTGCCTTGGCGCCATAGCGTTCAACGAAATATTCGCCCTGGAACATCATACGGTGCTGGACCGCGATGCCACCGCCCAATGCGGCGATCCGGTCGATATTGCGCTCACTGATCGTCTCGGCATGGTCGAAAAACCAGTTGAGGCCCGAGAGCGGTATGTCCCTGTCGACCTTCTCGAACACGTCGAGCGCGCGGCTGATCGTCTGGTCATAGGTGGCGTGCAGCCGCCACGGCCATTTGCGTTCCGCGAGCAGGCGCACGACAGGTTCAAGATCGGCTTCCATGCTCGGCGGCATGTCGGGACGCTCGACGCGGAAATCCTCGAAATCGGCGGCCGAATAGACGAGCATCTCGCCCGCGCCATTGTGACGATAGCTGTCGTCGCCATCGCCGGGCTTGACCTGCGTCGACCAGGTCGCGAAGTCCTTCAGCTCCTCCTTGGGCTTTTGCGTGAACAGATTATACGCGATGCGCAGCGTCAGCTCGCCGTCCTTGTGGAGCTTTTCGATGATCTGATAATCGTCGGGATAATTTTGGAAGCCGCCGCCGGCGTCGATGACGCTGGTTACGCCGAGCGAATTGAGTTCGCGCATGAAATGCTTCGTCGAATTGACCTGATAGTCTTCGGGCAGCTTCGGTCCCTTGGCGAGCGTCGCATAGAGAATCACGGCGTTGGGCTGCGCGAGCAGCAGGCCGGTCGGATTGCCCGCGGCATCGCGGACGATCTCGCCGCCGGGCGGGTTCGGCGTGTCCTTGGTATAGCCCACCGCGCGCAGCGCGGCGGCATTGAGCAGCGCGCGGTCGTAGAGGTGGAGAATGAACACCGGCGTTTCAGGCGCAGCAGCGTTGATTTCGTCCAAAGTCGGCAGGCGCTTTTCGGCAAACTGATGCTCGGTAAAGCCGCCGACGACGCGCACCCATTGCGGCGGCGGCGTGTTCTGCGCCTGTTCCTTGAGCATCGCCATCGCGTCGGCCAAGCTCGGCACGCCGTCCCAGCGCAGCTCCATATTATAGTTGAGCCCGCCGCGGATGACGTGAATGTGGCTGTCGATCAACCCGGGGATCAGGCGCCGACCCTTCGCGTCGACGATGGTGGCATCGGGCCCCGCGGCGGCGCGGACCGCCTGCTCGCTGCCGACGCTCAGGAATTTGCCGTCGCGGATCGCGACCGCCTGCGCTTCGGGATTGGCCTTGTCGAGCGTGGTCACCTTGGCGTTGACGATGACGAGGTCAGGCTGGGTCATGGCAAAGCTCTCCGAAGCGGTAAGAAGGGCTGTGGTGGCGGCGCCGGCGAGCGCCTGGCGGCGGCTGATCGGGTTCATGCGTCGCGCTCCTTATGGACGGAGCGAGTGCCGAGCACCTGGCTGGCACAATCTTCGCGGACAAAGCGGACGAGTTCCGGGCGATCGGCGATACGCTTGACGATCGGTACCAGCTGTTCGCCGAGAAGAATGCCTGCCAGTCCGACGAGCGCGACAATCGGCGGGGCGGGAGAACGGACCCCGAGCAGGCTGTAGACGACGCCAACCAGCAGTCCGGCGCCCAGCGACACAAGGTAGATTTTCATTGATCCGTCCTCCCGGATGAGCCTTCACGCTTTGACGAAGGCGAGCAGGTCGGGATTGATGACATCGGCGTTGACCGTCAGCATGCCGTGCGAAAAGCCCTCATAAATCTTCAACGTCGCATCGGGCAGCAGTTCAGCCTGGAGCAGCGCAGCGTTTTTGAAGGGCACGATCTGGTCATCGTCGCCTTGCAGAACGAGTGTCGGCACGGTGATCGCCTTCAGGTCGCCCGTCTGATCGGTTTCGGAAAAGGCCTTGATCCCGTCATAATGCGCCTTGGCGCTGCCGGTCATGCCTTGACGCCACCAATTATCGATGACGGCATTGTCGACCTTCGCATCGGGGCGGTTGAAGCCATAGAAGGGGCCTGCCGCGACATCGCGGAAGAAGCCGGCGCGATTGGCCGCGAGCGCGGCGCGGAAACCGTCGAACACCTCGATCGGCAGACCGCCGGGATAGGCCTCAGTCTTCAGCATGATCGGCGGCACCGAAGCCACCAGCACCGCCTTCGCCACGCGGCCCTGCGGAATGCCGTGGCGGGCGACATAGGCTGCGACTTCACCGCCGCCGGTCGAATGGCCGATGTGGACCGCGCCGCGCAGGTCGAGATGTTCGGCAACCGCTGCGGCATCGGCGGCATAATGCGCCATATCGTGACCGTCGCTGACCTGTGACGAGCGACCATGACCGCGGCGGTCATGCGCAACCACGCGATAGCCGTTCGCGAGGAAGAAGAGCATCTGTGCGTCCCAATCGTCGGACGACAGCGGCCAGCCGTGGTGGAAAACGATCGGCTGGGCATCCTTCGGACCCCAATCCTTGTAAAAGATTTCGACGCCGTCTGTGGTGGTGACATAGCTCATGAGATTATCCTTCGGCACGATAGAGAGGAAGTATCGGGAGTGGCCGGACCCAATGGATCCGGCCATAGGCTAGTTTAGTGACCGCCTTCGGACGCACCGAACATCGACTTGGCATAGATGATGCCAAGGCCATAAGCGCCGCCCCATTTTGCCGCGATGCCGGTGGTCAGACCATAGGTCTCGGCGCGCGCCCAATCGCGTTGCAGTTCGAGCAGATATTGCAGCGAGGTGATCGGCTTGGCGCCAGCCTGCACCATTCGCTCAACGGCACGTTCATGGGCTTCTTCCGAAATGTCGCCGCTGGCGTCGGTGATGACATACGTCTCGAAACCCTGTTCGATCGCCGACAGCACGGGGCCGACAATGCAGACCGAGGTCCAGAGGCCGGCGAAGACGAGGCGGTCCTTGCCAATGCGGTTGACCTCGTCGATCACGCCCGCATCTTCCCAGCTGTTCATGCTGGTCCGGTCGAGCATCGCCTGACCGTCATAGGCGTCGGTAATTTCGCTGAACATCGGGCCCGAAAAGCTCTTTTCGGCAACCGTCGTCAGGATCGTCGGAACCTTGAAACCCGCCGCACCGTTTGAAATAAGCGCGGCGTTGTTGCGCAGCAGCTCGGGCGCAATCGATTTTGTCGCGAAGGCCATCTGCGACTGGAAATCGATGAGGACGAGCGCGTGGTTGCTCGGATCCAGCAAGGCTTTGGCGGGGGTCGGGGTGGCTTTGATCGACATGGCAGGCGCTCCTGTTTGAAAAATCCGGGTCCCGATCCGTTCGGGGTGAGACAGGTTTACGCCGGGCGATTTGTGCGAAACAGGCTGATAAAATTATTCACCTTGTTCGAAAAAGCTGAAAAGCTTTGCGGGCGTTCGATGCCGCCAGCCGTTGCTGCGAAGATAGCCCGCGCCATTTCAGTCGCTGGTCAACATCCATAGCCGATGTCTTCATTGTCTGGGCAAGGTGCAGCGAGGAGAATATCATGTGATGCGTCATCTAGTGAACCTGGAGACCGTCACACCTACAAGGGCACGTACGCCGTTCACGCGCTCATTCTAGGGTGCGCAATCACCGGGATCGCCGCGTTCTGACATCCTGTAGTGTGTCCGGTTGCAGTCAGGCAGTTTCCGCGCAGGAAATGTCAGAAGCGGACATGCGTCGTCGCCGAGCTGCTACGACGGATCGGTCGGCGGAAAGCGCAATGTAGCCGCGATATGTGCTTCGGCCGTGGTTGCTTCAGCAATGAGCAGGCGCAGTGCTTTTGCGGTGTCCTCCAAAAGCCCTTCACCAAGAGGCCGCTCGCCGTTGATGAAACGGCGGATGGCCCGCTCGTCTATGCCAAGGCGCCGCGAGAATGCAGTGGTGCCGCCAAACAGTTGGACGCAATAAGCAAAATGCTCGCGTCGCTCGTCCACTGAAAATGACGCAGCCATTGTTTTCCCTCTTCGTTCGCCGCCAGCGGCCATAGGCTATCTGTCGGTTGAGGCGCAATCGACCAATTTCTGGTATTGGAAGTTCCGCTAGGCCGCGCGCCGCCGAGGTTGGCCGGTTGCAACCAGCCGGCTTGCGGTCGAGTATTCGGATAGCTGACATTCCCAGGCGCATCGGGGAGATGTCGTGCTGATCACATTTTCGGGCGGCGCTCCACGCATCTATTTGCCCGTAACGCTGATCCAATCGAGATCGAAGCGTGCAAGATATTTGCGCAATCGGTCGGCGTCATTTGTCGATGTGCGCAGCTCCCGGGAGGCGGCGAACAATTGCCGCCCCGCTGCGGAAAGGCTACCACAGCTACGGCAGATACCAACGACATAGGCAAGCTGGACCCGGTCGAACGGATCGGTTTGGGCTAGCTGATCGGGCGACAATAGAGCCTCGAGCCCATCCCCCACACTCTTATCGCCCGCCCAAAGCGAACGAAGCCGGGACGTTTCCAGCGCGACGGTGTCAAGGTCGATACGCCCTGTCTGGCTCAGCGTTCCCATGCGTGTAACACTGGCGGCGAGGTCACGAAAATTGCCGCGCCAGCGTGATCCGGGATCTTCGGCGAAGCGCAGATAGCGATCGCGCGCTTCTTTGTTGAAGGTCACTCGCATCCCCTCGCGTTCGGCAAACCGCTCGAGCTCATAGTCGAGGTTGGGGGCGATATCCTCTCGGCGCTCGGCCAGGCCAGGGAGGCTGAAGGTCCAGAGGTTGAGGCGCGCAAACAGATCTTCGCGAAACCGCCCTGCGGCCACCTCATCAACGAGGTCGCGATTGGTGCCGGCGATGAGCTGGAAGGCACTGGCGGCCTCCTTGTCGGAGCCGACCGGCAGGAAGAGCCCGTCTTCGATCGCCCGCAGGATCATTGCCTGCTCATCGAGGCCAAGCTCGCCGATTTCATCGAGAAAGAGCACGCCTTTGTCGGCTGTCTTGAGCAGGCCAGGACGATCCTGGATCGCGCCGGTGAAAGCGCCCTTGCGATGCCCGAACAGCGCCGACATCGCGCTGTCGCCCTTCAGGGTCGCACAGTTGACTTCGACGAAGGCGCCGCCGATCTGGTGCCGCAGTTTCTTGAGCTCGTAGATCTTGCGCGCGAGCTGGCTTTTACCCGCGCCAGTTGGACCCATGAGGAGGATCGGTGCACGGCTGCGCACTGCGACTTGCTCGATCTCGTCGATCATGCGGTTGAAGGCGGCGTTGCGGGTCTCGATGCCGTTTTTGAGGAAGCTCGCGCTTTCAGCGCTCGCCTCGGCAAAGCGCGTTGCGATGCTGTCGTAACGCGAGAGGTCAAGATCGATGGCGCCCCACGTTCCGACCGGCTGCGGCACACCCCGTTGCGGCTGGGTCTGGAGCAGCCTGCCGGGCAAGTAGCGCGCCTCGGTCAGTAGAAAAAGGCAGATCTGAGCAACGTGTGTCCCGGTCGTAATGTGGATCAGATAATCCTGATTGTCGGGATCGAATGGAAAGCTGCGCGCGAAGTCGAGGAGCTTTCCATAAACCTCCTCAAAGTCCCAGGGATCATCAAAGTCGAGAAGGTGCGGCGCCACTTCGGTTTCGGGCGACACGTCACGGATATCATCGGAAACATAATCGGCAAGGCGGCGGTGATGGGTGCCGTGCACCAGGACAAAGCGATCAACCCGCAAATCTTCCTGCATGCAGATGCTGACCGTCGGCCGCCATTTGTTCCAACGGGAAGGACCGAACTTGGCAGCGTCGAGTGTCGAGCCAAGGAAGCCGATGACGGTGAGTGGTTTCATAATTCGACTTTATACAGAAATATAAATTACGATACAATTATCTCTTACCCTGACGAAGGCGTGGCGGCGATGCCCGAATTCACAGTCCAAGATATCGTTATATAACAATGGAATGTAGCGAATATTCGCTTGGCGATGCCACTTGGCATGGCTTCTGCAATCATATGGGCGTCGGGGTTCACGTCTCCCGACAGGACGAAGCGATGGGGTGGCCGGAATAGGCCGGCCGCCCCAGAACGCCTCAGGGGACGTGAGGAATGTTCGGCAAGACTCGCCTCAACGCGTGGCTTGCCGCAAAGAGAAAGCAGGAGGTCAGCCATGACCCAGACGACCTACGAAGTACTGAATGTCGAGGGCGGACGCCCGGTCAAGATGTGGACTCGCGGTGTGCCCGTCGAGGACATGGCGCGCGCGCAGCTGCGCAAGGCGGCGCAGATGCCATTCGTGTTCAAACATGTCGCGGCAATGCCCGACGTCCATGTCGGCATTGGTGCGACGGTCGGATCGGTCATCCCGACTAAAGGAGCGGTGATCCCGGCGGCGGTAGGCGTCGACATCGGCTGCGGCATGATGGCAGCACGCACCACGCTGATCGCGCACGACCTGCCCGACAATCTGGAGGGCATCCGCAGCGCGATCGAGGCGGCGGTGCCACACGGTCGGTCGGTTGGACGCGGTCGGCGTGACCATGGTTCATGGGGCGATCCCCCGCAGGCCATCGTCGACGCCTGGGCGACGCTCGCCGAGCGCTTCGGCCATATCGTCGCCAAGCATCCGCGGCTGAAGAACACGAACAACCTCACGCATCTGGGGACGCTCGGAACGGGTAACCATTTCATCGAGCTGTGCCTCGATACCGAGGCGCGGGTGTGGGTGATGCTGCATTCGGGTTCGCGCGGCGTCGGCAATGCGATCGGCACCTACTTCATCGAACTGGCGAAGAAGGACATGCGCAAGTGGTTCATCAACCTGCCCGATGAAGATCTCGCCTACTTCCCCGAAGGGACCGACCATTTCGACGAATATGTCGAAGCGGTGGGCTGGGCGCAGGACTTTGCGGCGCTGAACCGGCGCATGATGATGGCGAACGTCATCGCTGCGCTCCGGCAGCAGATCGCGAAGCCCTTTGAAGCCGAAGCCGAGGCGGTGAACTGCCATCACAATTATGTGACGCGCGAGGGCCACTTCGGCGAGAATGTGCTTGTCACCCGCAAGGGAGCGGTGCGTGCGGCGAAGGGGACAATGGGGATCATCCCAGGTTCGATGGGCGCGAAATCGTTCATCGTGCGCGGGCTCGGAAACCCGGAGTCATTCGACAGCTGCAGCCATGGCGCAGGCCGCGTCATGAGCCGTACCGCGGCGAAGAAGCTCGTCACCCTCGACGAGCATATCGCCGACACCGCGGGCGTCGAATGCCGCAAGGACGAAGGCGTCATCGACGAGACGCCCAGGGCTTACAAGCCGATCGAGGCAGTGATGGCGGCGCAGGCCGACCTCGTCGAGATCGTCCATACGCTGAAGCAGGTGGTGTGCGTGAAGGGGTGACCCTTCACGCCGCCATCGGCCACTTTCAAAAAGAAAAGAAAATGATCACGATTGACGGCTCAGAAGGCGAAGGCGGCGGTCAGGTTCTGCGCTATGCATGCGCGCTGTCGCTGCTGACAGGTGAGCCTTTCACGATCGACAATATCCGCGGCGGGCGAGAAAAGCCGGGGCTCATGCGTCAGCATGTGACCGCGATCGAAGCCGCATGCGTAATCGGTAACGCAGAGTGCTCCGGTCTTGCCGTAGGTTCGACCAGCATCAGCTTTCGGCCCGGCCCCGTCACGCCTGGCGACTATCATTTTGCCGTCGGCACGGCCGGCAGCACGGGGCTCGTGCTTCAAACGGTCCTTGTGCCGCTGATGCTCGGAAGCGCGCCCTCGCGGCTTGTGATCGAGGGAGGCACCCATGCCCTGGCAGCTCCCCCGTTCGACTTTATCGAGCGGACGCTGCTCCCGGTCATCAACCGCATGGGGCCGACCATCACGGCAAAGCTGGTTCGGCACGGCTTTTTTCCGCGTGGGGGCGGCCGTATCGAAATCGAAATCGACCCCGCGCCGCTGCGCGCGATCGAGTGTATTGACCGCGGTACAGCCGGACCGGTGCAGGTGACCGCGATTGTTGCGGGTATCCCCTTTGACGTTGCGGATCGGGAGCTGAAAGCGGCACAGAAGGTCCTGACGGATTGGCCCGCGGAAGCTTTCGTGACACGGCAGCTTCCCGCCGATCAGGGCCCGGGCAATGCGCTCTTGCTCGAGGCGAGCTTCGAGCATGTGACGGAACTGATGTCGGCATTTGGCAAGATTGGCGTCCCAGCCGAACGTCTAGCTAAGACGGCGGCCAGGCGAATGGCGGGCTATCTCGCGTCCGATGCCTTTGCGGGCCCCTATTTGCAGGACCAGCTCTTGCTCCCATTGGCTGTTGCTCGCGGCGGGGCGTTCACAACGGTCAAGATCAGCGATCACACCCGGACAGCCGCCAGCCTTATCGAAAGATTTGCCGGAACTCGCTTCAGGCTTTTGGAGCGTGACGAAGGTGCTAATCTCGTGGAGGTTGCCGTTGGCATAGGCTAGCAGGATCTGGTCAATTGCGGTCGATCTGGTTTGCGGCAAGCAACAAGCGTTCGCAGACCATTTATTTCAGGGAACCACGCCGGCGCTAACCACCTCCCGCTCGGCCTGCATAAAGCCATAGGCCGGAACGATCGCCTCTTCCCGCGCCACCACGCTCGGCCATTGATCGGTCAAGCGCGCTCCGGCGTCGACATCGGATCCGATGAATGCACCACGCGACAGCATGATTTCGGCGCTAGCGAAATGACCCGCCCCCGCACACAGGATCGCGCGTGTCGGCGCAGCATCGCCGACCAAAGCCAAAAGTCCGGGACTGACATATGCCGGATCGAGCGCCGCAAGGCTCTGTTCCGACAAAACCCCCTGCGTCATCTGCGTCGCGGCGGTCGGCGCAAGGCTGTTGACGCGGATGCCATATTTCTCGCCCTCGATCGCCAGCGTCTGCATCAACCCGACAAGCGCCATCTTGGCGGCGCCATAGTTGGCCTGCCCGAAATTGCCCCAAAGGCCCGACGATGAGGTTGTCATGACGATGCGGCCATATTGCTGCGCGCGCATGACGTCCCACACCGCCTTGCAGCAGATCGCGGCACCCATCAGGTGGACATCGACGACCAGACGGAAATCTTCAAGGCTCATCTTGGCGAAGCTCTTGTCGCGCAGGATGCCCGCGTTGTTGACGAGGATGTCGATGCGTCCCCATGCGTCGAGCGTATCGCGAACCATCGCGTCGACTGCGGCCTCGTCGGTCACAGAGGCCGCGATCGCCAGTGCCTCGCCGCCATTCGCGACGATTTCCGAAGCGACCTGCTCGGCCGCAGCCAGCGCGAGGTCGTTCACGACGACGCGGGCGCCCTGTTTTGCGAGGTAGAGCGCATGAGCGCGGCCTAATCCGCCGCCGGCGCCGGTGACGATCGCGACGCGGTCCTGCAGCGGCAAAATTTCATGTTCCATATTAATCTCCATTCACTCACTAGTGAGTTAATATTTTGAACGAGCGCAATCCGGAGGCGTCATTCGCCCGTCGCCTACGCCTTCTTGTTACAGATTTGCCGGAAGCCCGCCGCCATGAACGAGGCCATCCGGGCCTTGATCGCTTCAAAGTCTTCAGACTTGCAGACGCCGCCGGAGAGCTTGTCGATGCGCCCGGTGCGCGCGAGCGTGACCATCAGCGCGCCGGTCACGAAATGATAGCCCCAGAAGATATCCTCTTCGGCGCAATCGGGCATCGCCTTCTTCAAAAGATCGATCAGGCGGAGCACCACCGGGTCGAAATGGCTGTCCATCAGCTCGGCACCCCATTCAGGGGTATTGGCGACCTGCGCACCGAGCGCGCCGTAATTTTTCCAGCCATCGCCGCCGTGGATATAAAGATCGAGGTCGGTGTCGAGGAAGGCGTGGAGCGCCCCCTCAATCGTCGGTTTGCCGCCGCTCGCGCGATCATATTCGTCGAGCGCCTGCATCCGCTTGGTGCTCGTCACCACGGCGCGGCGCGCGAAGACCGCATCGAACAGCTTTTTCTTGTCCTCGAAATAATAGTTGAGCAGCGTGTGGTGCACACCGACGCGCTTTGCGACATCCTTCAGCGTCACCCCGTGCAGGCCATGGCGCGAAAACAGCAGTTCGGCCTCGTCGAGGATCTGCTCCATCGTTTCGGCGCGCTGTTCGGCCTTGGTCGATCGCCGACGCGTTTTCGCCTGTTCTGCCACTCTTCCGACTTCCAATATCTCTTCCGTTGCCGCCCCTGCCGCAACGTCCCCGTGCCGATCAACCCGCGCCATAGTCATTCCGCAAGCGAATCTTATCGATTTTTCCGGTCGGCGCCAGCGGCATGGCGGAAAGGCGCACGACGGCATCGGGAATCCACCAAGGCGCAACGCGGCCCGCAAGCGGCGCGAGCAGGTCAGCATCGCTGATTTCTATGCCCGAGGCGAGTTCGACGAGCAGCACCGGCCGCTCGCCCCATTTGGGATCTTCGCGGCCGATCACTGCGGCAAGCGACACCTGCGGCAGCGCGCCGACCACGGCCTCGATCTCGGCGGGGTTGATCCACTCACCGCCCGATTTGATCAGATCCTTGGCACGGCCGGTGATCGACAGATTGCCGCGCGCATCGATCCGCGCGAGATCGCCGGTCGCGAACCAGCCATCATCGTCGGTCGCAGACTCCGCTTGCCCGAAATAGCGTTCGACCACCGCCGCCCCGCGAACGCGAAGATGCCCCTCAACCCCGCGCTGTTCGGGAAGCGCCGCTCCGGCGGCATCGGTGAGCAACAGGTCGACGCCGACCGCCGGTCGTCCCGACACCGATGCGGTGCGCAGCGGATCGTCCGGCGGTGCGATCGTGCCGAGCGGCGACAATTCGGTCATGCCCCAGCTCGTCTGGACGGTGACGCCAAGGCGTCGCTCGATGCGCGCCATCAACGCGGGCGCCATCGGCGCGCCGCCGACGATAATGCGTTTGAGCGAAGGCAGTTCGCCGCCCGTCGCCTCGATATGTTCGACGACGCCGAGCCACACCGTCGGAACCCCGACCCCGACCGTGACGCCCTCAGCCGCGATCAGCCGCGCGAGGCTGGCGCCGTCGGCCTGCCGACCAGGGAGCACCAGCTTGCCGCCGACCGCGGGCAACGCAAAAGGCAAGCCCCAGGCGTTGGCGTGAAACATGGGCACGACCGCGAGCACTGCATCGCGGTGGGTGAAGGCCATCACGTCGGCCTGCAACGCACGCAGCGTGTGCAGGAAGCTTGCGCGGTGCGTGTAGGTGACGCCCTTCGGCGCCCCCGTCGTTCCCGACGTGAAGCAGAGGCCGGCGGGCGAGTTTTCGTCGAAGCCGCCCCATAAGATCCCGCCTGGGGCGTCGGCGATCAGGGCTCCGAGTTCGTGAAGCGGCGGCGCGGCGGCGGACCAATCCCCGGCCGACCCGTCGATCACCCACACCTGCCCGATCGCCGGCGCGAGATCCACGATCGACCGCGCGAGCGGCAACAGGTCGGCGCTGACGATCAGCAACTTCGCCCCCGATTGCACCGCCATCGCGGCGAGTTGCGGGGCGGTCAGGCGCGGATTGAGCGTATGGCAGACCGCGCCGATCCCCATCGTCGCATACCAGGTCTCGACATGCGCCTGGCTGTTCCATGCGAGCGTCGCGATGCAGTCGCCCTCGCCCACCCCGAAGCCAGCGAGCAGCGACGAAATCGCAAGGCTGCGGGCGCGGAGCGGGGCATAGCCGATCCGGCCGATGCTCCCGTCCTCGCGCGCGGTGACGACCTCGGCCTCGCCATGCCAGCGGGCGGCATGGTCGAGGAATTTGTCGAGGGTCAGCGGGTAATCCTGCATCATACCGTGGATCATGGACAATTTGCGTCCTTCGCGAGGACGGGCGAGACGATGCCGGTGTTCCAGTTCCACGGCTGGTTACCCGCCGCTCGGCGACGGCAGACCGCAGCTTCGTGCAGCGCGTACATGGCCGGCATCAGCCGTGTGCCGGCGCGTGGGATATCGGCGAAGGCCATGAAAGCGGCGTCCTTGCCATAGGGGCGCCAGGCCGCCTGCCCCGGCGCCTCGGGTTTTCCCGTTTTGGCGAAAGAGACCCAGTAATCGCCCATCGCAGTCGCGAAACGGCGCTCGGCTACCGTGTCGGGGATCTTGGGCCAATAGGGCGGTGTATCGCCAGCGGTGCCAAACACGAACGGAATTTCGGCAGCGTGGAAGCCGTGCAGCCCATATTCGCTCGCCGTCGGATAGCCGTGGTCGAAGAGGTAAAGATAGGCAGGCTGGCCTAGCGCGGTCTGCTTGATCGCGAGCCGTTCGGACGTCCAGCCATAGAGCGCATCGCGCGGCGTCGCGAGGATCGTTTCGGCGAGGTTCGTCGCGGGATAGAGCTTGAGCCAGGCATCGGCGAGGTCGCCATAGCGTTCCCGTATTGCGGCTTCATAAGCCGCGGCATTGGCGGGAACCGGCGGCGCCAGCATGCGCAGCGAGCGGATTTCGCCGATGTTGAACCCGGCGATCACCGGCACCGGCGCCTGCTCGCCGCGGTCGAAGATATCGACGAGCTGGTCAGGCAAAATCTTGCCGTCGACGGTGCCCCATGGAAAGTAACCTGCCTTGGCTGCGCCATCGGTCAGCGCGACCGGATCGACCTTGCGGAGCGCGGCGATGTCGGCGGCGCCGAGCGCGGCGGCGACCCTTTCGCCCGTCGCTTCCGCAGCGGGCTCGCCGTGGCGAACCTCCTTCAGCGACGGGGTCGAGATCATATAGGCGCTCTGCGCGATCGCCTTGTGGAACAGGCCGCGCGCCTTGGGCGACGCCATCAGATACAGAACGCTGAGCGCCCCCGCCGACTCGCCCGCGATGGTGACATTGGCCGCGTCGCCGCCAAATGCGCCTATATTGGCCTTCACCCACTCGAGCGCAGCGATCTGGTCGAGCAGCCCGTAATTGCCCGACACGCCGTCGGGCGATTCCGCGCTGAGTCCAGGGTGCGCCATATAGCCAAGTACGCCGAGGCGGTAATTGATCGACACGACGATCGCGCCGCGCGCCGCGAGCTTGGCGCCGTCATACATGCCCTCATGGCTGTAGCCGGTCGCGAGCGCGCCGCCGTGTATCCACACGATGACCGGCGCATCCTTGATCTGTTCGGGCGCCCATATGTTGAGCGTGAGGCAATCCTCGGAAATCTTCGCGGGCGGGTTGGCATAGATATGCACCGCGTTCGGGCGCGGCTGGATACAGGCGGCACCGAAGCTCTGCGCCTTGCGCACGCCCTGCCATGTTGGCAGCGGCTGCGGGGCTTTCCAGCGCAGCGGCCCGACCGGCGGCTGCGCGAAAGGAATGCCCTTGAACGCGCGGACCTTGCCGACGGTCTTGCCCTCGACGGTGCCCGCGGGCGCCTCCACCACCGGGCTTGCAGCGACCGCGGGCGCCGCCATCAACAGTCCGGCCGCCGATAATGCGCGATATAGTTTCTTCATGCCTGTGGCTCCTCCCGATTATCCTCTCGGCGCAGCCGCCGCGCGAGCCAGAGGAAAAGACCGATCGCGATCAGATAAAAGGGCGTCAGCGTGTAGAGTGCGGTTTGCAGCCCGTGGAGGTCGCCCTGCGCCTTGAACCAGTCGCTGGCAAAGCCGACCCATGTCGGCCCCAGCCCCAAACCGATGAAGTTCATGATGAGCAGCAGCAGCGCGCCCGCCAGCACGCGTTGGTTCGGTTTCACTTCCTCCTGCACCAGCGCGACCGAGGCCGAGAGGTAGAAATAGTTGAAGATCATCACGACAGTGAGCAGCGCGAGCGCGAGCGGCCACCCCGGCGCCCACACGAAGGCGATGTAAAAGGGCATCGCGACCACCAGCGAAAGCGCCGGCGCAATCGCATAGCCGGCGCGCGACTTGCGCACCATCCGGTCGATGACGCGGCCCGATATGACCATCCCGCCGCCCATGCCGATCAGCAGCACCAGCGCATACCAGATCGCGACGTCGCCCAGTTCCATGCCCTTTTCGCGCATCAGGAACAGCACCGCGAAATTGCCGAGGCCATAGGTAACGAACTGCGTCGCGCCGCTGCCCAGCGCGGCGAGCATCAGGATCGGATGCGACAGGAACATGCGCACCGTCGGCCAGAAAGCCGCCTTGTCGTCGGAGTTCGCAGAAGGCGCCGCATCGGTCGCGCCACGGGTCGGCTCGCGCACCGTCAGCCAGACCGCCAATGCGGTCACGATCCCGATCACGCCCACCGCGATAAAGGGGATGCGCCAGCCGAACCGCTCGGCGATCGCGGCGCCGAACGCGACCCCGGCCGCCGCGCCGATCGCCGGACCGAGGTTGAAGATGCCGAGCGCCGCAGCGCGCTTGCCGGGCGGATAGGTGTCGGTGATGATCGCATAGGAGGGCGGCACGCCCCCCGCCTCGCCGAACCCGACGACCATGCGCGCAACCACCAGCTGCGTATAATTGGCCGCCATGCCGCACGCCACGGTCGCGCCGCTCCAGATCGCGCAGGCGGCCGACAGCACGCCGACGCGGCTGGTCCGGTCGGCGAACCAGCCGACCGGGATCGCGATGAAGCAATAGAACATCGCGAAATAAAGCCCGCTGATTAGCCCGAGCTGGCCGTCGCTGATCTGGAGCGCATCCTGGATCGGCTTGGCGAGGATCGACAGCAGCTGCCGGTCGAGGAAGTTCAGCACATAGACGAAGCAGAGCATCCCCAGCACGAACGTCGGATTGCCCCCCGACCGAGTGGACGCTCCGGCCGGGGGGAGGGAGGCTTCTGCGCCCGCCATCGCTTAGAGCCCGTAGCCGAGGCGAATGCCGAAGGTCCGCGGGCGCATCGTGCCGAAGCGGCTGACGAGGAAGGCTTCGGGGTGGATGTAGGTGATCGAATGATCGTCGAAGAGATTTTCGACATAGAGCTGCGCCGAGATATCACCCTTTTTCAGCCCGAAGCTGAGGTTCACGTTGCTGTAGGCGTCCGTCTTTCCAAAGGTCGAAAGCGGGACATTCGGCAAGCCCGGCGTGTTCGGGAAGCTGCTGTTATACGACCCGATATGCTGCGCATTGACCGCCAGCATCGCATCGACGTCGGTCGCGAGCTTGAAGCTGTACGACATATAGGCCGAACCCTGGATGCGCGGGGCCGACAGGCGGTGGCCGAGCACGGCACCCGAGATCGCCGCCTCTTCGGGCGACAATTTGGTGATCTTCGCGTCATTATAGGCGCCGTTGAATCCGATCGCCCAGCCCGTCGCGGGAACCACCCCGACCTCGAACTCGAAACCCTTGCTGCGCGCGGCACCAATATTGGTCGCGAATTGCACCGAGTCCGACACGCGGTTCGCCTGCGCCTGGATATTGTTCCAATCGATCTGGTAGAAAGCGACGTTCATGCTGACACGCCCGCCGAGCCAGCGGCCCTTTGCGCCGATCTCATAGCTTTTGAGATCGTCTGAGCTGGCGCCGAACGGAATAGTCAGATCGTTCGGGTCGACAAGGCTCGGCCGACCGGCGAAGGCATTGACGATCGGGGCGCGGAACCCTGTCGAGAAGGTCGCGTAGGTGGTGAGCGAGTCGCTCGGTTTGAAGGTCGCGCTCGCCTTCCACGACGGTTTCGACCCCTTCGCCTTGACGCCTTCGACGGCGGCATAGGGGGTGAAGGTGTCAAAATTCACCGGAAGGCCAAGCAGCGCATAGTCATAATAGTTGAAGCCGAACGCCGTCGCGAGATAGCCGCCCGCTTCGGTGAAGCCCTGCGCCGAGGTTTCGCCGTAACGCATGCCGCCGGTCAGCCAGAATTTGTCCGAGAAACGATAGGTCAGCTCACCGAAACCCGCGAGTTCCTTGCTCAGCGAGTGGGTATATTGCTTCTGGAAATATTTGTCCGGAAGTCCCGTGATACCCCTTGCCGCGAGAAATGCCGGGTTCGATCGGTAGAAATAATCGACGTCGCGGCGGCGATCGAGATAGAAGCCGCCGACGACGAACTGGAACGGCCCATCGAGCGTCGACGCGAGGCGCGTTTCCTGGACAAACACCTTGTCATAGCCATCGGCGTCGAGCCCGAAGGCGATCGGCGCGCCGGGGAATGAGCCGGGCGCGAAGGTGCCGGCGAGGTCGACATAGAAACGCTGCTCGAAATCCGAATAGGTCGACGAACTGGTGAGCTTGGCAAAGTCGAACTCATAATCGATCGTCGCGTTGGCAATCAGCTGCTTGCCGGTAAACCGATCGGGCTCGTCCGAGATGCGCTTGTTGCGCCCCAGCGACGGGCTGGTCAGTGAGCTGTCCTTGGGATTGCTATATTCATAGCTGCAGAGCAGCTTGATCGACAGGCGGTCGGTCGGACGCCAGAGCAAGGTCGCGCGGCCACCGTAATCGATCAGCGTGTTGGAATTTTTGACCCCCGTCCCGACATTGTCGAGATAGCCCTCTTCATCGCGATAGAAGCCGACGACGCGCAGCGCGAGCTTGTCGTCGACCAGCGGCACATTGACCATCGCATTATAACGCTGGCGGATCGAATCCGAGCCGGTCAGCCCGAGGTCGACCAACGCCGACACATCGAAATCATTGAGGTCGGGGCTTTTTTGCAGGATGCGCATCGCGCCCGACAGCGAACCCGATCCGAACAGCGTCCCCTGGGGCCCGCGCAGGAATTCGACGCGCTCGACGTCGAACAAATTCGGGTCGACCACGGTGGTGTTGCCAATCGTCGAGACGGGAAGTTCGTCGATATAGATTGCGACCGAACTTTGCAGATTGGCGTTATAGCCGTTGGTCGCGATGCCGCGCGCGGTAAAATTGTTGAAGTTGGCAGTCGGCTTGTTGAGCACGACGCCCGGCGTCTCGCGCCCGATGCCTTCATAACCGACGATGCCCTTTTCGGTCAGCTCTTCCTGCGAAAAAGCGGAAATACTGATCGGCACATCCTGAATACGTTCGGCGCGGCGCGTCGCGGTGACGATGATGTCGTTGCCCTCGGGCGCCTCGCCAGCCTGCGCGACAGGTTCGGCGGCCTCCTGTGCGGCGGCACCCGCCGGGATTGCGAAAAGTGCGCCCGCGCATACGGACGCCAACAATTGAACCCTCATCTTGCCCTCTCCCATTCATCGCCGCTCGATCGTCGGCATGCCGCATTCATGGCAGCGGTTCGATGACGAGTCAATATTCACTCGCACGAGTGTGAATGAAATATACTGCCTTCTTGCCGTTGGCTACCGTGCGCAAATATGGCCGCATCTTGTATGGCTGCTCGGCTATTGGCCGAAAGCTGACGTCCCGGAACCGTGCATATGGCTCCGGTCTGCGCTGCCGACGTTTAAGACAACGACGGGGATTGGGCGCAGACAAGACAGCCCTTGCCATACCCGAACGCCATCCCCGCCTCGCGCGGCCCCCTTGCTGGTCGGCGCTGCCCATTCACGCGCCTCATCGATTGAGAAGGTAGGGAGACCCCAAGGACCAATTCGGCGGTTTTCCTGATGCCGGCAACGACGCCCTTGAAACGCCACTGCTTCCCGTCGGGGCCGGGGACGATGATGGAAAGGCCGGGGACCTCCCGGTCGGCCAGGGAACCGCTCTTCAGCCTATCGATATGGGCGGGGGTCAGAATTACACTTTTGGCCATGGTAACCTCGAGGGGATCGAGGCCATGAAACACTCGCGAAAATTCTCGCGAAACCTGTGTTCAAACGGGTCCAAATCTGACGTGAGTTGTCCAAATAACTCAATTCTGGACAGGCAATTGCCATCATTGGAACGACCTCGACGATTGGCATAAAACTGCCGGAAATGCGAGGTTTGAAGGGGTTTGCGATGGTAGCGGAGGAGGGATTCACACGAAAAACATAAGATACTGATTTATAACAACGTTCTTGATCGTCGTGCCGATAATTCCGCTCAATCCACCCCCAATTTTACCCCTTCGCGACAGGCCGTGCCGAAATATCGACAGGCCGACATGCGCGATCCCTGCTACGCCCGAGAACGCGGCTGTTTACAGTGTGATCGCAGAAAGGACCGCAGACTATCGACAAACACCACGGTTGCACGGCCGACCTTGGCTGCCTCGATGTCGCCGGAAGCGATGAGCTGGTAGATCTTGGATTTGCTGAGCCCCGTCATCCGTACTGCGTCGGGAATGCGAACGCTTATCGGCCCAATCGGGGGCGCGTCGTCGCCATTCGTTGCAGGCTGCCGGGCCGACATCGGACTATTTCTTACGTGCCCGGCTGAACGAGCGGTCGCTCGCCAGGAAGCCGCTAAGCATGAATGGAATGAGGTCCGGTACGGACTCGCGTCGGCCGTAGGCCGCCTCATAGGCCTCGGCGTAGTCGTTCAGCGCTTCGATGAGATCCGGCATGACGTTGATCGTGATCTTAGCCGGCGTCCGATCGGGCAGCCTTGGCAGCTTCAAATCAGCCATGACGGCCTCCCCAGGGTCCGGGCAATATGATGTCTTTGTGCACGACCACCCGTAGCGGCCAGCCGGGACGCACGCGCAAGGTCGGCTGGATATTGAGATTGCGCGTGACGAGCTGATCGCCGGCGCGCGCGCCGCTCTGCTGCGCTGACTCGCGGATCGCCCGGACAAGGTCGCTTTCGGTGCTGCCGAAGCTCAATTCAGTGCCGACGCCCAGCAGTGTCGACAGGGCGACGCCCTTCAGAAGTTGCCAAGTATGCCGGTCGATCCGGTCGGACAGACCCGCATAGCCCTGCGTATCGGTCGCCGGCACATTGTCGATACGAATCGACGAGCCGTCGGGCAGGATAATCCGCTGCCAGACGACCAGCGCACGGCTCTGCCCAAACGCTACAACGCTGTCGTAGCTGCCGATCAGCCGCGATCCTTGCGGAATGAGCAGACCGCGCCCGGTCACACTGTCATAGACGTTCTCCGTGATCTGCGCGGTGACGAGCCCGGGAAGATCCGAGTTGAGCCCGGTTATGAGGCTCGCGGCAATGATGCTGCCGGCCTGCAAGGTCCAAGGCGATACGGACTGCGCCAGCGCGTGCGGATTGATGTCGTCGTCGCGATTGGCGTGGCCGACCAATTCGTTCTTGCGCCCCTGGGCGTTAGGATCTCGGTCAGGGTCGAGGAGCGGCTTGGCAGTCTCGGCCGATGCTGGCGGAACACTTGCATCGGTAGTCACCGGTGCAGGGGCGGCGGCGCGACCGCCGCCCGCCAATTGCAGCATGACGCCAGACTCGCGTGCGGCCTTCTGCTCAGCGGCGATGCGCTGGCGCTCGGCTTCGGCTTCCTGCGCGGCCCGGCTCACCGCATCGGCAGCGGGGTCAGGGGGAACCATCCCGCCAAGCTGCCGCTGGCGCTCGAGGATCGGCCGCCCGAGATCACCGGGAAGCGGTAGCCCGAGCTTCGGCACGTCGCCATAGCTCGTCGGCGCGCCCGCGAGCGCATCAGGCGGCGCCTTCGCGCCAACCAGCTTTTCATCGCTTCGTGCGATCAGGCTCAGGGTCGCGGGCTTGAGCGCCAGCCAGGCGACGCCGATGATCGCGGTCGAGCCGGCGGCAGCGATGGCGACGATCGCACCGCGGCGAAAACGGGTGACGCGGCCCGGCGCCGCGCGCAGAACGAGCGTTTCGGGGTCGGCTTTGGGCGCCGCGATCGGCGCGGAAGAAGCGGTTGGATCGGTCACGCGCCCCTCCCGGCCTTGCGCTGCCGGCTCTTCGGCTGGGCGGCGGTGATACGGACAATCTGCTGTTTCTTGCCGCCAAGGCGCAGCTCGGCGACACCGAACAGGCGGTCGACCACATAATAGCGGCCGGCGACGCGATAGTTGACGAGCTGGGCCTCGCCATCCTCGCCAATCACGAACAGCGGGGGCGCCTCACCCACGGCGATCGCAGGCGAGAACTCGATGTAGGTCTGCCGCCCATCGTCGAACGCGCGCAGCGGCCGCCAGGCCGGCTTGTCGCCCGAGATCGCATAGTTGAAGTTGAGGCTTTCGACCGAGAGGCCCGACGCGATCGGCGTCGCCGCCACGGCTGCATCGCGCTGACGCCGGAGCGCGATCAGCTCGTCATGTGGATAGGTCCAGGAGATCGCCGCCATCGCGGTCGCGGGCGTGCTTTCGAGCTGGAGATGGTAGGTCCGGCGATCGGTAGCAATGACAAGGTTTGTGCGTAGGCCCGCCGAAAACGGCTTGACGAGGATGTGCACGCGCTTGCTTTCGCCGATGCCGCTGGTGGTATCGCCGACAGTCCAGCGCACGGTGTCGCCGGCGGCGACGGACACAATCGTTTCGCCCGGCTGCAAGGCAATGTCGGTGATGCGCTCGGGCGCGGCATAGAGCCGGTAGAGCACGCCTTCCGCCCAGGGATAGACCTGGACGGCATATATATATCCCGCGCTCGACGGCTCGCGCAGTGCCGCCCGGTTGGCGGCAGTGACGCGCGCGGTGGGTGACGCGGGTTCGCGGCTCTGCGCAGCGACGCCCATGGCAAGCGCCATCGCGCTCGCCGCCAGGATGAGGGCACGGATCATTGGTCGGTCCTTTCGGGGGATGGTGCGGCTGCGGGTTGAGCAAGGGTCGGATCGAGCGGCGAGCCCAGCGGAATGTCGGTGGGCGGCGCGACCGGGAGTGATTGTGCGGGATCGGGCACGGCCGATGGTTGCGGCGAAGGCGGCCGGTCCTGAGGCGTTTCCAGTTCGCGGCTCCAGTCGATCGCGTCAACATAGAGACCGAGCGGGTTTTTTCGGAGCACATCGGCCAAGCGCGGCGGCTTGATCTTCACCGTGAGCATCGCCGTCCAGCGTGACGTGCTGGCGAGGCTTCCCCGCTCATATTGCTGCTCGGTCCATTTGACCTGGAAGCTCGTATCCGACGCGCGGACGACGCTCGTCACCTGCACCGAAACCGTCTTGCGCCCGACATCGGCGAACGGATTGGAGGTGCGGGCATATTCGCCGAGGAACAGTGACGCACGTTCGGTCGCGAAATCATAGGCTGATAGCCAGTTTTCACGCATCAATACCGGATCGAGCGAGCGCGCTCGAACGCCGGTGATGAACCGGCCGAGGAACCATGCGATCTGCGGATCGGTCGGCCGATAGTCCTTGGCGGCAGGCGCGACGGCCTGTGCTTGCCCGAGTGCATCGACCTCGACCACATAGGGCACGACGCGGCTTTGCATCGATTGCCAGACCAGCGCGCCCGACAGACCAGTGGTCAGGAACAGGCCGCCGAAGGCCATCAGCCGCCAGTTCTTCGCCTGTGCGCGAGCCGAGCCGATACGCTCATCCCAAAGCTGGCCCGCTCGTTGGTAGGGTGTCTCGGGTTCGGGCGTTCGCCCATAGCGCTGCAATGCGCGTCGAAATTTCATCGCTCAGTCCCTTTCCTTGATGTCTGGAGTGGCGCCAGCGCCGCCGCGGTCGCCGCCCTGGATTGCGTGGATCGCCATCTGGCGGCGGTGGCGAGCATTCTGGCTGGCATGAAGCTTCTGCGCCCAGGCGGGTGTTCCTTCAGCTGCGCCTATCGGCGCGGCTGCGGGGGCGGCGCCGCCGGCACGGGTGCTTCCTGCTTCCCATGCGGCGCGCTGCCCACGATCGGCGGCAGCGCTAACGCCGAGACCGCCGCTCATCCGGTTGGCAGCCGCGCCGCGCATGGCGGTCGCAACGCCGCCGAGGCCCGCGCCGACGCTGGTCGAGCCCGAGGTTTCCTGCCCGAGCTTGTAGGCAGTGGATGCGGCAGACCCCATCGATGTACCGGCGCGGATCGCGCCGAGACCGGCCCCCGCGAGACCGCGTGCCGCGCCGACGGCGCCAGCGCCTGCCATCGCAAGACCTCCGCCGGCAAGCACGGTAGTGGCGATCACCGATCCGGCGCCGAGCTGCGGCGCGCCGGCGACGAGGCCGGATGCGATTCCCGGGCCGAAGATGGAGAGGCCAAAGATCGCGAGGCTCGCGAGCATCAGCGACACGGCCTGTTCGATCGACACCTCGTCGCCGGTGATCGCACTGGTGAAGTCGGCGAAATAGTTAGAGCCGATGCCGACGATGACCGCGAGCACCATGACCTTGATGCCCGAACTGACGACGTTCCCGAGCACCCGTTCGGCGAGGAACGACGTGCGGTTCCACAGCGCAAAGGGCACGAGCACGAAGCCGGCGAGCGAAGTAAGCTTGAATTCGAGGATTGTGATGAAAAGCTGGATCGCGAGGATGAAAAAGGCGGCGATGACGACGACCCAGGCGATCACCAGCACGGCGATCTCGATGAAATTGTCGAAGAAGGCGATCGGGCCAACCAACTCCTTCGCCTGCTCGAGGAGCGGCCATGCTGCCTCGAAGCCGGTCCCGGCCAGCTTGCCGGGTCGCAATAAATCGTCAGCCGTAATCGCGCTGCCCCCTGCGGTGAGGCCGAGGCCGGCGAAGCTGCGAAAGATGATATCGGACAGTGTCGAGAAGCTGTTGAGGATCAGGGCGAAGACGCCGACATAGAGGATCTTTTTGAGGAACTTGGCGATGACGTCGTCTTCGCCGCCGAGCGCCCAGAACAGCCCGGCGAGCGTGATGTCGATGCCGATCAGGATCGTGGTCAGGAAACCGACGTCACCGCCCAACAGGCCGAACCCGCTGTCGATGTAGGAGGCGAAGGCCTCCATGAACTGATCGATGACATTCAGGTCATCCATATGGGCGGGTTCCTGCTTGAAGTTGAAAGGTGTCGCGGGGACCGGCGGCCATGAGAGGGGCAAGCCCTACGGCCCCCGCGACGAGACAGGTTCGGACCGGGGGGAGCTGGGGGCGCGGTCCTCGCCTGCCTCAGCTCATTGGCGTGGCGTGTAAGCCTTGCCGTCGCCGAGGAAGCGGCGCGTCGACTCGCGTGCCTCGCGCGCGATCTGGCCCCGCTGCGCCTGCTCGACCGATTCCGCCCGGAACTGCGCCGCCATCATTTGCTGAAGCTGGAGCTGCTGCTTGGCGGTGAGCGCGAGAAGCTGGTTCGTGGCCTGCTGCGCCTGAAGCGAGCCTTCCGCGCCCTGGCTGCGCGCGACGATGTCGGCGAGCGCCTGCGTGTCGCTCCGTACGTTGTCGACGATGCGGTTCTGGACCCCCATCGTCTGGCGAAACGCGGACATCGCGGTATCGAGTTGATCGCGTGCGCGAGCCACACGCTGATCGCGGCGGAACACCTGATCGAACTCCTGCGGGTAGAGCTGGCGGAAGCGCTCGTCGAGCTGATCGATGCGGAAGTCGACGCCCTGCGCCTGGCCCATGAGCTGGTCGATCTGCTGGAGGCGCTGGCGAAGCTCCTGAAGTTGCGGGAAATCGATCCGGGACAGGTTCTTGCCCTGGTTGATCAGCATCTGCGCTTCGTTCTGGAGACTCTGGATCTGGTTGTTGATCTGGGCAAGCGTGCGCGCGGCGGTGAGCAGGTTTTGCGAATAGTTCGATGGATCGAACACACTGAGCTGGGCCGCGACGGGCGTCGAGGTCAACGCGATGCCGATACCGAGCGAGCCGACGGCGCCGAGCGCGAGAGCGGAGAGGCACGCATATTTGCGGATAGGGATACGGGGCACGGGAAATTACTCCTTGTCTTCTGGGGGGCGGGCGGCAGGGTGACGCCCAAGCAGGTCGGCCGCCCAATCGAGGCCGGCTTGGGAGAGAAAGGTCGCGGCGAAGTCGGCCTGGCCCTTTTCGGCCAGCACCGCGTCTATGCGCTTCTGGCTGTCGGGATCGGACGCGCCGCACAACGCCAGCGCGATCGGGCCTAGCCCAAGCTCGAACAGCCGGTTGCCGCGCGCTGATTGCAGATAATATTGCCGCTTGGGCGTCGCGCGGCTGACCAGTTCGATCTGGCGCGCGTTGAGACCGAAGCGGACGTAGACCGTCTGGCCCTGCGGCTCGATCGCCCGATCATTGGGCAGCAAGATGCGCTGCGGACAGCTTTCGATGATGGCCGGCGCGATCGTGCTGTCGGCGATATCGGCTAGGCTCTGTGTCGCGAACACGACGCTGACGTTCTTCTTGCGCAGCACCTTCAGCCACTCACGGATGCGCGCGGCGAACAGCGGGTGGTCGAGGAACACCCAGGCTTCATCCAGTACGAGAAGCGTCGGCCGCCCGGTGAAGCGCTCCTCGAGACGATGGAACAGGTAGGTCAGCACGGGCGCAACGACGCCCGCCTGCCCCATCAGCGCTTCAGTCTCGAAGCACTGCACGTCGGCGATCGCTAGATCGTCTTCGGCGGCGTCGAGCAGGCGGCCGAACGATCCTTCGAGCGTATAGGGCGCGAGCGCCGATCGCAGCGGTGCCGATTGCAGCAGCAGCGACAGGCCGGTGAGCGTGCGTTCCTCGATCGGGGCGGTCGCGAGATTGGTGAGCGCCGACCAGACGGCCTCCTTGATCTCGGGTGTGACCAGTACTTTCTCATGGGCGAGCAGCGCGCCGATCCATTCGGTCGCCCAGGCGCGTGCGTTGGAGCGATCGATGTGGCGCAGCGGCTGGAAGGCGATCGTTCGCCCGCCCACGTCATCGGCATGACCGCTCTCACCGCCAAGCCCGAGCGCGTGATGCGCGCCGCCCATCGCCAGCACGGCCGCGCGCGCCGAAAATCCCTTGTCGAAGACATAGACCTGGGAGTCTGGATATCGCCGGAACTGAAGCGCGAGCATTGCGAGCAGCACCGACTTTCCGGCCCCGGTGGGTCCGACGATCAGCATATGACCGACGTCGCCGACATGCGTGCTGAGACGGAACGGCGTCGAGCCGCTGGTTTCCGCATAAAGCAGCGGCGGACCGTCGAGGTGCGGATTACGCGCCGGTCCTGCCCATACCGAGGACAGCGGCATGAGATGCGCGAGATTCAGGGTGTGGACGATCGGTTGCCGGACGTTCGCATAGACATGGCCCGGCAGGCTCGACAGCCACGCCTCGACCACATTCATGCCCTCGCGGATGCAGGTGAAGCCGAGCCCGTTGACGATGCGCTCGACCGCGCGGACCTTTTCCTCGACGCGGGCGCGGTCGATATCGGCAACGGTGATCGTCGTCGTCAGATAGCCGAACGCGACATGATCGCCGCCGAGCGCCTGCAAGGCGAGGTCGGCATCGACCACCTTGTTGTCGGCATCGCTGTCGAGAAGCTGGACCGGCTGGTTGTAGATGACTTCGCGCAGCAGCGCGGTGATCGACTTGCGCTTGTTGAACCACTGCCGCCGCAGGCGAGTGAGCGCTTTGGTTGCGTCGGTCTTGTCGAGCGCAATGAAGCGCGTCACCCAGCGATAGCCAAAATCCTCATGGTTGAGTCCGTCGAGGATGCCGGGACGGCTCGCGTTCGGAAATCCGAGGATGGTGAGCGTCCGCAGATGCTCGTCGCCGAGCATCGGTTCGAGCCCGCCGGTCAGCGGCGTGTCGGCGAGCAGCCCGTCCAGATAGATGGGCGTTTCGGGCACGGCGACGACATGGCGGCGCGCGGAGATCGCACCGTGGAGAAAGGTCAGCATTTCGCTGTCGCCGAGCGCGCGCACCTCGGGCATGAAGCCTCTGAACAGGTCAAGCGCACGATCCGTCTCGGCGATGAAGCCGGCAAGCGCTTGTCGCCAGTCGCGGCCCTTCGCGTCGTCGCTGCGCTCGATCAGCGCTCGGCCCGCCGTGTCCGCCTGATCGGGCGGAGGCAGGAGGGTGAGCGTCAGATAATAGCGGCTCTCGAAATGCGCGCCCGCGCTTTCGAACGCCGCGCGCCGTTCCTCATCGACCAGCCACGACGCCGCATCGGGAAAGCTGCTGTCGGGATAACCCAGCGCTTCGCGCCGCTCGGCCTCGAAATGGAGTGCCCAGCCCGAGCCGAAGCGCTTCAGGACATTGTTCGCCCGCGCGCAGGCGGCGACAAGCTCGGCTTCGGTGGCGGATTCTAGATCGGGGCCGCGGAACCTGAGGACGCGCAAAAAGCTGCCGTCCTTGTTGAGCACCACGCCGGGCGCGACAAGCGCCGCCCATGGAAGATGATCGGCGAGCCGGTCGGCCTTCTGACGGTATTCGCGCAGATTCAGCATGACAGATGCCCCTTCTGGCGAAGGTGGCGGACAAGGACCGGGGCGAAGTCGGGATCGCGCTTGGCGGCGAACACCGCGAGAGTGTGCCCGAACGCCCACATGGCCAGCCCGGCGATCCACTGCTGGAGACCGAGTCCGAGCGCGGCCGCGATCGTACCATTGACGATCGCGATCGCTCGCGGCGCCCCGCCAAGCAGGATCGGCTCGGCAAGCGCGCGGTGCATCGGCGCCTCGAACCCCTCGATATGGCTGGCGCCATAGGAATTTGGCGCGTTCACGAGATGAGCGCCCCGCCGCCGAAGCTGAAGAAGCTGAGGAAGAAGCTCGACGCCGCAAACGCGATCGACAGGCCGAAGATGATCTGGATGAGGCGCCGGAACCCGCCTGCCGTCTCGCCGAACGCGAGCGTCAAACCGGTGACGATGATGATGATCACCGCGACGATCTTGGCGACAGGACCCTGGACCGATTCGAGGACCTGCTGAAGCGGTTCCTCCCACGGCATGCCCGAGCCGGCGGCCTGCGCGGTGGCGGCGAGCGCAAGCCCGAGGCCGATGGCGGCGCCGGTGAGGAAGATGCTCCGACGATCGGGAATACGGGCAGGAATACGGGACAAGCGCATGGTCATTCTCCTTGGGGTTCGAGGGCGTGGTCGGGAGTAAGGTCGAGGACGGCGTAGCCGCCGTCGGGATCGAGGCCGGCGACGCGCGCGATCGTGTCGACGCGGCGCGCGAGGCCGCGCCCGGCGATGAACACGATCATGTCGATGGCGTCGGCGATCAGCCGGCGCGGAACGGTGACGACGCTTTCCTGCACGAGCTGCTCGAGCCGGTAGAGCGCCGACACTGCCGAATTGGCGTGGACGGTTGCGATGCCGCCCGGATGCCCGGTGTTCCAGGCTTTGAGCATGTCGAGCGCTTCGCGCCCGCGCACCTCGCCAACGACGATGCGATCGGGGCGGAGCCGCAATGTCGAGCGGACAAGATCAGCCATCGTGACGCCGCCGGCTCCGGCAGTGCCAATCGTACGCGTGCGCAGCCCCACCACGTCGGGCGCGGCGCATTGCAACTCACGCGTGTCTTCAATGATGATGACGCGTTCATCGAGGTGCGCCATCTCGGCGAGCAGCGCGTTGGCAAGCGTCGTCTTGCCCGAACTGGTGCCACCCGCGACCAGGATGTTCTTGCGCTCGACCACGGCCATCGACAGCAGTCGCGCCGTGTCGGCGAGCATGATGCCGTCCCGCACATAGTCGAGCAAAGTGTAGATGCGCGCCGCGGGCTTGCGGATCGAGAAGCACGGCGCGAGGCTGACCGGCGGCAGGATACCCTCGAACCGCTCGCCCGCGCCTTCGCCGTGCGGTGGCAGCTCGGCTGACACGATCGGCGCATTGCCATGAACCTCTGTCCGTGCGTGGCTGGCAACCAGGCGGATGATCCGCTCGACCTGCGCGGGCTCATATTTGGTGCCGGTATCGATCCGGCCTTCGCCGAGTCGATCAAGGCGCAACACGCCGTCCGGGTTCACCATGATCTCGATGACCACCGGATCGGCCAGCGCTGCGGCGATGGTCGGCCCCATCGCGGTGCGCAGCATCGCGCGCCGACGCCCTGCGGAATTATCGGAGCCGAAAAGCGTGTCGCTCATCGCCCACCTCCATTGTCTTTCGCGGAGGCAGCAAGCGTGCGCTGGCCGCTGGCGAGCGCTTCGCCGACGCGGGCAATGAACGCCTCGAAGCGGTCTCGGCCGATCGCACGCGCCGCTTCGTCGGCTTCGGCCAAAGGGGCCTGCACCATCAGTTCATAGCGGATGAACAGCGCCAGGCTCTCGAGCAGCACATGCCCGTCACGCTCGACACGCCCCAGCGCGAGCGACATGCGATCGAGCCGCTGGCTGAACTTGTTCTCCAGCTCGCTCGCCGCCTGCCGGTTGAGCCAGGCGGTGAGCGCGTCGGTGAGGATCGCCGATTTGGACGCGCCGGGCTGGCTCGCCAGCGCCTCGAAGCGGTGGCTCAGATCTTCGGGCAGGAAGAGCTGGTAGCGGACGCGGTTGGGTTTGATCGCGGCCATTGTCAGAAGTCCGGCAGCATGTCGGCGCTGCGACCCTGATTGATCGCGTGAGCGCGGATCAGCGTGCCGGTGGCGCCGGCGCGGTCCATCGCGTGCTTGTCGGCGATCGTGTCGGTGTCGTCGCTGTCCAGGCCGAGCAGGTCGAGCTGCTTTGGCGGCTCGGGTTTTTTGGCGGGTTCTTCGCCGAGGCCGGGGTGGCGCTGCTGTTGCAAGCCGCCGTCCTCATCCGCCTTCGCATCGTCATCGGGCTTGCCGAGCCGGGTATCGGGCGCGCGGACCAGTCCGCTCCAGTCGTTGGGGCGTGCCTGCGGCCGGTCGGGATAGTCTCCGGGCGCGGGCTGCGGCGGCGGTGCGATCCGCTCGCGGAAATTGCGGTCCTCGTAATAGCGCAGCTTCCTCGCGCGGATCGGGGCCATGCCGGAGACAAGGACAAGCTCATCCTTGGGCGGGAGCTGCATCACCTCGCCGGTGGTCAGGAGTGGCCGGGCGGTCTCCTGCCGGCTGACCATGACGTGCGCCAGCCAGGGCGCGAGCCGGTGGCCGGCATAGTTGCGCATCGCGCGCTGTTCGGTGGCGATGCCGAGCGCGTCCGAAATCCGCCGCGCCGTGCGCTCGTCGTTGGTCGCAAACGCGACGCGGACATGGCAGTTGTCGAGGATCGAGTTGTGCTCGCCATAAGCCTTCTCGATCTGGTTCAAGGACTGCGCGATCAGGAAGGCGCGCACTCCATAGCCCGCGAGAAAGGCAAGACTGGTCTCGAAGAAGTCGAGCCGCCCCAATGCCGGGAACTCGTCGAGCATCATCAGGAGCTTGTGCTTGCCCGCCCTGGCGGGATCGGCATCGAGCTTTTCGGTGAGGCGGCGGCCGATCTGGTTGAGCACCAACCGCACCAGCGGCTTGGTGCGGCTGATGTCCGATGGCGGGATGACAAGGTAGAGCGAGACCGGATGGCCGGCCTCGACGAGATCGGCGATCCGCCAGTCGCAGCGCGATGTCACCGCGGCGACGGTCGGGTCGCGATAGAGCCCGAGAAACGACATTGCGGTGGAGAGGACGCCGCTGCGCTCGTTCTCGCTCTTGTTGAGCACCTCGCGCGCCGCCGAGGCGACGACGGGATGGATCTGCGGCGCATCCTTCGTGCCGAGGTGATTGGTGGTCATCATCCGCCGGAGCGTGGCGGTGAACGGCCGCTGCGGGTCCGACAGGAATGTGGCTACCCGTGCGAGCGTCTTTTCTTCCTCCGCATAAAGGACGTGGAGGATCGCGCCGACCAGGAGCGAATGGGAGGTTTTCTCCCAGTGGTTGCGCCGTTCGAGCGCGCCTTCGGGATCGACCAGGATGTCGGCGATGTTCTGGACGTCGCGGACCTCATGCTCGCCGCGCCGGACCTCCAGCAGCGGGTTGTATTTGGCGGAAGCGGGATCGGTCGGATTGAACAGCAGGACGTGGGAGAAGCGCGCGCGCCAGCCGGCGGTGAGCTGCCAGTTCTCGCCCTTGATGTCGTGAACCACGGCGCTGCCGGTCCAGCCAAGCAGTGTCGGTATGACCAGCCCGACGCCCTTGCCCGAACGGGTTGGCGCGAACGCCATGATATGTTCGGGGCCGTCATGCCGGAGATAGCGGCCGCGCGAGCGGCCCAGGAATACGCCGGCATCACCGTAAAGGCCGGCCCGCTCGATCTCGTTCGGCCTGGCCCAGCGCGCCGAACCATAGGTGGTGACGTGACGCGACTGCCGCGCGCGCCAGAGCGAGCCTGCGATCGCCGCGCCGCAGCCGATGAAACCGCTCGCGCCGGCGAGCGCGCCGGCCTTGTCGAAAACATGCGGCGCATAGGCATCGTAGTGATACCACCAGGGGAAGAGCGCCCAGGGACGATAGACCGGCGTGCTTCCAGCCATGAACCAGGCCGGACCAAGTTCGGGCTGGTAGGCGAGCATCGCCGCCGCCCATTGGGTCGCCGCCCAGAGGCCCGCGATCACGATTGCGAACACGACAAGGATCTGGCCGATGAGCAATTTGGTCGGGGTCACGTTGAAGCTCCCGCCCATACCGCCGGATGCGGTCGGGGCGCGGCTTCAAGACTCGGCTATGGGCCGCCCGAAATGAACGGAGCCGCTGGGGGCTGGTGGGTGACCGAAGGAGATCACTCGTCGGCGACTGACTCAATATTCCAGCTCTGTTCTTTTGATCGAGCTATGACCCGAGTTGATGATTCTGCCCTGTCGTTGTCCCTCGAGGTGGCACTGACCACCACACCGCACCGCCGATGACCCGCTACACCCTGCAAAAATCCGAGCTGCAAATTCGGGCTTGCGTGTCGGATTATCAGACATTATATCGCATTTAATGTAGTGAAATCGTGCGAGGCATGCATGGCGACAATCGCTCCTCCGCAGCCCGCGGCAACCGCGTTTCCCAAAGCCGACGCCATTAGGGCGTTGGTCGACGAACTGCTGCAAGTGGCCAGGGCTGAGGCACAGGTGCGCGGAATTGCCCTGCCTCCGGAAAACCCGAAGATCATCCAGGCGCCCGTGCCACTCGACTCCTTGTCCGTGGTCGACACGCTTTGCGCGGTGGAGCAGGTCCTCGACATCGAGCTTCGCGACAGCATCGTCCGCACCGGCGGCTACAATTCGATCGAGAAGGCGATTGACGACCTCCTCCCTAAGATCGAACGCGTCTGGGTTAAGAAGAAAGGGTCGAAGCCATGACCAATCTCGCACTCCGCCAGGAAGGCGACGAGCAGGAGCGGCGGCGCTTGGGCGACCGTCTGCGCGAAGCACGGAAATATCTCGGCCTCAAGCAGGAAGAAGTTGCTGCCTATCTCAAGATTCCCCGGACCGCGCTTACCGATATCGAGAATGGCCAGCGCCGCGTTGAAGCGATCGAACTGACGCGGCTTGCCCGTCTTTACCGCCAGTCGGTGGCCTATTTTACCGGCGAAGACGAGGCCTCCGCGAGCCTTCCCGCCGATGTCGCCCATCTGGCGCGACGCGTTGCGGCCTTGTCGACTGAGGACCGGGCCGAGCTGAGCCGGTTTGCCGAATATCTCCGCTCGCGGTCTGGCGGCGAACGGAGCTGATCGATGGCGTCGGATTATGCGAGCGCGGTTCGCGCTGGTACGATGGCAGCGGGCCGCCTGCATCGCGAACTCGATACGCGCGCACTGATCGAGACCCAAGGCGGCAGCGTCGATGTCTTCGGCGCGATCCATGCCGTGGGTCTACCCTTGCTGCTTCGTCCTCTGAAAGGCCTGCTCGGCGCCTATCTCAGCGCACCTGCTCCTGGCGTTCTCGTCACGACGGAACGACCGATGAGCATCCAGCGCTTCACGGCCGCGCACGAACTCGGGCATTTTTCGATGCGACACGAGCCGAGCCTCGACGATGAGAGCATCCTGCGCCGGATGCCGATGTCGCCCGAACCGGGAAACAACTTCGAGGAAACCGAAGCCGACGCCTTTGCGATCGCCTTCATGATGCCGAAATGGCTGGTGCTCGCGCACAGCGCGCGACAAGGATGGCAGATCGATCATTTCCGGCGCCCCAATGTCGTCTATCAGCTCTCGCTGCGGATCGGCGCCAGCTATGAGGCGACGTGCCGCACCCTGGTTCGCTACAATCTGATTTCGCCATCGGTGATGACCGACCTGCTCCGGACGCAGCCGCGCAGCCTGAAGGTCGATCTCCTCAAGGACTATCGGCCCGACAACTATCGCGGCGACGTCTGGCTGCTGACCGAGCGCGATGCCGGCTCGCGGATCGATGGCAGTCGCAATGATCTTTTCGTGCTGCAGCTCGAAGAACATAGCGGCGGTGGGTATCTCTGGGATCTCGACCAACTGATCGCCAGCGGCTTCGCCGTCGTTCGAGACGAGCGTGAGGCAATCGACGGCGATGGCATCGGTGGTCCCGTTGTCCGCCGTGTCACCGCGGCGCCCGATGCGCCGCGGCGCGGCCGCATGTCGCTCGACGAGCGGCGGCCGTGGCAGCCTGCGCCGGCCCTCACCAGCCTGACGCTCGATTTCGACCTCACCGGCCCGGAACAGACGGGCCTGTCGCGCGCCGAACGGCGGCACCTGCTCGAGGCCGCCTGACGCCCCATGATCGATATCGTCCGTGACCTTCGGCCGCTGTTCGGGCCTGCGCGCGATCAAGGCGCGCGGCCGACATGCCTCGCATTCGCCGCGAGCGACACCCACGCCGGGCTTCGCGACGGCTGGGCACCGCTGTCGTGTGAATTCGCCTTTTATGCCGCGCAGAAACGGGCGGGCAGACCGCCGACGAGCGGCGCACTGCTATCCACAATGCTGGACGCGCTACGGCTCGATGGCCAACCCGACGAGAAAGGCTGGCCGTATCTGGCAGCGGTTCCAGCCGATCATCGACTGTGGACGCCGCCGGCGACCGTTGGCCCGCTCTATGGCCGCAACGGACAGAGGGATGGAACCGACCTGTCATCCATCCTTGCCGCGCTGGATCGTGACACGCCGGTGCTCATGCTGACGATGCTGTCACGGTCTTTCTTCCAGCCGCGCGGTGATGGCGTCGTCGATCCGGCGAACGACGAACTCCCCGAGCCAGCGCAACGGCACGCGGTCGTCGCGGTCGGGCATGGAACCGTGGACGGCACCCCGGCCATTCTCATCCGCAACAGCTGGGGACCAGGTTGGGGCTTGGAAGGCCACGCCTGGCTTACTGAGCGCTTTCTAGCGCCGCGCCTTTTCGCCACGGCAAATTTGACGGAGGAAGTCGATGTATCTTCCCATACCGCCGCAGCCTGACTGCGTTGCTGGCTGGCGCGAGGCGGTCCGGCTCGTCGACCTCGCCACCGGACACCAGGCGCAGAATGTCGTCATCTCCGTGGCCGAGCCGACTGCGCGCGCAACACTCGCCGATCCCGTCGTGGCGGAAGTCGATGCCTTCCTTTCGGGCCATGGCAAGAAGCCCATCGAGACGGTCGCCAACACGATTTTTCCGGCAGCGCTGTACAGGCGCTACGGCGCGCCGCAATTCTTCGACCGGTTTCGCGACAACGTGCTGCCGAAGGTCCGGAGGTCGGGCGCTTGGTCGGGCTATTATTTCGAACGGATGATGGAATTGCCCCGCGCCGACGGCCAGCCAATCAATCAAATCTGGGGCATCGTCGAGCGCCTGCGCAACCCGAACGTCCGAGCGCTCAACAAATTCGAACTGCTGATCTTCGACCCCGCCCGCGACGTGAATGACTCGCCCTACGGCGGTCAGTGCCTGAGCTTTGCCAGTCTCAAGCTGATCGGCAAGGGCGACGATCGTCGCCTCGGCATGACCGCGCTCTACCGCAATCACTACTATATCGAAAAACTGCTCGGCAATCTGATCGGCCTCGGCCGTCTGCTCGAATTCATCGCCAAGGAAGGCGGGGTCGCGCTGGGTCCGCTCACGATCGTCTCGACCAACGCCACGGTCGACACCGCCAACTGGAACCGCGGCGATCTTAAGCAACTCTTTGAACGCTGCGATCAGGCGAGCGCACATCTCCGTGCTGCGGCGTGAGGCGCGCCCAACGGCAGTTCTAGCGGCTCATCGTTGTCATCCGCGACACCGTACAGGCTGAACATGCCCTCGATGAACTCGCGCTGCCCGCCGTAGCTCGGATGGCGGACCGCGGTGGTCGGAATGTCGAGACCGTCCAGCGCCAGGTGAGCGTCGCGCCCGATCGCGACGATCTGGCGGGGCCGGATCATTGACACGAGGGCTTGCAATATCGGCCAGGTCGCCTCGCGCTCGCTTCGCGTGTGGCATCGGTTCGACATCGGATCATCCGCTTCATGGGGATGGAACGGGAAAACGTTCCAGAGCATGACAGGCTGACCGATCCGCTCTAGCACACGCCAGACGATCGCCGCGGTGCGCTCCGCCACGGCGGGTCCCTGCGTCGCACGTTCAAATGCGATGCCGCCCATCAGCGTGCCGGCATGTCCGAGGTGAATTTCGTCGGTCAGCGGTACGCCCGTACGCCGCCCCCCGCGATAGCCGAGATCACGCGCGATCCAGATCGTTTCGACGCGATGATCAAGCGCCGCGGTGAGCAGCATTTCGAGATTGTCGCGGCGCCGGGCGGCGGCGTCGCTGCGGTCATGGACCGTGCAGCGATCGCGCCAGGGATTGAACACTGAGGGAAGTTCGGTCGCCGCCAGGGTGGACACAAAGGATTTCGGGGTCATGACGGCAATTCCTTGATACGCAGGCGGCGATTGGCGAAGTCGATCAGGACGCGGCCGCGCCGATGCTCCTGAAGGAAGCGGAAAGCCGTATAGCCCTGGAGGATCGCTTCCTCCCAAAGCCACAGCGGACAGCGTTCTGATTCGTAGCCGGCGACGAACTGGCGGACATGCTTCAGCATGTCCAGCGGAAGGCCACCGCGCTTCACGTTTTCAAAGTACCGGAGTTGCTGCGCTTGTCCGAAAATCCAGGAAGTTATGCCCTCTTCGATGAGAATCGCCCGAGCACCGTCTTCGGCGTCGTCGAGTTTCGGATCGCTCTTGCGCTTGAGACGGAGCAGCGCACGCAGCACTGGCGACCAGCCAAGCACCGCGACATAAGCGTAGTGAAAGACATCGTGGAAACGATAGTCGTCGGGTTCGAGCGCGTTGTCGGTGAGCCGGTCGCCGACATACACACCGCTTGAGCGTTGATACACGAATGTCTGCCCGCGAACGGTGCGTTCATAGACGTCGATCGCCATCCGCCGCGGCAATTGCTCTTCTGGGTCGAGCGCCGCATCGGTCGGCGCCGGATAGATGCGCTCGCGCGGCCAGCGATCGAAGATCTTGTGAAGATTCTTCACGGCGGCAGCCTCGATGGTAACACCGGATTCGTTTGCCGCCTGGATCAACCGGCGCATGACCGCGACCAGCCGGCCCGCGAGTGCTTCGCGGTCCTTCGCAAGACCGCCCGCCTGGAAATCGTTGATGAGCAGCCCAACGTCGCCTGCCAGCGCGAGCAGGCTATGCTCGAACTGCGGCATCGGTGCCTTGGCAAGCGGAATGTGCTGCGGCTGCAGCGCATGGAAACTGAGCGTTTCGTTGCCGCCCGTCTGCCATTGTCCGCCGTTTGTCGCCGCGGCGGCAGCGATGTCGCTGAGCGCCATGCGGCTGCGCCGTGCGATCGCCGCCAGATACCAAAGGACGTCACCAAGCTCTTCCGCGACGGCGTGAGCGTAACCCAGGTAGGAGGCATCGTCGCGCTGCTTTTTCTTGGCCTCACTGAGCAAGCTGCCGACTTCGCCGAAAAGGCCAAGCATCGAGAAGCCCAGTGCGCGGCCACCGCTGCGTTGATCAGTCCGCGCGGCCTGCTTCGCATAATCCGCAACAGTGAGAGCTTCGAAATCCTCGCTCATCGCCTGCCCTTCCGGCGATCCGATATCGCGTCTGCGGGGACGCTCACGCCATAGGCTTCAAGTGCCCGCAGTACGATCATCCGGATCGGCTCGCGGGAATCGAGCGACCGTTGACCGAGATCGCGTTTCGTAACGGCAGGAATCTGCACCTGAAGATGCTCGTCGCCGACATCGGTTTGCGCTGCGATATTTTTCATGAATCCATGAAAACATAATTTCATGAAAATAGAAAGCCCGAATCCTCCGGATCAGGAGACGCTCGGCCCGCTGCGCTGCCGCCCGAGTGTCCAGTTGATCCCGCCGTCGCGCATGATGCCCGAGACCGATTTACCGACATGGCGATCGAGAACAGAGCGCCACGGCACCAGCGTGAAATCGCGCGACCGTTCGATGAGCGCATGGCGACCACTCGTCATCTCGACTGCGCGCACGAGCCTGCCTTGAACAGCCTCCCCCTCTCTGGCCTCGGCGAACGGAACGCCTAACTTGTCGGAGAGCTGGCGGGCGACACGCAGCAATTCTCGCCGCTGGAGCGCGGCGAGCATCCCTCGCCGATAGACCGTCTGCCCATCCTGTTCGTCTGCAAGCTGTTCGGTGATCAGCCATTGCCGTCGCATCGCCTGCGCTGAACGAACCTCGTGCCCGAACCCAGCATCGCGCACTGGCACCGGCGCTTCGGCGACCAGCTCGCGATCGAGCCAGGTCGCGGCATCGGTTCCCGGTAATTTGTCGAGCGGGATCGCCGACAGGGTTTCAATGGCAACGGGGTGGTCGCGGAACTGCATGGCTTCGAACCTCTCGACCCTGGCGAGATGGTCCGGCGCGATGATCCAGCTTCCGTCGGGCTCGCGCTCGACGACGCCCGAGATTTTTCGCATCGCTTCAAGCCGCCGGACATGCGTTTCGGCGAAGCGTTCGCTGGCGGTCGGATCGTGCTTCAGATGGGCGTCGATCGAATAGCGCCCGCCGTTCGCCGCCGCGATCTCGTCGATCGTCCGATCGACGGCGCGAATGCCGCCCTCGCGTGGCGCGATCCGGACGATGGCATTTTCGGGGATCGTGTCGACCAGCTCGCCCTTGCCGATCTCGGCATAATGGGTGCGCCCGTCGATGCCGTCGACCAGCAGATAATGACGGTCTTCATGTTCGTCGGCGAGCCCGCGCATCACGACGCGGCCGATGATCGGCGTCGCCTCCTTCGCGACCGGGTCGTAGATGACGCGATCGACCGCAGCACGATCGAGCTTCCGCGCGGTCAGCTCGCGCTGCATGGTGCGGATGATGTCGCCGCGCTCGCCGATCTGGCGCAGTGTGTTCGCAAGGTCGGGCTCAAGCCGCCAGGTGCCGTTGCCGACATGCGAGGCGAGTCCCATGCGCCCGAGTTTCTGCAGGCGACCGACGCGAAGCGATTGCTGGAAGGGATCGCCATCGCTCGCGCTGACCAGCCGCGCGGTATCCATGTCGCGGATCAGCCGTCTGTCGATCGCGGTCAGCCGCTCGGCACCCGTATCGCTGCGAAGCCGCTCTTCGATTTCAAGGTCGGTGCGCGGCCCCAGGTCGAGGTTGACGATCTCGATCGCCCGCTGCCGGCTCCCGTGCGAGATATACTCGCGCGCGATCAGCAGATTCTCACCCCGATCGTTTACGCCGCGCACCACGATATGCGTGTGCGGATGGCCGGTATTGAAATGGTCGACCGCCACCCAATCGAGCTTTGTCCCAAGATCCTGCTCCATCTGCGTCATCAGCCGGCGCACGAACGGCTTCAAGTCGGGATACTGGTCGGCGTCCTCGGCCGACACGATGAACCGGAACTGGCGGCGGTCGCCGTCACACCGTTCGAGGAACGCCTTGCCATCGGCGACGTCGCTGTCGGGCGAGTAGAGCGCACCAGCCTCGCCCTCACGGGTCACGCCGTCGCGCTGAATATAGCGAAGGTGCGCCTTCGCACCGCCCATGCCTTTCCCGCCAAGGCCGACAGGCCGTATCTTGACGATCACGCGGCGCGACCGGAACGCGCCCAATCGGTCGCGCGATCTGAGCACCCGCGCAACACTCGCGCCGCGCCCGATCCGGCTGCCGTCGAAACGGCCGCGCCTGCCCGTTTTCATGCCGGCCCGCTTTGCCGCTTTCACGACGCGGCTCAGGTAGCGCTGCTCCTTGCCCCGGCCGCGCATCCGGCCCAGCTGCGGTTCGAACTCATCATCGCGCATAGCGGCGTCCTTCCATGCCGGAATGACGCTCCCCGCCGATAAGAATGGCGCGTCCTCGCCAGAGCGCAAGGAGTCTCGCGATTGGGATCGGAAAAGCCCAGAAAACCGCCACTCCTGGTAACCCTGTCTCGCACTCAAAGGGCGAGTCTCGCAAAAGCCTTCAAAAAACGATGTGCAGACAAACACTTACAAAATCGCGAGATTTTGCCTCTATCTTGCCATCGAGCCCGACTGCCACCTGCCGCCCCAGACGCCCGCTTTGCCTTCCCGCCTTCCCGATCAAAAAAGGGGAGCGGCGCCATGCGGCACCACTCCCGCGAACCTGCCCCTTCAACAGCGCATCGCCTTATTGCCAGCCTGCCTGTTCGGCCTGACGCAGCGCCCGATTGCACCGCTTCAGCCTCTTCTCAGCGGCCCTTAATTCGGCTTCGATCTGCCGCCGTTCTCCCGCGTCATCGCACCATGAAAGCTCCGCGCGAAGCTCCTCGATCTGTTGTTCAACCGACATCTCATCCTCCTGATACAAGCGAAAGATGAGCCATCGCCCGGCGGGGAGCGGGCGGGGTCAACCACCGCGCAGCGGCCGCGAAGCGGGCGACGGGGGAGCCGATTTTCTCGTCGCCGGAGTGGAGCGAAGCGGAACGCAGGTGGCGTGAAAATTGGGGGAACCGTCGATGGTTGAGGCGGTCCGTTCGCCGCCGGATACTCGGTGCTTGCTGAGCGGATTTCTTCCTCTCTGCAGGCCCGCAAGCGCGTTCCGGTGCAGGAAAAGGCCCACGCCGAGCCCTCAAGGCATGAGGAAAGCCCCGCGCCGGGTGACCGGCGCGGGGCCGATCCGGCTCAGTCGCCGGGGTTCCAGATAACGGCGAACGCGTCGTCGTCGTCCTGCCCGGCGGCGCGGCCGAGATTGGCGTAGAGGGTGCGGCCGCCAAGTTCGGGGGCCGACATGGCGAGGCGGACATATTCGCGCTGGCTCACCTCGCCGGTGCGGATCCAGCCGCCGCCCAGTTCGACGCCGTTCGACAGCACGCGGTAGTCGGGCTGGTCCCCGGTCTTACTGCGGTTGGGGATGATGGCGATCTCGGCATTGACCGAAAGCGTCTTCAAGGCGCCCCGGAACGAACCGTCGTTCTGGCGCTGGACATGACCGATTGAGGGCATTTCTCGTCTCCTTGCACATTCGCCCGACCCGATGCCGGGCGATGGGCGGACCGAAGGGACGGCCCTTGAGCGCGCTGCGAACCGCAGGCCGAAGCGAAGCGGAGGACCGGAAGCGCGGGGCTGATTTGGAGCGAAGCGGCCGCGAGGAGCGCCGCCAAAGCGGCGCGGGGAAATCAGTTCCGCGCGATGGTTTCGCGAGGCGCGCGGCCGTCCCAGGTCATGCGCCCAAGGAGCCGGCGACGGGTTGGTGAGACACGAAAGGACGAGATGCGCGCGCGGACAGGAAGCCCAGTCCGGCGTCTTTCCGGGAAGCCATGATTGCTTTCGCGGCCACGAGGCCGCGGCTATAGCCTCACGGCGATGAACGAAGGAACGACGATTGCGGGGCAGATCGAACGGCTGATCGTGCGGCTGGACGGCGCGGCGGTGTGCGATGCCTGCGTGACTGACCGGCTCAACCTGTCGGTTACCGCACAGGCCAATGTCGTCACCTGCGCGCTCGGCGGCACGCGCGGATTCGAGCGGCAGAAGGACGAATGCACGTTATGCGGAAGCGCCCGGACGGTGATCCGCCGCACCGCCCGGTAGGTCAGGCGGCAGGGGTTTTCGGCACGCGAGCGCGCAGTGCGGCGCGATTTGGGCTAGTTGCCGTCGCCCGCGAGCGCGCGCGACAGCGCCTCGTTGGTCGCGTCGATCTCGATGCGGTCTGCGAAAATCGCGCACCAGCCGCCACCGAACTCCCCGATGCGGGGCTTGGAACAGGTCATGGCCCATTCAAAGCCGATCGGCCCCTTGGCGAGCGTTTCGGGGCAACATCGCTGGATCACCACCGCGATGGCAGCGGCATCGAAATCGTCCATGCTGGCGAAACACACGATCCGCGCGGATGGATCGTCGGGGCAGGTTTCAGCGATGAAATCGGCTCCGATGGTGGGAAATTCGGGATCGTTGAACGCCTCGCGAAACCCGCTCCACCGCGCGTTCGCATCGTCCGGCGGAAAGGCTGCGAGCAGCGCCGCGCTCGGCGGATCGGGCGCGTCGTCATTCGCTAGCGCGTAGCCAGCGTTTGCGACTTCCTCGATCAGCGCGCACTCGGCGGCGGTGCAGCGAAAGGCGAAGCTGCCCTGAATCCAGATGTCAGCCATTGCTCGCCTCCTCCCGTTCGGGCGTGATGACAAGCGGGGGCACCGCGAAGTCGGCCGCATCGAAATGCGCGATGATCGCCGCATAGCTGCCCAATCGCTCGGCGGTGCAGCGCCCCATGAGGATATAGTCGTCCTCGTCGGCAGCGTAGCTTTGCGGTTCGCCGCTGCCGGTGAACACGGTGCGTTCCGCACCCCACTGGCAGGCATAGGCGCCCGACCAGCGCGCGAAGAAAAGCCCATGCGCGATGCAGAAGGCTTCGAGTCCCTCGAACCGCCCCCAGGCGACCTCGTGCGCCATGAGCGCCAAGGGCTCGCCCTCGGGCAGATCGCCGAGCGCGAAGGGTTCGCCGTCCCATTCGGTGGACAGCCCTTCGTTCGCGATGGCCTCGGCGAAGGCGGGAAGCTGGCTGGCGGGGAGCGTCCCGCCGATGGTGATGGATGCCGAAACACGGTCGGCCATGACAAGTCTCCTGTCTGAAATCCGCGCCGCGAGGGCCGCTTGCGGCCGAGCGGCGCGGCGATTTTATGGGGGACGGAACGGGCGGCGGGTGCGCCGCCGCCCGTCCAGTTTCATGCGGCTTCGCGCTCGGGCTGTTCCTGCGGCTCGGCCTTGGCAGGGGCCGGAAGCGCAATCACCGCGCCGGGGCCGGTCGGTTCCGGCTCGCGGTCGGGGCGCGCCGCGAGCACCTTGGCATGAGCCGCGACGGTGCCGACGCCGCCGCGCGCCGTATAGGTAGCGGGCGGGAACGCCATCCATTTCGGCACCCAACCCTCGACCTTGGGCCGCCCGTTCGCACCCTCCAGATGGTCGCGGACGATGCGCTTCAAGACCTTGCCCGGTTCCTTCGCATTGGCGGCGGCGACAGGTTCGCCCGCCACCTCGGCGACGATGCGGGTCAGCACCTCCTTGTCGCGGACACACTCGAAAAAGGCGTCGTCGGCCTGCCAGTAGCGGGCCATATCGACGCCGATCTCGCCGCCGACCGCCTCGATGGCGGCGCTGCCGCTGGCGAGCGTTTCGCCCATGACGATGACGATCACGTCCATTACGGCGCGGTCGGGCACGTCGAGCAAGCGCAGGAACACGCCGACCAGTCCGAAGTCGTCGCCGTTGCCGCCTGTGACGGTCGGTTCCTCGGGCGAGAAGCCGAGAAGGTCCAATACGGCGCGGCGCTTCGCGTCGAAGTCGGTTTCCGCGCGGCAAGTTTCGACGCTTTCGCGCACATCGTCGTTGCGCGCGGTCTGCGGCTCGGGCTTGACCGTCCACAGTGGCGACCCGACGATGACATGGGCGACCATCAAGCGCAGCGCGACCTTGGGATGACGGGTCAGCGAGGCGCGGACAGCGGCATGACGGTGCAGGTTGATATAGGTCTGCATCGTGCTCGTCACTTCGGGGCGCGGCACTTTGGGGCCGGTTTCGATTGCCTCGCCGCGTTCGAGCCGCTTGGCCTCCTTGCTCGTCACATAGCCTTCGTGGACCTCGACCTCGCCGCTTTCGCGCACATCTATATACACGCGCCCGCCCTTGCGCTTGGGTGCCTTGGCGAACTCATAGCGGTAGAAATATTCGCCGGGCGGGACGATCACCACGTCGAACCATCCGGCATCCAGATAGTCCTCCTTGCGCGCGTCGATTACGGCGTTCTGCGCGGTCCAGAACGCGTCGGCATCTGCAAAATAGCGGTCTTCGCCGAACAGATCGGCGACGATCGCAAGGCCGCTCGCATCGACGTCGAACAGGGCATGTTCGACCTTGATCGACTGCCCGCCGAACAGCCATGCCTTCAATTGCTGGCCGGTCGGGCAATAGGCGTCGTCATCGTCGTAGAGCGCCAGCCATGCCTTCTGCTGCTGCTTGCTCGCCAGCGTCAGATGCCGGACGGTCGCCGCGTTGATCTTCTCCTTGCGGTAAAGATCGCGGATGCGCGGAAGCAGGTTGCCGAGCGCTAGGATACGCTTCACGCCAAGCTCGGGAATGCCGAACGTCGCGGAGATATCCGCAATGTCGCGGCCCTCCTTGACCAGCCGTGCGAAGGTTTCCCATCGCGTCACCTCGTCGGGATCGAGCCGGGTGTTCTCGAGAAGCGATGCCTCGATGGCGTCGGCGTCGTCCCCGGCGTCGAGGATGGCGACGGGAAGCGGGCCGTGGTCGATGCCCTCGACAAGCGCGATGGCGTTCGCCGTCCAGCGCCGCCGCCCGGCGACGATTTCGTGGACGCCATTATCGTTGCCCGCCTGCGGGCGCACGATCAGCGGCACGATGACACCGCGCTTGCGGATCGAGGGCAGAATGTCGCCCACGTCCGGGGGCTTGGGTCCGTGCCGCATGTTCACCTTGGACGGAACCAGCTTGCTATGGTCGATAAAGTCGAGTTTCATTGGTCTGCTCCTTCTGGAGCGCCGGTCCCGTTTGTCTTGCTGGATGGGCGGGACCGGCACTCAATGCGGCGAAACGCGCCGCGCGTCATCCGGCCCCTCGATCATCAAGAGGCGGCGGAAGCTCGTTGCCGTTCCGGCTATCGGTGATGCGGCGAAGTTCGGCTTCGGCCAGAACGATTGCACCCATGCGCCGCGCGGTATCGGACCATAGCGAAAGCGGGGCCAGCGGCTCGAAATGCTCGTCGCGCTCGATGAACAGGCCGAAGGGCAAGCGGACGCCCGCAATCTCGGTAAGCGAGAACACGCCCATTTCCGGGCATCCGAACCCCAAGTCGGCGAGGCCGAACAGCGTGTCTCCATCGTCGTAAAGCTCGGTGGCGATCCACGTCGCCGCGCCGACCGGATTGAAGAATTTGACCACCGGGAACGGGTCGAACCGTTCGTCGCGCTGCTCGTGGAGGCGGCTGGCGCGCGCATTCGCGCGCAGCGCCGAAAGGATCGCATGGGGGAGCGTAATCATGCCGCTTCCCTCCCTTCGTCCTGCGTCTCGGCGTAGCGGGCAAGCAGCCAATCGGCGGCCTTGCTCGCCTGACTGGCCGCGCGAAAGATCGCGCGATTGTCCTCGCGCAGCACGTCGAGCCATGATGCCAGATAATCGGCGTGACGAACGGTCGGCACGATGCCGAGCGCGGCGCAAAGGAAGGCCGATCCCATCTCGGCGATCAATTCTTCGCGCGCATAGTCCTTGCTGCCGAACGCATTGCGCAGATTGCGATTGAGGCGCGACGGGTGGCCGCTGGCATGACAGAGTTCGTGCAGCGCCGTCCGGTAGAAATTGATCTGTTCGTGGAAGGCCGGTTGCGGGGGCACCTGCACATAGTCGGCGCTCGGGACATAGTAGGCCTTGTCCCCACCGATGCGGAAATCGACGCCCGATGCCGCAATGACCGCTTCGGCGATCGGCACGACTTGGCGTTCGGGAAGCGGTGCGGGGTCGGTGGCAAGGCCGGGGCGCAAGCCTTCGCACTGTGCGACGTTGAACACGGTGAAGCGTTTGAGGAACGGCACCGCGCGGGCTTCGCCGCCGGTCTGGCGCGCGCGTTCCTTCTCGGCTTCGGGGGTGAAGCGGTCGGCATAGACAACCCTTGTCCCGCGCTCGCCTTTCCTGACATTGCCGCCCGCCTCCAAGGCTTGGCGGAAGGTCAGCCACGATTGCGACGGATAGCCGTTCTCGATCACTGCTCCCCACAGGATCAGGACATTGACGCCGCTGTAATTGCGGCTGGTGAGCCCGTTGCGCGGGAGGCCGGGGGCGGCGGAGAAGCCTTGACCATTGGGGCGGCCCCAAGGCTGGACCCAAGGGAAGCGGCCCGCCTCAAGTTCGGAAACAATGCGGCCCGTCACCTCGTCGTAAAGATTGGCGCGCTCCGCCGGGGGCTGGCGTTTGCTGCCCTCTGCGCGCGCGCGTTGGCTGCCGGTCTGGTGCATGGCTATCCTCCAATGCCGCCCCAAAAACCCCAGGGCCTCCCCCGGAGCGGGGGTGGGCGGCGAATTGCGACCTGCCGGGCGCGGCCAGGAGGCGGTCCGCACCCGCAGGGCCGAAATGCAATGGAGGAGCCGGACCCGAGCGCAGTCGAAGGCCGGCTTGCGGGACGCCGGGCCGGGCCCAGAAGGGAGCGCCGCCCACCCGCGCGACGAGGGGAAGGCCCAACGAAAAATGCCGCCGCGCCGGTCAGGCGCGGCGACGACAGGCCGGAGCAAGGCTCCGGCATCCCGCCAGTCCGATCGTCACCTTTGGCCGGGACGCGCGAAGCGTGGCCCGGTGGAGCTTGGCGAACGGATGTGAGCCTAGCGGAATAGAGCGGCGGTCGCGCCGCAGGCGCGAGGCGCCTGAAAACCCGGATGCGTCAGGTCAGACCCTGCCGTCTTGAAGCACTCTCGTCGTGGTCGCCATGCGCGCGGTGACACGAGGAGCGAGCACTCGGCCCACTGGCCCCAACAGATCAACCGTGCAGCGGGGATCCGTTCGAACCGGTGCAAGCGGTCATCGCGGGCAACAGGCTCATCATGGCGGCACCGGCGATGATGATCGCGCCGACCGCCGCGGCGATGCCGGTCGCGGTCGGCCCCGCACCGCCGAGCTGCATCAGGCTGGAGACGACACTGCCGCCGGCGATCCCGGCGGGCACGGCGAAGAGAAGCGCGATCGCTCCGCGAAGCGGAACGGGCAACCGCGACGCGATGAGCATGCGTCCGATCAGCAAGACCGCGACGCCGACGACGAGGCCGAGAAGCAGACCGAGCAACGGCCCCAGTTCGCCACCCCCCGCCCACAGAAATGCGGCCGCACCGAGCCCGACCGGGAGTGCGAAGACGGCGAGCCGGAACATCGCCCAGGCGAAGAGGACGATGCCGGTGGCGGACAGGATCAGACCGAGCAACATCACGACCAACTCCATAGGCTCGGAACATAGCAGAAACACGATTCGGCATGAAGCCCCGATCGGCTCGCACTATGGGCGGTCTGGCGCGTTCTTCTCGGGCGACGTCGATCGCAGCGCGACGAACAGCGTGGCCGCACCGGCTTCGCTCCGGCCGGCAGGGGGCCGGTCGCCGATCGCGAAGAAGATGGCATTGACGGTACGCGGCGTTGCACTGGCGGCCGTGACAGCCGACCGGGAATTGACGGGCACTCCGGCGACGCTCGCGAGATAGGCGCGGGTCTCACCGGGCAGCGCGCGGCCGGTCCGCACGTGCTCGGCATAGCGTGCCGGTCCCGCGTTATAGGCTGCGAACAGTCCGGGATAACCGAAGCGGTCATACATCAGACGAAGATAGAGCGTCCCCGCCAATATGTTGTCGCGCGGGCTATGGGGATCACGTCCGAGCCCGAGCCGCGCGCGCATTTCGGACCAGGTGCCGGGCATGAGCTGCATCAGCCCCATCGCGCCGGCGTGGCTGGTGATCGGGCGACCGTCCAGCATCGTGCGTCCGCCGCTCTCGGCGCGCATGACGCGCTCGATCCATTCTACCGGCACGCCGAAACGCGCCGAGGCTGCCTCGGCTCTCGGCGCGCATGACGCGCTCGATCCATTCTACCGGCACGCCGAAACGCGCCGAGGCTGCCTCG
>NZ_MIAM01000062.1:61307-65827 GCF_001830555.1 Sphingopyxis sp. RIFCSPHIGHO2_12_FULL_65_19 | reverse complement strand
AGGCGGGCGTCGGCTTTGCCCCGCGCACCGAAAATGGGCGCGTCACCGGCATCGTCGTTCAACCGCAGGGCGACGGGGCGGCGTTCCGCGCCGCGGGTCTCCGCCCCGGCGACGTGATCCGCTCGGTCGGCGGCCGGCCGATCGGGTCGGCCAGCGATGCCGCCGCACTCGCCAACCAGCTGACCCCGGGGGCCCGCATCGCGCTCGAAGTCGAACGCGGCGCCAGCGTCGTTCCCATTGCCATTTTTCTGTCGAAATAGAGATTATGCGCCTCAAACTGTCCCTGATGCTCGCCGCCGCGCTGGTTTCCGCCACGCCCGCACCCGCGATTGCCCAATATACGCTCAACGTCCGCGATGCCGACATTCGCGCCTTCATCCAGGACGCGGCGCGGATCACCGGGCGCACCTTCGTCATCGACGGTCGCGTCAATGGCAAGGTGTCGGTTGTCACCGACCGGCCGTTGTCACGCAGCGAATATTTCGAGATTTTCCTCGCGACGCTGCGCTCGAACGGCCTCGTCGCCGTGCCGGGCCCGAACGGCAGCTATCGCGTCCAGCCGATTGACGGGGCTGCGGCACAGCCAGGCCGGATCGGCAGCAGCGGTGCGGCGCAGAACCAGTTCGTCACCGAAATCATCCGCCTGCGTCACATCGACGCGGTCTCGGCGGTCGAAACGCTGCGCCCGCTCGTCAGCCCGCAAGGCTCGCTGACCGCCAACCGCAACGCCAACAGCCTGGTCGTTGCCGATTTCGCCGACAATATCCGCCGCATCCGCGCGCTCGCGTCGAGCATCGACCGCGACAGCTCGACCAGCCAGATCGTCACGCTGAAAAATGCCGGCGCGCGCGAAATCGCTGCCGCCTTGCAGGCGCTGGTGCCGTCGGCGGGCGAGGGGGCCCAGAAACCCGTCGCGATCGTGCCGATCGACAGCAGCAACGCCATTGCGCTGCGCGGCGATCAGGCGCTGGTCGCGCGTTTTGTGTCGATGGCGAACGATCTGGATGCAAAGGCGGCGGGCGGCACCGAACTGCGCGTCTATTGGCTGGAACATGCGAACGCCGAAACCTTGCTGCCGACGTTGCAGCAATTGATCGGCGGCGGCAGCGATCCGGCGCAAAAGGCGGGGCTTCCGCCCGCTTCGGCCTCGTCGACATCCTCATCGGGTGGCGCCAGTGCGCCGGTGGCCGCGGCCCCGGCCGCCGCGACCTCGGTCGGCAGCGGCGGCAGCGGCAGCATCTCGACCCGCGGCCCCGCCATTGTCACGCGCTACGAAGGCGCCAATGCGATCATCGTCGCCGCGAACAGCGAAGTGCAGCGGATGCTCGGCGAGCTGATCCGCCAGCTCGACAGCCGGCGACAACAGGTGCTGGTCGAGGCGATCGTCGTCGAAATCGGCGACGATGCGGCGAAGCAACTCGGCGTCCAGTTCCTGCTCGGTGGCAAGAATATCCCCTTCCTTGCGACGAGCTACAGCAATGCCTCGCCCAACATCCTGACGCTCGGCGGGGCCTATGCCGCGAACGAGCTGTCGCAGGATACGACGACGGTGAACGGCACAACCACCGTCACCACGACGGGCAGCTCGTTCGGCAACAGCCTGCAAGAGGCCGCCGCCGCCTCGCTGCTGACCGCGACGGGCGGTTTTGCGGGTTTTGCGGGCGATATTGGCAAGAACACAATCTTTGGCGCGATCATCAACGCGGTGAAATCGGACACCACGTCGAACCTGCTCGCGACGCCGCATATCGTGACGCTCGACAACCAGGCGGCGAAATTCCTCGTCGGCCAGGACGTCCCGATCACGACCGGCGAGCAATTGGGCGACAATTTTGAAAACGCCTTTCGCACCGTCCAGCGCGAAGAGGTCGGGATCAAGCTGGAAGTCACCCCGCAGGTCAACGGCGCGGGCGAAGTGAAGATGTTCCTGCGGCAGGAAGTGTCGAGCGTTGCCGGGCCCGTGTCGTCGCGCAACAGCGACCTGATCCTCAACAAGCGCGCGTTTGAAACCGTGCTGACCGTCGACGATGGCGAAATCCTCGCGATCGGCGGGCTGCTCAACGACGACGAGCGCAAGACCATCGAACGCATCCCGCTGCTCAGCGACATCCCGCTGCTTGGCGAGCTGTTCAAATCGCGCAGCCGCACGCGGTCGAAGACGAACCTGATGGTCTTCATCCGCCCGACGATCCTGCGCAATCGCGAAGACAATGCCGCGCTGACCGCGCGGCGTTACGGCTATATCCGCGATTTCCAGTTGCAGCGTAATCCCGACCAGGAACCCGCGATCGACACGCTGGTGCGCGATTATCTGGGCGCGGTGCCGCCGGTGCCGACCGAGGCGACCGCCGCCGACATCACCGTCGGTCCGGTCAACCTGCCCGAACTGCGCGGCCCCGATGGCCGCGTGATCTCGACCGAAGTGCCGCCCTCGATCTCGCAGGCACCCGCCCCTCCCGCCGGAGACTATCCGTGAGCGACACCGAACCGGCGGCGCCTCCCCCGGCGCCGGTTGATATTCCCTACGGCTTTGCGCGCGCGCATGGCGTTGTCATCGCGCCCGGTGAGAATGGAGTCTGGCTCGCAACCTTGCGCGAAGGCAGCGATCCGGCCGTGCTGATCGAGGTAAAGCGATACCTGGCCCAGCCGCTGCGCGTCGCGACCGCCGATGCCGCGGATTTCGACCGGCTGCTGTCCGATCATTACGCCGTCGACAGCTCGGCCGCTGCCATGGCGGGCTCGCTCGACGGCAGCGACGTGGATTTCAGCCTCCCCAGCGCCGAGGATCTGCTCGACAGCGCCGACGACGCGCCGGCGATCCGCCTGATCAATGCGATCATCGCCGAAGCGGTCCGCCAGGGGGTCAGCGATATCCATATCGAACCCTATGAAAGCGGGCTCGTCGTGCGGATGCGCACCGACGGTGTGCTGCGCGAACATCTGCGTATGCCGCCGCACGTCGCCCCCGTCGTCGTCAGCCGCATCAAGGTGATGGCGCGCCTCGACATTGCCGAGCGCCGCGTGCCGCAGGACGGGCGCATCGGGCTGACGCTGGCGGGCAAGGCGGTCGACGTCCGCGTTTCGACGCTGCCCAGCCGCGCGGGCGAGCGCGTCGTGATGCGTATCCTCGACAAGGATGCGGCGGGGATCGACTTCGACGTCCTCGGCCTGTCGGGCGCCGCCGACCAGATTTTGCGCGAGGCGCTGGCCGAACCCAATGGCATCATCCTCGTCACCGGCCCGACGGGTTCGGGCAAGACGACGACGCTTTACGCGGCGCTGAAGCAGCTCAATGACGGCCAGCGCAATATCCTGACCGTCGAGGACCCCGTCGAATATGCGGTCGACGGGGTCGGCCAGACCCAGGTGAACAGCAAGGTCGGGCTCGATTTCGCGGCGGGCCTGCGCGCGATCCTGCGCCAGGACCCCGACGTCGTGATGGTCGGCGAAATCCGCGACCGCGAAACCGCCGACATTGCGGTGCAGGCATCGCTGACCGGCCATCTCGTGCTGTCGACCGTCCACACCAATGATGCGGTGGGCGCGATCACCCGCCTGAAAGACCTGAAGGTCGAACCCTTCCTGCTCGCCTCGACGCTGCGCGCGGTGATCGCGCAGCGGTTGGTGCGCAAATTGTGCGACCATTGCCGCGAGCCGATGCAGGCCGACAACAGCATCGCCGCGATGCTCGGGCTCGACATCGGCACCGTCATCTGGCGCCCAAAGGGCTGCGACCAGTGCGGCGGCACGGGTTTCAAGGGACGGATCGGCGTGTTCGAGGCGATCAAGGTCGACGAGACGGTGCGGCGCTACATCTACGCCGGCGGCGACGAATCGATGATCTCGCGCCACGCCTTTCTGAAATCGCCGACGCTGGCGTCGTCGGCGCGGACGATGGTGGCAAAGGGGCTGACGACCGCCGAAGAGGCGATCCGCATCGCGCGGCGCGAGGATGTCGATGCCTGATTATCGCTATGTGGCGATCGATGCCCAGGGCCGCGAGCGCAAGGGGCGGCTGACCGCCGCGAACGACGACGCCGCGCGCGCCGACCTGATCCGGCGCAAATTCCATATCGTCGCGGTCGAAGCGGCGGGCGCGAAACCCGCCGGCCGTTCGCTGTTCGCATTCCGTCGCAACAAATTGTCGAACAAGGATCTCGCGCTCTTCACCCGCCAGCTCGCAACGCTGGCCGAAGTCGCCCCGCTCGAAGAGGCGCTGCGCACGTTGACGCGCCAGAGCGAGGCCGAGACGGCGCGCGCCGTCATCGGCGACGTCCACGCCGGGCTGCTCGAAGGCCGCCGCCTTGCCGATGCGATGGCGCGCCAGCCAGGCAGTTTTCCGCCGCTCTATCGCGCCATGGTCGCGGCGGGCGAAACGACGGGCAGCCTGACGACGATCCTCGCGCGCCTTGCCGACCTGCTCGAACGGCAGGCAGAGGTGCGGGGAAAGCTGATCGCCGCGCTTGCCTATCCGATCGTGCTCGCGATCGTCGCGATCGGCGTCGTCGCGGCGCTGATGA
>NZ_MIAM01000062.1:47210-61134 GCF_001830555.1 Sphingopyxis sp. RIFCSPHIGHO2_12_FULL_65_19 | reverse complement strand
GCCGCTGTTCGGGCGCCTGCTGCGCGATCTTTACGCGGCGCGTTTCGCGCGCACCTTGTCGACGATGGTGTCGAGCCGCCTGCCGCTGGTCGAGGGGCTGCGGCTCACGCTGCCGACGATCCGCAACGCCGCGCTGGCCGGCGCGACCGCGACCATCGTCGATCAGGTGCGCGCGGGCGGCAGCCTGTCCAGCGCGCTTCGCGACGCCGGGGTGTTTCCGCCCCTGCTCGTCTATATGACCGCCAGCGGCGAAAGTGCCGGACGGCTGGAACAAATGCTCGAACGCGCCGCCGACTATCTCGAACGCGAATTCGACCGTTTTACGGCGGCGTCGATGGCGCTTCTCGAACCTGTCATAATTGTCGTTATGGGGTCGTGCGTTGCCCTTATCATTCTCGCCATCCTGCTTCCGATCCTTCAGTTGCAGAACCTAGCCGGACTATGAAAATGTCGCTGATGCAGCTATTCTTTCGCCTGATGCTCGATACCTCCTTTTCCGGTGAAGGCCGGCCTCCGGTCCAGCGCCGCCGCAAAAAGGGTGAGCGCGGCTTCACCTTGACCGAATTGATGGTGGTTATCTTCATCATCGGGTTGCTTGCGACGGTGGTGATGATCAACGTCCTGCCCAGCCAGGACCGCGCGATGGTGACCAAGGCCAAGGCCGATATCGCGACGTTAGAAACCGCGCTCGAACAATATCGCCTCGATAATCTGACCTATCCGGCGTCGACCGACGGGCTGAACGCTCTTTCCACGCCGCCGCCGTCGCTCGCGCAGCCCGAACGCTATCGCCGCGGCGGTTATATCAAGAAACTGCCCGCCGATCCGTGGGGCCGTCCCTATAATTATCAGGCGCCGGGGCCGAACGGGAAGGCGTTCGACGTCTGGTCGCTCGGCGCCGACGGCGCTCCCGGCGGGACCGACGACAATGCGGATATTCGCAGCGAAGGGTGAGGCGCGCGCGCGTCGGGTCTGGGCCGCGTTCGGAGTTTCCAGGCTCCGAACCCCCTTCGCGCGGGCGCGATCGCGTGCCGATGATCGCGGCTTCACCCTCGTCGAACTCATGGTGGTGCTGGCGATCATGGCGCTCGCCGCGACCGCTGTCGTGCTCACCATTCCCGGCGAAGAACGCAGCGTGCGCAGCGAAGCCGACCGCCTCGCCGCACGGCTCGCGGCCGCGCGCGATGTGGCGGTGATCGAGGGGCGCAGCGTCGCGGTCAATTTCGCGCCGTCGGGCTATGGCTTTGAACGGCGCGTCGCGGGCGAATGGCAACCGCTTCCCGGCCGCCCCTTCGCCCAGCGCGGCTGGCCCGGCGACGTCCGCTTTGCCGCCGGAAACGGGCAGGGCGCGGCACGTATCCTGTTCGACCGCGTCGGGATCAGCCCGACGCCGCAGGCGCTGGTCCTTTCCGGCGGCGACGCGCGTGAAATCGTGCGCGTCTCGGCGACCGGGGAGGTCAGCCGTGGCGAGTGAGAATGGGCAGGATCGCGAGCGCGGCTTCACGCTGCTCGAAATGCTCGTCGCCCTCAGCGTCATCAGCATCGCCGCGCTCGCGCTTGTCCGCCTCGATGCCTATGCGGTGCGGACAGCGGGCGACCTCGACGAAAGCACGATGGCGGGGATCGTCGCACAGAATCGCGCCGTCGAACTGTGGACCGATCCGGCGCCGCCGACGATCGGCAACAGCGCGATCGGCGTCGCGAACGCGGGCCGCAACTGGCGCGTCGAACAACGCGTCACCCAGACTGCCGACGACGCGCTGCTGCGCATCGACCTGCTTGTGCGCCCCGAAAGCGGCCGCGGGCAGGCGGCGCTGACGATCATCCGGCCGTCGCGATGAGATTGCGCGCCGCGCCTCTGTTCCTGTTCGCCCAGAGCTTGTCGAAGGGCCGTTCCTTCTCTGCGACGTCGAGAGGGAAGAACGGCGCTTCGACAAGCTCGGCGCGAGCGGAGGCGGGGGCAGGTGCGAACGGCTTCACCCTTGTCGAGATGCTCGTCGCACTCTCCATCTTCGCCGTCATCGCGGCGCTGGGCGTCGGGCTGCTTCGCAGCAGCGTCGATACACAGGATGCGGTGCAGGACCGGCTGAAAGCGATGGGCGGCATCAACCGACTCCGCGCCGTGATGGCGAACGATCTGGCACAGGCGGTGCAGCGCCCGACGCGCGGGCCGTCGGGCGAGGCGGTCCCGGCATTCGTCGGATCGTCGAACGGATTTGCCTTTGTCCACAGCGGCGCCGGTTCGGCGGACGGCAGCCCGCGCCCAAGCGTCGAGCGCGTCGCCTATGCGCTGATCGGCAACGAATGGCGCCGCGCGGTGCAGCCGATGCTCGACGGCACCGCGCTGGGAGAGGGCGACCGGCTGATCGACGAGGTTGCGGGGGTCGCGGTGCGATACCGGGACGAACGGGGCGTTTGGGGCGAAGGTTGGAGTTCGGAACCCGGCGACCGCCTGCCGCGCGCGGTCGAGGTGCGGCTGGTGCGCACCGGACGCGAACCGCTCACGATGCTTTTCCTCACGGCGCCCAGCCTGCCGCCGCCCCCCGCCGCGACGCCGGCACCATGATGCGCGGCGACCAGAATGAACGCGGCGCGGCGCTGCTCAGTGTGCTGCTGCTTGTCGCCGTGATGGCGGTGATCGCGGCGACGGCGCTCGACCGGCTGACGCTCGCGACGCGCATTGCGGGCAGCGCTGCGACGGTCGATCAGGGGCGCGCTTACGCCTTTGCCGCCGAACAGATTGCGCTGCGCCGCGTGGCCGATCTCGTCGGCCGCGATCCCGCGAAGCTGACGCTCGCCGGCAATTGGCTCGGACGCGATTTCACCTTGCCGCTGCCGGGTGGCGAAGGGCGGGCAAAGCTCACCGACGCGAACAACTGCTTCAACCTCAATAGCCTTGTCGCCGAAACAATCCCCGGACGCTTCAGCCAGCGATCGGGCTCGATGCGCCAGTTCGGCGAACTGATGAAATTGCTCGGCATCGATCCGGGGCAGGCGCAGGCGATCGCCGGTGCAGCGGCCGACTGGATCGACAGCGACAGCAATGAAGGTCCGCTCGGTGCGGAGGACAATGCCTATCGCGCGATGCAGGGCGCCTATCTGCCCGCCAATCGCAAGATGGCGGACATCAGCGAATTGCAGGCGGTTCGCGGGATGACGCCAAAGATTTACGCGCGGCTCAAGCCCTGGATATGCGTGCTCCCGGTGACCGATCCGGTGAAACTCAACGTCAATACGCTGCCCCCCGAACAGGCGCCGCTGGTGGCGATGCTGCTGCCCGGCGAAATCACGACGGCCGATGCGCGGGCGGTGCTGGCGGCGCGGCCTGCTGGCGGCTATGGCAGCAGCGTGCGATTCTGGGAGGCCGGTCCGTTTGAAGGGCGAAAGCCGCCCCAGGATGTCGCCGAACAGGCGGGCGTGACCAGTCGCTGGCTGGCGCTGACGACGAATGTGACGATGGGGGACGGTTTCTTGACCGCAAATTCGCTGATCGATGCCAATGGCGGGGCGCCGTCCGCGGGCGTGGCACCGCCGGTGATCGTGCGCCGCGATTGGGGCGAGAGCGACTGACATGACGCGGGTTTTGGTGCTCTGGCTGCCCCCGGTTGCGGCGCTTGGCGAGGGAACGGCCGACGATGCGGCCTGGCTGCGCGTCGACGATGGCGTCATCGTCGACAGCGGACAGGATGACGGATGGGTCGGCGCTTGGGAAAAGCCGCAGGACGACAGTCCCGATGACCGACTGATTGCGCTCGCGCCCGCGGCTGACGTGCCGCTTCGCTGGCTCAGCTATCCGGATGCCGCGCCCGCGCAGGCAGCTGCTGCGGCGCGGATCGACGCGCTGAAACACAGCTTGGGCGACGCCGCGGCGCTGCACGTCGTGGCGGGTCAACCCGCTGGCGACGGGCAGGCGGTGGCGGTGGCGGTGACCACGCACGCTGCGATGACGGCGTGGACCGACTGGCTGAAGACCCGCCATCTTTCGCCCGCCGCGATTATCCCTGCGGCAGTCGCGGTGCCGCCGCCCGAACCCGATACGCTGTGGACGGCCGAGGTCGGGGATGAACGGATCGTCCGCACCGCGGACCGCGCTTATGTTTCGGACCCCGAACTGGACCCGCTGATCGCGGGTGCCCACGGCATCGCGCCGCTCGACGCCGACCGGATGCGCGAGGCGCTGTTGCTGACGCTCGCCGCCCCGCCGCTCGACCTGCTCAGCGGCGCATGGAAACCCAAACGCAGCTGGTCGGTCGATCCGGCGATGCTGCGCCGGGCAAAGCGCCTTGCTATCGCGCTGCTTGTCGTCAGCCTGCTGGTCCCCGTCGTCCATGCTACCCGCACGGTCGCCGACACCGGCCGCGCCGACGACGCCGTCGTTGCGATGGCGCGAAAGATGGGGGTGACGGCCGCCGACGCGACCGCAGCGGAGGCTGAACTCGATCGCCGCCTCGCGGCCGCGGGCGGAGGACCGCTTGCCTTCTCGGTCCCGGCATCGGCGCTCTATGACGCGATGGGCGATGCGCCCGGCGTGTCGCTCAAAACGCTGTCGCACCGCACCGACGGGACGTTGACGACGACGCTCGCGGCGCCGCGTGTGGAGGACATCAACAAGGTGCTGCTGGCGCTGCAAGCGCGCGGTTATCGCGTGACGGCGCAGCCGATGGCGGGCAGCGACGGCCAGCAGATGGCGAATATCACGATCCGGGCGGTGCCATGACCGAAAGATTGCAAAACTGGTGGACCGGCCTGTCCCTGCGCGAAAAATGGCTGGTCGGCATTGCCGGGGCGCTGGCGCTCGGCGTGTTGATCTGGGGTATCGGACGCCCCGCTGCGGCGGCTTTCGTCGACCTGGAGACTCGGCACCGCGCCGCGGTCGAACGCGAAGGACGGGTCGCGGCGAAGGTGCAATTGCTGACGCAACGTCCGGCGAAGTCGGTCGCCGCGGCGGTCGATACGCTGGCGATCGACCAATATCTTGCCCAATCGGCGGGCGAAATCGGACTGACGCTCGACCGCAACGAAGCGCGCGGCACCGGGCAGGCGACGATTGCGATCGCGACGGCGAAGGCGCCGGTGCTCACCGACTGGCTCGCCTCGCTGGAAGGGCAGGGCTTCATCGTCGACCAGCTCACGATCACCCCCGCCGCCGACGGCACCGTCGGACTGACGGCCGAACTCAGAAAGGGCGGCCGATGAACATGCGCCGCCGCTGGATGATCGCCGCGGCATTCCTCGCGCTCGTCCTGGTCGTTGCGACCTTTCCGATGCGGCTGGCGCTGGGGCTGTCGGGCGCGACCGACGCCGGCATCACCGCGCGCGACGTGCGCGGCTCGATCTGGTCGGGGGAGCTCGTCGACGCGCGGCTGGGCGTTCTGCCGCTGGGGACAGTCCGCGCCAGCCTGTCACCGATTGCGCTGCTTGGCGGCGATGTCGAACTCGCTTTTTCGCGTGCCGACGAACGGCTCGGTGCGCTGGCAGGGCGGCTACACGGCAACAACCCTCGCGGGGTTTCGGACGTCAGCGGGTCGACATCGATGTCGGGCGGCCTGGGCATGATCCCCGTCGACACGATCCGGTTCGAGGGCACCACGGTGCGTTTCGACGATGCGGGCCAATGTGCCAGCGCCGCCGGCCGCGTCCAGCTCGCGGTCACGGCGCCGATCGCTGGCCTCGACCTGTCGCGGGGCCTTTCGGGGCCGCTCCGCTGCGCAAGGGGCCGCGCGCAAGCGGCGCTCGCCAGCCAGTCGGGGATGGAAAGGCTGACGCTGTCCTTCGATGCCCGCGGCGCCTATCGCGCGCAGTTCTCGATCAACGTCGACCGCGACCCGGCGATGGCGGCGGCGCTCGCCGCGCTCGGCTTTCGCGCCGGGCCGGGCGGGTTCGTGTTGGCGACCTCGGGCCGCTTCTGACATGTCCTTTGCCGATGGCTTGCCGGTCGGCTTGGGGGTGCTCCTGGCCGGACTGACCGGGTTGGTCCTCGGCAGTTTTATCGCGACATTGGTGCTGCGCTGGCCCGCGGGGCGATCGGTGCTTGGACGGTCGCAATGCGACGGGTGCGGGCGCGCCTTGGGCGCGGCCGACCTCGTGCCTTTGCTTTCCGCGCTCGCGTCGCGCGGGCGGTGCCGGACGTGCGGCGCGCCGATTGATCCCTTCCACACGCGCGTCGAACTGGGCGCGGCGGCCATCGGCATGGCCGCACTGGCGTGGCTGCCGGGATCGGCGGGGTGGGTGTGGGCGCTGTTCGGCTGGCTTCTCTTGCCGCTCGCGCTGCTCGATGCGCGGCATTTCTGGCTGCCCGACCGCCTCAACCTGTTGCTCGGGATCACCGGATTGCTCGGCGCCGGGGCGATGCTCGGCACATCGCTGGTCGATCGCTGGGCGGGGGCGGTCGTCGGCGGCTTGGTCCTCGCCGGCGCGGCGGCCTGTTATCGCCGGGTCCGGGGCAAGGACGCCATGGGCGGCGGCGACCCCAAGCTCGTTGCCGCCATCGGCGCCTGGATCGGGTGGCAGGCGCTTCCCTTGATGCTGCTGCTCGCCAGCCTGGGCGGGATCGTCTGGGCGCTCTGCACACAGCGAAAAGGGGACCGGCCGCTCGGCGAGCGACGGGTCCCCTTCGGTGTCTTTGCCTGCGCCGCCGCCTTTGTGACGGTGCCGCTCTGGCCGCTTATTGCCCGATGACGACCGTCACCGCGCGGCGGTTTTTGGCATAGGCTGCCTCGGTCGAGCCGAGTTCGGCCGGCCGTTCCTTGCCATAGCTGATGACATTGATCCGCGACGGGTCGATGCCGAGCGAGGCGAGATAGTTTTTCGCGGCGTTGGCGCGGCGTTCGCCGAGCGCGATGTTGTAATCGCGCGTGCCGCGTTCGTCGGCATGGCCCTCCAGCGTGACGCGCACGGCGGGGTTGCGCTGCAACCACTGCGCCTGGTTCTGCAACGTCGCCTGATCCTGCGCATCGACATTATATTGGTCATAGTCGAAAAAGACGCGGTCGCCTTCCAGTCCGACACTGGCGAGGAAATCTTCTTGCGATCCCGGAACCACGCCGGTGCCGGTCCCGGCGCCGGTGTCGGTCCCGGTGCCTTCGGGGGCGGGGGGCAGCGTGTCAGGGGCCTTGGGTGCGCAGGCTCCGACAGCAAGCATGGTGATCGCCGCGATCATCGCGGTGCTTTTGCGTATCGTCATGTCTTCTGTCCTCTTGTTGTTGTGGAGAAATATCTTGGTGCGGGCAAATTTGCCCGTTCAGGACGCGATATTTGAACCCCATCGGGGCAGTTTGGTTCCGCTATCCTCAGGGCAGGACCGGACCCCAGCTGGGGTCCGAGCCGTCTTGCGGGGTCGGCAGGCGGCGCATGTTCACGCCGGTCAGGTCAACCTGCCACAGGCTCGATTTGCCTTCCCGGCCCCGCGTCGTGCGAAAGAATTGGATGACGCGGCCGTTCGGCGACCAGGTCGGTGCTTCGTCCTGCCAGCTGTTGGTCAGCAGGCGCACACCGCCGCCGGTCGGCGTCATCACGCCGACGCGAAATTCGCCGCCGCCCATGCGGGTGAACGCGATCAGGTCGCCGCGCGGCGACCATTCGGGCGTGGCATAGCGTCCGCCGCCAAAGCTGATCCGCTGCTGGTCCGACCCGTCGATGTTCATCGTATAGATTTGCTGACTGCCCGACCGATCGCTTTCAAACACGATCTTCCTGCCGTCGGGCGAGAAACTGCCGCCCACGTCGATCCCCGGCGTGCTCGTCAACCGCACCGGGGTGCCGCCATTGGCCGAGATGCGATAGATGTCGGTGTTGCCGCCGACCGCCATCGAATAGAGGATCTGCGTGCCATCGGGCGACCAGCGCGGCGCAAAGGTTGCGTTGCGGCTTTCGGTGACCAGTTTCTGCGATCCTGCCGCGACGTCATAAATGAACACGCGGACGCGATCGTTCAAATAGCTGACATAGACGATCTTCTTGTAATCGGGCGAGAAACGCGGGCTCAGCGCAAGCGCCTGCCCATTGGTGATAAAGCGGTGATTGCCGCCGTCCGAATCCATGATCGCCAGGCGCTTGATGCGATTCCCCTTGGGGCCGCTTTCGGCGATATAGGCGACACGACTGTCAAAGAAGGGGGCCTCGCCCGACAGGCGCGAATAGATGGCGTCGGCGCATTTGTGCGCGGCGCGGCGCCAGTCGCCGGGCTGGATCTCGAATCCCTGCCGCACCAGTTCGCTGCCGAGCTGCGTATCATAAAGATAACAGCCGACGACCAGGCCGCCGGTGCCACTGGCCCGGACAAAGCCATGCACGACATTTTCGGCATTGTTGCCCTGCCAGTCGGCAAAGCGCGGTGCGGTGACTTCGGCCATCGTGATCGCGCGAAGGCCCGCGGGGCCGACGGGCGCGTAAAGGCCGCTGCGTTCCAGGTCGGCGGCGATGACTTCGGCAATCTGGCGGCCCAGCGTGTCGGTGCGCAGCCCCGCGACGGTCTGTGCCGATGGCGTCGCGAGCGCCGGGATCGCGATGACGGTGCGGTCCTGCGACAGCGTGCCCTCGATCGTTTCGCGCGGTTCGGTTGGCGCGACCGCGGGCGGGGCGGGACTGGTCTGCGCGAACACCGGCGCGGTGGTCAGCAGCAGGGCGAGCGAAAGGCCGATCGGGCGCAGGAGCATTTCTCTTACCTCTTGATGAAATCGAGCGTGTAATTCTGCCAGAAGCTGTAATTGTCTTCGGGCAGGTCGAAGGGGGCGGCGAGTTCCACCGCACGTTTGGCACATTCCTGATGGCGCTGGACCTGGAACTTGTTGCTGTCGTTCTCGCCGGTCGTGTTCACGCTGGTGAAACCCGCCAGCGCGCCCGACTGCGTCAATTTGAACTTCACGATCGTCTTGAGCTGATCGACATCGACGCCCGAAATACGGCAGCCGTTCCAGCGCGGCGCGACCTTCGACTTGATGCTGACGTCGATCGAGCGGCGAACTTCGGCCGCGGTTGCCGCCGCGGGCGCGCCCTTGCTCGCGGGGGATTTGGGCTGCGATCGCGAAAGCCCTTCGGCGATGCCGTCGAGCCGTCCGGTCGGCCGTGCGGGACGATCCTTCGCGGGCGGTGCCTTGGGGGCGGCTTTTGGCGGTGCCTTCTTCGCCGCCGGGGGCTGCTTCGGCGGTGCGGCCTTCGGCCGGGCCACCTGTTTCGGTGTGGGCGCCGGATTCGGCCGCACGACGGGTTCGGGGACCGGCGGCGCGGGCATCGGGGCCGGCGCCGCAACATCGACCTCATCCTCTTCGCCCAGCCGCGCGGCTGGCGGCGTCTCGCTGATTACCGGCGCGGTCGATTGCACCGCGGTTTCGGCGATCAGGTCGACTTCCATCGGCGGGTTGTCGAAACGGCGGTCGCCCGGGGTCCATTGAAGCGATAGCAGCCCGATAATCAGGACATGCGCCGCCACCGCGATGGCGATGCCGCGTCTTTCATTCCCCCTCACTGCCGGTGTTGCGGCCATGATATGACCCTATTGCCCCGTTTCTGAACCGTCGGTGACCGCGGCGGCGGCGGTCGGTGTCTCGTTTGCCCCGGTGGTGACCAGCGCGATGCGCGTCAGGCCGGCACGGTTGAGTTCGCCCATGATGCGCATGACGCGGCCGTAATCGAGCCCCTTGTCGGCGCGCAGCATGATCTGGCGCGGCCGATCCTGTCCCTCATTTTCGCGCGCGATCGCGTCGAGCCGGGCGGGAAGCTCGGCCTCGGGAACGACCTCGTCGCCGATATACAGCGTGTCGTCGGCGCCCACCGACAGCTGCACCGGCTCCTGCTCCTCGGTCTCGACGGGCTTTGCCCTGCTTTCGGGCAGGTCGATCGGCACCGCCGATGCCAGCAGGGGCGCGGTGATCATGAAGATGATGAGCAGCACCAGCATCACGTCGACGAGCGGGGTGACGTTGATCTCTGCCATCGGCGCACGGCGTGCGCCGCGCCCGCGACGGCCGCCGATGCCGCCGGACGGTCCGGTCATCGCCATCAGGCTTCGACCTCGAGTTCGCGGCTGAACGTCGCGTGCAGTCCGTCGGCAAAGCGCCCGAGCCGCGATTCGAGGCGGTTCAGGCGTTGCGAAAAGCTGTTATAGGCGATGACCGCGGGAATGGCGGCGAACAGGCCGATCGCGGTGGCGAACAGCGCCTCGGCGATCCCCGGGGCGACGACGGCAAGGCTGCTGTTATTCTCCGCCGCGATCGCGGTGAAGCTGCGCATGATGCCCCACACGGTCCCGAACAGGCCGACGAACGGTGCGACCGACCCGATGGTTGCCAGCGTGCCGATCTTTTCGGCCAGCCGGTCGACCTCACCCGCAACCGCGCTGTTCATCGCGATGCCCAGGCGCTCGCGCGTGCCTTCCCGATCGACGATCTTGCCCTTGGTCGACCGCCGCCACTCGCTGATCCCCGCCGACAGCACCTTGGCGCTCGGCAAATCCTCGCCGCTGTTCTTGTCAAAAAATTTGTCGATATTGTCGGCGCGCCAGAAATCGCGCTCGAACTGGTCCGACGCGCGCATCAGCTTGCCGACCCCGCGGCCATGCGTGAAGATCACCGCCCAGACATAGATGGAGGCGGCGAGCAGGCCGATCATCACCGCTTTCACGATGATATCGGCTTGCAGGAACAGCGCGACGGGGGACAGCGTCGCCGCGTCGGCGGCCAGCGAGATATTGTCTAGCAAGGGAAAGTCTCTCCATTCATGATGGCGGTAAATCGTTCGGCCCAACCCGCGGGCTGCCGCCGCGGCCGGCCCGTGGGCGACAGGAAGGCGGCGGTGACCTGGCCGTCGGTGAGTGTCTCGCCGCTTAACGTGTCAATTCCGCGAAGGATGCGCTGCGCAATCATCACGCTGGCGCCGCGCACGGCCCGAACCGTGCTGACCACCAACAGGTCGTCATCAAGCCGGGCGGGGCTGCGATATTTTATGGCGAGGTCGGTGACCGCCCAGCTGCCTTCGCCGCCCTCCATCGCGGCGCGCTGGTCGATGCCTGCGATCCGCAGCATGTCCGACCGGGCCCGTTCCATATAGCGCAGGTAATTGGCGTGATATACGATGCCGGACAGGTCGGTGTCCTCGAAATAGACGCGCAGCCGGTAATGATGCTCAGCCCCGACGAAGGCGCCGGGGACGAAGGGGGGCGGGGCGTTTACCATCGCCTGATCGATAGCGGCCCTTCGACTCGTCGCAAACCCCTAACCAACGGTTCGTCGCAGATGGGGGCCGTCTGGTGGGAGATGGTGGCGGAAATCCGACTGTTTTGGTTTTGGCCCATGCCCCTGCCTTCGCAGGGGCATGGCTATTTGCCATCATCGAACAGCCCGTCCTGCGAACCCGCAGGCGGGTTGAGGCCCAGATGCTTCCACGCGCTCGCATTGAGCATCCGGCCACGCGCGGTGCGGGCGATCAACCCGACCTGTAACAGATAGGGTTCGATGACATCCTCGATCGTGTCGCGCGGTTCGGACAGGCCCGCTGCCATCGTCTCGACCCCGACCGGGCCGCCGCGGTAAATGTCCGCGATCATCGTCAGGTAGCGCCGGTCCATCGCGTCGAGCCCGAGCGCATCGACTTCCAGCCGGTTGAGCGCGGCATCGGCGGCCCTCGCATCGACGATCGCGTGACCCGCGACGGTCGCGAAATCGCGCACGCGGCGGAGCAGCCGCCCGGCGATACGCGGGGTGCCGCGGGCGCGTTTGGCGATCTCCAGCGCGCCGTCGGGGGCGATCGGCAACGCCAGCAGCCGCGCGGCCCGGGTGATGACCTGTTCCAACTCGCCATGCGTGTAGAAATTGAGCCGCACCGGAATCCCGAAGCGGTCGCGCAGCGGCGTCGTCAGCAGTCCCTGCCGCGTCGTCGCGCCGACGAGGGTGAATTTGGGCAGGTCGATGCGGACGCTGCGCGCCGACGGCCCTTCGCCGATCATGATGTCGAGCGCGCGATCCTCCATCGCGGGGTAGAGGATTTCCTCGACCGCGGGCGAGAGCCGGTGGATCTCGTCGATGAACAGGACATCGCCGTCTTCCAGGTTGGTGAGCAGCGCGGCAAGGTCGCCTGCCTTCGCGATCACCGGGCCGCTGGTCGAACGAAAGCCGACGCCCAGCTCGCGCGCGACGATCTGGGCGAGCGTCGTCTTGCCCAGCCCCGGCGGGCCATAGAAGAGCACATGGTCGAGCGCATCGGACCGCGCCTTGGCCGCCTCGATAAAGATACGCAGATTCTCGCGCGCCGCCGCCTGCCCGACGAACTCGCCCAGCGTCTTGGGGCGCAACGCGGCGTCGGCGTCCTCGGGGGTGCGGATGGGGGTAGTGAGGGCCGGTTCAGTCATAATGCTCTATTGCATCGCCGCTGATCGAAACCCAAGGCTCCTTGCGCTCCTCATAAACCGAATAGTCGGGGACGAAGCCGTGACCGGGCGCAAAATTGCCGAGCGGGATCGCATAGGCCTCGTGATAGGGCCGCGCCCGATACCAGACGCCCGAACCGCAGGTGCCGCAAAAGAAGAAGTCGGCGATGTTGCCGCTCTCGCCTTTATATTGCCACATCCTTGCGTTCGCTTCGCCTTCGACGCGGACCTGTTCGGCGGGGAAGCGAACCTGCGCGGCAAAGGCGCTGCCGCTCCGCGCCTTGCACTCGAGGCAATGGCAAACCGACACGCGGATCGGCTCGCCGGTGCAGGCGATACGGATCTGGCCGCAGCGGCAGGATGCGTTGCGGGTGGGCGTGGTCATTTTGCTGCTTTCTTGAGCGCCACGCGGACCAGCGCATCCAGTCCGGCGCCTGCGCCCAATTCCTCACTCGCCGCGGCGACCGCGGCGCTTGCCTCACCTGGTTTGAAGCCGAGGCCGGTGAGCGCGGTGACAGCGTCGGCGAGGGGGCCGGGGGTGGTGGAGACGTAATTGGCCCCGCTGCCCGATATTCCGCCCAGCGCCGCCGCCTTGTCCTTCAGTTCATGCGTGATCCGCTGCGCCAGTTTCGGCCCGACGCCGTTCGCGCGCGCGATCATGGCGCTGTCGCTGCTCGCGAGCGCGCGCTGAAGGTCGCCGATTTCGAGCGCCGAGAGGATCGCGAGCGCGACCTTGGCGCCGACGCCCTGAACGCTGGTGAGCAGGCGGAACCAGTCGCGCTCCTCCGCCTTGGCAAAGCCGAGCAGGCGGAGGAAATCCTCGCCAACAAGCATTTCGGTATGGATGGTGACATTGCCGCCCACCGGGCCCAATGCGTCCAGCGTGCGCGCCGAAGCCTCGACCAGATAACCGACGCCGCCGACGTCGATCACCGCATGGCCTGCGCCGCTTGAATCGAGCCGTCCCGTCAATTTCGCGATCATGCGCCGTGCCTAGCGCGGGGAGAACGAAAAGGGAATCAATTTCCCGTCCCCGGCCTATTCAACCTTCGTCTTGCCGGACTTGATCCGGCATCCACCACAGCCGCGCCGCATGGACCCCGGATCAAGTCCGGGGTGATGAAGGAGGCCTGTGGTTCGCATGGCAGATCGCGACCGCCAGCGCATCGGCGGCATCGGCGCCTGCGACCTTCGCGCCGGGCAACAGCACGCGCAGCATCGCCTGCACCTGTTCCTTCGCCGCGCCGCCGGTGCCGACAATCGCTTTCTTGACGAGCCGCGGCGCATATTCGGCAACCGCCAGCCCGCCGCGCGCGCAACCGAGCAGCACGACGCCGCGCGCATGCGCAAGCTTCAGCGTCGATTGCGGGTTGTCGTTGACGAACACTTCCTCGACCGCCGCGCAGGTCGGGGCGTGATCGGCGATCACCGCCGCCAGCACCGTGTCCAGATAAGCGAGCCGGTCGGGCAGGGGCGCCTTTGCGTCGGTCTTGATCTGCCCGTTGGCGATATGGCTGATCCGGCTGCCCTCGACGCGGATGACGCCCCAGCCGGTGCAGCTCAGCG
>NZ_MIAM01000062.1:42083-47200 GCF_001830555.1 Sphingopyxis sp. RIFCSPHIGHO2_12_FULL_65_19 | reverse complement strand
CCCTCCCCTGAAGGGGAGGGGGGATAAGTTCACCCCAATTTCTCCATCACCGCATCGGGGATCTCGTAATTGCCCCACACGGTCTGGACGTCGTCGTCATCGTCGAGCGTGTCGATCAGCTTGAACAAGGTCTGCGCGGTCGCCTCGTCGGCGACTTCGCTCTTCAGCGTCGGACGCCAGGCGAGTTTCACGCCTTCGGCCTCGCCGAGCTTGCCCTCCAGCGCCTTCGCGACTTCGTGCAGGCTGTCGACGCTGGTCCAGATGTCGTGGCCGTCCTCCGACGATTCGACATCGTCGGCGCCCGCGTCGAGCGCCGCCTCGAACACCGTGTCGGCGTCGCCGGCGGTCGCCGCATAGCTGATCATGCCAAGGCGGTCGAAGCCGTGGCTGACGCTGCCCGAGGTGCCGAGGTTGCCGCCATTCTTGCTGAACGCGGTGCGGACGTTGGTCGCGGTGCGGTTGCGGTTGTCGGTCAGCGCCTCGACGATCAGCGACACGCCGCCGGGGCCGTAACCTTCGTAGCGGATTTCTTCGTAATTATCGCCGTCGCCCCCCGCGGCCTTGTCGATCGCGCGCTGGATATTGTCCTTCGGCATCGACTGCGCCTTCGCGGCGTTGACCGCGGCGCGCAGGCGCGCATTCGCGTCGGGATCGGGTAGGCCCATCTTCGCCGCGACGGTGATTTCGCGGCTGAGCTTCGAGAAGAGGCTGCTGCGCTTTTTGTCCTGCGCACCCTTGCGGTGCATGATGTTCTTGAATTTGCTATGGCCGGCCAAGCCACCCTCCATCGGTAATTTTGAAAGCTGGCGCCGCCCCTAGCGCGATGTCACAAGTCAGACAACCACGGCGGTTCCCGATGCGCTGACCATCAGCATCGACCCATTCTGGCCGAGTACTTCGTAATCGAGGTCGACGCCGACGACCGCATTGCCGCCCAGGCGCGCGGCTTCGGCTTCCATCTCGGCGATCGCTTCCTTGCGCGCGCGGGCCAGGACATCTTCATATTTGCCCGACCGGCCGCCGACGATGTCGGTGATCGACGCAAACAGGTCGCGGAACAGATTGGCGCCGACGATCACCTCGCCGGTGACGATGCCCAGATATTCGCGGACCGGACGGCCCTCGATTGCATTGGTGGTGGTGCTGAACATCGTCACTCTCCTGTGGCTTGCGGGGATTGGCGTCAGTCGATCCCGAGCGCCGATTTGTACACGTCCAGGATCGCTTCCATTTCCTTGCGGTCATGGACGGGCAGTTTGCGCAGGCGCACGATCTGGCGCATGATCTTCGGATCATAACCCTGCGATTTCGCTTCGTTATAGGTGTCGCGAATATCGTCGGCGATGCCCTTCTTCTCTTCTTCCAGACGCTCGATGCGCTCGATGAACAGGCGCAGTTGTTCGTCGGATACGGTGGCTTCGCTCATTTTATACTCCGCTGGACTGGATGATTGCGTGGCGAGAATCGCCTCGGCGCGTCCCTAGCGAGGTCAGGGATTCTTCGCCATGCTTTCTTCCATCCGCGCCATCTGTTCGGGGGTCGCCGCGGTGTGAAAGCGGGCCTTCCAGTCCGCGGTCGGCATGCCGTGAACGATCGCGCGCCCGGCTTCCTTGTCCATCCCGCCCGCCTCGGCGATCCAGTCGCCCAGGCAGTTGCGGCAGAATCCGGCAAGACCCATCAGGTCGATATTTGCCGCGTCATGGCGGTGCTGGAGCAGGCGGACGAGGCGGCGGAACGCCGCGGCGGCGACCGCATCGTCCAGGCTGTCCAGCGCGTCGTTCCCGGTCGTCTGATCGTCGCTGCACGACATGCTGGCCCCCTTTGATGATTGAATAGCTATACGGTTGTTGCCTTGCGGGTATCAAGGCGGCATTGCCCTATCAAGGCGGCATTACCCTAGCGTCCCCCAGCCATTGGAGCATTTGTGGTTCAGAGCTTTACCCCCCGCCAGCGCAAGGTGCGCATTTTGGCGACCCTCGGTCCCGCCAGTGCCAATCCGGCGATGATCGCCGAACTGCACCGCGCCGGCGCCGACGCCTTTCGCGTCAATATGAGCCATGGCGACCATGCCGGCCATGCCAAGGTGATCGCCGCGATCCGCGCGCTTGAAAAGGACACCGGACGTCCGACGACGATCCTCGTCGACCTGCAAGGGCCCAAGTTGCGCGTCGGGACCTTCCGGGATGGTCCCGCCGATCTGGTGAAGGGGGCCGCCTTCACGCTCGATGCCGACAAGGCGCCCGGCGACGCGACGCGCGTCCACCTGCCGCATCCCGAATTATTCGCCGCGCTCGAACCCGATACGCGCCTGCTGATCGACGATGGCAAGCTGGTGCTGCGCGTGAAAAGCGTGACGTCGGACAAGATCGAGACGGTGGTCGAGGTCGGCGGCAAGATTTCGGACCGCAAGGGCGTGAATGTCCCCGACGTCGTCGTTCCGCTCGCCGCGCTGACCGAGAAAGATCGCAAGGACCTGACTTTCGCGCTCGAACAGAATGTCGACTGGATTGCGCTGTCGTTCGTCCAGCGTCCGGAGGACGTGGCCGAGGCGCGGACGCTGATCGGCGGCAAGGCGGCTTTGCTCGTCAAATTCGAGAAGCCGTCGGGGGTGCAGCGGATCGAGGAAATTCTCGAGCTCGCCGATGCGGCGATGGTCGCGCGCGGCGACCTGGGGGTCGAACTGCCGCCCGAAGCCGTGCCGCCGCTTCAGAAAAGGATCGTTGCGACTGCGCGCCGCATGGGCAAGCCCGTCGTCGTCGCGACGCAGATGCTCGAATCGATGATCGTTTCGCCGTCGCCGACGCGCGCGGAGGTGAGCGATGTCGCCACGGCGGTTTATGATGGCGCCGACGCCATCATGCTGTCGGCAGAGACCGCGGCGGGCGCCTGGCCGGTCGAGGCGGTCACCATGATGGATTCGATCGCGCGCTCGGTCGAAAGCGATCCCGATTATTTCCGCCGCCTGCATTTCACCGAAACCGCTCCCGACGCGACCACGGCCGACGCGCTGGCCGAAGCCGCGGGCACGATCATCCAGACGATCGCCGCCGATGCGATCATCTGTTTTACCGCATCGGGTTCGACCGCGCGCCGCGTTGCCCGCGAACGGCCGGGCGCTCCGTTGCTCGTCCTGACGCCAAAGCGCGAGGCAGCGCGGCGGATGGGCCTTTTGTGGGGCGCCCATGCGGTGCCGACGAAGGATATCGGCAGTTTTGAAGAGATGATCGCCAAGGGCAAGCGCATGGCGCTGCGCCACGGCATCTGCAAGGCGGGCGCGAAGCTGGTGATGATGGCGGGGGTTCCGTTCGGCACGCCCGGATCGACCAACGTGCTGCATGTGGCGACGCTGACGGGTGACGAACTGCGCGGATACAGCTGACGCGCCGCCTTCCTCTCGCAAATTTGGTTCGTCATTCCGGCGAAGGCCGGGATGACGATTCACATAGCATGGTCGTCGCTGTTACCCCGGCCGTTCGGCCTTGAGTTCGCGCACCAGCGGTTGCAGCCGCTCGTCATATTTGGCGAGCATCGTGTGCGCCCCGGCGTGATCGTAAAAGCTGACCAGTTCGCGCCCGTTCCAGCGGTGGAGCGCATATGCGGGATCTTCGGCGACGATCATCGGCCGGTCGTCGGGATGGTTTTCGTCGATGGGCCTGAGGTCGAGCGACACTTGCGGCGCGGTCGACGAACAGATGGCGACGGTCCGCCCCTCCCACGCGACGGTCACCGAGCGATGCAGATGTCCGCAGATCAGCCCGCGCACCTGGCTGTGGCGGCGAACGACGTCGGTGAAAGCCGTCACCCATGGTTCGTCGGGATGGGTGTTCATCCACTCGATCCCGCTTTCGACCGGCGGGTGGTGCATGACGATATAGGTCGGCTTCGTCGGCGCCTTTGCCAGTTCGGCGTCGAGCCATGCGGCCCGCGCCGCGCAAAAGGCGCCCCCATGGCGCCCCTCTTCCAGCGTGTCGACCGTCACCAACCGCAATTCGGGCAAGTCGATCACATATTGCACGAACCCGTTGCCGTCATCGAACCCCGGAAAGCGGGCATGGAAATTGTCGCGCAGGTCGTGATTGCCGACGCTGGGCCACACCGGAAAGGGGCAGCGCGAAAAGGCGGTGAGCAGGCGGCGATAGCTGTCGTCGTCGCCGCGATCGGTGATATCGCCGGTCGCAAGCAACAGGTCGGGTCGGTTCGGCCCCTCGATCAGCACGTCGAGCACCTCGTCGAGGCGCTTGCGGTTATATTCGGCCGGATTGTCCGGATCGAACCCGATATGGATATCTGTGATCTGCGCGATCAGCATATCCGCCCCCCGTTCACGGCCGGCTGGTCCCGACCACCAAAAGCTTACCCACCCCGCCTTGCCGCGTGCAAGGAAGGTGTGCGCCACGTCACATCGTAAAGGCCCCGTCCCCCGGTTCCTGTGATCATGCTCACACCATCTATAGCGCCAAGACGTTTATTTGTGATTGCCGCGGTGTTTTTCTGGCGCTGGCGGGGCGGCATCCACGGTTTGCCGCCATCCGAATGATATTCGTGACACATGGCGCAGGGCGATTCGGTCGCGGTCCGGACCTTTACCAGCCGCGCGCCCCCCTCGCCGACATGGCAGTCGCGGCACTGGCGCAGCCCGGGGACGAGCAGGTCGGCCGACCGTTTCGATGCGGGTGCGGCCGTGTGGCAATCGGCGCATTCGGTTTCGCGGTGCGCGTCATGGTCGAACCAGCCTTTTTGCAGGTAGCGCGCCGTCTGGTTGACCGGCATGACGCGCCAGTTGCTGCCCGCCGCGGGGGGGAAGATCGTGTGGCAATCATAGCAGGCGCCGCCTTTTGAAAAGACCGCGCGCACCGCATCCTGCGCCCGCGACGGCCGCGCCGCGACCTCGTTGAAATAGATGTTGTAGACCTGTCCCTCGGCATAGGCGCCGGGGCGCCTGCGCTGCATCCCGCCGAGTTGCAGCGGCCGCGCGGGCGGCGTCGAACGATAATAGGCCGTCAGGTCGGCGACGACCTGTTCCGGCTCGCCGTGGCGCAGCGTCCGCGTCACCCCGCCGACGGTCTCGAACGCCAGGCTGTGGCACATCGCGCAGTCACGCTCCATCTCGACCGGCT
>NZ_MIAM01000062.1:35110-41979 GCF_001830555.1 Sphingopyxis sp. RIFCSPHIGHO2_12_FULL_65_19 | reverse complement strand
CCCGTCGCCTGCAAATGCATGTCGTGCGGGAATTTCAGGCCGTTGTAGTCGACGATGCCCCCGGTCCGCGTCGTGCGCGCCAGCTTCGCGCCGGGGGCGGCGCGAACAAGCGGACGAAATTCGGGGTGGCTCGTGCCGAAATCACTGGCATCGGCCAGCGTCGTCGGGTGCCCCGCGGTCTTCAGCCGCGCCGCCATGCCGTCGTGGCAATCGGCGCAGAATTTCTGCGGCGTCGCGGCCATCGGCCCCGCCCCCTCATGCTCGGTATGGCATTCGACGCAGCGCCCCTGCGGCTTGTTGAAGGTCCTGGCGAAGCCGTCGAGGATGCGCTCGCCCACGCCGGGCGGGTGGCGCGCGGCGAGCAGCATCGCGGTCGGGGCGTTCGCGTGCGCCATGCTCATCGCCTTATGCTCGCCGGTATGGCAATTGACGCACGCCTTGTCGGTGACCGCGACAAAGGGTTCGACATGGCACGACTGGCAATCATTCTTCAGGCTGGCGTGCGCGCTCGACAACGGGCCCGAAAGCCACGCGCTGTCGGCATGGTAGCCGTCGGGGCGCTCGTTGACATCCTTGTAGCTGCACCACGCCCAGATCGGCCCGATCAGGAAGGCGAGCAGCATCAGCAGGCCGAACAGCCAGGCCCCCATGCGCTTGCCGGGCATCACGCCTTGCAGCGAAAAGGCCTTCGCCTCGTCGACGTCCTTCGACGATTGCGACAGCTCGTCGATCCGTTCGACCAGCAGGATGATATCGTCGCCCTCGCGCGCGATCGTCAGCCGGTGGCCGCCGAACCGCAGTTCGCCGCCCGCACCGCTGTCGATATTGGCGACGGTTTCGCTGCGCCCGTTGAGGTCGAAACCCAGCCCCTCGCTCGCCGCGACGCGCACGGTGCGCCCATCGGCGCTGCTGATCGTCGCATGATGCGGGTTCACCGCAAGGTCCGCGATGTGGATGGTGTTGCTGCCCTCGCGGCCCAGCGTGATCGCATCGCCCGGCAGCGCCTGGTCGCGGATAATCTGTTTGCCGGTCTTCGTCGTCGAGATGCGGCGCAGGATGAAGCTCATCGTCCCCACCTCACCAATAGAAAAAGACGCTGATGATGTGCGCCGACAGCGCCGCGATCAGCGCAAAGGTCAGCGGCACATGCACGTAGAGCCAGATTTCGAGCAGCGCGCGGATCTTGAGATGCTTGCGCAGGCGCGCGAGCGCGGCTTCTTTCTGCTTGAGCAGCCCGACGACCTTGTCGCGCGCTTCGCGGTCGCTGGCGTTCGACAGCGTCAGGGTGCGGAGCGCCGCGGCCGTCGCACACGCCGGATAACGACCCGACAGCCGCGCGGCGATGCCGCCGGCAAACGGGTCCTCGCCCAGCGCGGCGAGCACCGGCGCGGTATCGGCGGGGGTCAGCGGCTGCGCCGCGCTGTGCAGCTGCCGGTCGAAGGCGCGGATCGCCTCGAGCATCTGCATCTGCGTCATCTCGTCGCGGTTGTTCGACAGCGCCGCGGGCAGCGTCGCATAGACGATCACCCCATATAGCCCCGACAGGATCACCAGCATCATCAGCGCCCAGGCCAGCGTGTGGACGTTCCAGCCGAGCTGGAACCCCGTGTGCCAGGTGCCGACGACGATCAGGCTCAGCCCCAGATAGACGTGCGCCGAGGTCCACGCCTTCAGCGACCAGTGGTCGCTCGTCATCTTGCGCTTGCGATAGCCCAAGGCGGTGAGCCACAGGATCAGCGCCGCGCCGATCGTGCCGAGTGTATAGCCATACCAGCTGCCGCCATTGTGCCGCGGGGTCACGTCGACCAGCGCGTAACTGACGATGATGAGCAGGCAGAGCCCGCCCGAAATCTTGGCCCAGCGGAATCCCGCATAGCGCAGAAACCCCTCGTGCCGCCGCTCGCGGACACGCTCGACCTGCGTTGCCTTGGACCGGCGGCGCTTGAAGAGGCTCGCCATCAGTCGGTGTCCTCGTCGAGCCGCGCGATCGACAGAAACTCCTCGGGCGACACGCGGATTGCGGCGCCGGTGGGGCACGCGCGCACGCACGCCGGGCCGCCCGCGATCCCCTTGCACATGTCGCACTTCACCGCGATCTTCTTGGGCTTCTCGTCGCCCAATTGCTTCTTCGTCCATTTGGGCGACGGCTCGCCGGGGCCGGGGCCGAAGCCGGTGAGCAGCCAGCGCAGCAGGCTGGGTTTCTGCGGCGGCGCCGCTTCCATGCGGATCACGCCATAGGGGCAATTGCGCATACAGTTGCCGCAGCCGATGCACCCCGGCTCCATGAACACTTCGCCGTCGGGGCCGCGGTGGATGACGTTCGGCGGACAGTCGGCCATGCAGTGCGGATGCTCGCAGTGGCGGCAGCTGGTGGGCACATGCAAATGCGCAAAGGTCTTGCCCGCCTCGCGGTCGAGCCGCGACAGGCCTTCATGGCTGTCGGCGCACGCCTTTTCGCAATTGTCGCAGCCGACGCACAGATTCTCGTCGATCAACAGCGCGTCGGTCGCCTCGCCCAGCCCTTCCTTCATAATGAAGGTCGCGGTGTCCGAATAAAGGTCGACCGCACTCGAATAGCTGGCTTTGCGCGATTCGATGAAGCTGTTCATCGCCGCGCGTTCGGCGACCGCGGCCTCGGTCGCCGCGCGCACCTGCGGCCGCTTGGCAAGCATCGCCTTGAAGGCGTCGCCCTTCAGCCGGATCACTTCGCTCGCGACCGCGGCCTTGACCGTGGCGTTGCGCGGCGCGCCGCTGAGCACCGCCATTTCGCCGAAGAAGCTGCCGGCGGGCAGATAGCGGAGGAAGATCGGCTTGCCGCCAATATCCTTCTCGACGACCATCGACCCCGAACGGATGACATAGACGTCGTCGCCCTCGTCGCCCTCGGCCAGCACGACTTTGCCCGCCGCGACGCGCTCGATCGCCGGATCCTCGACGATCGGCCCCAGGTCCTCGACCGTTAGTCCGCCCTTGAAGATTTGCAGCAATTGGCGTTCGAGCGAGATACGGTTGATCACGCGCTTCGCGCCCGGCACGGCGGCCATCAGCTTGAGCGCGGCGGTGCGCGACACTTCGACGAAGATGCTGTCCTCGCCCGCGCGGATCGTCGCGCCACGCTTGCGGCCCGAAATCAGCCCGACTTCGCCAAAGATCGAACCCTGTTCGATCGGGACGGTAAAGTCAGGACCAACCTCGACAAGCGCATGACCGTCGGCGATGGCAAACAGCGACGACCCCGGCTCGCCCTTCTCGAACACGACGTCGCCCTTGGGATAATAGGCGACCTTTGAATCGAGCATGAACTCGCGCATCTGCAGCGGCGACACATCGGCGAAGATGCGGATGCGCGTGCGCAGATATTCCAGCCACTCGCTGACCGATTTCTTCTGCGGCAGTTTTGCGAAGATTGCCGCCAGATCCTTTTCGTCGGCGGGGGTCAGCGCCTGGTTGCCGTTGATGAATTCGACGACGTCATAGCCCTGGTTCATGCAATGCTTGATCAGCGGATAGCCGGCGAGCGCGCCGATGACATAGAGGCCGGGCACCGTCGTCTCGAACGTCGGCGACAGTTTCGGAAAAGCCTCGCGGTCGGGGCCGGTAAATTCGATCCCCATCGATTCGACGAAGCCGCGCGGCGCGACCGAACCCAGCCGCGCGACGATCACGTCGCATTCGATCCGTTCTTCGCCCGTCGGCGTTTCGAGCGTCAGCCAGCCCGGTTCGACCTTTTTGGGCTGCGTTTCGGTGAGGATCGACATGAAGCCATTCTCACCCGCTTCCATCATGTCGGCGACATTCTTGGCCTTGGCGCGCGCAAAATCTTTTGACCGGTTGAGGATGGTGACGGTGTTTTCGAGTGCTTCCTCGGCCACGCCGAGCGCATTTTCGATCCCCGCATCGCCCGACCCGACGACGGTGATATGCTTGTCCTTGAAATCCTCGGGATCGTCGACCTGATAGATGATGTGCGGCAGATCGGCGCCCTCGCAGCGCATCCGGTTGGGATTGCCCTGCGTCCCGATCGCCAGCACGATATTTTCGGCGTGGAAGATGTCGCCTTTGGCGGTGCGAATCGCGAACGCGCCCTTTTCGCCGGACACTTCGGTGACTTCGGCGTGATAGGCGACCTGCACCTTGTTGTTCGCAGCATCCTCGTCCCAATTGCCGAGGATATATTCGCGCGCGCCCTCCGCAAAGCGGCAGTCGGAGCGCAGGTCGAGCCGTTCGGGCGTCGCCAGCACGCGCTTGCCCTTTTGATATTTGAAGATCGTGTCCGACAGATGGTCGGTCTTTTCGAGCAGGATATGGCTGAGCCCCAGTTGCGCGGCGCGCGACGCGGCGCTGAGCCCTGCCGGACCCGACCCGATGATCGCCACCTTTACGCGATCAAGCGGGACCGCCTCGCTCATGCGCGCGCGCCATCGCGGGCGGAACGATCATCCGCGATCAAGCCATCGGCGAACGCATGCACGGGCATCCCTTTTCCCCCAATCGCCTACCCCTAGGCGACCACCAACGCTGGATGCGACCCGGACTTATGTCCTGGCCGCAAGCTATGCCCTTGAAAGCGGGAAAAGGTCAACCGGAAGCGGCGAGAAACCGCGCGTTGCGAACCATTCGCAGCTTTGGGCGGTGAAGGGGCGGGATTGAAGGACAAGACGCCGGATTCGACCATTAGTTGCCCTAACCGACGTCCGTCATCCCGGCGAAGGCCGGGATCTCGCCGGTGCGTAATTCCGAGAGGTTGAGATCCCGGCCTCGCCGGGATGACGGGTGAGGGAACGTCCGCTTCCCACCCCTAAGCAGACGTCAATCAGGCCAGCTCGAACATCTCGGCAATGCGCTGCGACGTTCCCGGCTCGAAACGCGACCAGCCATCGGGACCGAGCCGTTCGAGCGGGCGGAAGCGTGCCTTATAGGCCATGCGCGCCGATCCTTCGATCCAGTAGCCGAGATAGACATAGGGCAGCCCCGCCCTGGCGGCGCGCTGGACATGGTCGGCGATGATATAGGTGCCCAGACCTTCGCGCATCGGGTGCGCCGCGTCAAAGAAGCTGTAGATCATCGACAGCCCGTCGCCTTGCCGGTCGGTCAGGCAGCAACCGACCAGGCGGCCTTTGCTGCCATCCGCGGTCGGCTCGCGATATTCGATCATATAGCTGTCGACCGGGGTCTGTTCGACCATGTCGGCAAAATCCTGTTCGTCCATGTCGGCCATGCCGCCATTGGGATGGCGCGAGCCGAGATAGGAACGGAGCAGCGCATATTGTTCCTCGGTCGCCCACGGCTTGCACGCCGTCGCGACCAGGTCGCCATTGCGTCGGATAGTGCGCTTTTGCGAATTGTTCGGCGCAAATTCGCCCGCGCAGACGCGCACCGACACGCAGGCCGAACAATCGGCGCAACTGGGGCGATAGGCGACCGACTGGCTGCGGCGAAAGCCGATGCGGCCGAGCGCGTCGTTCAGTTCGTTCGCCGTATTGCCGCTCAGTTCGGTGAACACCTTACGCTCGGTCTTCCCCGCCAGATAGGGACAGGGCGCCGGGCTGGTGACGAAAAAGCGCGGAAAACGGAACGGTGCGGACACGCGGAAAAGACCTCCGGACTGGCGATGCGGAGCCCCCCGACGCGGGTCCGACGCATGACTTGCACCAACTATGCCGCGCGGCGTCAATGGTGCAAAGTCCATTTACCATTTTAGGGCGTCCCGATCTGAATCAACCCGAAAATTTTGTGAATCGGCCGGTAAGGATTGTGCCGGACTGAATCACAATCCGGCTGCAAGCTCGCCGTCGTCATCCCGGCGCCCAATCGTCATCCCGGCGCCGGCCGGGATTTCGACGACGCCCTGTTTCGCAACGTGACGAGTCCGGCCTTCGCCGGGATGGCGAGATCAAGGGTGTCAGTAACCCAGCGTCAAATCCACCCGTGGCTCCACCGCCTCGCCCCGCTGCCAGCGATCCAGATTCTCCAGAAACCGCATCGCCGATCGCACGAACATCTTGTCCTGCGCGCGGCCCGACAGGTGCATGGTGATATGCGCATTGTCGAGGCTCCACAGCGGATCGTCGGCGGGCAGCGGTTCGGGCGTCGTCACGTCGAGGAAGGCCGATGCGATCTGCTGTTCGTTCAGCGCGGTGACCAGCGCATCCTGATCGACGACGCTGCCGCGCGCGATGTTGATCAGCGTCGCGCTCGGCTTCATCGCCGCCAGCTCGGCCGCGCCGATCATGCCGTCGGTTTCGGGGGTCGCGGGGACGGCCAGGATCACCCAGTCGAAATCGCCCAGCCGCGCGCGCCACTGGTCGGGGGTCAGCGTGTTTTCACCGGCCGAACGGCGCACCACCGTCACATCCACCGCGAACGCCTTCAACCGCTCCTCGATCAGCTTGCCGATCGCGCCATAGCCCAGCAGCAGCGCCTTCGACCCGAACAGTTCGACCTTGCCCGGCGAATCCATCAGCCATTCGCGGCGTTCCTGCGCGCGCACGACGTCGCGGTAACCCTTGGCGACCGTCAGCATCCCCATCACGACATATTCGGCGATGGTGATCGCGTTGATCCCGGCGCCGTTGGTAACGACCGTCCCGCGCTGCCCGAGCAGGTCGAGGGGCATTCCGTCGACCCCGGCATAGATCGAGTTCAGCCATTTGAGCTGCGTCGCGGCGGTGATGACCGCGGCCATGTCCTTCTTGTCATACATGTCGAACCAGCCGATTTCGGCGTCGGGCGCGAGTTCGAGCGCCTCCTCCTTCGATTGAAAGAAGCGCGGCTCGACCCAGTCGGGCAGGCGGTTTTCGACGAGCGGCCGGATCAGGCCCGACAGGACGGTGACGGTCTTGGTCATAAATCTCCCCTCCCGCTTGCGG
>NZ_MIAM01000062.1:18628-35099 GCF_001830555.1 Sphingopyxis sp. RIFCSPHIGHO2_12_FULL_65_19 | reverse complement strand
GGAGGGCCTGTCCGTGCGCAGCGGGTGGGTCATTCATGCCCTCCCAGTTTCAGGTTGACCAGCCCCCGACTGGTCAAGAATGTGCTGGGAGCACATTCGACCTGAAACTCCCCTCCCGCAAGCGGGAGGGGGATTTAATCGCCGAGCCGCCAGTCCCAGCCGAGCGGGTCGCCGTCCATCACTTCGACCCCCGCGGCGATAAGCTCGTCGCGAAGTTTGTCGGAGGCGGCGAAGTCCTTTGCCGCGCGCGCCTCCTTGCGGCGGGTGAGAGCGGCTTCGATTTCAGCCTCACTGATGGTGGCAACCTTCGGCCGGACGCGGAGGTCTGCGCGATCCATTCGTAGAATATTCAGGCCGAGCACTTCATCGGCAGTCGCGATCATCTCCCAGCGATCGGTCAGTGAGATTGCGGAGTCTCCTAAAATTGCCTCAATTATTGGCAACGCCTTTGGCGTGTTGAGATCATCAGAAATGGCCGCTTCAAAGTCACCAAGGTATCCAAGTATCGCAAATCGGTGCCACTCGCTTCGGGGGAGGGGCTTTGCATCCTTTTGTGAGCGAACCGGCTGACCCGTTTTCTCATGCTCTTTCCAACGTTGAACTTCTATGAATTTGAGCATCCGCTTCAACCGCGTCAGCGCCGCCCCCAGCCCCTCCCACGAAAACTCCAACTCGCTGCGATAATGCGCCTGCAAGCACATCAGGCGATAGGCGAGGGGGTGGTAGCCCTTGTCGATCAGCAGTTGCAGGCGCAGGAACTCGCCCGCGCTCTTGCTCATCTTGCCCGAGCGTTCGATCAGGAAATTATTGTGCATCCAGATGCGCGCGCCACTGGCGTCGCTGCAACTATGCGCCTGGTTCTGCGCGATCTCGTTCGGGTGGTGGATTTCGCGGTGGTCGATGCCGCCGGTGTGGATGTCGAACGGAAAGCCGAGCAAAGCTTCCGACATCACCGAACATTCGAGGTGCCAGCCCGGCGCGCCTTTGCCCCAGGGTGAATCCCATTCCATCTGGCGCGTTTCGCCCGGCGGGGTCTTGCGCCAGATCGCGAAGTCGGCGGCGTGGCGCTTGCCCTCGACCTCTTCGATGCGGCCTTCGCCGTCCTCGGTCTTTGCGCGGGCGAGCGCGCCGTAATTGGCGACCGTCGAGGTGTCGAAGTAAAGGCCACCCTCCAGCTCGTAACAATGCCTGTCGGCAATCGCCTTCGCAAACTCGATCATCTGCGGGACATAATCGGTGGCGATCGACCAATGGGCGGGCTGGCGGATGTTGAGCGCCTTGACGTCGGCCCAATAGGCCTCGGTATAATGGCGCGCGATGTCCCAGATCGACTGCGCCTTTTCGGCCGCCATCTTTTCCATCTTGTCCTCGCCCGCATCGGCGTCGTCGGTCAGGTGGCCGACGTCGGTGATGTTGATGACGTGGGTGAGTTTGTAACCCTTGAACGACAGCGTGCGGCCCAGCGTGTCGGCAAAGACATAGGCGCGCATATTGCCGATATGCGGGTAATTATAGACCGTCGGGCCGCAGCTATAGACGCGCGCCTCCGGCGGGTTTGCCGGATCACCGGGAACGCCGGGATGGACGGGCTGGAATATTTCCAGCTCACGCGTCAGGCTGTTGAACAGCTTGAGCGGCGGGCCGGAAAACGGCGAGGCATGGGCGTCGGTCATGCCGCCGCCCATGCCTTGGACCAAGCCGGTCCGTCAACCGAAAGGCTCAGGGCGTGTCGGTCGGCGCGGTCCACAGGTCGTCGTTGCCCGCGCCGGTCACCGGATCGTCGAGCAGCGGCTCGCCGGTCAGCGGGTCAAGCTCGCGCATCGTGATCAACGGGACCGGCAGGCTGCTGCCTTCGCCGTCGGCGCCTTCGTCGTCGCCGTCGATCTCTTCCTCGATCAGGTCCTGGACGGGGAAGCTGTTTTCAAAATCGACGATGACGGTCGTGCAAGCACCGCTATTGGTGATAAAGCAGCCGTTGAACGTCGACCGCGGATCAAAACTGCCGGCCGTCGGCGCCGATCCGTTGACGGTCAGCGACGGGAGGACGTCGAGGCCCGTGACCTGTCCCGCCGAGCCCAGTTGCACCCCGTTGATGACGATGCGGGTGCTGGGCGACAGCGTCGCGACGTCGAGTCCCAGCGCGCCGAACGTCAGGCCGCGCCGCTGGCCCAGATCGGTGCCCGCGCCGCTGTTCTGGACATAGAAGCCGCCGCTGACGGTGGCGCGGATACCGCCCGCGAACAGCGCGCCTTCGTCGATCGTCACGCCGTCATTTTCGCCGAGCCGGCTGTTGATCGCGTCGATGGTCGTTGCCGCGCCGACCGCGGTGATCGCCGCCGGTGTCGCGACGATCACATCGTCCGAAAACAGATTGAGCTGTCCGGCGGGGTTGCTGCCGTTGACGAGGCGCACCGTGCCTTGGCCCAGAATGACCTCCAGCGCATCCTCGCCGATCAGGTTGAGCGCATTGTCGTCGGTCAGGCCGGTGAGCTGGGCGTTGCCGATCACGCGCATCTTGCCCGGCGTCCGGATGGTCAGCGCGCCATTCGCGCCCAGGTTCGATCCGGCCGCGCCGCCGGTCACGGTAAAGCCGTCGATGATCACGTCGGGGGGCGCCGCCGATCCGATCGAGGTGTCGCCCGCGGCCTCGACCTCGGGCGCGAATATCTCGATCTGGGTGCCATAGAGGCGCGTCATTTCGTCGGCGCTGAGATGATAGCCGTCGGGGGTTCCGCTGCCGCCGACAAAGGTCTGGTTGTCGCTGTTGTTGTTCGCGACCGACAATTGCTGGGTGACCCCCGCCGTGCCGACGCGCGCGTCCGGCGCGATGCCGATATCGGCCGAAGCGAGCGAAATCGCCTGGCCTGTGACGATTCCGGTGACGCTTAGGGTCGATTGCGCCGAGGCATTCAGGCTGCCCGTGACGTCGATCGTGTCGAGGTTCAGGAAACCGCCGCTGTTCGCGATGTTCGCATTGGCCGCCGTCAGCGCGATGATGTTCATCGCCTCGCCGCTGGTGCCGAAATCGGCGGTGCCCGCAACGGTGCCGCTCGCGACCGAGAAATCGCCGTTGCCGCGGACATAGGCGTCGCCGACAAGGGTGGTCAGCGTCGTGAAATGCTGGTTCCCGCCGCTTTCGATGCGGATCGCGTTGGCGCTCGCGGCAATCGTGCCGCTCGAGCCGAGACCAGCAATGAGAATATCCCCACCAATACTGTCAAGACTCGTGGTTCCTGACGAGGAGACTTGCCCTGCCGTGATGCCCGCATCGCCGCTCAGCGTGACGTTGGCCCCGCCGACCGACGTGACATCGATGGCGTCGCCCGATTGAAGAGTGACGTCGCCGAATGCCTGTGTGCCGCCGCCGTTGATGCTCGCGGTCGAGATAACGACGATATTGCCATCGGCGGTCAGCGTGTCGATCGCGGCGCCGACGGGGTTCGACAACGTCGCAAGGCTGACCGAAGCCGCGGTAATTGATACATCGCGCCCTGCCGCCACCGCGGCGTCGAGCGCCGCTGCACCGTTCGCCTGGACGATGACGTCGCTGAATGCATTGATATTGCCGAGCGTCGTTCCACCGCCCTGGGTGCGGATGCTGCTGTCGCCGCCGGTGGTGCCCAGCCCCAGCGTCGTCGCGCCGTTGACCGCGATGCTGTTCGCGGCATTGAGCAGGATGTCGTCGCCTGCCGACAAGGCGGCTGAGTCGATTGCGCCCGTCGCCGAAGCCATGACGATGTCGGCGCCGTTGATGCCTTCGGTGCCTTCGCCCATGCCGATCGTGAAGGTGGGGCTGCCCGACGCGGCCGAAAAGCTCAGGATATGGGTATCGGCCCCGGCGCCCGTGGTGCGCACATTGAGCGCGGTGATGTCTCCGGGCGCGTTGACGGTGATGTCGTCGCCGCCGGTGACGTTGGTCAGGCTCGCGGTCGTGCCCGCGAGGATCAATATATCTTCGCCAGCGGTGCCGCCGGTCACCGACGCGGACGTCCCGGCGCTGACGCCGAACATGCGCGCCGCGCTGCTGTTGGTCAGTGTCGCATTGCCCGCCGCGACGACGAACAGATTGCCTTCCGCCGCGAAGCCGTTGGCGTCGATATATCCGCCGTTCGCCTGGCCCGATGCCGCGATGTTGCCGTTCGAGTTCAGGAAGATGTTGCCGCCAGCGACAAAAGTGCCGGTCAGGTCGTTTTCGGCAAAGACGGAAATGGTGCCGCCGACATCGGCCGCATTCACCGACACCGCGCCGCCGGTGCCGAAAGCAAAGAAGGATGCATCGCCGGTGACCGTGCCGGTAAGGTCGATACTGTTCGCGAAAAGGGTGATGTCGCCGTCTGCGGCGATCGATCCGCCGCGGATGCCTTCGCTGCCCGCCGCGGTTCCATTGGCAAACAGGTTCACCGACATGCCGGCGTCGATGTTGTTAAAGACGATCGACTGGCCGTCCACTTGGACAAAGCCGCCCGCAGTCGAATTGCCAAGGTCGACCGCGCCCGGCGAGGTGATCGAGATGTCGCCGCCGGTGATAATCGAATTGACCCCGGTGCGGAAGCTGCCGGCGGTCGCGGTGAAACCATTGATCGCTTCGGCATGTTCGATGCTCGCGGCGCCGCTGCTGTTGATCACGATCTCGGCGGCATCGAGCGCATCGACGCCAATCGTCGCGCCCGGACCTTCGCCGGTCAGTGACAGGGTGCCACCCGCCGCCAACAGGCTGCCCGCCGCGCCGCTGACGCTGGTTCCCGCCACGACCGCCAGATCATTGGCGACCTGAAGCGTCGGCGCGGCGTTGTCGCCGCGCTGGTCGTGGCGAATGTCGATCTGATCGCCGGCCAGCAACTGCGCCGCCTGACCGACAACCACCTGTCCGTTGCCTTGCGCATAGAGACCGATCGAACCGTCGGTGATGACCGACAGGCTGCCGGTTTCGATCGTCCCGCCGGTTGCGCCGAGGAATACGCCCTCCGGTGCTTCGTCGGTGTCGTTATTGGTCGGATTGGCGAGGCCGCGCACTTCGACTTCCAGGCTGGTGAAGTCGATCCGGCTGTCGGTCCGAATTTCGACGCGACCCGCGACATCGCCGCTCGCAAAAATATTGGTGTTGCCGAGATCGACAAGTCCCGGTCCGGTTTCGGCTGCGAGTGCGTCAATGTTGACGCGGCCGCCCACGGTGCCGGAAAAGCCGGCGTTGGAGCCGGGCAGGCTGCCGCCGCCACCCGCCAGGCCACCATTGCCGCCGCTTCCCGATTGGCCGCTGACATTGATTTCAAGCGACTCGCCGGCTGTCGTGATCGTCCCGCCATCGGCAATCATCCGCACCGATCCGCCAACCCCGCTGCCACCGACGCCGCCATCGCCGCCGAAATTCCCTTCGCCAAAATCGGCGCTCGCGCCGTTGCCGCCATTGCCGCCCGTGCCCGTGCTGCCCAGTTCGACGATATCTCCCGAAGCCAGTCCCAGCGTCATCGTCGCGCCCCCGCGGGCGATGACTTCGGCCGCGCCGCCCTGTCCCGTGCCGCCGTCTCCGCCCGAAGGTGCCACCGTCGCCGACGAGCCAAAGCCCAGATTGCCGTCACCGCCGTTGCCACCGTTCGCGCCGGTGACGAAATTGGCTTGCGTGACCCGGACGTCGGCATTGGCGCCATCGGCCACCACGCTGGAACTGCCGCCAACGGCGTTGCCGCCGTTCCCGCCGCGCCCGTCGTTCCCGCTGGCACCATTGCCGCCTTGCGCGGTTGAATCGAGCGTGATGTCTAGCGTCCCTGCATCGAAATCGTCGATAATCGCCTGCGCAACGCCTCCCAGCGCATTGCCGCCTGCGCCGCCGACATTGTGCGATCCGCCCGCTCCGCCAATGCCCTGCGCGAGGGCGCTGACGTCGGCGATTGTGCCGGTGGTTGCCGACAGGCCGATGGTTGCGTCGCCGCCCCGGCCGGTGCCGCCGGTGCCGCCGACACCGATTCCGGTGGCGCCGCCCGAGCTGCTTGAGAAGAAGGAAGAGCCGCCTTCGCCGCCGATTCCCGTGGCGTCGGCGATCACGCTGCTGGCCGTAAGCGAACCGCCGACAAGGTTGACTTGCGCCGAGCCGCCCGATCCGTCGCCGCCGTCGCCCGGTGTGCCGGGCACGCCGCCGAAGCTGGAGGCGTTGAAAAAGGCGCCGCCGGAGCCGCCGGAACCATTGGCATAGGCCGCGATGACGCTCGCATCGACGACCGCGCTGCCACCGATGTTGATCGCCGCGTCGCCGCCGACACCGGCGCCGCCGGTGCCGCCCGCGACGATGTTGGCGGAATCTTCGTCATTGCCGTCCGATCCGAAACCGCCTTCGCCGCTTGCCGATGCGATGATGTCGGCTGCGGTGATTGTTCCGCCCGACAGATCAATCGTGGCGACGCCGCCAGTGCCGGTTCCGGACAGCCCTGCGGTGGTGCCCCCGAAGCCGTCGGCGCTGATGCGCATGTCGCTGATCGAGGCATCGCCGCCCGTCTGGGTGAAGATCGCCGTGCCGCCGTTGCCATTTGCGCCGCCGCCGCTGCCAATACCATCGGCCGACAGATCGATGACGCCGCCAGACAGGATGCCGCCCTGAACGTCGATCGTGATGGTGCCGCCCTGGCCGTTACCTGCGGTGTCGAACGGCACACCCGGCGATTCGGTGTCCGGGAAGGTGCGCCCATCGGTCGACGCAAGAAGCTCGCCATAGCTGATTTCGCTGGCCGCATCGGCCGCGGTCCGGATCAGGACGGTCCCGCCGATGCCGGTCGGGCCGGTCGCGCCGGTGTCCGTCGCCCCACCCGATGTGCCGTTCGCCGTCACCACGCTGCCGACACCCAAGTCGATGCGGCCGCCATCGGCGATAAACTGGACGGTGCCGCCCGTGGCCGTTGTCCCTCCGGCACTGACGCCGGTTGACGCGCTTGCGTCGAAGCGGTTCGAGGCATCGAGCGTCGCCCGGATCTCGCCGCCGCCAGTTGCCAGCAAGTCGATGCTTCCGCCCTGCGCAGTGCCGCCGGTGCCGGTGACATTGACCGTGCTGCTGGTCGCATCGACGTCGTAGACTTCGGCCACGATTGTCCCGCCGTCGGCGAGAAAATCAACATCGCCGCCGATGCCGTTTCCGCCGCTTTGGGCCACCGTAAACGACGAGTTGCCGCCCATGGCCTGGACGGCCAGCACATTGGCCGTGGTGATCGTTCCCCCGACTGTCGCGCTGACGGCGACATTGCCGCCGGTGCCGGTAACGAAATTCTCGCCGGAAAAGATGCCCATGCCGACCGCGAACAGGTTGATGCTGCCGCTGCTGGCGATCGTTGAGCCATTGGTCGCGGCGATCGTGACATTGTTGCCGGTTGCCGCGCCGCCTTGTCCACTATTGCCGCTCAGGCTGGTGGCAGACCCCGCCCGCGCCGACGCGTCGAGCGTGATTTGCGTGAATTGCGCGTTGACGCCGCCATCGACCGTCAGCCGTGCCACGCCGCCCAGGCCGTCGCCGCCTGTCGTATTTTCGCTTCCGCCGGCATCGCCGCCGCGTCCGAACCCGCTGGCGCCGAGTGCGCCCAGCGAAACGGTCGAGGTTGCGTCCGCATTGATAAGTATTTCGGCGGTTCCGCCCGTCCCGTTCCCGCCATTCTGGGTCAGGAAACCAGCGACGTTCCGCCCGCCTTCGCCAGTGGCCTGAACGAAGCTTTGCGCCGTCGACAGAAACGACCCGGCACCCGTGACGCTGATCCGCGCCGTGCCGCCGCTGCCGTCGCCGGACTGGGTAAGGCCGATGCCGCCGAGGCCCCGGGCGTCGAGCGAAAGCAGCGCCGCCGGCCCCACGCTGCCGCCGTTGGCGACGGTCAGCGCCGCGGTGCCGCCCGTTCCGTTGCCGTTGACGGCGGGCGGGCCGCTGTTGAAGCTGAAAACCCCGGTTCCAAGTGCGTTGACGAAGATATTCCCGGCGGTCAGCGCGCTGCCCGCGCCCGACACAGTGATGGCGGCGCTTCCAGCCGTGCCGTTGCCGCCGCTGCCGTTCGTTCCGAGGCCGCCGATGCCATTGGCCTCAACCGTCACCCCTGCGGTGGTTACGCTGCCGCCAGTAATCGTCAGATTTGCGGTGCCGCCCTGACTGTCACCCGTAAGCGTGTCGGCGATGCCCGATGCCTGGATCGTGAGCGCGCCCGGCGCCGAAAACGTGCCCCCTGAGACATTCACCGCGGCGTTTCCGGCCGCGGCGCCGCGACCGTTCGATTGGACGGTAAAGGTCCCGGTCGCGCCGCCTGACTGGCTGGTCCCGATCGATACCGTTGCGCTGGCGTCGCCGATAAAGGTGCCGTTGCCCTCGACAAAGAACTGTCCTGCCGACGAAAGCGGGGGCGGGGAGCCGGGCAGGGGCTGCGTCGGCTGCGCCGCAAAAACGTTGCTGGCGCGCGCGATCGTGTCGCTGCGGAACAGTGTGTCGCCCGCGGTGATGTCGGCCGCGGTTGCGTTCACGGGCGCCGCCGCCAACTCGCCGCCAACGACATTATAGCCCGCCGACAGGCGCACCGCGCCGTCGGCCTCGGTCGCCGAGACCGCGTCGTCATAGCCGATGGCGCCCGATACCAGCATCGTGACCGCGTCATTCTTGGGAATGGCGACCATGTAGATGCGGTTCTGGTCGGTATCGCCGTCCTGATGTGCCGGGCCGGTCGTCGTGCCGCTGTGGGTGATCGCGTTGCCGCCTTCGACCCCGCGCGTGACGTTGATGTCGAACAGGCCGCCATTGATGCGGATGTCGACCTGTTCGGCGGCGACATAGGCCGCCGATCCGTCGACCCGGACGGCACCCGCCTGGACGACGCGCGGCGCGACGAGCGCGACGTAGCTTCCGCCGGGGTTGCCGACCTTGTTCGCGTTGATCGCGCCATTGATAGTGATCGCCGACGTGCTGCCCGCCGTCCCATCGAAACGGATATCACCCCCGGCACCGAACAGGCCGCCGGTCGTGACGACGTCGTTGGTGGTGAGGACGAGGCTGCCGACGTTGATCACGCCGTTCGCGCCGATCAGGATGCCGCCCGCGTTGTAGAACCAGATATTGCCGCCGCGCGGCCCGGAGGTCGATCCGACATAGCTGTTGACCGTGCCATTGAGCGCGATTTCCCGGCTGAGCGAACCGCCGCTGCCGTCCACGAAGCGGTTGAGGACGGTATAATCGCCGGTGCCGATGAAATCCCAGTTTTCACCCGTGGGCAGCAGGTCGATGGCGCCGCCGGTCGGCGCGGTATCGGTTGGCACCCAGTTGATGATGCTCTGGTCCTGCGTGACAGTGACCGTCGTCGTGTTGGTCGTGCCGCTGTTGGACACCGACGTCCCGACGCCGACATCCGCAAAGACGGGATTGGCATTGACCTGCGCCAGCGCAGGGCCGCCATAGGCAAGCGCCGTCAGGCCCGCCGCGATCGCGCAGCTTTCGAGGAGGCGCCGTTTCCCTTTGCGGGGTGTCGAAGCGGTGGCGGTGGCACGCATGGCGGTTGTCCTCGATGCAATATTCATGGATCAGCGCGCCCGCACGCCAAACTGGGTGGTCAGCGACACCAGCAGCCGCGGGTCGGGCTTTTCGGTCAGGAAGCCGCCGCGGTTGAGCGGAACGGCCATCGTGACGTCGAGACGGGCGAGATCGCCGTAAGCGACACGGACGCCGCCACCGGCCGAATAGAGCTTTTGCGGGTCGAGGCCATCGAAGGCGGCGTCCTCGTTCCACACCCATGCTGCGTCAAAAAAGACAAAAGGCTGGAAAGCAAAGCTTTCGGTATTGGCCGGGACGAACGAGCCGTAGCGCGCCTCCAGTGCCACTGCGACGCCGCTGTCGCCGATGACCGTGCCGGGGTCGAACCCGCGCCCGACAGTGAAATTGCCGCCCGAAAACTCCTCATACGCGAGCAGCGGGTCGCTCGACCACTGGGCGCGGGGTGCGGCCGACAGGGTGAACAATTTGGCCGGACGCCATTCGGCGAGTGCGTTGGCGCGGACAAGGAACGCGTCGGGTTTGCCTTCGACACGGGTCAAGGGCACTGCGCCGGGCAGGAAGCAAGCCGCGCCGCCGGGACCGCAGTCGTCGCTAGCTCCCAGAAAACCGACCCCTTGGCGCGCTTCGAGCGATGTCGAAAGCGACCAGCGCGGTTCGGCAGGGCCATAGCCGCCGCGCCCCGCGATTGATGCTGGATCGACCCAGCTGGCGTCGGCGCGAAGGTTGAAGACGCGCAGCCGGTCTTCGTTGATCGGGACGCCGGTCAGGCTGATGTCCTGATCGATGAAATCGAGTCCGCCACCGATGGTCAGACGGCGCGCCTGTGTCAGGACAAGCGGATAGGCGGCGTACAGGCTGACGATCTGGGTGTCCGACTTGATCGGAAGGCCGGCGATGTCGGGGCGCGTCCAGGCATAAGTATAGCTTGCGCCGAGGCGAAGGCCTTCGCCGCCGACGCGGAACTCGTGAGCGAGCTGCACGACCTTTTGTTCGTCTAAATCGGGGGTTGCGTAAAAGCTGGCGGTCGTGAGGTCACCCATGCCGGTCAGGCCCGCGAAGCGCGCGCGCGCGATGCCGCCCCAGCGGCCGACGTCATGCGAACCGAAATTCTGGGCGTTGAAATCGAACATGACGGGGGTGCGGGTGACGGTTATTTCGCCGACAACTTCACCCGGCACAGCGCCAGGGCGCAGCGTCAGGCGCGCGTCCATCCCCGGAATGTCGCGCGCCAGCAGCAGGTAGCGTTCGGCATCGACGATGTTGAACACCGGCTGGTCGTCGAGCCGCGACAAATAACGCTGGAGCAGCCGTTCATTGGCCCCGGCGTCGCCGCGCACCTCGATACGTGCCATCCGCGCGGCGAGGATGTCGAGTTTGACGACGCCGTCGTCGATCGTCTGCGGCGGTACGCGGACTGCCGCCAGATAGCCTTTCGACCGCAACATCGTTGCGGCGCGGTCACGGATGTCGCACACCGCCGCGATCGGCAGGTCTTGTCCCACGCGATCGGACCAGCTGGATGCAAGCATCGCGGTGTCGATGCCCTCGACGCTCGAAAATTCGACCCCGCGCAATGTGATGCGGATATTGGCAAATTCAGGATTGGCGAGCGGGCACGGCGCGCGTTCGACCTCGTCATCGACTGCGATGATCTGTTCGCTCGGCTGCGCCGCGGGGGGCAGTGTTGGACGCTGGATTTCCTCGCGTGTCGGAATCTGCGGCGTCGCCTGCGCCAGTGCGGCGGCGGGCACGGCCGCCGCGATCCCTATCGCCGAACCGGCCAATATCGTGCCGATCGCGGCGCGCCTGCGCCGACCGATCCCGTCAATCCCCATTTCCCCCCACACGGCCATCACCACCCCTTGCGTACGGGCGCGCCGCGACGGTCGCCGCGCGCCAACTTCAATGGCTCCGCCGTTGAACCGGCGGCGCTGATTGCGACCCAAGGAAATGTTCCGCCGCGCGACTGACGGAATTTCCCTGAATGATTATCAGATGGATAGGGCGGATACAATGGCCGCCCTATCCCTGATGTTCAGCCCGCTTCGGACTCCGACATCGTGTCGACCAGCCGGTTGAGCTGCGGCGAGCAGCCCTTGGTCATCAGCATGTCGATCGACGCTTCCACCGTGTCGGGCGCATTCTCCACCGGCGTAAAGCGCACCGTGACCGGCTGCGCCAGCCCACCGCCCGACAGGCGATAGTCGGTGCCATATTGCACCGGCAGCGTGTCGGTCGGCCATTTGCGGAAATTGGCGCCATCGACGATCGCGACGGTCGCCTTGCGGCCCGCGCTTTCGATTTCGAGCGCGGTGTCGCCTTCCATATTCGGGCGCCACAACATCAGCGTGGCCGGATCGGCGACGCAAAAGGTGCCCGCTTCGCGATAATCGAGCAGCCAAAGATTGGGCGCGCGTGCGTCGGCCGGGATCGGATCGTTCGGGCCACGTGAAAACCCGCCGCGCGACCGCGTCGTCGGCCCCTTGGCGAGCATCCGCGTGACATTGGTGCCCAGCGACTGGCTGGCCTGCACCGTGCCGGTGGCGCCGAAGGTGCCGGGGCCGGACAGTGTGCGCGTCTTGCCCGCCTGCATCAACACGACCTTGTCGCCCGCGACCAGGGTCAGCTTGTCGGCGGCTTTCAGCTTGGCGCCGGTGGGATATTTGGCGGCCGACGGTCCGGTCGAGCGGACGACCATCGATTGCGCGGCGGCGGTGCCGACAACGGCCACCGCCATCATCGCGGCCGCGGCGGTGAAGCCAAGGCGGCGCATCGGCAAATCAGGAAAGGACATAGCTTTCTCCTTTTTCGGTCTCGTTCAGGCGTTCTATCAGGAACAGGATGGATGCTTCCTGACCGAATTCGGTGGTCAGTGCTGTGGCGCCCGTCACATATGCGTCGGTGTCGCCCGCCATATGGGCGGCGACAAGCGCGGTGATGCGCGCGCGCTGGCCGGGTTCGAGGTCAGGGCGCGGGGTAAGGACATCGACTGGCTGCGCGCGGCCGCGCAACGTCACCCGGCCCATCGGGATCAGGTCGTCGCGGCCCGATCGTGCGGCGGCTTCGGCCGAGATCAGCACGCCGGTCTTCAGGCTCTTGTTGGCGGCCTCGAGCCGCGAGGCGGTGTTCATGCTGTCGCCAAGTGCGGTGTACTGGATGCGGCCCTCGCCGCCGAAATTGCCGACGATCGCGTCGCCGACGTGCAGCCCGACGCGCGTCATCCCGATCGGCGGGATATCCTCGGCCATCAGGTCGGTGCGGAATTTCTCGCCCTCTCGATACATGGCGAATGCCGCCGCCGCTGCCCGCTCGCCATCGTCGGGACGGCTGAGCGGCGCGCCCCAAAAGGCAACGACCGCGTCGCCGACGAATTTGTCGATCGTCCCGCCATGTTCGAGCACGATGTCGGACAGGCGGTCGAGATATTCGTTGAGCAGCCGCGCAACCGTTTCCGGCGTGACGGCGTGCGAGAGCTTCGTAAAGCCTTCAAGGTCGGTGAAGACGCAAAAAATGTTGCGCCGCTCGCCATGGAGCGACAGTTGGTCGGGGTCGCGCATGATCTGTGCCGCGACATCGGCGGGCAGATATTTGCCGAGCGCCGATTGCGCAAAGGCGCGCTGGCGCGACCCGATCGTCCGCGCCGCGGTGCCGACTGCGGCATAGCCGAACAGCCAGCCAATCGCCCAGCCAAAGGTCGGCAGCGTGGTCGTGTCGACGCCGCGCCCCTGAACCCAGAAGGGAAAGGTCACGAAAAACGCCATTTGCCCAAGAAATGCGAGCGCCACCCAGCGTGCGCGCAGGTCGATGAGGCTGGTCAGCCCTCCGGCCGCGACGACCAGGATCGCGAGTGCCCAGAGTGCCGGATTGGCGAGCGGCCGCGACCAGGCGTTATCGAGCTGCTGCGCCAGCATGTGCGCGTGGACTTCCAGCCCGATCATCGTTTCATGCTGCCCCGTGATCGGGTCGGGAAAGCGGCTGAGCGGCGTGTTGAACTGATCATTGTCGATGATATCGCCGCCGATCAGGACGTAGCGCCCCCGCACCAGCTCGGCAAAGCCTGCGCGCATGTCGGCGTCCATCGGCATCGCAAAGCTGTCGATCGGGATATTGGCAAAGACCGGCTCCTCCTGTCCTTTCGCCGCGCGCGCGGGAACCAGGAAGCGGATGTTGCCCTGGTAATTGGCATGCGCCGGATCGACCGGGGCGAGCGCATTCGACATCAGCGGCGGCAGGTTTTTCGGCCGGTCGGGCCATTTGCGGATCACGTCGTCGTCATCGGTGCGGAACAGCACGCTCGTCGGTTTCGTTTTTTCGGTCGCAACGTCGGCGATGTAGGATTCCAGATATTTCTGCTGTTCGTAAAAGATCGTGTTCGGGTTGCTCGCCTGTTCGGCATAGGCAAGCCATGTCGGGGTGCGCATCGCGCGGAGCTGCGCTTTTAGCACATCATCGTCGGGGCGCGGCGAGTCGAACGCGATATCGATCCCGATCGCCTTGGCTCCCATCTGGTCGAGATTGCCGAGCGCGTTCGCGAGCAACGTCCGGTCGAGCGGCGAACGGATGCCGGTGTTGAACAATGTCTCGTCATTGTAAGTGACGAGCGTGATGCGCTTGTCCTGCTCGACCTGCGGCGCCATCAGCGTCGCGCGCGCATCATAAAGCGCCCGCTCGGCGGCATTGATCAGCGGCATCTGCCAGCTGAAGCGCGCGATCAGGACCGCGATGACAAGAAAGATGATCGTTGCCGCCATCCGCGACGGGCCCAGCTGCATGACCAGCCGCCGCACGCGTTTGCGCAGCGGGACAGTGGCCCGCTGGCCGTTGGGCGCGGGCGTGTCCGCCGCGGGCGTCATGGCGTCGTGCGCGGTCATCGGTTCAGCGGGCGGCGCGGCCGGCGGTCTCTCCAGCGGGGGCGGCGGCAGTCGTCGTGTTGCCGTGAAGCAGCGGCTGCCCGCCGTCGCCGATGATCGCGAAGCCTGCCCAATAATAGGGATGCGAGGTTTGCTGATCGTCCATCAGGCGCATCTGCGTTCCCCACAAGGCATCGGCGACGCTCACCCCCTCATTGGCGGCGAACAGTCCGCCGATCAGCCGCTTGGTGGCGTCGAAATCATCGGGCGCGGGCCAATGGCTCGCGATCACCGACCGGCCGCCCGCGCCGATAAAGCTGCGCACCAACCCGTCGAGGGCATTGCCGCCTCCGCTCGCCAGCCCGGCCTCGCGCGTCGCCGACACCGACGCGGCGCCCGCGGTGTCGCAGGCCGACAGAATGACCAGATCGGCGTCGATCTTGAGGTCGAAAATTTCCTGAAATGTCAGCAGCCCGTCCGAATCGCCGCCGCCGAACGAAGTGACGAGCGCCGGGCGCGCCGGACAGGCAGGACGCGGCGCGGTGACAAGGCCGTGCGTTGCGAAATGGATGATGCGATAGTCGCCGAGGTCGCCGCGGTTTTTCACGGCCGTGTCGGTGAAGGCTCCGCCGGTGAGCAAGGCGCCCGCCGCCCGGCCCATCGCATCGCGCGCGGTCACCAGTTCATCGGCCGAAATCGGACGCGCCCATTGCGACGCATCCCACAGGCAATCGCCATCGACGCCGCCTGCGACCCCGCCGCGGGTGCCGAGCGAGGGCAGCAGCTTGCCATCGACCGGCAGATTTTCGCCGAGCCCGAAATATTGATTGGCGGCCTTCGACGGTGCCGCCTGGCGCGCGTTGCGGAAGCCCAGGGTCGAGACCGCGGTGCTGGGGCGCGTCGTGCGGCCGAGCCAGGCGATCTGGCGCATGTCGAAGGGATCGGCGTCGGGGTCGAGCACCCGCTGTTCATAGGCAGCAAGGCCCGTGTCGGCAGTGACGAGCAGGTTGATCGGCAGTCGCAGCATCCCGCCGTCGGGCTCGAAGATCAGATGTGGAACCGTCGGCAGCCGCGCCGCGACGGGGCCGAAAAGCTGTCCATAAAGCTTGTACGCCGTCGCCGCGTCGAACGGATAGGTCACGCGGCGGCCATTTTCGACGATCGAGATGGTCGACCGGATCGTATCGACCGCGGCGTCAAGGCCCGCGGCGCTGATATCAGAGCGCCACAGCTGCGCGCTGCCGGGTTCGACCAGCATCGCATAGACGGCGTCGCCGACCACGAGCATCTTCAGATAGGCTTCGTCGGGGCGCAGCACCTGCTGCAATTCGGGAAGGTCGAGCTTGCCCTGTGCGACGACACGATATTGCGGAAAGGCCGACAGCGCGACGACGGTTTCGGCCTGCTGGAACGCCAGATTGTCGAGCTGGGTCTTGATGTCGGCGCGTAGCGCGTTGATCTCGGGCGATTCGGGAAGCTGCGACAGGCGCGCATCTTCGATCCGCGCGCGTTCGATGTCGCGGTTCAGCGTCGTTGCCTGACGGAACAGCCGCGCACCGTCGCCGCTGCCGCTCGACAATTCGCGGGCCAGCACCGCCTGCGTATCCGCGACCCCCGGGCGGACCTGGAGCTGGCTGGCGACGAAAAATTCGCCCGCCGCGTTCGGGTCGGTCGCCGCCCGGCTGGCGAGCAGCCGGTAATAGGGCGCCATCATGTTCGCCATGCCCGTTGTCGAGCGCTGTGAGCCCGCGAGTGCCGTCACGACCTCGCGATAGATGCCGATCGCCTTGTCGTCCTGTCCGTGGCGGGTCAGGAAGGCGGCGTAGCGCGCGCGGGCCGAAGCGAGCGCGTTGGTTTCGGGATATTCGATCGCGAGCGCATCGACCGATTCGCGGAAACGCGCATCGGCGGCGCTGTTGTCGCCCAGCGCTTCTTCGGCGAGCGCAAGTTCGCCGAGCATCTGCGAGCGCAGCCGGATGATCGAGGTCACGCGGCCTTGCCGGACGGCGAGCGCATCAGACAATCCCTTGACCTGGGCCGCTTTCGCGGCTCGCGCATCGCCGCGTAGCCGTTCGACCGTGCCGAGCAGGTGGATGGCCTGCGCGTCGATGATCTGGGCGCGTTCGGC
>NZ_MIAM01000062.1:0-18621 GCF_001830555.1 Sphingopyxis sp. RIFCSPHIGHO2_12_FULL_65_19 | reverse complement strand
GGGCGTTGGCGCCGCTGTTCACGCCTGCCACGATCTGAGGCGTCAGCGTGACGGCGCCGCCCGCGACGGTCACGCCGCCTGCCAGCGGCGCGACGGGTTGCCGCAACAGGGTAGCGGCGCCGTCATAATCGCGCTGGTTCAGCGCGTTGATCGCGCGAAAATTGCGCCGCAGGCGGATCTGGACCGGGTCGCCGGTCGGGATCGCCTCGACCTCGGCGAACAGTCGCTCGGCTTCGGCAAATTCGCCGAGGTTGGAGCGTTGCAGGGCGCGGTTCAGCGTGAACTCGGTCGGGTCGATGTCGGCGGCACCCTGTTCCTCGAGCGTGCGGCGCGACAAGGCCTCGAAAAATTCGGCGGCTTCGGCATAATCGCCGCTGTGGTTGCGGCGGTATCCTTCGGCCAGTGCCTTGTCGACGTCGATCGCCCCGGCCAGCGTGCGGGCGAACCCGTCATTGCCGCCGACCGATGTCGTCGCGACCTTGATGACGCCGGGGACGATCCGGCGTTGCCGCACCGATTCGAGCGCGATGTTCAACGCATCGCCATAGGCCTCGAACCCCTCGACGCTATAGGTGTTGGCGCCGTCGGCCTCGATCCGCGTTGTCCACGCGATGTTGCTGTCCTTGACGGTGCAGGCGCCCCCGGCGGCGCAGACGATCGTGCCGTCGCGGCCCTGCTCGATCCGCGCGCGCGCATCGTCGGGTCCCGCGCGCAGCAGGCGGACATAGCCGACGGGCTGGCTCGCATCGCGGCAGATGATCGTCCAGGCGCGATCGAACATGCCTTTGACGACGCCGTCGCGGACGGTGGCCTGCACCTCGCAGAGCGAGCCGCCCTGGTCGCCGATCGAAAAACTGTCGCGGAGCGTCGGGTCGATGCTCTGTGCCATGGCGGTTCCGGGTGCAGCAAAAGCCAGCAGCGCCAGAATCGGCACAAAATGCGGACGTCGAACGGTCATCACCAAAATCCCCCAAACACATGCGTAAAGACACCGTGCCAGCACATGCCCGGCAAGGTGCAGTCTTCATTGCTGCGGTACGACCCATTCCCTTGCCATCGACCCTAACCCCTTCGTCTGAAAAAGGGAAGTGATCTGCCGCACAGGCGGCTTGCGCCGATGGGGCGGGCAACCTATCTGCAAGGCACGGCTTAACCGGTGAGGACAAGATGAGCGCATTCGACGATCGTGAACGAGGATTCGAGGCGAAGTTCGCCCGCGACCAGGAGGTGCAGTTCCGCATCACCGCGCGACGCAACCGGCTGGTCGGTGAATGGGCGGCCGAACGCATGGGGCTGACGCCCGAGGAAACCGACGCATATGCCAAGGCGGTGGTGCAGGCCGATTTCGAGGAAGCGGGCGACGAGGACGTCATCCGCAAGCTCGCGGGCGACCTCACCGCGGCGCAGATCGAGATCAGCGATGCCGAAATTCGTGCGATCCTGAACGACAAGACCGCCGAGGCGCGGCGTCAGTTCATGGACAGCCAGGGCTGAGGCGATCCGATGGGTATGCGCGAAGACGATTTGCGGGCGATGATCGTCGGGGCCTTTCCCGATGCGGAGGTGACGATCACCGACCTTGCCGGCGACAATGACCATTATGCGGCGCATGTCGTCAGCGCATCGTTTCGCGGGATGACCCGCGTCGCGCAGCACAAGGCGGTCTATGCCGCGCTTGGCGGGCGGATGGGCGGCGAACTTCATGCCTTGCAATTGACCACCGCCATCCCCTCATAGGGGCATGACCATTTGCGGCGCGACGGCGCGCCTGCCCGGAGATTGACGATGACCGACGCTGCCACGACCCACGACCGCATTGCCAAGCTGGTCGCCGACAACCCCGTCCTGCTGTTCATGAAGGGCACGCCCCTGTTCCCGCAGTGCGGCTTTTCCTCGCGCGCGATCGCGATGCTCGATCGGCTCGGGGTCGAATATGAAACGGTCGACGTGCTCCAGGACATGGACGTCCGGCAGGGCATCAAGGAATTTTCGGACTGGCCGACGATCCCCCAGCTGTATGTGAAGGGCGAATTCGTTGGCGGGTCCGACATCATGATGGAAATGTGGGAAGCAGGCGAGCTTCACACGCTGGTGGCCGGCATTCCGGCCCGCGCCGAGTAACCCCCCCAAAAAAAAGCAGACAAGCCCGCCGGCCCATGGGTTCCGGCGGGCTTTTCTATGCCCGTTTCGGGATGCGGCGCGGATATGGGATGCCCGACGCCGGTCCGCGATCGGGTGGCACGGGATGCCGCATGGGTCAAAGTTCAGCAAAGTTCAGCCTTGTGCGACCCGCAATCTGGACCGCTGCCGCGCGCGGAGGCGACCTTTTCCCAGGCCGAATGAACGCGCTCGAAGAAGGCTGGCACAGCGGGATAATGTAGGAAAGACCCAATTTGATCGAAATGGAAAGCTTCCGGGGGGCGGGGCCTTTCGGCCGCTCCGCCCCCCGGTCAGCATCGGGGGCAAGTGGGGATTTCCCGGGTGGGGGCAGGGGGCATCAGGGACCAGACTGATACCCCCCACCGCTCCATTGAGCGGAACACTCGGGAACATCCTAAACTATACAATTGCCGTGCCAATTCGGCTTATGTCCCGATTTCGGCGCGAGACGCTGGTTAGCAAATCCTTACCTCGCCCGCGGCCTGTCAAAAATCCCGACAGTTGCTCGCGCGGGGCCGTTCAGCTCCGTTCAGCAAGCGTTCAGCCCTTTGACTACATTTGTAGTCGTGTCGCATATGGGCGACGCCAATGGGAGGGGTCCGCATGGCAGAACGAGCAAGCGAGTCGGAGATGCAGGTGCTCTCGGCGCTGTGGGACGATGCTCCACAGACCGCCGCCGACCTGACGTCGCGCGTTGGCAAGGTCAACGGCTGGACGCAGGCCACGGTAAAGACGTTGCTTGCGCGGCTGGTGCAGAAGGGCGCGGTGACCGCGCAGGCCGACGGCCGACGTTATCTCTATAGCCCTGCCATCGAGCGTGCCGAAGCGGTCGGCGAAGAATCGCAGCGGTTCGTCGATCGCCTGTTCGGCGGCCGCGTCAGCCCGCTGATCGCGCATCTCGCGGACCGCGAGGCGCTGACCGATACCGACATCGCCGAGATCGAGGCGCTGCTGAAGAGGCTCAAGTCGTGAACACCGCGATGCTGCTTCAGGCATGGGCGGACACGCTCGTCACCACGGGCATTCTTGTCCTTTTGGTCCTGATCGTCCGCAAACCCTTTGCGCGTCATTTCGGCCCGCGACTGACCTATGCACTGTGGGCGGTGCCTGCGCTGCGGCTCGTGCTGCCGCCCTTGCCATTCGCCGATCCCGTCGTCGTGGTGCCCCAGCCGGCGATCGAGGTGGCGGTGATGGTGCCGACGGGGCTGCCGGTCGCGGCGTCCGCGCCGACGGCCGAGCCGCTCTGGTCGCTTGCCCAACTCATTCCGGTCTTTTTCGCGCTGTGGGCGGCGGGCATGGCCGCCGTCCTGATCGCCGCACTGGTGTCGCACCATCGTTTCCGGCGCGAGGTGCTGGGCGATGCGGTCGAACTTGAGCCGATCGGCAATATCCGGCTGGTCATGTCCGACGCGGTCGATGGCCCGGTCGCATTCGGGCTGTGGCGGCGTTATGTCGCCGTCCCCCACGATTTTTTCGCGCGCTATGTTGCCGAGGAACGCGCGTTGGCGATCGACCATGAATTGTCGCACCACCGCCACGGCGATCTTTGGGCGAACAGCGCGGCGCTGGTGCTGCTCGCCGCGCAATGGTTCAATCCCTTTGCCTGGCGTGCGATCCGCGCCTTTCGTTTCGATCAGGAGGCCGCGTGCGATGCGCACGTGCTGACGATGGCCGATCAGGACGAACGCCGCGAGCGCACCGCGCGCTATGCCACCGCGATCGTCAAGGCGGCGGTCGGTCCGCGCCTGTCGCTTGCCGCGCCGATGGCGGTCCACGATAATTTGCAGGAGAGGCTCACGATGTTGATGAGGCAGGATATTTCAAAGCAGCGCGGGCTGGTCGGCCGCCTGCTGGTCGGCGGGGCCACGCTGGCCGTGCTTGCGACCACCGCGACGCTGGTTCCGGCGGGAATCGTCGTCGCACAGGCGCCCACGGCTGACGTCCCGGCGCCGCCGGCTCCCCCGGAAGCGGTGCTGCCGCCCGAGGCCCCGGACGCGCCCGGCGTGATGGTGTTCACCGAACATGCCGACAACGCGGCGACCGATGCAGACGGCCAGAAAAAGCGCGAGATCCATCGCATCGTCATCCGCCGCGACGGCACCCACGAGGAGGGCGGCGAGGGCAACGCGCCAAAGGCGATGCTTGCCCCCGCCGACGGCAAGGACAGGATGCGCCGCATCGAATTTCGCAGCCCCGGCACCCTGTCGCGCGACGATGTCATCGCGACGTTGAAGGAACAGGGCGTCACCGGCAAACGCGCCGAAGCGATCGCCGACCGGCTGGAGGCAAAGCGCAAGGAACGCATCCGCACCGTGATGGCGCCGATGCCGCCGATGCCGCCGATGCCCCCGATGCCCGCGATGCCGCACGGCGCCTGGTCGATGCACGGCAAGGCGATGGTCATGGGCAAATGCGGCGACGGCAAGGCGGCTCCGATCGTCAACCGCGACGAAAGCGATGGCAATAAACGCAGCAAGGTCGTGATGTTCGCGTGCAGCGACAGCGCGGAAGGTAAGGCGGCCCGGCTGTCGGCGCTGAAGAAAGCGCGCGAAGCCTTTGCCGAGGGCGAACGCGCCCGCAGCCTGTCGGACGACATGCGGGCGAAGGTGGCCGCCGACCTGGACAAGGCGATCGCCGAGATCGAGACATCGGGCAACTAGACCCGATCTGGGCCCGAGCAGCTTCGGCGCCAGCCTTTGCTCCCCGGTGGGGCTGGCGGCAGGGGCGGGGAAAGGGAGCGGGCAACCGCTCCCTTTTTCTTGCGCGAGGGCGACGGCGGTTTTGCGGTGGAGGCGGACGTCCGTTCCGCCCTCTCGTCACCCCGGACTTGATCCGGGGTCCATGACTTCAGCGCCGCGATGGATCCCGGATCAAGTCCGGGATGACGAAGAAACAATGTCCGCAATCGGTCGCTAGCAGCCATTCTTGCCCGATGACCGTCGCTGCCTCTTTCACTCCGCTCCCCGCAATGCCACATAAGGACGATGAGCGAAGAAAGACCCTGGCCCGACAGCATCCGCGCCGGCGATTGCGAGCAGCTTGAGCCGCTGGTGCGCCGCGTGCTGGCGCCGAACCCGTCGCCTTATACGTTCACCGGCACCCAGACATGGATCGTCGGCGCGGGGCCCGACGTCGCGGTGATCGATCCGGGCCCGACGGGTTCGGGGCTGAGCATCGGCGACCCTGCCGACATCAACGGCGCGGGGCACGTCGACGCCATCTTGCGCGCCACCGAGGGCCAGCGCGTTGCGGCGATCCTGTGCACCCACACCCACCGCGACCATTCGCCCGCCGCCGCACCGCTGAAAGAAGCGACCGGCGCTCCGATCATCGGCTGTGCGCCGCTGGCGCTGTCCGACGATGGGCCGCGCGCCGATTCGGCGTTCGATCCCGACTATGCTCCGGACCGCGTGCTGGCCGACGGCGAACGCATATCGGGTGACGGCTGGACGATCGAGGCGGTGGCGACGCCGGGGCATACGTCGAACCATCTCTGCTTCGGGCTGGTCGAGAGCGGCGCGCTGTTCACCGGCGATCATGTCATGGCCTGGTCGACGAGCGTCGTCAGCCCGCCCGATGGCGACATGGCGGCCTATATGGCGAGCCTTTCCAAGCTCTATGACCGCGACGACCGCGTCTATTATCCCGCCCACGGCCCCGCGGTGACCAAGCCGCGGCAGCTCGTCCGCGGGATGCTGGGCCATCGCAAACAGCGCGAGCGCCAGATTTTGAAGGAACTCGAAAAGGGGACAAGCGTCATCCCCGAGATGGTGAACCACATGTACAAGGGGCTCGACCCGCGGCTGACCGGCGCCGCCGGCCGTTCGGTGCTCGCGCATCTGATCGACCTGGAAAATCGCGGCCGCGTCGTGCGCGATGCCGAATGCTGGAGGCTGGTGGCATGAACAAGGGCCTGTTCCGCACCGCGCTCGTCGCGATCCTGGTGCTTGCGCTGTTTTTTGGCTGGCGGGCATGGCAGGATTGGCAGCGCGGTTATGATCCCCAAACCGTCGTCGCGGCGAGCCTGCAAGGGTTGCAGGAACAGAATGTGCTGGTGCCCTTCACCGCGCGCTATGTCGCGGTGGTGACCTCGACGCAGAGCCGGCTGGGGCTGAGCGCCAAGAAGACGATGATCATGCCGGGCACGGTGCGTTACGAACTCGACCTTGGCAAACTGAAACAGTCGGACCTCGACTGGGATGCGGCGACCAATGCGCTGACCGTCACCTTGCCGCCGCTGCGGCTGGCGGGCCCCGAAATCGATATCGACGCGATTAGCGAATATCGCGACGGCGAGATATTGCTGACGCTGACCGATGCCGAACGCACGCTCGACGCCGCGAACCGCAAGCGCGCGCAGGAGGAATTGATCGCGCAGGCCAAGGGCGCCACACCGATGCGCCTTGCGCAAGGCGCAGCGCGCACCGCGGTCGAGCAAAGCTTTGCGATGCCGCTGAAGGCCGCGGGGATTGATGCAAAGGTGACCGCGCGTTTTGCACGCGCGCCGATTGGGTAAATCCCGGCTTTTCGCGCTCGCGCGGCTTTGTTATCCTCGCGCCCGGGTCGGGGCAGGGGGATTGACATGGCTACGGCTGTAGCGGGCGCCGCGCGCCCCGAACTATTCTGGCATCGCATGGCGATCGGCCTCGCGGTTTTCATCGTCCTCGGCTTTCTCCAGTTCGCGTTGCGCGGCTTCGTCGATCCTGTTGCGGCGCCCTTCTGGGTGCATCTGCACGGCGTCGCGATGCTGGCCTGGCTTGCGCTGCTGATTGCGCAGCCGACGCTTGTTTTGCAGGGCAATCTGGCGCGGCATCGCAAGCTCGGCCGGGTCGGCGGGGTGCTTGCGATGTTTATTACAGGCCTCGGCATTTTTACCGGCGTGGCGTCGCTGGTGCTGAACCGTTTTCCGCCCTTTTTCACGCCGCCCTATTTCCTGGCGCTGACCGTAATCGAATCGCTTGTTTTCGGCGCGATGGTCGCCTGGGCTATCCGCCGCCGCCGTGCAACCGACTGGCACCGGCGGCTGATGATCGGCGCGACGATCATCATCCTCGAACCCGCGCTGGGCCGATTGCTGCCCATCCCGCTGATGGGTCCGTGGGCAGAGCCTGCGGTCGCGCTCTGCCAGCTCGCGGCGGTCGCGATCGTCGCCGCCTATGACCGCCGGACGCGCGGCGCGGTGCATCCCGCGACCTGGGCCATCGCCGCGATTGTCATTGCGACGCGGGTCGCCATATCGCTGGTGTCGATGGCGCCTCCCGTCGTCACGCTTGCGGAAAGGCTTGCCGGCGGCTGACGCTCCGTTGCCCTGCCGCAAGGCAGGGTGTAGGGGGTGCGCCAAGGCTGAAGCCATATAAGGAAAAGCGATGACTGCTCCCGTTCGCGAGAATCTCTCGGGCCTTGACCTGCGCGCCGAAATCGAGCGCCTGCGCAAGGACCGCAACGCCGTCATCCTCGCGCATTATTACCAGAAGCCCGAGATCCAGGATCTCGCCGATTTTGTCGGCGATTCGCTCGAACTGTCGCGCAAGGCCGCCGAAACCGACGCCGATGTCATCGCCTTTTGCGGTGTCAAATTCATGGCCGAGACGGCAAAGATCCTCAGCCCCGAAAAGACGGTGATCCTGCCCGACATGGATGCCGGATGCAGCCTTGAGGACAGCTGTCCGCCCGAACAGTTCAAGCGGTTCCGCGAGGCGCACCCCGATCATATCGCGCTGACCTACATCAACTGCTCGGCGGCGGTGAAGGCGCTCAGCGACATCATCGTGACCTCTTCGAGCGCCGAGACGATCATCAGCCAGATTCCGGAAAGCCAGAAGATCATCTTTGGCCCCGACCGCCACCTGGGCGGCTATCTCAACCGCAAGTTCGGGCGCGAGATGCTGTTGTGGCCGGGGGTGTGCATCGTGCACGAGGCGTTCAGTGAAACCGAACTGCTCAAGCTCAAAGCCCAGCATCCGGGTGCGCCGGTCGCGGCGCATCCCGAATGCCCGCCGCACATTGTCGACCATGCCGACTATGTCGGATCGACCAGCGGCATCCTGCAATTCGCCAAGTCGTTTCCCGGCGACACGCTGATCGTCGCGACCGAGCCGCACATCATTCACCAGATGGAACTGGCGCTGCCCGAAAAGAATTTCATCGGCGCGCCGGGCGCCGACGGCAACTGCAACTGCAACATCTGCCCCTATATGGCGCTCAACACGATGGAGAAGCTCTACATCGCGCTGCGCGACCTGAAGCCCCAGATCGAGATGGAAGAGGGCCTGCGCCTCGCCGCGCGCAAGAGCCTGGACCGGATGCTGGAGATGGCGTCGGGGACGATCGGCAAGGGCGATTTGGGGCGGGCGTGATCCCCGAAGCGAGTCGCCTATCCGACTCGCGATTTCGATTCGGCGGGGCGGCCGCGTTCATCGCGCCGGCAAATCTGAATCCGAAAATGCTGCACCCTTGTTACAAAAATGCTGCACCGAATCCGCTTGTTGCTAATGCCGGACTTATCCACAGCAGCTGACGTCTGAGCGGGGCATTTCGGCTTTTTTCTGTTGGCACCCCCGACGCTTCGTGACAGCTTCCAATCATCGGACGACAGAGACGACGAACCACCGGGACATCAAGGGTAGTTGCAAGACTAGCCAGAAGAGAACGGACGGATTGCCGAGGAAATCGACCGATAGCCTGGTCACGGAACGTAGCGATTCCCACGAGTTGATACGGACCCGATCGGGTACAGGAAATGCAGTCCATCGCTTGGACAGCGACTGTTTCGACAGACGCGGGAAGAGATGATGAAGGGCTTTCCAGGTGCGGCCGGCCCCCGAAAGGGGGCCGACCAAACCGTCGCCGGATTGTTCTGGCGGGCATCGCAACGCATCGTTTTGCGGGCTGCTGATCGCGAGAGAAGCGGACCGGGATGGAGCGGGGCGGAGTAAGCCGAGCAGAGCCGGTTAGTGGGGGTTGGCAGCGATGTCGGCCCCCATTTCGCGTGCGCGCTTTGCGGCCCGGCCCGCCTGCGGGACGCGCCCCCTTTATCATCGATATCCGGCAAGCTCCGCGCGCGGCGGTTCCCTTTGCCATTTATTTTTGCACCTGTGCCGTTCGTCACACCATCGTCAAACGCGACTGCTTAATCCCGGAACTGCGACCCGGAGACGTTCCCGATCAGGAACCGATCCTCCTTTCCCGGCCGCGTCCCCATGGACCGGCCGGGAACCTTTCGCTCCCGATCTGCATTCCTGTGTCATCGTTGAAACGATGTCCGGACGCGACCGGACGTTTACATGCTCGCCGGGTGTCTGCGCTTGCCCGGCAGTTCAGGGAAGGGAAAATCATGGGTTTGATCATCACTTTGATCGTTGGCGGCATCATCGGCTGGCTTGCCAGCATCGTCATGCGCACCGACGCGCAGCAGGGCATCATCCTGAACGTCGTCGTCGGGATCGTCGGCGCGTTCCTCGGCAATTTCCTCGGCAGCTTTTTCGGCATGGGGGCCAGCCTCGACACCTTCAGCCCGATCGGGCTGCTGTGGGCCTTTATCGGCGCGGTTGTGCTGCTCGGCATCATCAACCTGGTTCGTCGCGGCAGCGTCCGCTGAACGGGACGGCGGCGCGGTATAATCGCCGCGCCGCCATTCCGCTATGCGACAACAAATATTTGGGTTACCAATGCGATGCCTGTAACGTCAGGCGCCAACAACGATCGTAGGGGGTCAATGTCATGGATTTCATTATCGCAATCATCATGGGCGGCGTTATCGGCTGGTTGGCGAGCATCGTCATGCGCACCGATGCGCAGCAGGGTATCTTCCTCAACATCATCGTCGGCTGTATCGGTTCTATCCTCGGACGTTTCCTGTTCGGCCGCTTCCTGGGCGGCGGCCATCTGCGCGGCGACGCGTTCGATCCGATGACCCTTCTCACCGCCTTCATCGGCGCGGTCGTACTGCTTGCGATCGTCAACCTTGTCCGCCGCGGTCGCGTTCGCTGATCGCCGTCGGCCTATAGCCGGTTCCTTCGCGAACCGGCCGGGAAAAAGGGTGGCCGCCCCAGGGGCGCGCCACCCTTTTTCGTGTCCGTAACCTCTGGAAATGGCACGGCGATGCGCCTATGCCTCGCCATCCGGGGCGCGGGGAGATGGCGAAGTTTCGCCTCTTGCCAGTGGTGATTTAATTAGGTAATACACCTCGTGCAGGATTGATCCTGTCGTGCGGGGTAAAGGGGATGGGCGCTGCCGCGCCGTCCGCACCGGAAGCCGTGCAGGTCAGGGAGGGATTCGGCGTGAACTACGAGCGGAAAGTGGATTCGATGGACAGCCTGGCGGGCACGCAGAGCTATTATGAAGAGGCGGACAACCGCCGCAAACGGACGCGGCTGATCGTCGCGATCGTCCTGATCGCGCTTGCACTCGCCGCGACCTGGTATGCCTTCAGCTCGAGCAAGAGCGGCGCTGCGGGCGGCGAGGGCGCAGCGGGCGGACCCGGCGCGGCCAGCGTCCCCAGCATCACGGTCGTCATCCCCGGCCGCCAGTCGGTCGAGGCGACGATTTCGACCAACGGCACGATCGCCGCGCGCCGCGAGATGCCCGTCGGCGTCGCCGGCGAAGGCGGACAGGTCGTGCGCGTGCTGGTCGAGCCGGGCCAGTGGGTCAATGCCGGCCAGCCGCTCGCGATCATCGACCGCTCGGTCCAGGCGCAACAGGCAGCCAGCCTCGCTGCCTCGATCCGCGTGGCGCAGGCCGACGCGAACCTCGCGCAGGCCGAACTCGAACGCGCCGAGGCGCTGGTTTCGCGCGGCTTTATTTCCAAGGCCGACATGGACCGCAAGCGCGCCACGCGCGATGCCGCGAATGCGCGCGTCCGCGTCGCGCAGGCCCAATATGCCGAAGCGCAGGCGCGCAACGGCCGGCTCAACATCGTCGCCCCAGCGGCGGGGCTGGTGCTGACGCGCGGCGTCGAGCCCGGTCAGATCGTGGGCGCGGGCAGCGGCGTGTTGTTCCGCATGGCGCGCGGCGGAGAAATGGAATTGCTGGCCCAGATGGCCGAGGCCGATTTGCAGCGCGTGCGCGTCGGCACCCGCGCCACCATCAACCCGGTGGGCACCAATTTACAGATCGCGGGCCAGGTATGGCAGGTGTCGCCGGTCATCAATCCCGATACGCGGCAAGGCATGGTCCGTATCGCGGTGCCATACAGCACGTCGCTCCGCCCCGGCGGCTTTGCCGATGCGCGGCTGGTGTCGGGTTCGGACGAAGCGCCCCTGTTGCCCGAAAGCGCGGTGCAGAGCGGCCCCGAAGGCAATTATGTCCTGGTCGTCGATGGCAAGGACACGATCCAGCGCCGCGTGGTCAAGGTTGGCACCGTCACCGACGATGGCGTCTCGATCGCCTCGGGCCTGACAGGCAATGAACGCGTGGTCGTGCTGGCCGGCGCATTCTTGAACGTCGGTGACAAGGTGAAGCCCGTCGTACAGAAATCGACGCAATAATTCCGGATCGCAGCCTTTATATCTGGCGCACAAAAGGCGTTTGAATCATGAGCTTTCGCAACATTTCCGCCTGGTGCATCCGAAATCCGGTGCCGCCGATCGTCATGTTCGTGCTGTTGATGCTGGCGGGGATCGTCAGTTTCAACCGGATGGACGTCAACGACCAGCCCGACGTCGAATTCCCCGCGGTTCAGGTCATTGTCGCGCAGCCGGGCGCCGCGCCGTCGGAACTGGAAACGCAGGTGACGCAACGCGTCGAGGCGGCGATCCGCGGCGTCAGCGGTGTCGATGAAATGTCGTCCTATGTCGGCGAAGGCAACAGCCGGACGTTTGTGCAATTTGCCATCGGCACCCCGATCGACCGCGCCTATAACGACGTCAACCAGGCCGTTCAGCAGATCCGCAGCGACCTGCCCGACGGCATTCTCGAACCCCAGGTAGTGCGCGTCGATATTGCGGGCGGCCCGATCACTTACTTCGCGGTCGAAGCGTCGGACATGACGCTGGAACAGCTGTCCTGGTATGTCGACAATACGGTCGCCAAGGAATTGCTGTCGATTCCGGGCATGAGCCAGGTGCGCCGTTCGGGCGGGGTCGATCGCGAAATCCGCGTCATCCTCGATCCGGCGCGGATGCAAAGCTATGGCCTGACCGCGAGCCAGGTAAACCAGCAACTGCGCCAGACCAACGTCAATGCGGCCGGCGGGCGCACCGAAATTGCGGGCAGCGAACAGGCGGTGCGTGTGCTGGGCAACGCGGCCAATGCATTTGAACTCGGTGAAACGCGGCTGTCGATCGGCAACGGCCGCACCGTGCGCCTGTCCGACGTCGCTAAAGTCACCGACGGCTATGCCGAACAGCGCAACCTGGCAAAGATCAAGGGCCGTCAGGTGCTCAGTTTCTCGATCGAAAAGGCGAAGGGCGCGTCGGACGTCACCGTTCACGACGAGACGATGAAAAAGCTGGCGGAGATCAAGAAGGCGAACCCCAAGATCGACTTCAAGATCCTGTTCACGCGCACCGAATATACCAAGGAACAATATCGCAGCTCGATGCTCGCGATGATCGAGGGCGCCGTGCTCGCCGTCGTCGTCGTGTTCCTGTTCCTGCGCGACTGGCGCGCGACGCTGATTTCGGCGCTGGCAATCCCGCTGTCGGCGATCCCGACCTTCTGGTTCATGGACATGATGGGCTTTTCGCTGAACAGCCTGTCGCTGCTCGCGCTCAGCCTGGTGGCGGGGGTGCTCGTCGATGACGCCATCGTCGAGATCGAAAATATCGTCCGGCATATGCGGATGGGCAAGACCGCCTATCAGGCGTCGATCGACGCCGCCGACGAGATCGGCCTGGCGGTCGTCGCGACCACCATGTCGATCGTCGCGGTGTTCCTGCCCGTGGCGTTGATGCCGGGGATTTCGGGCCAGTTCTTCATCCAGTTCGGGATGACGGTCGTGTTTGCGGTGCTCGTCAGCCTGGCCGTCGCGCGCATGATCACGCCGATGATCGCCGCCTATTTCCTGTCGGCGCAGGGCGAACAGGAGCATGCCGCAGGGCCTTGGGTCGATCGTTATGAAAAGCTGCTGGCGTGGACATTGGACAGCAGCAAGCAACAGGCCGTGCGGGCGCGCTATGACGGCACGAAGACCCGGATTGCCTTTCTGGCGGTGCCGCTCATTCTGGCAGGACTCTATGTCCTTTTTTCGGTTTTTTCCTATTTTCAGCCTGTCCCGGCGGGGCAAGACGGTCCAAATCCCGCGATCCATTTTCTGGTGCTGACGCCGCTCATGGCGATCGCCACCTTTCTGCTAACCAGCCTGCTCGCCATTCTGATCGGTGCGCTCATCTATGCGATGGGCATGCGCCAATGGGCGTTCACCCATTGGGCAAAATTCATGCTCCAGCGCGCCTGGGCCCGCCTTCACGACCATCGCGTCTGGATCGTCGGTATCGGTTTGCTTGCCTTTTTGTCGAGCATTGGCCTGTTCGCGGTCCTGCCGCAGCAGTTCCAGCCGACGACGAACAGCGACTATAGCCAGGTGAAATATGAACTGCCGCCGGGGTCGACGCTGGCGCAAAGCGAGACGGTGGTGCGCCAGATCGGGGCGATCCTCGACAACAGCCCGGTCGTCCAGACGGCCTTCTATGACGTCAATGTCGGCGGCGGCAATGCGTTCATCACGCTCAAGAAAGAGCGTCCGATGAGCAGCGTCGAATGGGAACGCAGCCTGCAACCCAAGCTGGCGGCGATCCCCGATGCGCGCGTGTCGTTCCAGAGCCAGTCGGGCGGCTTTTCGGGCCGCGACATCACCTTCATCATCGGCGGCGACGATCCGGTCGCGCTCGAAAAACATGCGCGCCTGATCGTCGACCAGATGGGCGGCATTAAGGAACTGCGTGCCCCGCGGATCGAGGGTGACATTCCGCGTCCCGAAATCATCGTCAATCCGCGGATGGACCTTGCCGCCGAACTGGGCGTGACGACGGCATCGCTCAGCCAGACGATCCGCATCGCGACGCTGGGCGACATCGACCAGAATGCGGCGAAATTCTCGCTGTCCGATCGCCAGATCCCGATCCGCGTGCTGTTATCCGAAGATTCGCGCCGCAGCCTGGCGACGATCGAAAACCTGCCGGTGCCGACCTCGCGCGGGACCACCGTGCCGCTGAAATCGGTCGCCGAAATCGGTTTCGGTGCAGGGCCGACCGAATTGCGCCGTTACAACCAGACGCGGCGCATCGTGATCGGTGCCGACCTTGCCCCCGGCCTCGTCACCGGCGAAGCCCAGAAAAAGATCGATGCTTTGCCCGCGGTCAAGACGATGCCGCAGGGTATCCGCAAGGTCATCCAGGGCGATGCCAAATGGCAGGCCGAACTGATCACCAATTTCATGATCGCGGTCGTGTCGGGGTTGCTGCTCGTCTTTTCGACGCTGGTGCTGCTCTATCGCCGTTTCCTGTCGCCGCTGGTCAACATGTCGTCGCTGCTGCTCGCGCCGCTCGGCGGCCTGCTCGGCCTGGCGATCACCGGCATGGAAATCTCGATGCCCGTCTATATCGGCTTGCTGATGCTGCTGGGGATTGTGGCTAAAAACTCGATCCTGCTCGTCGATTTCGCGATCGAGGAGATGGACCATGGCGTGGGCAAGATGGAGGCGCTGCTCGATGCCGGGCGCAAGCGTGCGCAGCCGATCGTGATGACCACGGTCGCGATGGTCGCCGGGATGGTGCCAACCGCCTTGTCGCTGTCGGGCGACGGTGCGTGGCGCGCGCCGATGGGCGTTGTCGTGATCGGCGGCCTGATCCTGTCGACGCTGCTGACGCTGCTGATCGTCCCCGCGGGCTTCAGCCTGGCCGACAGCATCGAAAAGCGCCTCGGCCGCTTCTTCTCACGCAACCTGCTGACTTACCAAAAGGGTGACGATACGAAACCGCACGGACAGGTCGTAACGCATCCCGCCGAATGACCGCGCGTCGCGTTGCCGTGCGTTGTGGTTGCAACCTTTGCGCCATGTCGCCATTTGATGCACATGACGGAAAGCGTTTCGCCGCAGACTGATATCGGAAGCGCCCACCCTCCCCATTTGAACCGGGGGGTGGGCGTTGCCGTTCCCACGGGCGGGATGAATGTCCGCGCCGTGGCGACGGGTATGCTCATCGTCATGGCGTTCGTGTTCGTCGGCGCGAAATATTATCAGGATGTCCATCCCGCGATCGGCTTCGTCCGCGCCTTTGCCGAGGCGGCGATGGTCGGCGGATTGGCCGACTGGTTCGCGGTCACCGCGCTGTTCCGCCATCCGATGGGATTGCCGATCCCGCACACCGCGATCGTGCCGCGCAACAAGAACCGGATCGGCGACACGCTCGCGCGCTTCCTGCTCACCAATTTCCTGCTGCCGCGCCTGATCGCGCGCAAGATGCAGACGGTCGACGTCGCGGGCGCGGTCGGCAAATTCCTGTCGGAGCCGGGTGAGGGCGGCGGGCGCCTGCGGCTTGGCGCATCGCGCATCATCGCCGACGGCCTCGGTGCGCTCGACCAGCAACGCCTGGGCGGGATGGTCAAATCGGCGATTGCCGATCGCCTGCGCGAACTCGACGTCGCGCCGCTGCTCGGGCAGGCGCTCCAAGCCGCGCTGGCCGAGGGGCGGCACCAGCCCCTGCTCGACGCGATGGTCAAATGGGGATCGAAGACGCTCGAACTCAACGACCATCTGATCCACCAGATGGTCCACGACAACAGCAACGCGATCGTGCGCTTCACCGGGCTCGACGAGAGTATCTCGAACCGCATCGTCGCAGGGCTGTCGAAACTGCTCAGCGAAATGGCCGTCGACGAAACGCACCCGCTGCGCATCCGCGTCGAGGAAGGGCTCGCCAAGATGGCGCTCGACCTCCAGCACGATCCCGAAGTGAAGGCAAAGGTCGCAAGGGTCCGCGACGAACTGCTCGAAAACAAGGCGGTGAAGCGCTGGCTCGACGGTTTGTGGGAACAGGGGCGCACCGCCCTGCTCAAGGCCGCGCGCAATCCCGACACAATGCTGGCGGGGCGGATCGGCGAACTCGTCACCCAGTTCGGCGCGATGCTGGGCGAGGATGCGGGGATCAAGCGCACGCTCAACCGCTACGCCCGCCGCGCGGTGGTCGGCGTCGTCGACAGCTATGGCGAGACCGCGCTCAAGCTGGTGTCCGACACGATCCGCGGCTGGGATGCGAAGACGATCACCGACCGGCTGGAGAGCGCGGTGGGCGACGACCTGCAATATATCCGCATCAACGGGACATTGGTCGGCGGGCTGGTCGGGGTGTTGATCCACACCGTCGATGTGTTGATCTAGTCCCCAATATCGTCATTGAGATCGATTGGGATCAGCCTCGGCTCGCCAACCCCGCGCGAAAATTCGGATAGCGCGGCGTCCAGCCGAGCAAGCGTTTCGCCTTGCCATTCGCGACGCGGCGGTTTTCGGCATAGAAAGCGCGCGCGGCGGGCGACAGGCCGGCGTCGGCCAGCGACTGCATCGGCGGCAGCGGCGCGCCCATCATCGCACAGCCCCATTCGACCAGCCGATTCTGGTGGCACGGTTCGTCGTCGGCCAGGTTGTAGACGCCCGCCGGGCCGCGGAACGATGCGATGACGCCGCCCGCGATGTCTTCGACATGGACGCGGCTGAACACCTGATCGGGCAGGTCGATGCGGTGCGCGCGGCCCGCCGCGATGCGATCGAGGATCGAGCGACCGGGGCCATAGATGCCGGGCAGACGAAAGACGCAGACGTCGCTGCGGAGTGCTGCCCACGCCGCATCGGCGGCGTTTCGGTCGGGACGGCGGCCCCTGATCGGCGCGCTTTCGTCGACCCAGGCCCCGCCCGCGTCGCCATAGACGCCGGTCGAGGACAGATAGCCGATCCAGCTTGCGGAGGCGAGAGCGAGCGCATCGCCATAGCGCGCGAGCACCGGGTCGGCGCCATCGACCGGCGGCACCGACGACAGGATATGCGTCGCGGATCGCAGCGCGGCGCGCACCGCGCCTTCGTCGGCAAAGGCGATGCTGTCGCCGCGCCCCTCCCGCGTCGTCCCGATCACGTCCCACCCGCGCGCGCGCAGGCGGCCTGCCAAATGGGTCGCGGCATAACCCAGCCCGAAAATCAGCATCTGTCCCATCGCCCGCCTTATTGCGCGCCCCGCGCCCCGCGCCTAGACCCGAAACATGACCGATGCCTCTTCCACCCCCGCCATCCCCGTCACCATCCATCGTGGCGATTATCGCCCGCCCGAGTGGCAGGTTCCCGATATTGCGCTCGATTTCGCATTGGGCGTCGATGAAACGACGGTCGGCGCGGCGCTATCGGTCGTGCGCGATGCCGATGCGCCGGTGCCGCTGGTGCTGCGCGGCGACGGGCTGGCCCCCGCGGCGGTGCGGGTCGATGGCGAAGTGTGGAACGACTGGCGGCTCGACGGCGGCGACCTGATCATCGACCTGGGCGAACGGACCGCGGCGACGGTGGAGGTTGACACGGTCATCCACCCGGCAACCAACACACAGCTGATGGGCCTGTATGCCTCGAACGGGATGCTGTGCACGCAATGCGAGGCCGAGGGCTTTCGCCGCATCACCTTTCATCCCGACCGCCCCGACGTGCTGAGCCGTTACAAGGTGCGGATGGCAGGGGACAAGGCGCAGTTCCCGATCCTGCTGTCGAACGGCAACTGCATCGCGCAGGGGGACGGACCGGACGGGGCGCACTGGGCGCTGTGGGAAGACCCGTGGCCGAAGCCATCCTATCTTTTCGCGCTGGTCGCCGGTGACCTTGTCGCCAACAAGGACAGTTTTACGACGATGTCGGGGCGACAGGTCGAACTCGGAATCTGGGTTCGCGACGGCGACGCCCCCCGCACCGGCCATGCGATGCAGGCGCTGAAGGACAGCATGGCGTGGGACGAGCGGGTCTATGGCCGCGAATATGATCTCGACCTGTTCAACATTGTCGCGGTCAGCGACTTCAACATGGGCGCGATGGAGAATAAGGGCCTCAATATCTTCAACACCCGCTACATCCTCGCCGACCCCGATACCGCGACCGATGTCGATTATGACGGGGTCGAGGGCGTCGTCGCGCATGAATATTTCCACAATTGGTCGGGCAACCGCGTCACCTGCCGCGACTGGTTCCAGCTCAGTCTGAAGGAAGGCTTCACCGTCTTTCGCGACCAGAATTTCTCGGCCGACATGGGGTCGCCGCCGGTCAAGCGGATCGAGGATGTCCGCCTGCTTCGCGCCGCGCAGTTTCCAGAAGACGCGGGGCCGCTCGCGCATCCGATCCGCCCCGACAGCTTCCAGGAAATCTCGAACTTCTACACCGCGACCATTTACAACAAGGGCGCCGAAATTATCCGCATGATGGCGACGATGGTCGGTCCCGACCGTTTTCGCAAAGGCACCGACCTGTATTTCGATCGCCATGATGGCGAAGCGGCGACGTGC
>NZ_MIAM01000061.1 GCF_001830555.1 Sphingopyxis sp. RIFCSPHIGHO2_12_FULL_65_19 | reverse complement strand
GGCTGTTTCCCGTGACCGGCGAGGATGTCGTCGCGGGTTTCGTGCTCCGCTCGCCCTTTTTCTTCGGGCTGGATTCGGTGCTCGGGTCGCTCGTCGAAGACAAGGAGATCGGGCGCGAAGGCGGACCCGCGCTCGACGCCACGGGCAAACTAGTGCCGCGCGACCTGACCCCGGTCGGCCGCGATCCGGCGGACAATGGGTCGAACGCCATGGCGGTCGCCCCGGCCCGCTCGACCGATGGCGCGACGCGGCTCGTGTCGAACTCCCACCAGCCGTGGACGGGCGGCGTCGCCTGGTACGAACTGGTCGTACATTCGGGAGAAGGCTGGGATTTCGCGGGCGCGAATTTCCCCGGTTCGCCCTATCCCTTCCTGGGTCACAACAAATATCTCGGCTGGACCAATACGGTGAACCGGCCCGACCTGATCGATGTCTATAAACTGACCCTTGACGAAAGCGGGGAGAAATACCGCTTCGACGGCGCATGGCGGTCGCTCGAGGAAAAACGGATCTGGCTGAAGGTGAAGGTCGGTCCGTTCGTGCTGCCGGTGCCGCGCACGATCTATCGCTCGGTCCACGGGCCGGTTGTAAAGAATGCGAAGGGCGCCTTTGCCATCCGTTATGCCGGGATCGACCAGGCCAACATGGTCACCCAATATTACCGGCTGAACAAGGCGAAAAATTTCGACGAATGGCGCGCCGCGATGGCGGCGCAGGGCGTTCCCGCGACCAATTTCATCTATGCCGATGCCAAGGGCAATATCGGGCTGTTTTATAATGCCATGTTCCCCGACCGGCCGGCGGGGTTCAACTGGCGCGGGGTGTTACCCGGCGACACATCGGCCGATCTGTGGACAAAAACCTTGCCGTTCGACCGCGTTCCCGCGCTGGTCAATCCGCGGTCGGGCTATGTGATGAACGCGAACAACACGCCGTGGGTCGCGGCGGGGCCGGGCGACGAGCTGGATGCGGCGGCTTTTTCGCCCTTGCTCGGGATCGAGAACGATATGACCAACCGCGCGGTGCGGCTGATCGAATTGTTCGAGGCGTCGGGGCAGGTCGACGAGGCGCGATTGAAGGCGATCAAATATGACACCGCCTATGCCCGGACGGGCTATGCGAAGGCGTGGATCGACCGGCTGCTCGCACTCGATACGACGCGCGACCCGGCGCTGGCCCAGGCGCAGGATCTGCTTCGCCGCTGGGACTGGAACCTTGATGGCAAGGGCAAGGGCGATGCGCTGGCGCTCATGGTGCTGCGCCCCGCGAACGGCCGTCATTACCAGCGCCGCGCCGCGCCCGATCCGGGCACCGTGCTGAACGAAACGGTCGCGCATTTGCAGGATCATTTCGGCGGGCTCGATCCAAAGCTCGGCACCGTGCTGCGCTTGCGCCATGGCGAGGGGGCGAGCCGTATCGACCTGCCGCTCGACGGCGGCAACGACACGGTGCGTGCTTCGACGCTGTGGGACGCCGAACCCGACGGACGGCTGAAGGTGCGGCATGGCGACAGCTTCATCATGTTCATGACCTGGGATGCGCAGGGCCGGGTCCGGTCCGAATCGATCCAGCCGTTCGGGTCGGCAACGACGCGGCCCGAAAGCCCGCATTATAACGATCAGGCGCCGCTTTTCGTCCAGCACAGGCTGAAGCCCGTATTGTTCGACCCGGCGGCGCTGACGGCCAGCGGGGCGCGTTTCTATCGGCCTTGAAAGCCGCGCGGTGCTGTCCTAAACCATTGATACAGTGGCGCCCGCCACCCCGCTTTCGACAGGCTGTTCAGGCCTGCATGCTTTCAAGAGGATATCCATGCCCCGTTTCCATCGATTTGCCCTCGCCCTGGCGGTGACCACCTCGCTCGTCGCGGCCGGTCCCGCACTCGCCAAGCCCGCAGCCCCGGCGCCGATCGCCGATCTGGTGAAGGCGGTCGATATTCCTTACGAATCCTTCACCCTGGACAATGGTCTGCGCGTGATCGTGCACGAAGATCGCAAGGCGCCAGTCGTCGCGGTGTCGGTATGGTATCGCGTCGGGTCGAAGCATGAGCCTAAGGGGAAGACGGGGTTTGCCCATCTGTTCGAGCATCTGATGTTCAACGGGTCGGAGAACGCTCCCGGCGATTTCTTTGAACCGTTGCAACAGGTCGGCGCGACCGACAGCAACGGGACGACCAACGTCGACCGCACCAATTATTTCGAGACGGTGCCGACCGGCGCGCTCGACCGCGCGCTGTTCCTCGAAAGCGATCGCATGGGTCACCTGCTCGGCGCGGTGACGCAGGAAAAGCTCGATAACCAGCGCGGCGTCGTCCAGAATGAAAAGCGCCAGGGCGACAACAACCCCTATGGTTTGCTGCGTTACGAGATTTTCGAGAATCTGTTCCCGACCGGCCACCCCTATCACCACAGCACCATCGGTTCGATGGCCGACCTCAATTCGGCGAGCCTGGCCGATGTGAAAAAATGGTTCACCGACAATTACGGCCCGAACAATGCAGTGCTGGTGCTGGCGGGCGACGTCGATGTGGCGACCGCAAAGGCCAAGGTGCAGGAATGGTTCGGCGACATCCCGCGCGGCCCGGCGGTCACCATGCCGCAGGTATCGGTCCCGACGCTGCCCGCGCCGCTGGCAAAGGAGGTCAAGGACCTGATCCCGACCCCGCGCATCTATCGCATGTGGGCGATCCCCGGGCTGAACGATGCCGACGCCGTGCCGTTGCAGATGGCAACCGCCGTGCTGGGCGGCCTGTCGTCATCGCGGCTCGACAATGCGATGGTCCGCACCGATCCGGTGGCGGTCAGCGTCGCCGCCTTTGCCCAGCCGTTTGAGGATGCTGGCATCCTGATCATCCAGGCCGACGTAAAGCCGGGCACCGACGTCGACACGGTCGGCCAGAAGCTGGACGAGGAAATCGCCAAATTCCTGGCGAACGGTCCGACGGCCGACGAATTGCAGCGCGCGGCGGCGGGCTATCTGGGCGGCACCATCGCCGGTCTGGAATCGGTCGGCGGCTTTGGCGGCAAAGCGGTGACGCTGGCGGAAGGCGCGCTCTATTCAAACGATCCCGGCTATTACAAGGTCGAGCTCGACCGGATGGCAAAATCGACCCCCGAACAGGTCGCCGCCGTTGCGCGCAAATGGATGTCGCGTCCGGCCTTTTCGCTGACCTACACCCCCGGCGAACGCACCGAGGGCGGCGAGAATCGCGGCGGCGCAGTGACCGCGGGCAAGCTGACCGAGGCGGTGGCACCCGATCGCTACTGGAATCCAGCGCTCGGCGATATTGGTCCCGACACCGGCATCGGCGGAGCGGCATCGATCGCCGACCGTTCGCAATTGCCGGCAGTGGCCGACCTGACGGCGCTCGATTTTCCGGCGATCGAACGCACCAAGCTGAAAAATGGCGTCGAGGTGATCTTTGCGCGCCGCACGACGGTGCCGACGGTCAATGTCGCGGTCAGTTTCGACGCGGGCTATGCGGCCGATCCGCATAGCGCATTGGGCACCCAGTCGCTGATGCTCAGCCTGATGGACGAAGGCACGACCAATCTCAACTCGATCGCCTTTGCCGAAGCCAAGGAGCGGCTGGGGGCACAGATTGACGCGACCGCGAACGCCGATGAAACGGTGTTCAGCCTGTTCGCGCTCAAGCCCAATCTTGGCGCGTCGCTGTCGCTGCTCGCCGACTATATCCGCAACCCGGCCTTCGACGCCAAGGAGCTGGAGCGGGTTCGCGCCCAGCAGCTCAACCGCCTGAAGGCCGAGCTGAACAATCCGAACGCGATTGCCGCGCGCCTGATGGCGCCGATGCTCTACGGCGCCGCCCATCCTTACGGGATTCCGCCGTCGGGCCTGGGCGATGCCAAGGCGGTGACGGCGGCGACCCGCGACCAGCTCGCGGCGTTCCACAGCAACTGGATTCGCCCGGACAATGCACGGGTGTTCGTGGTCGGCGACACGACGCTGGCCGAGGTCAAGAAGCAGCTTGATGCGACGCTGGGCCAGTGGCAGACGCCGAAAACGGCCAAGCCGGTCAAGAATTTCAACATCGCGATCCCGGCCCCGAAGCCGCGCATCCTGTTGTTCGATCGTCCCAAATCGCCGCAGTCGGTGATCCTGGCGGGCAAGGTGCTCGATGCCAAGGGTGGCGACAAACTGGAAATATTGCGGGCGGCCAACGATATTTTCGGCGGCAATTTCCTGTCGCGTTTCAACACCAATTTGCGCGAAACCAAGGGCTGGTCCTATGGCGTCCGCAGCCGCATTTCGGGCGAAACCGACCGGCTGAGCTGGGTTGCGGTGGCGCCGGTGCAGGCCGACCGCACCGGCGATTCGATCAGGGAATTTCAGAAGGACCTGAAAGGCTTCCTCGCGGACAAGGGCGTGACCAAGGACGAGCTGGAACGCACGGTCAACGGCAGCGTGCGGGAATTGCCGGGCAGTTTTGAAACGTCGGGCGATGTTCTCGGCGGACTTCGCCAGATCGTCAAATTCGGACGCCCGGACAATTATTACGAGACGTTGCCGGCGACATATGAGGCGATGACCGCGGCCGAGATCGACGCGGCGGCGCGCAAGGCGCTCAGCACCGACGATCTGGTCTATGTCATCGTGGGCGACGCCGCCGTGGTCAAACCGCAGCTTGACGGATTGGGATTGACCGTCGAAACAGCGACTCCGATTAACTAACATTGATTTCAGTAAGGAGAGCTTCGATGTCCGTAGATGGCAGCTATGATTGCGTAACCAAGTCGCCGATGGGCGATCAGAAATCGGTGTTCACGGTCAACAGCGACGGCGACAGCTTCACCGGCTCGAACGCCGGTGCGATGGGTGCGCTCGATGTCGAAAATGGCAAGGTCGACGGCAATAAACTGACCTGGACCATGAACATGAAAGTGCCGATGCCGATGACGCTCGAATGCGAAGCGACGATCGACGGCGACGCGCTGACCGGCACGATCAAGGCCGGTGCATTCGGTTCGATGGCGATGACCGGCACGCGCCAGGGCTGAGCCTTCCGACAAAAAGACGCAAGGGGCCGTTCCGCAAGGGGCGGCCCTTTTGCTTTGCATAGCAATGCCCTTTGCCTTGAGGGGTGTTCAAAGCACCGGCTTGGGGGCATAGGCTGCTGCGATGCACAGCCCGGCCCCACCCCCGAAACGAACCCTGCCGGGCGACCGCGAAATGGTGGTCATGATGGCAATGGTGATGGCGCTCAATGCGCTCGCCATCGACGCGATGCTGCCTGCGCTGCCCGCGATCGGCAAAGGGCTCGGCGTCCTCGTCGCCAACGACCGCCAATATGTCATCTCGCTCTATCTGCTCGGCATTGGTTTCGGCTCGCTGATCTATGGCCCGCTCGCCGACCGCTTCGGGCGCAAGGGCGTGCTCGTCCCGGCGCTGTTCGCTTATGTTGCCTTTTCGATCGGCTGCGGACTCGCGACCAGCTTTCCGATGCTGCTCGCGCTGCGGTTTGGTCACGGTCTGGTCAGCGCGGCGCTGGGGGTGATTGTGGTCGCGGTGATTCGGGACCTGTTCGCGGGCGATGCGATGGCGAAGCGACTGTCGCTGATCTTCCTCGTGTTCATGATCGTGCCGATCATCGCGCCGACGATCGGGGCCGGGGTTGCAGCCGTGGCAGGCTGGCGCGCGATCTTTATCGTCCTTGCGGTCATGGGCCTCGTCATGATCGCCTGGCTCCGCCGCCTGCCCGAGACGCTCGAGCCCGCCGACGTTCGTCCGCTTGACTGGCGGACGATGGTCAGCGGCTGGGCGACGGTGACGCGGCATCGCCGCGCCGCGGGCTATATGATCGCATCGGGGATGATGCAGGGCGCGCTCTATGGTTATCTCAACAGCAGCGAACAGATCATCGACGAAGTGTTCAACGCGCAAAGCTGGTTCCCGCTGATCTTTGCCTGCGTCGCGGTGGGGATCGCGATCGCCAATTTTTCCAATGCCGCGATCGTCGAGCGGTTCGGCGCGCGTCGGGTGTCGCAGACTGCGGTGTTCGCCTTCATGGCGAGCTCAATCGCGCAGATTGTCGCGGCGCTTAGCGGCGCCGAAACGCTGTGGATGTTCACCGCACTGATGATGGTCAATGTCGGGCTGATCGGCTTTATCGGCAGCAATTTTGGTTCGATCGCGATGGAGGATTTTGGTCATATGGCCGGGGTCGCATCGTCGTATCAGAGCTTTGCCAAGACCTTGCTGGCGGCGGTGGTAGGTGCGCTGATCGGCCAGCAATATGACGGATCGACCCTGCCGCTCGCCTATGCCTTTCTGATCAGCGCCGTCGTTGGTCTCATCCTGGTGTTCTGGGCCGAACGCGGCAAGCTGTTCACCCGGCCGGGGACGGCCCCCAAAACACCGTTCTGAAAAACAAAAGGGCCGCCCCGGTCATGCCGGGACGGCCCATTTTATTTGACTGCGCTACGCGTCAGCTTATCGGCGTGTGCGGCTCCAGATCATCCTCATGCACTTCGACAATGCCGCGGCCGAGGTGGCTGCGGCTGCGGCTGTAGAGGAAGTAGAAGACCAGGCCGACGGCGCCCCACACCGGGAGCACGATCATCGCCTCGAACGGCAGGTTGAGGAACAGGAACACCGTGCCTGCGATCGTCAGCGGACCGATCAACCACAAAGCGGGCGTTTTGAACGCCCGCGGCGTATCGGGCGCAGTCTTGCGCAGGATCATCACCGCGATGGCAACCATCATGAACGCATAGAGCGTCCCGGCATTGGCGATGTCCGCCAGCTTGCCGACGGGCAGGAAAGCGGCGGCGAAGGCCACCGCGGCGCCGGTGATCGCGGTGATCACGTGCGGGGTCTTCCACTTCGGATGCACCTTGCTCCACGATTCGGGCAGCAGGCCGTCGCGGCTCATCACAAAGGCGACGCGGGTCTGGCCGAACAGCAGGATCAGGATGACCGACGGCAGCGCCACGAAGGCGGCGATGCCAAGCATGTTGCCCACACCCGACCAGCCGATCTGGCGCAGCACATGCGCCAGCGCCTCGTTCGAGCAGACCAGCGGCAGTTCGTTCGCGGCATAGGTCGCGCACTGGCGCGCCAGCTCTTCCGAACCGGCGGGGAAAGGCACGCCGTTCGGCCCCATGATCGGCTGGCCGCCGACGGTGCCGACGGCACCCGCGGCGACGAGGATGTAGAAAACGGTACAGAACAGCAGCGAACCAATGAGGCCGATCGGCACGTTGCGCTGCGGGTTCTTGGTTTCTTCGGCGGCGGTCGAGACGGCGTCGAAGCCCACATAAGCGAAGAAGATCGTCGCCGCAGCGCCGACCGCGCCGACCCCCGAACCGAAGCCGCCGAACACGCCGGCGGGCAGGAACGGATTGAACTTGTCGGTCGAGAAATAGTCGCTGGGCAGCGTCAGCACGATGAACGCGGTGAGCGCGGTGACCTTGATCGCGACCAGGATCGCATTGACGCGCGCGCTTTCGGTGGTGCCGATCATCAAGAGCCAGGTGACGAGCAGCGCGATCACGACGGCGGGGAGGTTGATGAAACCGCCCTCGACGCCGCCAAGCGCGAGGGGGGCGCCGGATAGCGCCGCGGGCAATTCTATCCCCAGGAATTCGTTCAATATCGTCCCGGTGAAATAGCCGGACCAGCCGACCGACACCGCCGACGCTGCGACGGCATATTCGAGGACGAGCGCCCAGCCGACGGTCCAGGCCAGAATCTCGCCCATCGTCGAATAGGTATAGGTGTAGGCCGACCCTGCAACCGGGATCATCGCCGCGATTTCAGCGTAGCAGAGCGCCGCGACGATGCAGATCAGGCCGGCGATCGCGAAAGCGAGCATCAGGCCGGGGCCTGCCTTTTGCGCGCCCGCCGCGGTCAGCACGAAAATGCCGGTGCCGATGACGCAGCCGATGCCGAACAGCGTGAGTTGAAAGGCACCCAATGTGCGGTGCAGCGACTTTTTTTCCGCTGTCGCCAAAATGGCGTCCAACGGCTTTACCCGGTCAAGTAGCATATTCTTCCCCTTGGGGCGGCTGAACTGCCGCCGTCTCATGGCGGGGCAGACTAGCCGCTCCGCGCGCCAGCGCAACTTAATTTCATGGGGCTATCGCGGCTTACCGTACCGTAAAGCGCACACGATCGATCATCCGGCCGCCCGGATCGACGAGCGTTAGCATGTGGCCGCCGGGACGCGGCAGGATTTGCTGCCCCGCATCGGCATCGCCAAGCGGCTGTTTGTCGAGGATCAGCCGGTATCCGGCGACCGACCCGCTGACGGTGACCGCCAGTCGCTGGCGGCCCAACGGGATGTCGGGGTCGAGCGCGTAGACGCTGCCGCTGACCGGGCTGGTGATCCGCGGACGACGTGCGGCCTGCGGCGCGGCCGCCATTTCGCTCTGCGCGGTGCCGGTGAGGAAATATTCGCGGCGCGGGGGTTCGCGCGTGCCGGGAAGGGCAATCTGGCGCGCCTCGACCCCGGTGGGCATCGCGGGCGGCTTGCCCGGATGGCCTGCATGGAGCGCGAGCATCACGTCGCGCCACACCGGCGCCGCGCCCGAGGTGCCCGATACGGCGCGCATCGAATCGCCCTCGAGATTGCCGACCCACACCGCGACGGTGAAACGATCGGACCAGCCGACGCACCAATTGTCGCGCATGGCTTTCGAGGTGCCGGTCTTCGCCGCTGCCCAGAAGGGCAGGCGCAGCGCGCTGTCGGCGCCAAAGGCGTCGGTGCGGGCGGATGCGTCGGCCAGGATGTCGCCGACGATGAAGGCGGCGGCGGGGGCGACGATCTGGCGCGGCGCTTCGGCATCGCGGGCCGCGGTGAAACGCACCGGCGACCAACGTCCCCGATTGGCAAAAGTGCGAAAAGCGTTGGCCTGTTCGACCAGCGAAACCTCCGCGGAACCGAGCGCCAGGCTGAAACCATAATATTCGCCGTCCTCGACCAGGCCGTGATAGCCGAGCGCCCAGAGACGGTCGCGGAACTGCTGGACGTCGTCGATGACGAGGGCGCGGACGGCTGGGACGTTGAGCGAGCTGGCGAGCGCGTGGCGGACGCTGACCGGGCCTTTGAAGCTGTGGTCATAGTTTTTGGGGACGTAGAGGCCGGAGGCGGTGTCGAGCTGGACCGGGCTGTCGTCGAGGATCGAGGCGGCGGTGAGCCAGCCATGTTCGATCACCTGCGCATAGAGATGCGGCTTCAACGTCGATCCGGCCTGGCGCCGGGCGTTGGCACCGTCGACCGACGCGGCGGTCGATTTGAGCCCGACGCCGCCGACATAGGCGAGGACTTCGCCGGTCGCATTGTCGAGCACGACGACGGCGCCGTCGCGGACGCGGTCGGAGCCGAGCCCGGCGAGCTGGCGGCGCAGCGCGACGATCGCGGCGGTCTGGATGCGGCGGTCGATGGTGGTGGTGACGCGCTTGCCGGGTTTGTCGAGCAGGCGGACGGCAAGGTGCGGCGCGAGCGCGGGGTCGAAACGCGTGGCCTGCTCGCCCGACACCAAAGTCGCGGCGGCGGCACGGATCGCCGAACAATCCTTCGCTTTCGCGATCCGGCAGGCGCGGCGGCCCAGCGCCTCGGCGCCCGCGGCGGGATTGGGCAGCAGTCCGGCGAACAGCGCGGCGTCGGCGTCGGTCATGTCGGCGGGCGTCTTGCCAAACAGGCTTTGCGCACCGGCCCCGATCCCCTGCGCTTCGCCGCGCAGCGGCAGGAGGTTGAAATAGGCTTCGAGCATCTGCTCGTGCGACCAGTCGGCGGCGAGCTGCTGTGCGGCGCGCATCTGGCGGAGCTTGGTGCGCCAGTCGCGCTGTCCGGGCTGGGCCAGGCTGGGGTCGAGAAAGGCGGCAAGCTGCATCGCCAGCGTCGACGCGCCGCGCGAGCGGTCGCCCGTCCCCCCCATCGTCAGGCGCGCGCGAACGGCGCTCGCGACGGCAAGCCAGTCGACCCCGCCGTGCGACCAGAAGCGCTGGTCTTCGCTTTGCACCACGGCGGTGCGGACCGCGGGGCTGATGTCCTCCAGCGGCACCCATGCGAGGCGGCGGCGCTCGAAATCGACGCGCTCGCTGTCGAGCAATTGGCCGTCGCGGTCATAGAGCCAGGCTTCGCTCGGCTGCCAGTCGGCGCGGACGGCGGCGAAGGCGGGCATGGCGGGCGGTTTCGTCGCGAGGTGCGCGGCGGTGGTTAGGATGAGCAGGGCGAGGGCGAGCCATGCGAGGGCGTCGCGGAGGCGGCGTTTGCGGGACGAATTCATTGTCTAAATTAGCGCGTGCTCCCGCGAAGGCGGGAGCCCATCTCCTGCCGGTGCAAGGGCGAACCCACCGGAGATGGGTCCCCGCCTTCGCGGGGGCACACGAATTGAGGGAGGGGGTCGATAAGCATCACGACCCCATATTCGCCACCGTGACCGGCGCGTTCGGCCACTGGCCGCGGATCGCGGGCGAATACATCGCCTCGACGCGCGTCGGTGGCAGGGTGAAGCGGCCCGATCCGTTGAGGCGGACGACATATTCGACCGCATGGGTGCCCGCGGGCATCCAGCCGAAATAGCCACGCCAGCTGTCCTTGCCGCGCTCGACATAGCTCGGCTGCGCGCCCGATCCGCCCGCCTGTTGGCCCAGCATTTCGGACTGGCCGCCGAGGTTGCCGACGATCGTCGCGCCCGGGGCGATCGGATCGTTGATCACGACCCACGTCCGGCCCGCGGCGGCAACAACCTCGATCCGGACCTTGATCACGTCGCCGCGCGTCAGCCGGTCCTTGTTCGCTGCCTTGACGATGCTGACGGAGCGTTTGATCCGGTAGCCGGCATTGAGCGGCTCCTTCAAGGGCACCGCGGCCTTGACGCTGACGGTCGCCCAGGGCGCGCCGGTGCCCTGATGATTGAGGCTCATCGTCGCGGCATTGAGCGCAACGCGGAGCGGCGAGGGCGTTTCGGCCGGAAGCGGCCAGCTTTGCGAGGCACTGGCGCCCGCAAGGCTGATATTGGTCACGCCGGTGATCGCGCTTGCGGGATAGAGTTCGGCGAAACGGCGGACGGTGACCGCGCCCCACGCGTTGGCGGGGGTGGTGTCCCAATGGCCCCCCCGCTGGCGCTGCGCGACACCGACCATCAGCTTGCCCGCATCATCCTCCCATCCTTTGCGGCCGAGCACGGCTTCCAAGGCCTTGATCGCCATTTCGTCGCCGCTGGTCATCATCCACCACGGCGCGCGCGCATCGTCGACGAGGTCGAGGCGCGTGCCTTCGTAGACGAGGCGCTTTCTGAGTTCGGCCTCGGCCGCGGTGCGAAGCGCAGGCGCGTTCCGCACGCCCGGCGTCTTTTCGAGTGCGACGAGCCAGTCGGCGAGCGTGCCGGTCGCCATGTCCACCGGCGCGACGTCGATCGCCGCGACGAGGTTGGCACTCGACGCGTTGCTGCGCGCGAGCGCCGCCAAGGCGGCGATGCGCACGGGCCGGATATCCCACGGGCCATAGCCGCGGCGGGTCAGCCGCCCTTCGACGACCGCTTGCAACGCCTTGACCATCTTTGCCTTGGACGCCTCGGGGATCGCGAAGCCGTTCGCCGCGGTCACGTTCAGGACATAGGCGGTGAGTTCAATCGACCCCGTCATGCTTTCGCTCGGCCAATAGCGGAGCAGCCCGTCGTCATCGAGATAGGTCGGCATCGCGCCCGCGAGCGCCTGCCACCGCCCGACATCGCCGAGCGCGATGGCGCGCGACGTCTGCTGTTCAAAGCAGCTGTAGGGATAGGCGGCCATATAGTCGCGAACGCCGGTGAGCGGCGGCGCAAGCGTGCCCGCGAGCGCAATATCAACATAGCCGCCGGGCAGCGCGCCCGCCGGGATCGCGATCGGCAGCGTTGTTGCCGGTCCGACGCGGAACAGGCTGGCCGCCCAGGTCTCGACCGGGACCGCGGGTTCGACGACCTGTTCAAAGACGAGCCGGTCGCGGGCCTTGCCCCCCTTGGCGACGGCATCGACGGTCCATGCAATCGGGCCGGTGGTTTCGGGGGCGGTCATCGACCAGCTGATCGGCACGGCGCCGCCCGCGGGGATGGTGACGGTGAGCGGCGGCGCGGTCGCGACGGCGGGCGACAGCGTCGGGGTCGCGGTGACCTCCATCGGCTGGTCGGTGCCGTTGCGCAGCGTGAAGCGTGCGTCATAGGTGTCGCCGGTGCGGACGAGTTCGGGCATCCCGGCAAAGACGCCGAGATCCTGCACGGTGCGCACGCTCGTTTCGCCGGTGCCGAAATATTGCGAGCCATCGGTGGCGATCGCGACGAGGCGGAAGCCCGAGAGATTGTCGCTGAGCGGGACGTCGATGGTGGCGCGGCCCTTGGCATCGAGTGGCACATTGCCCTTCCACAAGAGGACGGGGCGGAAATCCTCGCGCGTCAGCCCCGACAGGTCGCCGCCGCCGCCGCCGCCGGGTTCCAATGCCTTGCGGCCATAGTGGCGCTTCCCCACCACCTGCATCTGCGCGGTCGAAGTGAGCACGTCGAGCGTGCGTTCGCCCATCATCGCGTTCAGCACCTCCCAGCTTTCGTTGGGCGCGAGCTGGAGCAAGGCTTCGTCGACCGCGGCGAAAGCGACATCGGCGTTTTTCGGCGCCTTGCCATCGGGGGTCTTGACCTCGATGCCGACCTTCGCGGTTTCGCGGACCGCATATTTCGCCTTGTCGGCCTTGACCTTGACGCCGAGCTGATGGCCTTCCCAGCCGACCTTGATGCGCGCGATGCCCATCCGGTAGCTGGGCTTGGCGAGGTCGACCAAGGCGGTCGGCGGGGCGCCTTCGCTATTTTCGATCTTGAAACCGACCGCGCGTTTCATCTTGCGGAACCAGCTTTCTTCGCCCGTCACGCGGCCGCGTACCGCCATCACCGAGACATAGACGTCGGGGGCGTAGGTCGCAGGGAGCTTGACCTTGACGACGGGGTTGGTGCCCTTGAGCGGCACGACGAAGCTGGAGAGCACCCCCTCGCGCTCGACGGTGACGAGCGCGGTCGCTTCGCGGAAGGGCATACGAACCTGGAAATTCGCGGTGTCGCCCGCCGCATAGCGCGGTTTTTCGGCGATCACATCCATGCGGTCGCCATTGTCGCCGCCGAACCACCAGTCGTCGTCACCCGCGAGCCACACCGAGCGCACCGCGCGCGCTTCGTTGCCGTCGGCATCCTGCGTCGTCGCGACGACCGTGACTTCGCCCGAGATGCCGGGCGCCATCGCGCAGCTCGCGCGGCCCAGCCTGTCGGTTGTCGCCGAGCAGGTCGCATCGAGCCGCGTCGTGCGCATCTGGTTGTCATAGGCGTAGAAGCCGCCGATCAGGCGGCGCCGCGCGGTGATGATCTCGCGGTTATAGAGCGCGACCGACACGCGCTGACCGCTGATCGGCTTGCCGTCCAAGTCGAGCGCGATGAAATTGAGGCGCAGATCATTGTCGCGCATCAGCCAGCCGTCGGTCTTGAGCCCAAGGCGGACGGCGGAGGGGTAGAGGGTGATGCGGCGGCTCGACGTCAGTGTCTCGCCATTCGCATCCTCATAATCCATTTCGGCGGCCATCAGCGTCGGTTCGGTAATCGGCTGGTCGACCGTCACGCTTGTCGTCGCGCCGCCATTGGCGTCGAGTTTCAGCGGCACCGATCGCGCCAGCGGCAGCTCGGCCGAGGGGGTGTCGCCGCTGTCGTCAAGCTGGACGACACCCTCCTTCACCGGCTGGCCGTCGAAATCCCAATCCCTATAATCCTCGGGCGGCGACCAGGATGAGCGGAAATTGGTGCGCAGTTCGACCGGGATATTCGGCGCGGGGCCGCCCGATAGATAGCCGACGAACAGGTTCAGCGGCACTGCGGCGGGGCGCACGAGCGCGGTTTTCGGGCCGGTGATCGTCGCCTTCATCGTCGGCAGGCGATATTCGTCGACCTTGACCGACTGGTTCGACCAGATCGTCTTGTCCTCGCCGTCCTTGTCCTTGGTGACAAAAACGAGTTCATAATCGCCCATCGGCGCCGAGGCGGGGACATTCCAGACGCTCTCTCCGCCGCCGTTCGCTGCGATGCTGAAGGGCATTTCAAATTCGGTGTCCGAGCCGCGGTGGACGAGGCGGAGCTTGCCCGCAAGCGGTTCGGGGGTGCGGAAGCCGAGGCCGACCGGGCGGCGGAGCAGATGCTTCATATGCACCGTCTCGCCCGCCTTCACGAGCGCGCGGTCGAAGATGGTGTGGAGGATATCGCTGCGTTCCGACCAGCCATAGGGGAGGTCGAAGTCATAGGGGCGGATGCCATTGCCCCAGTCGGTGAGCGTGAAGCTGAAATCATCGCCCGAGCGCGCGCTGACCATCAGGCTATGGCCTTCGCTGTTCGCGACGTCGGGCTTTTCTTCGCAGCTCGAATAGGTTTCGGGCTGCGGCAATCCGCCGGCGAAGGCAAGGCGGCCCGCCTTGTCGGCATTCCCGCGCGCGAGCAGGCGGCCGGTGCAGCTGTCGGTGACGCGGATCTCGGCCCCCGCGACGGGCAGGCCCGTATTGAGTGACGTCACCCAGGCGAGCGAGCCCTCGCGACCCCATTTGAAATGCACCGCCATATTGGTGACAAGCGCCGCGGTCGCGACATAACGCGTCGCCTTGCGGCCGAGCAGCGCGGCGCCGAGTTCGGGACTCGCAATCTCGACGACGTGAAAGCCTTTTTCGGACAGGGGGATGCCGACGACCTCGAACGCTTTGCCCCCGGCGGGCAGCGCCAGCTCCATGTCGCGGCGATCGCCGCCCGATGGCGCACCGTCGAACACCGATTTGGTGCCGGTGTAGTTGACCGTGACGTCCTTGCCCGCGGCGTTCTTTTCCTCGCGATAGTCGCTGTCGTCGGCGTCCTCGACGCGTTTCAGCCAGCGCGCGATGGCGGCATCGTCGTCGCCGACCTTGAGCGCGGTCGCGGGCATTTTGAGGTTCGACCGGACGAGACTGCTTTCGACGCCGCGCACGGTCACGGGCAGAACGCCGCCTTCGCCGGCTTCCAATATGCCGAATTCGGCGGCGAATTTGACCAACGGCGGGGCGCGGTCGATGTGAAATTTCAGCGGGAAGTTCGACTGGTTCTGTAGGCGCCGACCGCTCTGGTCGGTGACATCGGCGGGCAGGACGAGCGTTGCGTCGACATTCTGCGGCAGCGGGCCGGTGAAGCGGACCTGCGTCAGCCAGGCGTCATTCTTGTCGTCGTC
>NZ_MIAM01000060.1 GCF_001830555.1 Sphingopyxis sp. RIFCSPHIGHO2_12_FULL_65_19 | reverse complement strand
ATAAGTCGCTTCAGGACATCATCGCGATTCTCGGCATGGACGAGCTTTCGGAAGAAGATAAGCTGGTCGTCGCCCGCGCGCGCAAGATCCAGCGCTTCCTCAGCCAACCGTTCCACGTCGCCGAAGTCTTCACCAACATCCCCGGCAAGTTCGTGGCGATCGAAGACACGGTGAAGTCGTTCAAGGCCGTCGTCGATGGCGAATATGACCATCTGCCCGAAGCGGCCTTTTACATGGTCGGCGGCATCGACGAAGCTATCGCCAAGGCCGCGAAGCTCGCCGAAGACGCGTAACAAACCTACGCCCCTCCCGATGTGGGAGGGGGTTGAGGACATATCATGGCTCTGAAGTTTGAACTCGTCACCCCCGCCCGCCTCGAGCGGACTGCCGACGTCCATATGGTCACCGTGCCGGGGACCGAGGGCGATTTCTCGGTGCTCGAAGGCCATGCGCCGTTCATGGCGACGCTCCGCAACGGACCGCTGACCATTTACACGACCGCAGGTGCCGAACCCGAAGTGATCGAAGTCGAAGGTGGCTTTGCCGAGGTTAACGAAGCCGGCCTGACCGTGCTGGCGGAACATATCGCAAGCTGATTGCTCCCGCGCGTTCGCATCGGATCAAAAAGCCCGCATCCCCTTTGGATGCGGGCTTTTTTGTGCCCGCTTCACAATCGCCGCCGCGCATTAGGATAATGTCAAAGTTTCCGGCTTATTCACCCTTTTGGATGGGGGTTCGTCAGCCACGGCTGTGACACTTCCGACAGGACAGGAAAGCAGGACAAAGCGAATGAGTGCATTCGGACGCCGACCCGGAACCGCTGGCCGCCCCGCCTTTGGCGTAGCGAAGCCGATGCAGGGTGGCCCCGGCGTGCCCGGCGGCGCGCAATTCCCTGCCATCGACACCCCCCCGCCCGTCGACATCCCGCAGATGCCGTCGAACCTGTCGCCCGAAGAAGAGGCGATGGAGCGGCTGAACCAGCGATCGACCGCCGAGGCGATGGAGCCTGAAAAGGCGCAAGGTTTTGAAGCCAGCGTCCACAAGATCAAGGAACAGGTGCTGCCGCGCCTGCTCGAACGCGTCGATCCCGAGGCGGCCGCGACGCTGAGCAAGGACGAGCTGACCGAGGAATTTCGCCCGATCATCCTCGAAGTGCTCGCGGAGCTGCGCATCACGCTCAACCGCCGCGAACAGTTCGCGCTCGAAAAGGTGCTCGTCGACGAATTGCTCGGTTTCGGTCCGCTCGAAGAATTGCTGTCCGATCCCGACATCAGCGACATCATGGTCAACGGCCCATACCAGACCTACATCGAAAAGAAGGGCCAGCTGGTCATCGCGCCGATCCAGTTCCGCGACGAACAGCATCTGTTCCAGATCGCACAGCGCATCTGCAACATGGTCGGCCGCCGCGTCGACCAGACCACGCCGCTCGCCGACGCGCGCCTCAAGGACGGCAGCCGCGTCAACGTGATCGTGCCGCCGCTAAGCTTGCGCGGCACCGCGATCTCGATTCGTAAATTCTCGGCCAAGCCGATCACGCTCGACATGTTGTGCCAATGGGGCGCGATGAGCCAGAAGATGTGCACCGCGCTGAAAATCGCGGGCGCCAGCCGTTTCAACATCGTCATTTCGGGCGGCACGGGTTCGGGTAAAACCACCATGCTCAACGCTTTGTCGAAGATGATCGATCCCGGCGAGCGCGTGCTGACGATCGAGGACGCCGCCGAACTTCGCCTGCAACAACCGCACTGGCTGCCGCTCGAAACGCGCCCTGCAAACCTCGAGGGCAATGGCGCCATCCACATGGGCGACCTCGTCAAGAACGCGCTGCGTATGCGCCCCGACCGCATCATCATGGGCGAGGTTCGCGGCGCCGAATGTTTCGACCTGCTCGCCGCGATGAACACGGGTCACGATGGGTCGATGTGTACGCTGCACAGCAACTCGCCCCGCGAATGCCTTGGCCGTATGGAAAATATGGTGCTGATGGGCGACATCAAGATTCCGAAGGAAGCGATCTCGAAACAGATCGCCGATTCGGTCGACCTGATCGTCCAGATCAAGCGCCTGCGCGACGGTTCGCGCCGCGTCACCAACGTCACCGAAGTGATCGGGATGGAAGGCGACGTCATCGTCACCCAGGAATTGTTCAAGTTTGAATATCTCGACGAGGACAAGGACGGCAAGATCGTCGGCGAATATCGCGCCATGGGCCTGCGCCCCTATACGCTGGAAAAAGCCCGCCAATATGGCTTCGATCAGCCGTATCTGGAGGCGTGCCTGTAAGTTCCGGAATAGACAAACCGCTCAAAAGGACCGTGTGTCCCCGCGAAGGCGGGAGCGCACCGCTTTTTTTCGCAAGAGGCTTTTAACGCCCGCTCAGCCAGAAAGCCGCCGCGAACAGGGCAACGCCTGCGGACGCCAGCGCGATGCCTCGCCATGGCATGAAACCGACCTCTTCGACGTCGTGCCGGTTATTGCGGCGCCAGTTGGCGACCTCGGCGACGCCAAACAGCGCCGCAGCCGCAATCGCCACCGACAGCATCGACCCTTGCATTGACGCGCGCACCTTCGCAAACAGGGGAGAGTTCCCCAAAAGAGAGGTTGCCCATATGCGTGTCCTGTTATCGGTTGCAAGTGCCGCCGCCCTGATCGCCCTGCCCGCTGCCGCGATGCAGCATGATGCCCATGCCGCCCACAAAGGCGCTGATGCGATTGCAGCCGCCGTCGCCGCCCCCACCCGGACCCCCGCCAACGTCGCGCGCGACCCCTATCGCCACCCCGCCGAAACGCTCGCCTTTTTCGGCGTCAAACCTGGCGATACGGTCGTCGAGCTGTGGCCTGGCGGCGGCTGGTATACCGAAATCCTGGCCCCGCTGGCGAAGTCGGGCGGCGGCACGCTTTATGTCGCGGCGCCCTGGGAACGGGGACTCAACCGCGTCAAGGCGAAGCAGGCCGAAAATGCCGGGCTCTATGGTGCGCTGAAACTCGCCGAGTTTCCCCATGCCGGCACCAATCCCAAAGTCCCCGATGGCAGCGCCGATGTCGTCCTGACCTTTCGCAACGTCCACAATTGGCGCTTTGGCGGCGCCGACAAGACCGCGGACGCCTTCAAACAGATTTTCGCGATGCTCAAGCCCGGCGGCACGCTCGGCGTCGTCGAACACAGGCTGAACGAAAGCGACGACAGCGCGAAGGAAGAAAAATCGGGCTATATGAAGACAAGCTCGATCGTCGCCTTTGCCGAAGCCGCGGGCTTCAAGCTGGCGGGGGAAAGCGAAATCAACGCCAATCCCAAGGACACGAAGGATTATGAAAAGGGCGTATGGACGCTGCCGCCCAGCCTGACCGAAGGCGACAAGGATCGCGCCAAATATGTCGCGATCGGCGAATCGGACCGCATGACGCTCAAATTCGTGAAGCCCGCGTCCTGAAGCATTTTGAACCCATCGACCCTGCGCTGCTGCTCAGCGCCTATGCGCAGGGTATTTTCCCGATGGCCGACGGGGCGGACGACCCGTCGGTCCATTGGGTTGAACCGCGGCTGCGCGCGATCCTGCCGCTCGACGGCTTTCACCTGTCGCACAGCCTGAAGAAAATCATCGTGTCGGACCGCTTCCGGGTCACGACCGACAGCGCCTTTGCCGATATGGTCGCACTCTGTGCCGCGCCCGCCGACGACCGGCCGACGACGTGGATCAACCCGGTGATCAAGGCGAGCTACGACCGATTGTTCCAGCTCGGCCACGCGCACAGCGTCGAATGCTGGCAGGATGGCGCGCTGGTCGGCGGCCTCTATGGCGTCACGCTGGGGCGCGCCTTTTTCGGCGAATCGATGGTCAGCCGGGCGCGCGACGCATCCAAGGTCGCGCTTGCGCACCTTGTCGCCCGGCTGATGGTCGGTGGCTGGAAACTGCTCGACTGCCAGTTCATCACCCCGCACCTCGCCAGCCTCGGCGCGATCGAAATCCGCCAGGCTGACTATCTCGCGCGGCTCTATTCGGTGTTGGCAGGGGGCGACGGCGGCGCGGCCTTGGGCGCCGGCGCCAGAACGGGCGGCGGCGCGACGGGCGGCGCGGTGCCCTCACCGCCGTTCGCGGCAGGCGACTGGGATGCGCTCGACGCTTTCGGCGCCGCGGCCGCGCCCGATTTCGGCGCCGAACGCGCGACGGGTTCGCCGCCCGGATATGTCATCGCACAGCTTTTGACGAAGACGTCATAAATCGGGTGCTGGATCACGTTGCGGTCGGGCCGCTCGCGAAAAATCCAACCCGAAAAGACGCGGCGCCATGCGTTGTCGCGCTGATCCTGCACCGTCAACTGGACGAACGCGCCTGTCTCCGGCGGATCTTCCCATGGCGCCGTTTGTTCGCACGCGCGCAGTCGGACGATCGCGCGGCCGACCCGCGCCACATCGCCGGGCTTCATTTCGAGTTCGCGGACCAGGCCGTTGCGTTTGTTCAGCAGGCCGACGACGGCGACGCGATCGGCCATCGGGGTCGCGCCCTCGATCCCGCCGACTTCCTGCGGCACGCGTTCGGACTTGGCGATCTGCGGCGCCTTGTCGCTACCGCCGGTCTTTGCCGTCGGGGTGCGGTCGCAGGCGCCGAGCGACACGGCGGCGCATATCGCCAGCGTGGCGGTCGCGGTCAGCCTGGGCACCGCAGCACTCACTCGGCGCCGGGCCGCCAGGCCTCATAATCGCCGGTCGCCGCGGCGCGGTGGCCGCCGCGTTCGAGCGCACCGGCGGGGCGATAGGCGCCCGTGCTGCCGGTCAGGTTTGCCGTCGGCTCCTTCTCCCACGCGCGCGGCGCGGGCAGCACGTCGGTCGGCAGTTCGTCGAGCGTGCCGTGCAACCAGCCATGCCATTCGGGCGGCACCCGGCTCGCGTCGTTCGATCCATTGTAGATCACCCAGCGGCGGCTGCCCTTTTTCGCCCGGAAATAGCGGTTGCCGAGGCTGTCCTCGCCCACCTTCTCGCCGGTGCTCCAGCTGTTCAGCAACGTGCCGACGGTCGCGCCGTCCCACCAGGTGAAAATCTTGCCCAAGATGCTCATGGCGTGGCGTTTACAGGCAAGCGCGCGCGGTCTGCAAGCGTCAAACCGCGCCGCACACCGCTATTTCGTATCTTTCCACGTCACCTTCGCACTCTCGTCGATGCCGAGCCGCGCCGCGGTGCCGCCCGCCAGTTCGAGCACCGCGCTGACCTCGCCGCCGCTGACCACCGGCTCCAGCGATTCGGGGATCGTGTTTTCGGCGATCCGGTCGATGCTGCCGTCGGCACGAATGAAGATCATGTCGAGCGGGATCAGCGTATTTTTCATCCAGAAGCTGCCGATCCGAGGCTTTTGGAACGGAAAGAGCATCCCGCCATCGGCGGGCAGGCTGGTTCGGAACATCAGGCCGCGATCCTGTTCCGCATCGGTGCGGGCGACTTCGACGTTGAAAGCATGTGCCTTGCCCGCCATCGTGATCGTCACCGGGATGGTCGCGACGCCCGCATCCTCGCCGGCGTTGCTGGTATTGCTGGCGTCGCTGCTGCACGCCGCCATCGGCAGGGCGAGCGCCAACGCAAGGGCGGTACAAATGGCGCGCATCGGCAAATCCTTATCCCGTGAATTTGCCGGACCTAATCGAGCGCCGCTTCGTCGTCCAGCGCCGCCAGCGCCGCCGCGTCCCCCGGCGGGACGGCGAGGATGCGACGCGCGATCGCCATGCTATGCCCGGCCCGCAAAAAGGCGGCGATTTGCCGCTCGCGCGCCTTCGGATCGTCGCTGGCGCGGACCGCGAACGGCCCGAACCGCCGCCGCCGTGCAAAGCCGACAGCGGCCGCGAGCGCGGCGCCCTCCGCCGCCTCGATCGCGTCGCCGCTGTCCTCTTCGGCAATTCCGTCGACGTAAAGCTGGGCCTTCACGCGCCGCACGCCCAGCCCGCGCCGCGTCATCGCCCCCGCGCGCATCGCGGCATATTGGCGGTCGTCGAGATAGCGTAATTGCTCCATCCGGTCGGCGACCGCCTCGCACGCCGTCATGGCGTCACCTTCGTCTATCCATTCGGATTCGCGGACTTTTCGGGACAGGTATCGCGTCAGCTTGGCCCGGCTGGTCGCGAATCGCGCCACATAGGCCAGCGCCAGCTCATCCAGTTTCGCCGCGCCAAGCGGCCTTTTCGATCGGTCGAAGGGAGCGCGAGGCTTGGGCATATGCCATGTTTGTGCCACAGTCGGGCCTGATTGAGAACGATCAACACCGCCATATCGGGCCATCAAGCCCGGAAATGGGCGATTGTTCTAACAACACAGGGCGCGCGCACATCGTTATGGCTTCAAAAGATGACATGCTTGTTGCCGCGCGGCCCGTTTCACGGGATGTCGCACCCCCTATGACCCAGATCATCGAAACGCAGGTCGACGCGCTGGCGTCGACCCCGACGCTCTGTGCGCTACCGCGCCGCTTTTCCGATTTCGCCACCGTGGGCGAAGCGCTCGACTATGCCGCGCAAGGCACGCGCGGGCTCAATTTCCACGACCCGCGCGGAAAGCTGGTGCGCCCTTATCCGTATAGCGAACTGAAGGCCGACGCCCTCCAGGCCGCGTATCGCCTGATCGCCGCCGGCGTGAAGCCCGGCGACCGGATCGCGCTGATCGCCGAAACCGGCCCCGAATTTGCCGCGCTGTTTTTCGGCACCATCTATGCCGGCGCGTGGCCGGTGCCGCTGCCGTTGCCGACCAGCTTTGGCGGACGCGACTCCTATGTCGGCCAGCTTGTCGTCCAGCTCACCAGCTGCGACCCGACGATGCTGTTCTTCCCGCCCGAAATCGCCGCGATGGCGATCGAGGCCGCCGAAAAGGAAGGTGTAACGCCCGTCGACTGGAGCGCGTTTGAACACAATGCTGCCCCCGTCGCCGCGCTTCCCGAACAGAAGTCGGACGAGACCTGCTATCTTCAGTATAGCAGCGGATCGACGCGTTTCCCGCACGGCGTCGCGGTCACCCACGCCGCGTTGCTCAACAATCTGGCGGCGCACAGCCACGGCATGGAAGTGCGCGACAGCGATCGCTGCATCTCGTGGCTGCCCTGGTATCACGACATGGGGCTCGTCGGTTGCCTGCTGTCGCCAGTCGCCAATCAGGTGTCGGTCGATTATCTGAAGACCGAGGATTTCGCCCGCCGTCCGCTCGCGTGGCTCGACCTGATCAGCCGCAACGAGGGCACGACGCTCAGCTATTCGCCGACCTTTGGTTACGACATCTGCGCGCGCCGGGTGTCGAGCCAGACGCATGTCGCCGACCGTTTCGACCTGTCGCGCTGGCGCGTGGCGGGCAATGGCGCCGACATGATCCGCCCCGACGTGATGCAAAGCTTTGTCGACGCCTTTGCCGATGCGGGGTTCAAGGCCAGCGCCTTCCTGCCGAGCTATGGCCTGGCCGAAGCGACGCTCGCGGTCAGCATCATGCCGCCGGGCGAAGGCATTGTCGTCGAACTGGTCGAGGAAACCGAACTGTCAGGCGCGGCAAATGATGCGGGCCGCCCGACGCGTTACCGCGCCATCGTCAACTGCGGCCGCGCGGCGCGCGACATGGTGATCGAGGTCCGCGACGAAGCGGGCCACGCGCTTCCCGACCAGACCGTCGGCAAGGTGTGGTGCACGGGTCCGTCGCTGATGACCGGCTATTACCGCGACCCCGAATCGACCGCCGCCTGCCTGGTCGACGGCTGGCTCGACACCGGAGATATGGGATATTTATCAGACGGTTACATCTATATCGTCGGCCGCGCCAAGGACATGATCATCATCAACGGCAAGAATCACTGGCCGCAGGATATCGAGTGGGCGGTCGAACAATTGCCGGGCTTCAAATCGGGCGACATCGCCGCCTTTGCGATCACCGCGCCCGGCGGCGAGGAAACCCCGGCGGTCCTGGTCCAGTGCCGCACCAGCGACGAGGCCGAACGGCTGGCGCTGCGCGAGACGATCCGCGACCGCGTCCGCGCGATCACCGGCATGAACTGCCTGATCGAACTGATCCCGCCGCGCACGCTGCCGCGCACCAGCTCGGGCAAATTGAGCCGATCGAAAGCGCGTGCGCAATATCTGGCCGGGGAAATCCAGCCCTTCGCGATGGCGGCCTAACGCCGGGCACGTCCGGTTTCGGCCAGAAGCTGCGCTCTCTTTCCTCGTCACCCGCTGACGAGACGCGTGGCTCGTTAGCCTTGACCCGGGGTCCACGACTTCAGCGCCGCCGTGGAACCCGGATGAAGGCCGGGATGCCGAAGGTCTGAAAGCGACCGATTGCGGACATCGGTTTTGTATGTATCCTCCACTATATGTTTGGGGGAGCGACCGATGATCGGCAGGCGAAAGGCAATCACAGCGGTGGCGTGCGCCACGTTTATGCCGGGAACGGCACTGTCTTGTCAGATATCATCGCCTCGCCCCGACCCTGTATTTGATAGGCAGGCGCAAGAAAAACGTTTGAGACTAGTCGAAAGGTTTTTTGAGAAGATCGGTCAAGCGGGGTCGTTCGACGAAATCGAGCGCTCGACCGAGAGCATGCGACGGGCCAGTTTTCGGTGGCCCGCTCCGCAACCGGTCCAACTGCTGGAAGCCACGCCAGTGGGCGACCTGGTGATCGCGCGCGCGCGAGGAATTGAAGCGACGCCCGAGAATGAGTGCAATCCGTTCGTCACGGTCCACGCTTACTACTCGTTCCATTTCGACCAAGACCAGATCGCTCTGATGAATACGATTAGCTATGGCGCTCTGTGGCCGGCCCCAGAGCTACCGGAGGCTATTTCGCTGGAACGAGGCTAAGTCGCTCTTGGAGCAGCCGCCTCTAGCAGCCGCTTGCCACCCCATTTGCGTCGTTTGGCGCAGTTCGCAACGCGATGGCAGAAAACGATCATTTGCGGACATAATATCCTCCCCATCGACTTGCGATGGGGAGGACTTAAACGCCCGATCCCCACCCCAAAGCCGACACCAAGCCGCTCCCCTAAATTTCCGCCCAATCTTCGAGCAGGTAGCGCGCGATCGCCAGCGGCGGCGGTGCCATGAACGGTGCGCCGATGTCGCCACCGAGCGCGGCGCGCACATCGGCCCTGTCGACCCACATCGCCGCCTCGATCTCGGTCGTGTCGAGCGTCAGCGCGGCATCATGCGCGACCGCGCGGCACCCGATCATCAGCGACGAGGGAAAGGGCCAGGGCTGGCTCGCCACATAGCTGACGTCCGATACGCGGATGCCCGCTTCCTCCCATAATTCACGCGCGACCGCTTCCTCCAGCGATTCGCCGGGTTCAACGAACCCTGCGAGCGCCGAAAAGAATCCCGGCGGAAAACCGCCCTGTCGCCCGACGAGAACCCGATCCTCGAACTCGGCGAGCATGATGACCACCGGGTCGACGCGCGGAAAATGCTCCGCATGACAGGCATCGCAGCGTCGCCCCCAGCCGCCACGGAACAGCGCAGTCGGCGATCCGCACACCGCGCAGAAACGATGGCGCGCATGCCAGTCGACAAGGCTGCGCGCGCCGCCATAAAGCGCCGCATCGGCGCCCGACAACAGCGGGAGCAGACGCATGACGGTCCGCGACCGCGCATCGACCTGCACGCCCGCGGGCGCTTCGCGGACGAAATGCGGGGCGCCGCTGTCGTCGATGCCGAGCAGCATCAGCGCCCGGTCGTCGGCCGGGTCGATCGCTTCCCAGGACAGGCCGCCGCCTTCGCCCGGGACGAAGTCGATGCCGTCAAGCCGCAGGCAGCGTGCCCGCGGGTCGGTGATGGCCGCCGCAAACGCCGCCGCATTGGTGCGAAGCTGATCGGCGCGGTCGAGCCACGCCCCGGTAAAACCAAGCGGCAAGGGCATCAGCCCGCCACGTCCTGGAAAAACGTCTCGCCGAACTTGCCCTGGAAGGAGACGGCATCGGGCGGCATGATCTGCGTATAACCCGCCGCACGATAGCCGAGCTTGCGATGGACGAAACCGATCGTGCCGGCGGCACCCGCCCAGCCGAAAACCCCCTCGCCCCCCGGCGAGGTCGGCAGCGACACGCGCCCCCCGGCGCCAAAACCCTGCCCGTCGATGAAAGTGCCTTTGCGATCGACGCTGTCGGCGATCAGGTTCGACATCGCCAGCCGCGCGGTCTCTGCCTTCATCACGCGCACACCGCCGGTTTCGCCTTCCCCCAGCAGCATTGCGAGGAAGCGGTCATAATCGCGCGCGCTCGACACCAGCCCGCCGCCGCCGAACGGATAAGGCGGCGGATCGAGATAGATCGAGCTCGTCGCGGGATCGAAGGGAATGAGCGCCCCACCGAACGGCGCATAATTGCTGGTGAAGCGCCCGACATCCTTGGCCGCGACCATGAAACTGGTGCTCGTCATGCCGAGCGGGTCGAACAAGCGCGCCTTCAAAAAGGCGTCGAACGACTGTCCCGACACCACTTCGATCAAGCGGCCCAGCAGATCGAGGCTGATCGAATAGCTCCATTTCGTGCCGGGTTCATAAACCAGCGGCAAGGCCGCTAGCCGGTCCGCCATCGCCGCCAGGCTGGGCGCCGGGGTCACGGGCGCGAAGCCCGGAATCGGCAGGCGGCTGGCCTGCCCGCCGACGATTCCCGCGTCGTCATAGGCCTTTTTGATCGGCCCCTTCTGGATGATGTTGTAACCCAGCCCCGCGGTGTGGGTGAGCAGGTGCCGCACCGTAATCGGTCCTCTGGCGGGCCGCACGTCGGTGATCGATCCGTCGGGTGTATTCTGGACCTTCATGTTCGCAAAGGCGGGCAAGAAATCGGCGATCGGCTGGTCGAGCTTCATCTTGCCGTCCTCGATCAGCAGCATCGCGGCGATGCCGGTGACGGGCTTGGTCATCGAATAGAGGCGCCACAATGTATCGGGGCCGACGGGCGTCGCCTTATCGTTCGACTGAACCCCCGCGCCCAGGAAGATGGGCGCATCCTGCCCCTTGCCGATCGCGGCGAGCGTGCCGGCGAGTTCGCGACGGTCGACAAAGCCTTTGATGAAGGCGTTGGTCGCGGGATACAGGCCCGCACCGTCGACTTTCCACGCCAGCGCGGCACGGGGCAACAGCGCCGCGGCGCCGCCCAGTGCCATGCCGCCCATCACCGCGCGGCGCGAAACCATCATGTTCATGCGTCTCTCTCCACCATCATCTTGTCGACCAGCTTGCGATAGAGCGTCGGCAGCCCGGCGGCGTCAAGGTCCGAGAGCGGCCACCAGACGCCTTCCGCTGCGGCACCGGCGGTTTCGGCGGGGGCCGCGCGGCGCACCAGCGTCAGCGTCAGGTCGAAATGGGTGAAACCATGGTCGACGCGCGCAATCCCCGATTCGGTCGGCGGCGTGTCGCCCCATTCGCCGCCCGGCAAAGCGCGCATCCCGCCGAGCATCCCCTTGTCCGGACGGCGGACGAGCCAGATCGCCGCGTCTTGTTCGATCCAGTGCGCAAGGCCGTGGCGATGCGGCTTCGCCTTTTTGGGCGGCTTTACCGGCAGGCGCTCGATGTCAGCACGGCCGCGCGCGCGGCAGTCGGCCATCACCGGGCAGACCGCGCAGGCTGGCGCGCGCGGCGTGCAGACGGTCGCGCCCAGATCCATCAGCGCCTGCGCAAAATCGCCCGGCCGGTTGTCGGGCACCAGCGGCGCCAGCGCCGCGCGAATCTCGCGCTTCGCCAGCGGCAGCGGGGTTTCGATCAGGCGGTGGCGCGCGACCACGCGCTCGATATTGGCGTCGACGACGACCGCCGGGCGTCCGAAGGCGATCGCCGCGACCGACGCCGCGGTATAATCGCCGATCCCCGGCAGCGCGCCGAGTGCCGCTTCACTGTCGGGGAACCGTCCGCCATGATCGGCAACAACCGCGCGCGCGCAGGCCAGCAGGTTGCGCGCACGGGCATAATAGCCCAGCCCCGCCCACGCCGCCATGACGTCGGCATCGTCGGCCGCGGCAAGATCGGCCACCGTCGGCCAGCGCATGGTAAAGCGCGCGAAATAGCCAGCGACCGCGGCCACCGTCGTCTGTTGCAGCATGACTTCGGCAAGCCATATTCGATAGGGATCGGGGCGCTCGTCGCTGCCCGGCGCGATCCGCCACGGCAGCACGCGCGCCGCGCGGTCGTACCATCCGAGCAGCCGATCCGCAAAGCCGCGGGCAACGTCGTCAGCGGGGCTGGCCGGGGCATGGGAAGTCTGGACGCTCACCCCCCGCCTATGGCATGGCACCCACGATGGCGAAAGACGCGGAAAAAGACAGCCCGGCCAAGACGGCCAAGGCAAAGGGCAAGGCCAGGGCCGCCAAGCCCGCCGCGCGCCCCTATGAACGGCCACGCGGCGGCGAGGCGCGCTCCATCTCAGACCTCGTTCCCGAAATCGGCCGCACCGCCTTTCGCAAATTCGGCTTCATCCAGTCGTCGGTGGTCAGCCGATGGCGCGAGATCGTCGGCGACCGGCTCGCCGACGTGACCCAGCCCGCGATGATCCGCTTTCCGGCAGGGCAAAAGGCGGGCGGGACGCTGCACCTGACGATCAGCGGCGCCCATGCCCCGATGCTCCAGCATGTTGCCCCCGACATCGTTGCCGCGGTCAACCGTTTCTTCGGCTATGCCGCGATCGCCACCGTGCGCATGACGCACGGCCAGGTGACCCCCGCCGCGCCCGTTCAGCCACCGGCAATGCTCAAACCCGTACCCGCCGAACTGGGGGACAGCCTGCGCGACATCGGCGACCCGGAACTGCGCACCGTGCTCGAACGCATGGCGGCAGGGCTGGCGGCGGCGCCGAAGCTGCCCCGTATCAGTTAGGATAGGCGCCCGACGATGTCTTTTGATGATCCGCTGCTCGATCGCCGTACCGCGATGCTGGCGCTTTCGGGCGCGTCGCTCAGCCTGATTGCGGCGGCGCCCGCCAAGCCCGCGCTATGGTCGCAGACCGTTTCGACCAGCCCGATCGGCGCCGTGCTTGTTGGCAAGCCCGACGCCAAGGTTCGGCTGGTCGAATATTTCAGCTACACCTGCCACGTCTGCGCCGACTTTGCCAAGGCGGGTTCGGCGCCGCTCAAGACCGGCTATATCGACCGCGGGCTCGTGCTGTTTGAATATCGCAATCTGGTCCGCGATCCCGTCGACATGACCGCCGCCCTGCTGGCGCGTTGCGGCGGCGCGCGGGCGTTCGTCGGCAATCATCGCGCGATCTTTGCCGCCTTTCCCACCTTCATCGCCCGGACGCAGAAAGCGACCGAGGCCCAAAAGACGGGCTGGTTCGAGGGCACGACGGCTGAGCGCGCGCGCAAGATTGCCGCCGACACGGGGCTGGCCGCGCTGATGCGCGCGCGCGGCTATACCGCGGCACAGATCGACGCCGCGCTCGACAGCGAAGTCGCGCAGGCCGAACTCACCGGGATGACCAACATCGGGCGGGCCGCCGACCGGGTCGAGGGAACCCCCAGCTTTTTCGTCAACGGCCGCAACGCCGGGGTTACCGCCTGGCCCGCGCTCAAATCGAAACTCGACCTCGCGCTCAAGGGCTCGTAAAAGCCCTATATTCCCGACCTCGTGGAGAAAAATGAAAATGAAAGCATCGCTTCGTATCGCCCTTCTGTCTTCGCTCGGCGCGCTGGCGCTCGCCGGTTGCGGCGGCGGCACCACCGATCCCGCCAAAGAGCAGGACGTGGTGGCGAAGGTCGCGCCCCCTGCCGGCAAAAGCTGGTCGCAGGTCGTGCGCGTCGACGGCGACGGCCTGGTGATGGGCAATCCCGACGCACCGATCAAACTGGAAGAGTTCGGCGCCTTCACCTGCGGGCACTGCGCACAGTTCACCAAGGATTCGCACGAAGAGCTGAAGCGCGACTTCGTCGACACCGGCCGTGTGTCATACAAGCTGACGCCGTTCATGCTCCACCCGGTCGACGCGATCGCCGGGGCGATCGTCAAATGCACCGGCCCCGACCGCTTCTTCCCGCTCGCCGACGCGACATTCCTGGAGCATGAAGCGTTCATCGCCGGCGCGTCGAAGCCGCAGCCGGGGATCGAGGAAGCGATGAAGCTGCCGCCCGCGCAGCGTTTCACCGCGCTCGCCAAGGGCTGGGGCATCGACCAATTCTATCAGCAGCGCGGCGTTCCCGCCGCGACGATCCAGCAGTGCCTGTCCAAGGTCGAAAATGTCGAGGCGATCGAAAAGGGCACCAACGCCGGGGTCGAAAAATATCAGATCACCGGCACGCCGACCTTTGTCGTCAACGGCCAGGTTGCCGAAGGCATCGCATCATGGGGCCCGCTCCGCGACCGCCTGCGCACGATGGGCGCGCGCTGACATAAAATATTCGTCATTCCGGCGAAGGTCCGGATCTCGCCGTTGCATAACCGCGCGACGTAGAGATCCCGGCCTTCGCCGGGATGACCATATCAGGCCCCTTGCGACTCTTCCGCCCGCGCGGCATGACGCTTTGCAGGGGGATATGTGACACCAAGGTTGCACCAGCTCCGATTCGACAGGCTGCGCGGGATTCTCCCGTGCAGATAAAGCGGCTGCGCCTGACTGGTTTCAAAAGCTTCGTCGAACCCACCGAACTGCGCATCGAGCCCGGGCTGACGGGCGTCGTCGGCCCCAATGGCTGCGGCAAGTCGAACCTGCTCGAAGCAATCCGCTGGGTAATGGGCGAATCCTCGCCCAAATCGATGCGCGGCGGCGGGATGGAAGATGTGATCTTCGCGGGCACCTCGTCGCGCCCGGCACGCGACTTTGCCGAGGTCGCGCTGCACTGCGATACCGAGGGCGCGCTGGTCGCCGGGCTGTCCGATGGCGGGGACGGCGACGATCTTGAAGTCATTCGCCGGATCGAACGCGGCGCGGGCAGCGCCTATCGCGCCAACGGCCGCGACGTCCGCGCCAAGGATGTCGCGCTGATCTTTGCCGACGCCGCGACCGGCGCGCACAGCCCCGCGCTCGTCAGCCAGGGCAAGATCGCGGGCGTCATCTCAGCCAAGCCCACGGACCGCCGCGCAATGCTGGAGGAAGCGGCCGGCATCGCGGGGCTGCACGTCCGCCGCAAGGATGCCGAGCAGAAACTGCGCGCGACCGAAACCAATCTGACGCGCCTGTCCGAAATCGTCGCCGACATGGAGGTGCGCGCGAACGCGCTGCGTCGGCAGGCGCGCGCGGCGGAAAAATACAAGAAGCTGTCCGACGATATCCGCATCGCCGAGGGTCGGCTGATCTATGCGCGCTGGCGCGATGCCGCCGCCGCCGCCGACCAGGCGCGCCGCGACGCCGACACGGCCGAAGCGGCGGTCAAGACCGCGCAGGACGAGCTTGAAACCATATCGAAGGCGCAGACCGAGGTCGCCACCCGCGTCGCCGCAGCGCGCAACGATGCGCAGGCGCAGCGCGACGCGCTCGCCGAAGCGACCGCGACGCAGGTGCGGCTGCAAGGCGAGGAACGCGCGGCACGCCAGCGGCAGGAAGACCTCGCGGCACAGCAGCGGCGCATCGCCGACGACCGCGCGCACGAAAGCGAACTGGCGCGCGACGCCCACGCCTCGCTGACCGCGCTCGATGCCGAAACGAAATCGCTGGCGCAGGAGATCGCCGGGCACGGTGCGGGCAAGGCCGCGCTTGCCGAGGCCAGCCTCGCCGCGCAGGCGCGCCTTCGCGATGCCGAGGTCGCGCTTGCGCAGGCACGCGCCAGGGCCGCGAGCGAGGCCGCCGACCGGCGTATCGCCGTTTCGGCGGTGGAAAGCGCCGAAGCCGCGGTGCGCCGCGTCGCGGCGGACAAGGCACGCGTCGATGCCGAGGTCGCCTCGCTCGGCGACAGCGTCGCGCTGGCAGCGACGCTGTCCGAAAGCGCAAAAGCCGCCGAAACCGCGGACGCCGCAATCGCGACCGCGGAAAATGCGCTGCACGCGGCCGAGGCCGACCGCGAAGCAACCGCCGCCGACCTCGCGGGCATCGAGGCGGCATTGGCCGAGGCGCGCGCCGCGCTCGCTGCCTTGGAAGGCGAGGCGTCGACGCTCGAACGCGCGCTCGCCGCCGCGCGCAGCGACGAGGGCCGTATCCTCGACCAGCTCCGCGTTGCGCCGGGTTATGAAGCCGCGCTCGCCGCTGCGCTCGGCGACGATCTTGACGCCGGAACCGACCGCGACGCGGCGCGCAGCTGGGGCGGCGCCGATGCGGCGCAGGACGATCCGGCGCTTCCCGACGGCACCGAATCGCTCACCCGGTTCGTCCAGGCTCCCGCTACCCTCGCCCGCCGTCTCGCGCAGGTCGCGGTAGCCGGCACCGACGCGGGCCAGCCGCTTGCGGTCGGCCAGCGCCTGGTCACCACCGATGGCGTGATGCGGCGTTGGGACGGTTTCGTCACGCGCGGCGACGGCGCGACCGCGACCGAACGGTTGCAGCGCCAGAATCGCCTCGACGCGCTCGCGGCGCAGCGGCCGCAGGTCGAACTGGGCGTCCAGGAATTGAAGGACCGTCGCGACTCGGTCGCCGCGAAGACCGCCGAACTGGCCGAGGCCGCTGGCGCCGCGCGCAAGGCGCTCGCGCAGGCCGACGAAACGC
>NZ_MIAM01000059.1 GCF_001830555.1 Sphingopyxis sp. RIFCSPHIGHO2_12_FULL_65_19 | reverse complement strand
GTGGCGGAAACCAGCGCGGCGGCGAGCATCAGGGAAAGTTTGAGGCGCATGGGTCTCTATTGTTTCGTGAGGAAAATGGCGACGGGCACGACGCTGGCGCCGCGTTCGACTTCGAGCGCTATACGGGCCCCCGGGGTCAGCTGATTGGCGAGTGCCGCGGCATCGCTCGCCGACCCGATCGCTCGGCCGCCGACCGATCGGATCACGTCGCCGGGGCGAAGTCCCGCGGCGCGGAAAGCCGCTCCGTCGCCCTGCGGTTGAACGACGATGCCGGTGACGCGGCCATTTTCGGTGCGCGGGGCAAAGCCGACGCCCGCCTTGATCGCCGCCGGGGTCATTTCGCCGCTCGCGCTGGCACCGCCCGAAGCCGATCCGATTTCGGGCGTCGGCGCGGGCAAGGGGGCCGCGGGGTTGGCGACGGGGGCCTCCACGCTCTGGTCGAGGAACAGGCTTTCGCGGGCGCCACCGCGGTCGAGCAACACATGATCGAAGGCGACCCCGGCAAGTTTCAACCCCGGCGCAATCTCGTCGCCGACGGCGTAGCTGTTCTGCACCCCATCCTCGCCCGCGATGATCGCCGAACCGCCGCCGGTCGCCTCGTTGAGATTGACGCCGAACAGGGTGAGACCCGCCGAAGTGACAGTCGCCGATGCCGGTCCCTGCACATTGCTGCGGAAAAAGGGATCGAGACTGGAGAACAGCGCCCGCCGTTCGGCCGGCGAGGCGATCACTGCGGCCTGCGGCTGCCATGCGCCGAGCGGCGACAGCGGCGTGAGCAGGGCCCAAAGCAGCCGCACCGCCTGCCACACAAGCAGCGCGCCGAGCAGGCCAACCAGCAGCTGCGGCCAGACCGCACGCGGCAAAGGTCCGCGCGCGCGCAGCCATGAAGGCAAGGCGCGCGGCAACCGAACGGCCGATCGGGACATCAGCGTCGCCATGAAATTCTACCTGTCCCCCAACTGAAAGGCTGCGCCTGCGAATCGCCTAGGGGCGATTGGTGACAATCAGTTGACGGGAAGATTACAGTTTTTTGTCAGTCGGGCGAGTCCGACGAGGCCGAAATGGCTCCTCCCCGTGCGGAGAGGAGCCTTCCCCCTCATCAGAATTTCAACGACGCGCTGAGCGAGAAGGTCCGGCCCAGCTTGTAACGGTTGAGGAAAATGCGATTGTCGCCCGATTCCTGCACTTCCTTGTAGGTGCGCCCGGTCAGGTTGCGCGCCTCGAACTTCAATTCGATTTCCTTGTTCAGCAAGGTCACACCTTGGCGCGCTACGAAATCGAGCGAAATTCCCGGTTTTTCGCGAATGTCGGGCTGCTGCGACGGACCGCGGCTGGTGACGCGCGGGCTGGCATAGGTGACAAGCAGCGTTTGTTGCGACAGCTTGTCCTGATCCTCGAGCCCGATCTGGAAATTGACGATATGATCCGACTGGCCGGTCAGCGGCGAGCCGTCGAAGAAGAAGTCGGCGGCGTTCAGCGTCACGCCGTTGATCACCGTCGTATCGTCGTCGCCGACCTGAATTTCCGACTTGGTATAGGTATAGTTGCCGATCAGCACGAGGCGGCGGCTCTGCCAGAACGGAGCGTCCGACATCGTATCGAGCGCGAAATATTTCTGCACTTCGACCTCGGCGCCATAAAGCGTCGCCTTCGGCGCGTTGGCAAAGCTCGAGTTGGCGACCGAATCGGTGCTGATCGAGGTGAAGGTTTCGATCGGCCGGTCGATCGACTTGTAGAAACCCGCCAGCGTGAAGCGCTGATCCTTGGCGAAATACCATTCGTACCGCACCTCGGCATTCCACAGCTCGCTGTCGGTCAGCGACGGGTTGCCGCGGAACTCGCGGTTCGATTCGGGGTCTTGATAGACTTGCGCGATCAGCTCACGGAACTGTGGGCGGGCAATCGTCTTTGATCCGTTGAGACGCAGCTGCATGTCAGGTGCGACTTCCCAGGTCAGCGTGACCGCGGGCAGCCAATAATCATTATTGAGGTTCGTCGCGGCGATCGCGCTGCCGCCCGTGTTGAACAGGTCGATCGGGCTCACCGTCTGCTTGGCATCCTCGTAACGGACGCCCGCGTTGATGTTGACCCCGGGAATGATCTCGGCCTGCACCTGACCATAGCCCGCGTGCGTCGTCAGCGCCGCGTCGAAAGCGGCGGTGCCATCCTGCGCCGAGGTTTCGAGCAGCGCGATGTCATAAAGCTGGATCGTCGCGTCGGAGAGCAGATAGTCGGGACGCAGCTGCGTAACCTCGACCGGCAGGTTCGATCCGCGGAACTGGAAGGCGCGGCGAACGGCGGTGCGGCTGGTGTCGCTATAGGCATAGCCGACCGTCGCGGTGATGCGCGGTGCCAGTTCGTAGGACAGGTCGACGCCGCCCGACCACAGATCTTCGTTCAGGTCCGAAAAGGCGATCGTCGCGTCGCCGCGGTTGCCGCCCAGATCGTTGACGAACTTGTCGCCGGTCGGATCCTGCTCGGTCGGCAGATTGGTGCGGACATAGGTAAAGCCGCGTTCGTAGGGCGCCTCGCGCTGCGAATTGGCATAGCCGCCGCGCAGGTCGAGCTGGAGCCGGTCGAAATCGAACTCGGCAACGAGCTGCGTGTTGATGAGCTGGCGCTCGTACCACGCCGTGTCCTGCTCCAAAATGTCGCGTTCGGACTGGTTGCGGTCGACACCGAGACCGAGGCGCGACTGTTTCAGCGTGTCGCGGATGAACAAATTGGTCCAGCGGAACTTGTGATCGCCAAGCTCGAGCCCGAAGCCGAGCAGGCCGTTCACGACGATGCGGTTGTCGGTGATGACGCGGTTGTAGCTCGTCTGCGGATCGCCCGAGAGATCCCGGTTCAGCGACGTTTGTTGCAGCGTGTCACGCGTGCGCCACTTGTTGCTGATCCCCATCGTCGCGATGATGCCCAGCTCGCCGTCAGGCAGCGCGATCGTCGTGCCGCCGGTGATGCCCGCCGACCAGTTGACGGGAATATGGTCGTTCTGCTGGAGCAGGCTCGTCTCGGCGTTGACCAGCTCCATCTGGATCGCTTCGAGGTCCTCCTGCGAGAAATCGGCGCCCTCGAGGATCGGTTTGCCGCTGGCAAAGGCAGCCTTCAAGAGCGGCGGCACATCGCGCGTGCCGTCGTCGAAGCCCGTCCAGTCGGTGTCGCTGCCATAATAGGTATAGCCAAGCTCGTTCGTCGTCTCGCTGTCCCAGCCGATGCCGCCCGAAAAGGTCAGGAAGGTTTCGCGCGGGGTCGATTTGGTCGTGAGGTTGATCACGCCGCCGCCGAATTCGCCGGGGAAGTTGGCCGAATAGCTTTTCTGGACGAGAGTCGAATCGATCACGTTCGACGGAAAGATGTCGAGCGGCACGACGCGCTTCAGCGGTTCGGGGCTGGGCAGCGGCGATCCGTTGAGCAACGCCAGCGAATAGCGGTCGCCAAGGCCGCGGACATAGACGAAGCCGCCGCCGACAACCGACAGGCCGGTGACGCGTTGCAGCGAACCCGCAATATCGCCCTCGCCCGTGCGCGCGATGTCGGCCGACGACAGCACCGAAACGACTTCGGGCGTCGCACGGACGACATTGGGGGTAAAGCGGCCGGTGACGACGATTTCGGCGTCGGCGCCGCCCGGGATCGAAATGTCGCCGTCCTCGTCCTGCGCGGCCGTGTCGGCCGCGGGCTCTTCGGCGGCGGCCGGCGCCGGATCGGCGCCGCTGTCCTGCGCAAGCGCGGCAGGGGCGACGAGAGCGGAGCTAAGGAGGAGCAGGCTGGCGAAGATCGGCCGCTTGGTCATGGAATATGTCCCCAGGGATATTGTCAAGAAGGGAGCGGGCCGACGTTTCCGGCAGCCCGCTCCCCAAATTCGATCGCGGGCGATCAGGTCGTCGGAATGCCGGTGCAGCTGCCGCTCGACGTGCCGAAGTCCGCCGTCGCCGAGTTGCAGGTCCAGCCCTGGTACCAGGTGTCATTGGCGTCGCGGACCGCGCCGACATAGGCCGGGTTGTCGAAGAAGGAGCTGATCGCCGTGACATCGAAGGGCGTGAAGCCGGTTTCGGTCGCCCCGTTGACGAACAGGTTCGTCAGGCTGGGCACATAGTTCGACCGGTTGTTCGTGCCGGCTTCAAAGATCGCCTGCACTTCGGCGTCGGTGACACCGTTCGAGCCGCGGAATGGCGTTGCGTTGCACTGCAGCGACATCGATTCAAAGCGCGGCGGACCCTGTTCGTCGGGGCCGGTCGTCTGCGTCGTCGTCGCGCTGTCGATGCGCAGGCAGCGAATACCCGGCGCAATGATCAGGCCGTTGGCGAACGTGTAGTCAGCGCCGCCGCGGATGCGGATCGCCGCACCGTTACCCGCCGCATTGTTGCGCTGGATATAGGTGAAGTTCGACAGCGCGACGCGCTGGCGCGGCGTCGTGTCTTCATTGCCGTCCGAGTCGATTTCCATCATCGAGTCGCCGATCGTGCCGCCGGCGCGCTGGATGCCGATGACATATTGGATGTTGCCCTGATAACCGACGTCGGTGTCGAGGCCGTCATCCTCGGCGCCGGTGATGACCAGATGCTTCATGTTGACGCGGCCGCCAAACACTTCGGCACCATCGTCCGAGCTGTTGTGGATCTGGATATGGTCGATCTGCGTGCCCGAGCCGGTGCCCGAGGGGGTCAGGCCCTGAAGCTCGCTGTTCGCCGACAGGACGAAGCCCGAATAGCGGATCTGGACATAGGACATGCGGCCCGAATTGTCGTTCGCGGTGGCGCCGCCATAAAGCGCGTTCGATGCGCCTTCGGTGTTGCGTTCGCACGCCGCCGTGCCGGGGGTCGCGGCGGGCGCGAGGCAGTCGGTGATCGGGGCGCGGCCGAGCAGCACGACGCCGCCCCACAGCTGCGAGGTATTGTCGGTCGCCGAACCGACGACGTTGCCGCGGCCGGTGAAGACGATCGGCTGCGTCGGGGTGCCGACGGCGTCGATCTTGTTACCGCGGTTGACGGCGAGGAAGGACACGCCCGTCGCGCCAAAGATGGTGACGCCCGGATCGATCGTCAGCGTGACGTCGGCGGTATCGCTGGCGTCTTCGGTCGCGCCCTGGTCGGTGCCGACGTCGACACGGCCGGGGAGCGAATAGATGACGCCTGCGACCTTCGGGATCGCGGTGGTCGAATTGAAGCGAGCGGGGAACCCGCAGTTGCGCCAGGTGCCTTCGTTTCCGGTGATCGTGCCGAGATCGGCCAGCTGGTCGGCGCCGGCGATCGTCGGGCAGTTCGCGGCCGGGGTCACGCCCGTGGGGGTCGGGGTCGGGGTGGGCGTCGGAGTCGGCGCGGGGGTCGGCGTCGGCGCCGGGATGACGATCACGCCTTCGCCCGGCGAGGCAACGCCATCGGCGCCGCAAGCGGCCAGAATGGAACAGGCCACGCCGCTAAGCATGACCAAACGAATGCGTGCGAAAGCCGCCATGAAAATCTCCGTTCCCGGTGTGCGCCCCAAACTGTTTGAGCAGCGCCCCTGATGAAAAACACGCCGCGGATGAGAAGAGATTTGCCGTCTCGCCCCCGGTGACGTCGCCACTAGGGTGATTCGATGACGGTCTGACGCCAGAGCCGTGACACTTGCATGACTCTTGCGCGTCGGTTTGATGACATGGACGGCGGCGGCAGGCCCGCTTGCTTGCCGGCGCGAAAATAAATGCGGCGAAGCTCGCTTGCATCACCCGACAAGCTTTGCTAGGCGCCCGCTCCTACCTGGTGCCGGACCCGTCCGGACCATCATGATGTGCGGTCGTGGCGGAACTGGTAGACGCGCAACGTTGAGGTCGTTGTGGCCGAAAGGCCGTGGAAGTTCGAGTCTTCTCGACCGCACCATCATCAGCCGAAATGGCCGGAAAACTTCGGATTTCGATCAGGACAATATGGTATCGCGCCGTTACGGCACGCGGCGCGGCCGTGGGGCTGCGCGCCATGGCACGACGGTCGCCCATAAAGCGGGGCGTGCCGAAGCACCGGATTTGAGTCAGCCGGCCGCGCCGATCAGTCGGCGAGCGCCGCGCGCGCCGCCGCGGCGGCATATTCCGCTTTCATATTTGCGAACATCATCACCTGCTCTGTCATGACGCGCAATTGCAGTTCGATGCCGGCATCGGCGACGCGGCCGTCGGGATCGAACAAGGCCTGGCTGCTGTTCGCGGTGACCGCCATCGGCGTCGGCCATCCCCGCAGCGCATGGGTGATGGAGCGCAGCGTCGCGAGCGTGCTGCCCGCCGCTTGCCATCCACCCGCGACGGCAATGAGTCCGACGGCACGGCCGTCGAAATAGGGCTGCGCGTTGGACACAAGGTCCTGCGCATAGTCGAGCGCATTCTTGACCACCCCCGACACCGTGCCGTGATAGGCGGGCGACGCGACCAGGATGCCGTCGGCATCGCGCAGCGCCGCCATCAGCGCCTGCACCTTCGGGCAACGTTCGCTGCGGTGCGGGGCATACATCGGAAGGTCGATCGCCTCCCCCGCAAAGAGCATCGTGTCGGCCCCCTGCACTTCGCAGCGTGCGAGTGCGTCGCGGAGCAAGCGTTCGGCCGAGCCGCCGGCGGTTGCATTGCCGCCGAGCGCGACGATGCGGAGCCGATGCGCGGTAACGGGACGATCGATCATGTCACTCTTCCTCAATTGCCATCTGCATCAGTTGAAGGTCACCTGGCTGCCGCCGCGCAGGAAAGCGATCGCGTTGCGACGAAGATGGTTGGTGCCGGTGTTGAGGATCGGTTCGGGCGAATATTGCGCAAGATAGACGCGGCGCATGTTCGGGGTCGAGTTCGATCCGGTGGCGTGGAGCGCGAGGCTGGAAAAGGAGACGATGCTGCCCGCTGGCACCTCCAGCGTCACACCTTCGCTGTCGCCGGTGTAACCGACCAGATCATTGCTGCCGGGCTGGCGGATGTGCGGGACGATACCCTCGCGCGTCTCGGGTGCCTGCGAAAAGGGCAGGATGCGAACGGTGCCGTTGGCGATGGTGGTGTCGTCGAGCGTGCACCAGCAGGTCAGATAGGGCTTGTGGTCGGCAGGTCCGCCGTTGCCGACGACATAGCCCGAATCCTGGTGCCAGCTGAACGGCATCCCTTCGCTGGCGCCCTTCACGACATATTGGTCGTAAAAGAAATAGGCGTCGTCGCCGAGCGTCGCACGGCACACATCGGCCATCGTCTCGCTGAACAGCATGTCCCGCAGTTCGGGCTGACGGCGCTGGCATTCACCGGCAAAATAGCGTTTGCCCTTGTGGCTGATGCCGTCGACCTCGACGCCCAACGCATCGAGACGGGCGTCTTCGCGCTCGATCACGCGGCCGCATTCTTCGCGCAGAAGGTCGAGCAGCGGCCCCTCCAAGATGCGCTCGAAAACCGCATAGCCTTCGGTGGCGAATTGTTCGCGCTGGGCGGCATAATCCATTTCGTCTCTCCCGGATTTGTCCAATGGGGATATGGATAAGCGCAATTCGTCCATCGCATCCAATCGAATTGCATCCGCCGATCATACGTGTATACTATGACCGATGCGGATGAGACAGGTTGAGGCGTTTCGCGCCGTAATGATGAGCGGGGGCATTACAGCCGCCGCAACGATGCTGAACATCAGCCAGCCGTCGGTGAGCCGGCTGATCGCCGACATGGAACGCGCGGTGGGCTTTCGCCTGTTCGACCGGCGCGGGGCGCGCGTGCATCCGACTGCGCAGGCGCAGGCGCTGTATGAGGCGGTGCGGCGAAGCTATGCGGGGCTCGACCTGCTCGACCAGGCGGCGCGGCGCATTCGCGCGCATCCGGTGGGGACGGTGCGGATCGCGGCGCTGGCGGCGATCGCGATGGCGATATTGCCCGCGGTGATCGCGCGCTTTCGCATCCTCTATCCCGACATCAAGATCATCGTGGAATCGCTCGGCCAGCGCGCGATTGAGGAGCGCGTGTTTCTGGGGCAAGCCGATCTGGGCGTCGGGGTCGATATGCAGGGACGCGAAGGCATCCGCTCGACGCCGCTCGCGCGCGCCGAATATGTGTGCATCCTGCCCGCCAACCACCCCCTCGCCGCGCGCGAGCAACTGGCGATCAGCGATCTGGCCGGCGAGGAGTTCGTCGGCCCGATGCACGAAGCCGATGCGTTGTGGACCGGGATCGACACCGCGCTCGAAGAATCGGGCATCAGCGTATCGCGGCGGCTGGAAACGCAGCATTCGCAAATCCTCTATGCGTTCGTCGAGGCCGGGTTGGGCGTCACGATCGCCGAACCGTTCAGCGCCCCGCGCTTTCACCGGCTGGGCGTCGCGGTGCGCCCGATTTCGCCGCCGGTGTATCTGGATTTCGCGTTGCTCGAGCCCGATATCGGGCCGACGCCCGAGATTGTCGCGTGGCTGAACGCCGATGTGCAGCGCGAGACCGCGGCGTGCCTGGCGCATGTGAAGCGGGTGGTGGCGTCGCGATAGGCGGTGGGGCTGAAGAATGCGGACGTCGGTTATGGGGTGGGGAGCTGCCGCTTCTCGTTCAGCGCAAGACAGCCTCCGACACCAAAAGAATGGGGCCACCCGTATAATGGCAATATCCCATCACCAAAGTCGCACCGGGCCATTGAGTTTCGCAATCGCCCACACGTCCAACAAACGTTGTTCGTCTTGGTCTTTCGGGCGGTTCACCCACCTTCTCCCACTGCGCGTATAGACCTACGCGCTTGCTACGGAGATGATCAGACATAACTGACCTACGCGCTCTAGCTCGCTGTGCAGAGCTAAATAATGCAAGGCCCTTCCAGTATCCCTCCACTTGGACACAGTCGCCTCGCAGTGTTTTATGGTCAGCCATCAGAGTATCAAACGACACAGCCCTAGCGACTTTCTGGTTGCACTCGGATGGGTCAGACCAAGCGCCGGTCACAAAGAACTCCTCGCCCGGCGCTTGATTGGTTTCCTGTGCCGAAATGCCGGACGAATTGCCGAGCATCGCAATCGCAGCCAAGAATGAGATTAAGCGCACCGTCATATGCGGCTTGGTACCATATTGCGAAATGTCCGCAATCGGTCGTTTCCGGCCGCCCTCAAAACCCCGTTCGTGTCGAGCGAAGTAAGTCGGGCGGTTTCCGGTCGCGATCAGTCACCGGAATAAGTCATAGCATTTGGACATAATCCACCGATATTTCTCGATTGGACTGATATGAATTGGACGCGCATCCCTATGCGTGGCGGGTTGGCCCTTGGGCCGACCGGATGATTCCCGGCTGTTTTCGCGGCTGCGCTACGGTTCCAAAAGTCCAGGCGGGCAGATGATCCGCCGGACGCGAGTGGGGAGGTTTTCGATGACGACGACAGGATTCAAGCTGGCTCTGGCGCTTTCGACGACGATGGCGATGGCCCTGGCCGCCGCGCCCGCCGCAGCGCAGGAGGCCGCGGCCGAAGCCGACGCGCCATTCGCCAGCACCGACATCATCGTCACCGCGCAAAAGCGCGCACAGAATTTGCAGGATGTGCCGGTCGCGATCTCGGTGGTTTCGGGCGACCAGCTCGAACGGTCGAACGTCAATTCGGCCGAGCAATTGTTCCAGCGCGTCCCCACCCTGACCTTCCGCAAAGGCAACACCAACAAGGATTCGGCGCTGTCGATCCGCGGCGTCGGCACGATCAGCTTCTCCTCAGGCGTCGAGCCTTCGGTGTCGACGGTCATCGACGGCGTCGTTTATGCGCGCACCGGCCAGCAGACGTCGGATTTTCTGGACGTCGAGCGCATCGAGGTGCTGCGCGGGCCGCAGGGCAGCCTGTTCGGCAAAAATGCCAGCGCCGGCGTGATCAACATCGTCAGCCGCGAGCCGGGTAACGAGCTGGGCGGTTATATCGACGCCGCCTGGTATGAAGGCAATGAATATCGCATCCGCGGCAGCATCGGCGGCCCGCTGAGCGACAATGTCCGCGCCTCGGTCACCGGATTCTGGTCGCAATATGACGGTAACGCCCGCAACGTCTTCAACGGCAACAAGGTCAATGGTTACGAGCATTGGGGCGTGCGCGGCAAGTTGATCGCCGAGCCGACCGACAACCTGAAAATCACATTGATCGCCGATTATTCCAAGAACAGCGACAATGGCTTTGCCGACAGCATCGGCACGGTCTTTTCATCGGCATTCAACAATGCGGTGTTCATCCCCAGCCTCGCGCCGCTGACGCTCGACGGCAAGAACAAGGACATCGACAACGACCTTGATCCTTATACCAAGGACAAGAATAGCGGCGTGTCGGGGCAGATCGACCTCGACCTGGGCGGGGTCACGCTGACGTCGATCACCGCGTATCGCCACTGGTATAATTTCCAGGTTCGCGACGGCGATTTCCGGTCGGATGCGCCATCCTATGTCAACACCGGCACCGCGTCTGGCGATTTCCTGCTCCACGATCTGGGCGACCTGAAATTCGACCAGTTCACGCAGGAACTCCGCATCGCGTCGGCGAACCCGCAGTTTCTGGAATATGTCGCGGGGCTTTATTATTACAACACGAAGGAAGTCGATTATTTCAACCGCGTCGTGACGACCTGCACCGCGTCGACGCTGCCGACGGTCGGCGGGCTGACCCCCTGCGCGCCGGGATCGTCGACCTATGTGACCAATCAGGGCGACGCCGATTTCACCACCAAGCTGACCAGCTATTCGGCGTTCGGCCAGCTGACCGCCAATTTCACCGACGCGTTCCGCGGGATCGCGGGGCTGCGCTATACCGAGGACAAGGTCGCGTTCGACTTTGCCCGCATCTCGACCTCGACCGCCGCCTTTCCGGGCGTGAACCCGGCCTTTTCGGCGTCGGGTTCGGTGAAGGACAATGGCTGGTCGGGCAATGCCGGGCTGCAATATGACGTCAGCGACGATGTCATCGCCTATGGCATGTACACGCGCGGCTACAAGGGTCCGGCGCTCAACGTGTTTTTCAACATGCTGGCCCGCGACACCGGCGGGATCGCGCCCGAAAAAGCCGATGCTTATGAGGTCGGCCTGAAGACGCGGTTGTTCGACCGCCGCGTCACGCTGAACATCGCGGCCTTTTATGCCAAATATGACAATTACCAGGCGAATTTCCTCGACCTTGTGGCGGGACAGGTCGTCACCCGCCTGACCAACGCGGGCGAAGTGTCGACACGCGGCATCGAGTTGGATTTTAACGCCGCGATCACCGACGATTTCTCGCTGTCGGGCGGCTTCAACTATACCGACGCGCATATCAACAAATTCATCTGCCCGGCGGGCGCCGCAATCACCTGCGCCGATGCGATCAACGGCAAGCCTCTGCCCTTTGCCCCCAAATATAAGGGCACGGTCACGATGGACTGGCGCCTGCCGCTGAATATCGACGGCTTCAATGTCGATCTGAACAGCTCGCTCGTTTATCAGAGCAAGACCAATTTCGACATCAACCAGAACCCCAATGCCTTCCAGAGCGCCTATGCGATCTGGGACGCCGGGATCAAGGTGAGCACCGACGACGACAAATACAGCCTGTCGTTCATCGTCAAGAACCTGACCGACAAGCAGTTCGTGATCCAGCGCATCCCGAACGGGACCAGCTTCATGCGCCAGATCACGCCGCGCGATGCCGAGCGTTATTTCGGGGTGACGGCACGGATGAATTTCTGAAGTCGCACAGTAAAAGCTGTGGGCACGCGCGGAGGCGGGTGCCCATCACCGGTCGGTGCTATTTTGAACCGGCAGGAGATGGGTCAGTATCGGGTTGACCATGCCCCGCATGGTCAACCCGATACTCCTTCGCGGGGACACGCAGACTTCTTAATATAGCCCTCCCTTCTGTCGCCTTGCGATGGGAAGGATCGTAGGGACGCACGAAAGGACCCTCCCCCATGGCGCTCGACGCGCTCGATACCGGCTTTGCGATCCGCCTCGGCGGGCGGACGATCCTGACGCACAGTGCAGGCGCACCTTGCTTCTTCGTCGGGCGCGGGGTGCCGCATGTCCATTCAAAGCTCGGGCATTTCGATGTGGCGCAGGAGGTGATCGAGCGGATCGCGTTGGCGCATGTCGAGGTTACCGATAAAGTGGCGCGCTTCGCCGAAAGCGCGGGCGCGGCGTGGTTGCTCGAAGCGACGGTTTCGGGCGACGGCGATAATGCGGCGATCGCGCTGAAGGCGCTCGATCCGGCGCTCAACCGGCTGTGGCTGCGTGTGCCTGCCGAAGCGGGCGAGCATGTGTGGGGCGGCGGCGAGCAATTTTCCTATTTCGATTTGCGGGGGCGCCATGTCCCGCTCTGGTCGAGCGAACCCGGCGTTGGACGCGATCCGGCGTCGCCGCTGTTCCAGCAGGTCGAGGCGCATCGCAAGGGCGGCGGCGGCAGCACGACGCACAGCAATTACCCGCAGCCGACTTTCGTCAGTTCGCGGCGCTATGCGTTGCATGTCGACAGCTTTGCCTATGCGGCGTTCGATTTCCGCAATGCCGATTATCACGAAGTCGAGGTGTGGGAGATTCCCGCCCGGATCGAGCTGTGGGCACGACCGCATTTCACCGAGCTGGTGACGGCCTTGTCCGAACGGTTCGGGCGCCAGCCGCCGCTGCCCGAATGGCTGCTGAAGGGCGCCGTGATCGGGCTGAAGGACGGCGACAACAGCCTTGCGCGATTGAAGACTTATGAGGACGCCGGGGTCGCGGTGTCGGGGCTGTGGTGCGAGGATTGGGTGGGCTTGCGCATCACCAGTTTCGGCAATCGGCTGTTCTGGGACTGGCAGTGGAATGCCGAACGCTATCCCGATTTGCCGACGCGGATTGCGGAGCTTCGTGAGCGTGGCATCCGGTTTTTGGGCTATGTGAACCCCTATCTGGCGGTCGATGGCCCGCTCTATGCCGAGGCGGCGGCGCAGGGTTTCATGGTGATGCACCCCGACAAGGACGAACCCTATGTGATCGACTTTGGCGAGTTCGATTGCGGGCATGTCGATTTCACCAACCCGGCGGCGGCGGCGTGGTTCGCCGACACGATCATCGGCGAGAAGATGATCGATTTCGGCCTGTCGGGCTGGATGGCCGATTTTGGCGAATATCTGCCCGTCGATGTCCGGCTGGCAAATGGCGAGAGCGGGATGACTGCGCACAACCGCTGGCCCGCCTTGTGGGGCGAGGTCAATGCCAAGGGCATCGCGGGACGCGGCCAGACCGGCGAGATGATGGTGTTCATGCGGTCGGGCGCCGCGGGCGTGCAGCGCCATTGCCCGATGCTGTGGGCAGGCGACCAGTCGGTCGATTTTTCGCGCCATGACGGCATCGGCACGGTGATCTGCGCCGCGCTGTCGGCGGGGATGCTGGGCAACGCGCATCATCACAGCGATTGCGGCGGCTATACCAGCCTGTTCGACACCACGCGCGACGCCGAACTCGCGATGCGCTGGGCCGAGATGTCGGCGTTCACATCGATGATCCGCACGCACGAGGGCAACCGGCCGCGGCAGAATGTGCAATATGACGATCATCCCGACCTGCTTGCGCATTTTGCGAAGATGACGCGGATTTACGCGCATCTCGCCCCCTGTTTGCGGCGCTTGTCGCGCGAGGCGTCGGAGACGGGGCTGCCGGTGCAGCGGCCGCTGTTCCTGCATTTCGAGGACGACCCCGAAACCTATGCGATCCAGACGAGCTATCTGCTCGGCCCCGATCTGCTCGTCGCGCCGGTGATCGCGGCGGGGAAACGCGAGTGGACGACCTATCTGCCTGCGGGGGCCGAGTGGGTGCATATCTGGTCGGGGGTCCATTTTGGCGGCGGACAGGATGTCACCGTCGCGGCGCCTTTCGGCGAGCCGCCGGTCTTCTATCGCGCAGGGTCGAACGACCGCGCGCTCTTTCAGGACATTCCCTCCGCTTGAACCCCAAAGCCGTTCAGCACGAACGGAAGTTGAATGCGGTTCTAGACCGCAACCTCCTTCAGCACCGCAACGAAGGCGGCAACGAGCGCGCTGCGGCTGCGGTTGCGCAGGAGGTGGATGGCATCGCGGGTGACTTCGGAAGGCGGGAGCGCGATCATGTGGAGGCCGCTACGAAGGGCAAGCCGCTGCGGCACCACGGTGATCGCGCGCCCACTGCGCGCGATGTCGAGGCAGGCGGCGGTCGAATCGAGCTCATAATCGGGAAATTGCCCCGCCGCGAAACGAGCGCGGAGCGCGCGCGGGAAATTGCTGCCCGGCGCGGGACGCGGGAGCGCCCAGGGGAAATCGGCGCTGTCGCCGTCCCCCTTCGCGAGCGGATGGTCGGGCGCGCAGACAAGCATCAGCGGCTCGGGCGGCAGCGGGATCGAAAGCACCTCATCGGCGTGGCCCGAGGACGCAAATTTCGCGCGGTTGCAGACGACGAGGTCGAGGCGGCGGTCGACGAGGGTTTCGAGAAGCTGTTCGGACGGGCCGCCGGTGACGGTGACGCGGACGCCGGGGTGTGCCTTGGCAAAGCGCGCGATCGCGTCGGTGAGGAGGGGTTGCAACGGATAGGGGCCGCTGCCGACCGCGACGGTGCCGATGCTTGGCTGGCCGAGCCCGCGCGCTTCCTGTTCGAGATTGGCGGCGGCGGCGATGACGTCGCGCGCCGATCGGATCAGGCGATCGGCGTCGCTGGTCGGGCGAACATAGTGGGTGGTGCGATCGAAGAGTGTGGCGCCCAATTCCTCCTCGAGTTTCTGGATCGAGCGGGTGAGCGCCGACTGCGTAAGGCCGAGTTCGTCGGCGGCCCGCGCGTAGCTGGCAAGGCGGTAGAGCGTGTCGAAATGGCGGAGGCGGCGGAGGTTCATGGGCCGCACCATATCATTCCCATAACGCAATACCAATGGCCCTGTAATGCGTTTAGCGTGATCACATGAGCAGCACTCAACTCGACGCGCGGCGGCGCGCGCAGGTCTTTGCCGAGCTGGAATCGCGGGCATTCGACCTGGCGGTGATCGGCGGCGGGATCACCGGCGCGGGGATCGCGCGCGATGCGGCGATGCGCGGGCTGTCGGTCGCGCTGATCGAGGCACGCGACTATGCGAGCGGGACGAGCAGCCGCAGCTCGAAGATGATCCACGGCGGGCTGCGTTATCTGGCGCAGGGCGACATCGCGCTGGTCAAGGAAGCCGCGTCGGAGCGGCAGATCTTGCGCCGGATCGCACCACACCTGACGCGGCAGTCGCCCTTCCTGATCCCGACGACGAATATGGCGATGACCGCAAAACTGCGGACGGGGCTGTGGACGTTCGAGAAATTGGGCGGCGTGCCCGAAGCCGAGAAGCATGAGGTGATTTCGCTCGCCGAATTGCGGGCGCGCGAGCCGCTGATGCGCACCGAAAAGCTCAGCGGCGCGGTGCTCTATCCCGAATTTCTGACCGACGATGCGCGGTTGGTGCTGGCGAATATCCGCAGCGCGCAAGGCGCGGGCGCGGTCGTGGTGAACCATATGGCGGCGTCGGAGCTGACGGAGGGCGGGCTGGTTGCGACATCGACGCTGGATGACGGGCTTGGCGCGCGGATCAAGGCGAAGCTGGTCGTCAATGCGGCAGGCGCGTGGGTCGACACGGTGCGCGGGCTGGAAGCGGGCGAAGGCGATGTGCGGATGTCGCTGAGCCGCGGCATCCATCTGGTGCTGCCGCGCGAACGGCTGCCGATCAGCGCCACCATCATCATCCGCGCGCCGGACAAACGGAGCATCTTTGCCGTTCCGCGGGGGGCCTTCACCTATATCGGGACGACCGACGTGTTCCACGACGGCGCCGATTACTGGCCCGCGCCGACGCGCGAGGACATCGATTATCTGCTGCGCGCGACCGAGGCGGCGCTGCGCATCGACCCGATCGAGGATCGCGAGATCGTCTCGCTGTGGTCGGGCGTGCGACCGCTGATCGCGCAGCCGGGGAAGAAGGCCAATGAAGTATCGCGCAGGGACGAGATATGGACATCGCCCGGCGGAATGGTGTCGATCGCGGGGGGCAAGCTTAGCGCCTATCGCGCGATGGCCGAGCGGGTGGTCGATCTGGTCGTCGAACGGCTGGGGCGCGCCGCGCTGCCCTGTTCGACCGCAGACGCGCCTTTGCCCGGCGGGTCGCGCGAATTGTCGCTGGTCGGACTCGATCCGCTGGCGGCCGAGCGGCTGGCGGGATTTTATGGCGACGAGGCGAACGAGATATTGATCGCGGGCGGCGATGTCGCCGCCGAAGCGGCGCGCGCGGTGACCCACGAGGGGGCTTCGACGCTGGAGGATTATTGGGTGCGGCGGAGCGCGCGCGCCTGGTTCGACGCGGGTGCGGGCCTCGCGGCACTTGCACCCGCAGCCAATGTGATGGGCGCTCTGCTCGGTTGGGATGCCGCCATGAAGGCTAGCCAGATCGCGCACTGCCACGGGATCAACGATGCGAGCCGCAGGCTTTTGGGAGAGTGAAATGCGTTCGATAACCGAAGCCCTTGCCAGCGCCATCGGCGCCGATCGCGTTGCGAGCGATGCCGATGCGCTGGGCGCGCGCCGCTACGACCAATGGGCGGTCAAACATCTGCGCGACTGGCGCGGCGAAGCGGTGCCCGCACCGGGCTGCGTCGTGCGGCCGCAGTCGGTGGAGGATGTGCAGAAGGTCGTGCGCCTCGCGGCGGAGAAGCGCGTGCCGCTGGTCCCTTATGGCCTTGGCAGCGGGGTTTGCGGCGGGATCGAGCCGACGCCCGATGCCATCTTGCTCGACATGAGCGGCATGAACCGGGTGCGTTATATCGATAGCGACGATCTGCTTGCGAGCTTCGATGCCGGCTTGAACGGAATGGAAGCCGAAGAGGCGGTCGCGGCGCACGGGTTGACGATCGGCCACTGGCCGCAGTCGATCGCGATCAGCAGCGTCGGCGGCTGGGTCGCGACGCGCGCGTCGGGGCAATTTTCGACCGCTTATGGCAATATCGAGGACATCATCCACTCGATCGAGGCGGTGCTGCCGAACGGCGAGCTGGTGACGCTGGGCAAGGCGGTGCGCGCCGCGGCCGGGCCGGACCTGCGGCATTTGCTGATGGGCGCCGAGGGGGTGATGGGGGTGATCACGGGCGTGACTTTCTCGCTACGCGCCAAAGCGCCGCACCGCGATTACAGCATCTTTTACGCCGACGACATGCGCGCGGGGTTCGAGGCGCAGCGGCGGATCGTGCGTGCCGACTGGCGCCCGCCGGTGATGCGCCAATATGACGGGCGCGAGGTGCGGCGGCTGTTCCGCGAGCATGAGCAGGGCGGCCAGGCGATGCTGCTGATGGTGCATGAGGGGCCGAAAGCCCGTGTCGATGCCGAACTGGCGGCGATGCACGAGATTTGCGCGAGCGCGGGGCTCGAAGCGGGCGATCCGATGGCAGCGAAGCAATGGATCGAAAAGCGCAACCATGTGCCGAGCTGGCGCGACATGTTCGAGCGCGGCTATGTCGCCGACACGGTCGAGATTTCGGGGCGCTGGAGCGAGATCGGCGCGATCTATGACGACAGCATCGCGGCGCTCAACGAAATTCCGGGCATAATCAACGCGTCGGCGCACAGCAGCCATGTCTATCGATCGGGGATCAACCTTTATTTCAGCTTTGCCGCGACCTTCGAGGACAGCGCGAAGATGGAGCCGGCCTATTTCGCCGGCTGGCGCGCGATCATGGAGGCGACCGCGACACATGGCGGCGGCGTTGCGCACCATCATGGCGCGGGGCGGCTGCGCAAGCCCTATCTGCACCATGATCTGGGCGAGAACGGCGTGGCGTTGCTGCGGCGGGTGAAGCAGGCTCTTGATCCGGAGGGGATCATGAACCCGGGCAATCTGATACCCGATGCCTGAGCTGTTGCTCGCGCTCGACGCGGGCACGACGGGCGCCCGCGCCATGCTGGTCGATCCGGCGGGCGCGGTGCTGGGCGTCGACAAGAGGCCGATCGCGAGCCACTTCCCTGCCCCCGGTCTGGTCGAACAGGATGCCGCCGAGGTCTGGAATATCTGCCGCGCGGTGATCGACGGCGCGCTGGTGACGGCGGGGCGAAGCATCGCCGATGTCGCGGCGATCGGGGTGACGACGCAGCGCGCGAGCATCGTGCTGTGGGACCGGGAAACCGGCGAGCCGGTCGCGCCGATGCTCGTGTGGAGCGACCTGCGCGGGATGGACGAATATAAGAGGCTGCGCGCGGCGGGGTTCACCGGCTGGCCGCAGGTGCCCTCGGCGAAGCTGCCCGCGGCGATCGCCTTGGCGGGGCGCGATCCGGCCGGGCTGCAATGGGGGACGCTCGATAGCTGGCTTACCTACAGGCTGAGCGGCGCGCATGTCACCGATGCGTCGGCGGCGTGGCTCACGGGCTATTATGATTATGCGGCGGGCGGCGGGTGGGATGCAGCATTGCTGGCGCATCAGAAGCTGCCCGCAAGCCTGTTTCCGGCGCAGGTCGAAAGCTGGGGCCGGGTTGCGGAAAGCGATCCGGCGGTGCTCGGCGCGCGGGTGCCTATCACCGCGCTGATCGCCGACCAAGAGGCGGCGATGATCGCGCATGGCGCGCTGGAGCGCGGCGACTGGAAGGCGACCTATGGCACGTCGGGCGTCCTGATGGCGGGGACCGGCTACGCGCCCGAGACGATCCACAACAGCATGCCCGCCGAGGCGCTGGCCTTTGCGGGCGGGAAGCCGCGTTTCTGTGTCGAGGGCATGGTGATTACCGCAGGGTCGATGGTCGAATGGCTGTGCGGCGGGCTCGGCCTGTTCGCTTCGCCCGCGGCGCTGGAAGCAGCGGCGGCTTTGGTGTCCGATGCCGGGAAGGTCGTGGTGCGGCCGTCGCTGGCTGGGATGGGCGCACCGCATGGCAAGTTCGAGGCGCGCGGGCTGATCGCGGGGCTGAGCTTTGCCGACGGGCCGGGGCAGGTCGCGCGCGCGGCGTTGCAGGGGATCGCGTTTCGTTTTCGCGAGATCGCCGATGTGATCGCGGCGGCCTTGCCGGTGCCCGAGGCGTTGCCCGTCGCGGGCGGATTGTCGGCGAGCGATACTTTGATGCAGTTGCAGGCCGACGCATTGCAGCGGCCGGTGCGGCGGCATGCGGTGCGCGAGGCGAGCGCCTATGGCGCGGCGCTCGCGGCGGGCATGGGCGCGGGACTGTTTGGGGAAAGCGACTTGAAGCGACTTGGGCGGTACGATGCCGAGTTTCTGCCCAAGGTCGGGCGCGATGAGGCCGATGCGGCGTTTGCGCGCTGGCAGGGTGCGGTGGCGGTGTGATTTGGTTTCTTCACCGTGCCCCTGCGAAGGCAGGGGCCCATCTTCAAACCTTTCGTCGCCAAGCAGCCGACGGCGGAGAAAAGATAGGTCCGGTGATGGGCCCCTGCCTTCGCAGGGGCACGGGGTCAGGCTCCTGCAACCTCGCGCCACAATCCCCGCACGATATCGCGCATGCGCTGCGCCTCGTCCCAGCGGTTCGTCAGCTCTTTGCCGTCGGGCGCGGTGATCGCGTAGGGCGGCGGGCCGAGTTCGCACATGAAGGTCAGCGCGTCGCCCTCGCGCGCCTGTTCGAGCCACAGTTCAAAGCCGCGGCGCCACCAGGCGACATGCTGGTCGCGCCAGCCCGCGTGCTGCGGTGCGTCCAGCGCGACCTGCACCTGATGCGTGGTCGAGACGCGGCCGTGGAAATTATGGCTGCCCTGCAGGATCGTTTCGATCGCGGCGCGCTGGTCATCGCGAAGCGGCAGCTCCATCTCGCCCGCGACGGGATAGTGCGACAGGTCGGCGGTGAGCGACAGGTCGGGCCGTTCTTCGAGCAATTGCAGCGTGAAAAGCAGGTCGTTGGTCAGGCGACCGCGGTGCGTCTCGAACCAGACGGGGAGCGGCGCGTCCTTCGCCGCCGCGACGAGGCTGTCGATCAAGCGGAGCGCGGCGCGAAAGTCGGCGGTCGGGCCGGCAATCTGGACGTTGAGGTGATGCGCGCCAAGGCGGTGCGCTTCGCCGATCCAGTGCTTCAGCTGGCCGGCGTCGTGGACGAGCACCTGCCCCTCCCACGCGAGACCGAGCGGGTTCATCGCGCGCGCAACGCCATCGGTGCGCGCGGTGCGCGCCAGGTTGACGCCGACGCCGTCGAAACCCGCGGCAATGACTTCGGCCAAGGCTTCGTCGAGGCGGTTTTCGATGTCGAAACCGGGGCAATTGTCGAGGCCCCAGACCGATTGGAGAACGAGCAATTGGGGCAATGGCTTTCCTTTCAGACAACGTTGTCATATCGTGTCAGAGGTGGGAGTCAATTGGCCTTGGCCATGTGATCCCCGGCGAAAGCCGGGGCCCAGAATGAGAATACCGCGCTCTCCTTCGTCGGCCCCGGCTTTCGCCGGGGATCACGAGGCTTGGCGGCGGCAAGAAAAGAACGATTGAGAGGATGAGATGATCACCGAAGCCCCCACCCCGCCCGTCCTGTCACCCGTGTCGAAGGCGTATCGTCGCTACGCGCTGACGGTGCTTCTGATCATCTATATCCTCAATTTTCTCGACCGGCAGATCGTCTCGATCCTTGCCGAGCCGATCAAGAATGAGCTGCACTTGGCCGACTGGCAGCTCGGCGTGATGACCGGCCTCGCCTTTGCGCTTTTCTATACCGTGCTCGGCATTCCGATCGCGCGTTTTGCCGAAACGGGCGACCGGCCGCGGATCATCGCGGTCGCGGCGGGGCTGTGGAGCGTGTTCACCGTCGCGTGCGGTTTTGCGCAGAATTTCGCCCAGTTGGTGCTGTGCCGGATCGGCGTGGGGATCGGCGAGGCGGGATGCACGCCGCCGGCGCATTCGCTGATTACCGACTATACACCGAAGGAAAAGCGCGCCTCCGCCCTCGCCTTCTATTCGCTCGGCATTCCCTTGGGGGGGCTGCTCGGGCTTGCGCTGGGGGGGCTGATCGCCGACGCTTATGGGTGGCGGACGGCATTTCTGTTCGCGGGCGCGCCGGGGGTGCTGATGGCAATCGTCGCGTGGACGACGCTGAAGGAACCGCGGCGGCACCAGATGCACGCGGATCTGGCGGCGTTGAAAGCATCGCGGCCCGACTTCAAGACGGCGATGGCGGAGATCCGCGGCAAGCGCACCTTCTGGCTGATCGCCTTTGCTGCGGCGATCAAGGCGTTCATCGGCTATGGCGCCGCGGCGTTTCTTGCGCCCTTCTTCTTTCGCAACCATGCGGCGGAACTGACGGCGATCGCGGGCGACTTCGGGCTGGGGCTGACGGGCTTTCTGGGCGTCGCGCTCGGCATTGTGCTCGGACTGACCGGCGCGGTGGGGACGTGGCTGGGCGGGCAGCTCGCCGACAAATATGGCGCGCGCGACCTGCGCGCTTATGTCGCGATCCCGGCGGTTTCGACCTTTCTTGGCATCCCCTTCTACATCGCCGGGCTGATGGCCGATTCGGCGGTGTTCGCGCTGATCATGTTCGCCTTTCCGCCAGTGCTCAACACGCTGTGGTACGGGCCGGGCTTTGCCGCGGTGCAGGGGCTGGTGCAGCCGCAGACGCGTGCGACGGCGGCGGCGGTGCTGCTGTTCATCATCAACCTGCTCGGGCTCGGATTGGGCCCTCTCGGCGTCGGCGCGGTCAGCGATTTCCTCTCAGGCCCGATGGGGCTAGGGTCGGCGGAGGGCGTGCGCTGGTCGCTGATGATCTTCATCCTGTTCGGCGCCGTCGCGTCGGGACTATTCTGGCTGGCGCGGAGCTCGATCCGCGAGGAGATGGTGAGTTGAGTATCGCGAGTATCGCCCTGCCCCGCATTTTTCGCATCGGCGGCGGCGCGTCGAAGCAATTGCCCGAGGTGCTGGCGACATTAGGCTTGTCGCGGCCGTTGATCGTGACCGATGGCTGGCTGGTGAGCAGCGGGCGCGTCGAGGCGTTGACCGATGGCCTCGCGGCGGCGGGGGTCGCGGCGCGGGTATTCGCCGATACGGTGCCCGACCCGACGGTCGCGTCGGTCTACGCCGGCGTGGCGTTCCTGCGCGAAGGCGATCACGACTGCGTCGTCGGCTTCGGCGGCGGCAGTCCGCTCGACAGCGCGAAGGCGATTGCGTTGCTCGGCAAATTCGGCGGCGCGATGGCGGATTATAAGGCACCGCATGTGCAAGATGCGCCCGGCCTGCCGATCATCGCGATCCCGACGACCGCGGGCACGGGGTCGGAGGCGACGCGCTTCACGATCATCACCGACGAGACGAGCGACGAGAAGATGCTGTGCCCGGGGCTCGCCTATCTGCCCGTTGCGGCGCTGGTGGATTATGAGCTGACCTTCACCAAGCCGGTGCGGCTGACCGCCGATACGGGGATCGATTCGCTGACGCACGCGATCGAGGCCTATGTGTCCAAACGCGCCAACCCGTTCAGCGACGGGATGGCTTTGCTCGCGATGCGCGCGATCGCGCCCCATCTGCGCCGCGTGTGCAGCGACCCGATGGATGCCGCGGCGCGCGAGGCGATGATGCTGGGTGCGACGCAGGCGGGGATCGCTTTCTCGAACAGCTCGGTCGCGCTGGTGCACGGGATGAGCCGGCCGATCGGGGCGCATTTCCATGTGCCGCACGGGCTGTCGAACGCGATGCTGCTGCCCGTAGTGACGGCGTGGTCCGCGCCCGCGGCGCTCCATCGCTATGCCGATTGCGCGCGGGCGATGGGGGTCGCCGACGAGAGAGAGGGCGACCAGGCGGCGGTGGCGCGATTGCTCGATGAGCTGGCGGCCCTGAACCGCGAGCTGGAAGTGCCGGGGCCAGCGGCGTGGGGAATCGACGCGGCGCGCTGGGATGCGCTGGTGCCGGTGATGTGTGCGCAGGCGGCGGCGTCGGGGTCGCCGGCGAACAATCCGCGGGTGCCGGATAGCGAAGAGATGGCGTCGCTTTATGCGCAGGTTTGGGCGGGGTAAAATCTCTTGTTCATCCAAGAGTAAGTCGCGCGCTGCTTAAGCGCGCTCGCCCCGTCCCCTTCTCTCCTACGTCTCAAACGTGGGGGCGGGGCAATCCTCACATTGGGTCGTCATCCCGGACTTGATCCGGGATCCACAACGGCGAGCGCGGCGCGGTCCTTCATGGACCCCGGATCAAGTCCGGGGTGACGAAGTAGGATTATTCAGGGGCGTCAAAGCGCCAGCGGCCCGTGCTTCATTTTCGGCAGCACATGGCGAGCGAAGAGGTCGGCTTCGGCGGCATGCGGATAGCCCGAAAGGATGAACGCCTCGATCCCCATATCCTGGTATCGGTTCAGTTTCGCGAGCACCTGGTCGGGGTCGCCGACGATCGCGGCGCCGCAGCCCGAGCGGGCGCGGCCGACGCCGGTCCATAGATTATCCTCGACATAGCCGTCGTCGGACGCGGCCTCGCGGAGCGCAACCTGCGCGTTGACGCCGAACGACTGCGAATCGAGCGACTTGGCCTTGATCTCGGCGCCCTTCGCGGCGTCGAGTTTCGACAGCAGGCGGTCGGCGGCGGTGCGCGCTTCGGCCTCGGTGTCGCGCACGATCATATGCGCGCGGTAGCCGAATTTGAGCGTGCGACCGTAAGCGGCGGCGCGCGCAGTCATATCGGCGATGATGTCGCGAACGACCTCTTCGCGGTCGGGCCACATCAGGAAGACGTCGCAACCCTTGGCGGCGGCATCGCGCGCGGCGGGCGAAAGCCCGCCGAAATAGAGCGGCGGCGCCTTGCCCGACACCGTGCCGACGCGCGCGGGTTCGAGTTTCAGCTTCCAGAACTCGCCGTCATGGTCGAGCGCCTCGCCATTGAGCAGCGTCTTCAGGATATGCATCGCCTCGACCGTGCGGCGGTAGCGCGGTTCGGACTCCATCGTCTCGCCGGGCATGTCGGACGAGATGATGTTGACCGTCAGGCGGCCGCCGAGGATCTGGTCGATCGTCGCGATCTGGCGCGCGAGCTGCGGCGGCCAGCTTTCGCCGATCCGCACCGCCATCAGCAGACGGATATTCTTCACCATCGTCGCGATCGCCGCGGCGAAGGCGGTGGTGTCAATGCCGAGCGCATAGCCCGACGGAAGGAGGATATTGTCGAAGCCGAGGGTATCGGCCTGGACCACGATGTCGCGGCAATGCTCCCAGCTCGACTTGAGCATCGGGTCGGGAACGCCGAGAAATTCATAGTCATCGTCGCAGAGCGCCGAAAACCAGCTGACTTCGCAACCGCGGTCGGTCATGGCAGATTCTCCCCCATCGAAGTTTGCAGCACCGCATACCATTCGGCGCGCGTCCAGCGCGGCACGAAGGCCTGCGGAATTTCCTTGATGCGATCCGGATTTTGCGTGCCGACGATCGGGATCGGGCGCGCCGGATGCGCCATGACCCAGCTGTAGGTCGCGGCGGCGCGCGAAACGCCATGTTCGGCGGCCTTTGCGTCAAGCAGCGCAGCGACGGCGCGCGTGCGCTCACCCTCCGGATCGCCGAGGCGGCCGCCGCCGAGCGGCGACCAGGCGAGGAAGCTCATGCCCTCGGCCATCGACTGGTCGAAGATGCCGTCGAAGAGCGGGGCGAGGCGGAGCGGCGAAAATTCGCTCTGGTGGCTGACCAGCGGGACGGGCAGGAATTTCGCGAGGGCCGCGGTCTGCGCGGGCGTGAAGTTCGACACGCCGATCGCGCCGATCTTGCCCGCGCGGTGCGCGTCCTCGAGCGCGCGCGCGATTTCCTGCGGGTGGGTGAGCAGGTCGGGGCGGTGGATCTGCCACAGCTCGACATGATCGGTGCGCAGGCGTTTCAGCGAGATGTCGATGGCGGAGGTCAGATAGGGTGCGCTGCTGTCATAAGGCACGCCAAGGATGATCCCACCCTTGGTCGCGAGAACCATTTTGTCGCGAAGGCCCGGCGCATCGGCCAAGACATCGCCGAGCAAGGCTTCGGCCGAACCAAAGCCGCCGGGCGTGTCGCAGCCATAGATGTCGGCGGTGTCGAACAGGGTGACCCCGGCCTCGAACGCCGCATCGACGCGCGCGCGGGCGGCGGCGAGATCGGCGCCAGCGAAGCGCCACATGCCCCAGGCGATGGGAGCAACGTCATGACCGGCGAGATTGACGGTCGCGGGAGCGGGAAGAAAATCTGACATCGCTGTCATATACTCCATAATCGGATGAGAGGGAAGCAGGTTTGTTGCATTGATTTCAGGTTAAATGGCTCTTGCCTCGTCATTCCGGCGAAAGCAGGGATGACGAGCCTGCGATATCAATGCGCCAGGACCTGCACCTCGCCATCCTCCTCCTCGTCCACCGCGACAATCTTCGGAAGGATCAGGTGGATCGCGGCGAGCGCGACGAGATAGGTGACCGCGCAAACGAGGAACATCGGCAGATAGCCGCGCCCCGTGTCGAGCGACCAGCCCGCGAACTCGATCATCGCCATGCCCGACAGATTGCCGGCAAAGGCGCCGATCCCGATCGCCGAGCCGACGATGCGCGCGGGGAAGACGTCGGTGGTGAGCCCGAACAGGTTGGTTGAAAATCCCTGGTGCGCAAAGAGCGCCAGGCCAAGGATCATCGCCGCGGTCCATGCGCTGTCGACGCCGACGAGCAAGGGCACGGGCAGGATGAGCAACGCATAGATGAGCATCGTCGTCTTGCGCGCGGCATTCACGCTCCAGCCGCGGCGGCCCATCAAATAGGATGGCAGGTAACCGCCGGTGATGCCGCCAAGCGCGGCCATGAAATAGACGAAAGCAACCGGAAGGCCGAGTGTGCCCTGCGTCAGGCCGAAGACGCGGTGGAAGAGGTCGGGCATGAAGAAGAGCAGGAACCACCACACCTGGTCGGTGAGCGCTTTCCCAAGGATGACGGCCCACTGGCGGCGGTCGCGCAGCAGGCTGCTCCACGCGATCTTCGGCGCCGCCGCGTCGCGCGCGGCGTTCGGTTGTTCCGGGATGCGCACCATCAGCCAGACGACGACCCAGACAAGGCCAAGGCCGCCGGCGATCAGGAACGTCGCCTGCCACCCCCACATCATCGCCATCAGCGGGATGAGCAAAGGCGTCAGGATCGCACCCACGTTCGGCGCAATCCCGCCGAGGCCGAGGACGAAACTTCGCTCCTTTGCGTTGAAGTAAGTGGCGGCCGTTTTTACCGCGGCGGGGGTGCCGATCGATTCGGCGGCGCCCAGCACCGCGCGCGAGGCAATGAAGCCCGACACGGTGGTCGCGAAGGCGTGCGCCATGCCCGCAAGGCTCCATACGCCGACACCAATCGCGAAGCCCCAGCGCAGCCCGACGCGGTCGATGAACCAGCCCGTGCCGAGGAAGGCGAGCGCGGCGGCAAACTGGAAGGCCGAGGCCATGTGGCTGTAATCGCGGTCGGTCCAGTCGAATTCGAGCTGGAGCGTCGGCTTCAAGAGCGCCAGGATTTGACGATCGACATAGTTGAGGACGATCGCGACGAAGACGAGTCCGACCACGAGCCAGCGGCGTTTATCGGCGATCTGCGCCACATGTCTCTCCCCGAATCCATTTATCGTGCAGATAAGATAACGTTGTCATACCGAAAATGACAGCCGTTTTTTGCAGTGGCAGGAATGGGATGGTGAGCGGGCGTTGAGGAGGTGCGTGACCATCCCCTCCCGCAAGCGGGAGGGGTAGCGAGACTTGCCAGCTTGCTGGCTAGTCGCAGCGGGGTGGGCCATCGCACCGTCGATGCCCACCCCCGGCCCCTCCCGCAAGCGGGAGGGGAGAAGAGCGGCCGCTTCTGGTCGCTAGCCGCCGAATTTCTCTGTCCGTTCGTGTCGAGCGAAGTCGAGACACCCATCGACGTCAAGTCTAGCCCGAGGGCATCTCGACTTCGCTCGATGCGAACGGGTTAGGGAGGCATGAGAGTCCACAATCGGTCGATGCTCGCCATCGCCCAAAATGACCACCACGCCCTGCCCATCCTTGACTCGCGCACGGCGCGCCCCAATGTCTCGCCCACCATAATCCCCTCAAAGAAAAGGATGCCGACCATGACGATCCAGACCGGAGACAAGCTGCCCGACGCGACCTTTGTAAAGGTCACCGAAAACGGCCCCGAGCAGGTCAATACCGCCGATTACTTCAAGGGTCGCAAGGTCGCGCTCTTCTCGGTTCCCGGCGCCTTTACCCCGACCTGTTCGGCCAAGCATCTGCCCGGTTTCGTCGACAAGGCCGATGAACTGAAGGCAAAGGGCGTCGACGAAATCGTCTGCACCGCGGTCAACGACGCGTTCGTGATGGGCGCGTGGGGCAAGAGCGCGAGCGCCGGCGACACGGTGACGATGCTCGCCGACGGCAATGGCGATTTCGCCGAAGCCGTCGGGCTGACGATGGACGGCAAGGCGTTCGGCATGGGCAAGCGCGGCCAGCGTTTCTCGATGATCGTCAACGACGGCGTCGTCGAACAGCTGAATGTCGAAGCCCCCGGCGAATTCAAGGTGTCGAGCGCCGACCATATGCTCGAACAGCTGTAACGTTCAAAACCTCCCTGTCGCGCAGCGATGGGGAGGTAGCTGACGGAGGGGCTGATGGCGCGACGTCGCCGCCCCTCCGCCACGCTTCTGGGGCGCGGGCCCCTCCCCACGGCTCGGCCGCGGGGATGATCGACCGGCCCCTCTTTCCTTTTGTCATATTTTCGTGCAACAGCGTCGCGATGACATCGAACTCATCGCAAGAAACCCCCGACCCTGCCGCGCTCGTCGACGAGATCATCGCCGAACTGCAAACCGCGTTCCGCACGTCGGTCACCAATCTGAAATCCGCCATCGCCGCCTATGTCCGCGATCGCACCCTTCCGCCCGCCGATGCCGCGGAAACCGGCCTGTTCGACTATCCCGCTATCCGCCTGGTCACGACGGGTGAACAGCGCGAGGGGCAAAAGGGGCATAATCTTGCCTTCGGCCAGTTCGAGCGCGCGGGGGAATTTGTCACCACGGTGACGCGGCCCGACCTGTTCGCCGATTATCTGCGCGACCAGCTTGGGCTGCTCGCGCGCCATTATGACATCACGCTCGAAGTGACAAAAACGGGACAACAGATCCCCTTTCCTTATGTGCTGGACGCAAGCGACGGGTCCGACATGGGCGGGGTCACGCCGCTCGAGCTGGCGCGCCATTTCCCGACGACCGAGCTGGCCGACATCGGCGACGAACTTGCCGACGGCCTGTTCGGCGCCGATCCCGCCGCGAACCAGCCTCTGGCGCTGTTCGACGCGCTACGCACCGATTTCAGCCTGGCGCGCCTGCGCCACTATACCGGCACCGCGCCCGAGCATTTCCAGCGCTACATCTTGTTCACCAACTATCATCGCTATGTCGATGAATTCGTCGCCTGGGCGGGCGCCCAGGTCGGGCAAGGCCGCTACACCGCGCTCGCGGGCGCCGCGGGCCTCTATGTTGACCAGCCCGGCGTCAACGCCAGCGCGCTGGTCGCCGACAGCGCGTGGCGGCGGCACCAGATGCCCGCCTATCACCTGATCGCGCCCGACGGCGGCGGCATCACGCTGGTCAACATCGGCGTCGGCCCCTCGAACGCCAAGACGATCTGCGACCATCTTGCGGTGCTGCGTCCCGAGGCGTGGCTGATGATCGGCCACTGCGGCGGGCTGCGCCCCAGCCAGCGCATCGGCGACTATGTGCTCGCCCACGCCTATCTTCGCGACGATCATATCCTCGACAGCGTCCTGCCGCCCGAAATCCCTATCCCGCCGATCGCCGAAGTGCAGGTCGCGCTCGCGACGGCGGCAGAGTCGGTTTCGGGCACCAGCGGCGCCGACCTGAAAAAGCGGATGCGCACCGGCACCGTCGTCACCACCGACGACCGCAATTGGGAACTGCGCTACACCGACAGCGCGCTGCGCTTTTCGCAGTCGCGCGCGATCGGCATCGACATGGAATCGGCGACGATCGCGGCGCAGGGTTACCGCTTCCGCGTCCCCTATGGCACTTTGCTCTGCGTCAGCGACAAGCCGCTTCACGGCGAGCTCAAGCTGCCCGGACAGGCGAACCGCTTCTACGAAGAAGCGATCGCCGCGCACCTTCAGATCGGTATCCGCGCGTGCGAGACGATGCGCGACGAAGGGGCCAAGCTGCACAGCCGCAAACTCCGCGCCTTCAACGAGCCGCCCTTCCGTTGACGCGCCGCGCGCCGCTGTCGCGTTCGGTCGCGGGCCGCGTCGCGATCGTCACCGGCGCCGCAAACGGCATGGGCCGCGCGACCGCATTGCTGCTCGCGCGCGAAGGCGCGAAGGTCGCCGTCACCGACCTCGACCTCGCCGCGTGCGAGGCCGTTGCAGCCGAGGCAGGTCCGGCCGCCAAGGCCTTTGCGCTCGACGTCGCCGACGGTGAAGCGATCAAACGCACCATCGACGCCATCGCCGCGCATTTCGGCGGCATCGATATCCTTATCAACAATGCCGGCGTTTCCAGCTTCGCCGCGCTCGATGCGGGCGATGAATATGAGGCGGTCTGGCACCGCGCGATCGCGGTGATGCTGACCGCGCACCAGCGCATGGTTCGCGCCGCTTTACCCCTCCTCCGCCAGAGCGACGCCGCGCGCATCGTGAACATCGCCTCGACCGAAGGCCTGGGCGCGACCCCCGGCGACACGCCCTATGTCGCCGCCAAATCGGGTGTGGTCGGCCTGACGCGCGGTCTTGCCGTCGATCTGGGCAAGGACGGCATAACGGTCAACTGCATCTGTCCCGGCCCGATCCGCACAGGCATGACCGACAAGGTGCCCGACCAGGATAAGGCCGTGTTCGCGCGGCGCCGCACCGCGCTCCGCCGCTATGGCGAACCCGAAGAGGTCGCGCATGTCACGCTCAGCCTCGTCCTGCCGGCGGCGAGCTATATCACCGGCGCGGTAATCCCGGTCGACGGCGGGCTGATGGCGCGCAATGCCTAACGGTCAGCGGCAGATGTCCGTTGTGCCTTCCTTCGTTGTCGCCACTTCGATCAAAGTTCAGGAAAGTTCAGCCCCTTGCGTCCCCCGATCAGGACCGCGCGGGCCACGCCCGGCAGTGCGACCCCGACCGCGCCTATCCACCAAATGAAAGAGCCGGATGAAGGCTGACACAGCGACGGAATGTAGGAAAGCGTTTTTTGGGGGAGCGGCCGATGTCGGCTTTGCAATGGAAAGCAAAGGCTTAGACCATCTCCACCGACTTGCGATGGGGAGGGCATCGCCCCCGCAGGTGTGGTGGAGGGGCCGCAGCGTCGCGCCACTAGCCCCTCTGTCAGCGCGGCGCGCTGCCATCTCCCCACGGCTGCGTCACAGGGAGGATAATGTCCGCTTCGGGCCGGAAACCGCTGTCCGCAGGGCAGCGAGTAATGCGAACCGCCGTGAACCCCCGCATTTACGGAGACGCGCGATCAGGCGGCAGCAGCAGCCAGTTCGGGCCGTGAAGAATGCGCCGGCATGATCGCGTCGGCATAGTCGCTTTCATATTTGCCGATCAGCGCGCGGTCGTCGTGGTTCCACGGGTGAAAGCCGGGCATGAAATAGGACAGCCAGGGAAGGAAGCTCTTGCGCAGAACACCGGGCGTGCCGAGCAGATACCACCAGATACGCGCCGTGACGCGCCATCCGGTCAGGCCGTCCTGCTTGAGCAGATTTTTCATGCCTTTCACCCGCTTCGGCCAGAACCGCGTGGTGACCAGGATCATCATCAGCGACTTGGCGCGCCAGCGTTTGAAGCGGCTCCAATCCTTCGTCGCATGCAGCCAGGTGTCGTAAGCGACGCCCTTATGCTCGATCTCCTCGATCGCATGCCATTTCCACAAGGCGGCCCATTCGGGTTCGGCGCCGGCATACATTTTGTCGTCGCGCAGCATCACGGCCGCCATCATCGCGGTATAATGTTCGAGCGCGATCGTCGCCATCAGGTTGACGATCTGCGGCCGCGTCTTGATCAGGTCGAGCACCTGGTTGACGTCGTTTTCCAGCTCCGACAGGTCATAACCTGCCTCCGCCGCTTTCTTGTTGAATACGACATGCTCGCGGCTGTGGATGACTTCCTGCTGGGTAAAGGCGCGGATTTCGCGCGCCAGCTTGTCCGGCACGCCGTCGCGGTGCGCCTTCACCGCCTCGATGAACATCGCCTCGCCGCGGGGAAAGGTCACCGACAGCGCGGTGTGAAAGGCCGACGCGATCGGGTCGCCGTTCAGCCACCAGCGGCCCTGTTTGTCGTCGCGGCCAAAGCGCATGTCACGCGGCGTGATCGACAGATCGGCGGGGGTCGGGACATGGGAAAGGCTGGACATATGGTTCATACCGTCGAAAAGGGTTGTCGGAGCCAGTAACTAGGGTTTACTTACATATATGTCAATAGTGAAGAAGCGATTGAGTCCCGAGGAAAGCCGGTCAGCGGCGCTCGAGGCTGCGCGTCACATCCTGATCGAAATGGGCCCCGCGGCGGTGACGCTGAAAGCGGTGGCGGCGCGCATCGACCGCACCCACGCGAACCTGCTCCATCATTTCGGCAGCGCCGCCGGGCTGCAAAAGGCGCTCGCCGCCTATCAGGCCGAAACCGTGTGCGACACCATCGGCCGGAAGATGGCCGAATCGCCGCCGGGCGAACGCAATGTGCGCGAGATCGTCGACCTCGCCTTCGACGCCTTCAACAGTGGCGGCGCAGGGGCGCTCGCGACCTGGATGGTGGCGACGGGCAACGACGACGCACTCGACCCGATCATCGACGCAATCCACAAGCTGATCGACGGCATGGCCCCCGACGCCCATGAAAAGCGCCTGATGCACGAAGATACGCTCGCGCTGGTGCTGATGGCATTGGGCGATGCGCAGCTCGGTGGCCCGATGGCAGAAGCCCTGGGCCTGCCGCGCGACACGTCGCGCGTGCTCGCGACCGAACTGATCACCGGACGCATTGCCAAATTCTGGGCCGAACATGGCGGCAAGCCACCGGCACAGGGGTAGCATTTTCGTCTTTTAGACGTTAGGAGCCGACGCAATCCCCTCATTCCGTTTGCATCGAGCGAAGTCGAGATGCCCATCGGCCTTGTGCCACTTCGATGGGTGTCTCGACTTCGCTCGACACGAACGGAACTTGATGTGCAATCAAGTTTACGCCCTGAAGGCCCCGCCATGCATTTTCTCGACCAAGCCAAAATCTTCATCAAGTCCGGCGACGGCGGCCCCGGCGCCGTGTCGTTCCGGCGCGAAAAATATGTCGAATATGGCGGCCCCGACGGCGGCAACGGCGGCAAGGGCGGCGACGTGATCTTCGAGGCCGTCGCGGGTCTCAACACGCTGATCGATTTTCGCTACACCCAGCATTTCAAGGCCAAGCGCGGCACCCCCGGCGCGGGCCGCGACCGCACCGGCGCGGGCGGCCCCGACCTCGTCATCCAGGTGCCGATCGGCACGCAGATCCTCGATGACGACGAGGACCGCAGCCTGCTCGCCGACCTGACAAAGGAAGGCGAACGCCTCGTCTTCTTGCGCGGCGGCGACGGCGGGCGCGGCAACGCGAGCTACAAGACGTCGACCAACCGCGCTCCGCGCCAGCACGGTCCCGGCTGGCCGGGCGAGGAAATGTGGGTATGGCTGCGGCTCAAGCTGCTTGCCGACGCGGGCCTCGTGGGCCTGCCCAACGCGGGCAAGTCGACTTTCATCAACGGCGTCACCAATGCGCAGGCGAAGGTCGGCGCCTATGCCTTCACCACGCTGCGCCCACAGCTCGGCGTCGTCAGCCACAAGGGTCAGGAGTTCGTCATTGCTGACATTCCCGGCCTGATCGAGGGCGCCGCCGAAGGCGCCGGGGTCGGCGACCGCTTCCTCGGCCATATCGAGCGTTGCCGCGTGCTGCTTCACCTCGTCGATGCGAACGACGAAGATGTTGCGACCAGCTATCGCATCGTGCGCGACGAGCTCGAGGCCTATGGCGCCGATCTCGTCGACAAGCCGGTGATCGTCGCGCTCAACAAGATCGACACGCTCGACGAGGAACTGATCGCCGCCCTGTCGGCCGAACTGGCCCAGGAAAGCGGTCGTCCGGTGATGGCCCTATCGGGCGCGAGCGGGGCGGGTGTGCCCGCCGTCCTCGACAAATTGCTCGAAGCGATCGGGCATCCCGAACCCGGTGAAGACGACAGCGACGATACGGCGGGCTGGTCGCCATTGTAATAATCTTCGTTCAAGACCAGATGCAGGAACGAAACGCTACCGCAGGGAATTTCATGCGGAACAACAAGGATTTCGCATGACCCATCGCCGCAAATCTTCCGCCCTGCTCGTCACCATGCTCGCGCTTCTTGCTGTTCCGGCGAATGCACAGGAAACCGGCGAAGGCGGCGAAAAACGCACACGCCTGATCCTCGGGCCGCAGCTGGCGCC
>NZ_MIAM01000058.1:19758-23684 GCF_001830555.1 Sphingopyxis sp. RIFCSPHIGHO2_12_FULL_65_19 | reverse complement strand
TCAAAGATCAGAAGACGCGGGCATATTGTTCGTTGCCGACGAAGCCGAGCTTGCCGACGCCGCTACGCTTGATCACCGCCAAAACATTGTCGACGACGATGTAACGCGCATAGGGGTCGGGTTGGACCTGCAATTCGGGTTCGACCGGCAAAGCCTTGGTCTGTTCCAGATAGGAGGCCAACTGCGCCAGGTCGACCGGCGCCCCGTTCCAGGTGATCGTTCCGGCAGGATCGATCATCACCTTGTTCTTTTCCGGATCGACATTGCTGGTGCTGTTGTCGGGAACCGGCAGGTCGATCTTTACCGCGTGGGTCTGGACCGGGATGGTGATGATGAACATGATGAGGAGCACGAGCATGACGTCGATCAACGGCGTCGTGTTCATATCCATCATCGGTTCATTTTCGTCCCGATCTCCAACTGCCATGGACATGCGTTTATTCCTTCGTTCTTAAACGGCCCGCGCCCTTACAGGCGGCTCACGGTGCCCGAGCCAGCAGCCGGTTCGGAAATGAACCCGATCTTCTGGAAGCCGGCGAACTGCATCGTATAGATCACCCCGCCGATGCACTGGTATGGCGCATTGACGTCGCCGCGGATGTGCACTTCGGGGAAATTGTCTTCGGTGATGTTCTCGACGCCACCAATATCCTCGATGAGCTGTTCAAGCTTTTTCTGACCGCGATCGAGCAGTTCGCGCGAATCGACCGGGGTTTGGCCCCAATAGACTTCGCAGGCGCTGCTTTCGGGGTTCGGTTCGCCATCGCCATCGGTATCGGCCGAGCGAACCGACAACAGCACATTTTCAGGTTTCGTCGTCGTCACTTCAAACGCCACATCGGGAAGCTTGAGGTTCACCGTCTGCACCACCACGGGGACCGTGATGAGGAAGATGATGAGCAACACGAGCATGATATCCACGAGCGGTGTCGTGTTGATCTCGGACATCGGGGCATCTTCGCCCTTGTCGCCTACACTCATCGACATAGGATCAGTATCCTGTCACAAAATTACTGTCATGGACTTCGGGTCGACGCGCCATCGGCCTGCCGACCCGGGTCCAGCGGACCCCGCTTTCGCAATGCGCGAAAAGCGGGGATCCAAGAGACCGATCAGGCCTTCTTCGGTGCCGCGGCCGGAGCAGCGGCCTTCGCCGGAGCAACGGTCGTGGCCGGCTTCACCTGGCCGTTCGACATGATCGAACCGAGAACGTCGTTCGAGAAGGTCGACAGGCGGCGGGCGATCGCCTTGTTGCGGCTCTGGAGCCAGTTGAACGCGAGCACCGCGGGAACCGCCACGATCAGACCGATGGCGGTCATGATCAGCGCTTCACCGACCGGACCGGCAACGGTGTCGATCGAGGCCTGGCCCGATGCACCGATCTTCACGAGCGCGCGAAGAATACCGATAACCGTACCGAACAGACCGACGAACGGAGCGGTCGAACCCACGGTCGCGAGGAAGGCGAGGCCCGAGTTCAGCTTCGAGTTGATGTGGTTCTGCGAACGCTCGAGCGTGCCGTGCATCCAGTCGTGGGCTTCGACGGGATCGGTCAGCTTGTTATGCTCTTCGTTGGCGCGCAGACCGTCTTCGACGACCTGGCGATAGGCGCTGTTCTTTTCGAGCTTGGAAGCGCCGTCGGCGAGCGTCGGAGCGCGCCAGAAATTGGCGTCGACCGCCTTGCCCTGGTTGATGACCTTATTCTGTTCAAACAGCTTGGTGAACAGGATGTAGAGCGTGCCGATGAACATGATCAGCAGGACGAGGAAGGTGACCTGCGAGACGATGCCGCCTTCGCACAATGCGGGAACGAGACCATAGGGGCTCGCGCCTTCTTCCTTCACGCACATGGCGGCAGGCATCAGGCTGAGCCCTGCGTCGTGGGCCGGTGCCGCGGCGGCGGCATTTGCGATCAGATTAAACATACTGGAAAATCCCTCTCAAAATATTCGATAAATTCGATAGCAAATCTGCGTGCGCGAAATCAGCGCGGGATCTGCCAACGGATACGATTGCTGTAGGTGCCACCCGTTGGGTTACCCGCGCGATCCTTGCCCGGATTGAACCGGCCACGACGCTGGATAAGCTTGCAGGTTTCGGCATCGAGATCGGCATGACCGCTCGACGAAGTCACGTCACACGAAGTGATGCGGCCGTCGACCCCATAGGTAACGCGGAACCCGGTGGTGCCTTCACGCTCTTCGCGCATGGCACGGGCCGGATAATCGTCGTTCGTCGCCCAGCGACCGGGGTTGCCACGCGGCGAACCTGCGGCGCTGAGATCCGGCGTCGGCGGCGGCGCTGGCGGCGCCGGCGGCGTAAAGACGGGCGGCGGCGGCGTCGGCGGCGCTTTCGGCACCGACTGGATCGTGTTCGTCGATACCGGCGGCGGAATCGGCGACGGCGGCGTCACGACCGGCGGCGGCGGCGGCAAGACATTGTCCGGCGGCGGCGGCGGCGGCGGTTCCTCCGGCGGCGGCGGCTCTTCGACGTCCACCACATCCAATTTTTCGGCGATCGTCTTGACGATACTGATATTCAGGCCGTTGACCAGGCCGTAGCCCAGAACTGCCGTAAGCAGACCAACCAAGACAATCGCCACTACCCTGTTTTTAGGGTCGACATTATCACCATAAGCCATTCAGGGACGACGCTCCTTGCTAGATCATCCTGACACCAATTCCCTGCCGACGGGTTCGGTAGCCAAATGCCCGGATGATTTCCGATGCGTTGTGCGAGACCCGACGGCGCTACGTTCGGCTTATTATGTTTTTGCCGGACGCTTCGCGGCCCGTCCTATCGCGGTGGCGGCACATTCGCAAACCCTTTATCAGCGGTTAATGTGCCTTGTCCCATCATGGGGATTCAGGCGCCGATACCGGTGTCATAAATGACGGAAAGTGGATCAACCATGCGCCTCCCCCACCCGGCAGCACTCGTCGGAATTCTGACCCTTACCCTTGGAATCTCAAGCGTTTCCGCGATGCAGTCGCCCGCGACGGCGGCCCCGGCCAGCCCCTATAGCTATGCCGACATCGCCGACCTGGCGAGCGCCGCGCCGATCGCGATTCAGGCGCGGATTTCGAGGGCCGTGGCGCTCAAACCCGCGCAAGCGCCCGGAGTCGCGGCGGGTCACAGCCGATTCTATGTCGAGGCCGATGTGGTCAGCCTGATTCGCGGCAGCGGTCCGCTCGCGGCGCGAATCTCCTATCTCGTCGACCTGCCCCAGGATGCGAAAGGCAAGGCGCCGAAGCTCAAGAAAAAGCAGCCGGTCCTGCTCTTCGCCCGCCCGGTCGCAGGCGCCGCTGCCGGCAGCAGCAGCACCGGCAGCGTCCAGCTGGTCGCCCCCGACGCGCAATTGCCGTGGGACCCCGCGACCGACGCGCGGCTGCGCGCCATCCTGACCGAAATGGTGAAACCCGGCGCCCCGCCCGCGGTCACCGGCATCGCCAACGGCTTTCATGTTCCCGGCACGCTTCCCGGCGAAGGCGAAACCCAGCTCTTCCTCGATACGCGCACGGGCGAGCCCGTTTCGCTGACCATCCTGACCGCCGCCGACGGGTCGCGGCGCTGGGCGGCCGCCTTTGGCGAGATCGTCGACGGATCGGCCGCGGTGCCCGCGCGCGGTACGCTGGCCTGGTATCGGCTCGCCTGCGGCCTGCCGCGCACCCTGCCGCTGAGCAAGCTGGCCGGAACCGCGCCCGAGGACCGCCGCAAGGCCGCGTCGGATTATGCGATCGTCCTGGGCGCGCTGGGCGAATGCACGCGCACGCGCAAACCGCCGGTCGCAACGCAATAGCCGGACAATAAAGCGCAGCTTCGGCGCCCCCTGGGCGGACCGGGCTTGTTTCCGTCCCAAAAGCGGATAGGGCGCTGGCTTCCGGCGGGCGATCGTCCGCGCATATTGTTCGGAGTCCCCGCATGTC
>NZ_MIAM01000058.1:0-19725 GCF_001830555.1 Sphingopyxis sp. RIFCSPHIGHO2_12_FULL_65_19 | reverse complement strand
GCTGCGTGTCGCGCTGGCGGGCATTGGCGTCGTCGGCGGCGGCGTCGTCCGGCTGCTCGAGGCGAACCGCGACCTGATCGCGCGGCGCGCCGGGCGCGCGATCGAAATCGTCGCGGTGTCGGCGCGCGACCGGCACAAGGACCGCGGCATCGACCTGTCGCCCTATCGCTGGGAAGACGATATGGACGCGATCGTCGCCGCCGACGACGTCGATGTCGTCGTCGAAATGATCGGCGGCGCCGACGGATCGGCGCTGACGCTGGCGCGCCGCGCCCTCGGCGCGGGCAAGGCGCTGGTCACCGCGAACAAGGCGATGATCGCGCATCATGGGCTGGACCTCGCGCGGCTGGCCGAGGAACAGGACACGCCGCTGAAATATGAAGCCGCGGTCGCGGGCGGCATCCCGGTGATCAAGGCGATCCGCGAAGGCGCGTCGGCGAACGAGATCGCGCGGGTTTATGGCATCCTTAACGGCACCTGCAATTATATCCTGACGCAAATGGAGCGGAATGGCGCCAGCTTTGCCGACGCGCTCGCCGCCGCGCAGGCGGAGGGTTATGCCGAGGCCGACCCGACCTTCGACGTCGACGGCATCGACGCAGCGCACAAATTGTCGATTCTTGCGGCGCTGTGCTTCGGGACGCGGCTCGACATCGGCGCGGTGACCGCGAACGGCATCCGCGGCCTGATCGCGGCCGATATCCGCGAGGCCGAGGCGCTGGGCCACCGCGTCCGGCTGATCGGCATGGCGGAACGCGACGGAAGGGGGCTCTACCAGCATGTGCAGCCCTGCCTCGTCCCCGCCGACCATCCGCTCGCTTATGTGCCGGGCGCATTGAACGCCGTCGTCGCCGAGGGCAATTTCGTCGGCCGCCTTTTCTTCGAGGGCGCGGGCGCGGGCGCCGGCCCGACCGCGTCGGCGATTGTCGCCGACATCATCGACATTGCGCGCGACGAATATGGCCCGGCCTTTGCGATGCCGGTCGACGCGCTCGACGCCGCCCCGGCCGCCGATGCGGGGGCGCGCGTCGGCAAACATTATGTCCGCCTGATCGTCGAGGACCGGATCGGCGTGCTCGCCGAAATTGCGACGGCGATGCGCGATGCCGGGGTCTCGATCGAAAGCTTCATCCAGCGCGGCACCGATGGCGGGGATGGCGACGCGGACGACCGGGTCGTCATCGCGCTGGTGACGCACGACGGACCGGCCAGCGCCATCCATTCCGCGCTTGCGATCCTGGCCGCGTCGGACCATGTCGTGGGGACCCCGATGCACATGCCGATCCTCGCGCTTTGAACGCCGCTTGAAATCACGCGCGCCGCTGTTACCCCGTGGAACGGGGAATGGGGGGTGGATATGGACATCGACATCAGGCGCGGGCTGGGCGAAGCCTATATGCTGGCGCACCAACATTGGCAGCCGCTGCTCGCCTATGTCGCCCTGGGCGTCGTGGTGCCGTTCCTGCTGCTGTCGAGCGAGCCGATCTTCAACCTGCGCGCGATCCTGGCGATCATCGCCGACCCCTTCACCTATCGCGTCAGCGGGTCGATCACCGGACCGCTCTATCTGATCGGGATCGTTAGCGTCATCGTCTGCGGCGCCATGCTCGCGGCATGGAACGCCATCCTTGCCGAGATGCGCGAGGGCTATATTTCGGAGATCATGTACGGGATGGTCGCCGGCGCGGCGTATCTGGTGGTCAACGCGATCTTTTATTTCGGCGCCGGGATGATCCTGTCGATCCCCATCCTGCTGCTCGGCGGATTTGAGGATATGGAGCGTTTCGGCCTGCCCTTTCTGATCGCGCGCCAGATCCTGTCGGCGCTTGTCAGCGCCTGGCTGAGCGCCCGCTTTTGCCTGGTCGGACCGTTGACGGCGGCGCGCGGAAAGCTGGAGCCGGTGTCGGCGTTCGTCGAATCGTGGCGGCGGACCCGGACGGCGTGGCGACGCCTGTTCGGCCTCTATCTCGCGATTTATGTGCTCACCGCGCTGCTGACCGCCGCACTGCTGGCGCCGCATATCTTCATCGTCCTCAGCACCCCGCAAGGCGGCTTGGCCGACATGGCGATGAGCGGCGGCTGGCTGATCTTCTGGGCTGCCTATTTCCTGATGGTGATCCTGATTCCCGCCGGATTGTATCGCGCATCGGAACGCGGCGCGCCCGCCGAGGTTTTCGCTTAAGGTTCGGGTTCGGGTTCGAGCGGCGCCGGGGTGCCCGTTTCGGGGTCGGTCGCGCGCTTCATGGCCTCGAACTGCGCATTATATTCGGGGCCCGGCTTCATCCGGCCGCCAATCGAAATCCAGTTATACGGCAGCTTGTCGAGCGTCATCGCCTTGGCTTCGGCGCGCGGCAGCTTGGGCGGCGCTTCGCGGCCCTCGTTCGCGATCGCGCGCAGCTCTGGCGTCAGGCGGTGGCGTTCGGTGTCGGTGCCGCAGACGTTGATCGACCCGTCATCGGCGGGTTTGCAGCGCCGGATAGGATCGACCATCTCCTTGGCATTGGCGGCTGCGGCCTCTGCATTGCGCGGCGGCGGCGGGGCTGGCGGCCCCTGCGTCTGCGCCGCCGCTGTCACAGCGGCGACACAGGCGATCGCGAAAGCGGCACCGAATCGGGCGAAGCATTCTCGACAAGTGGCGCGGGCGACCATATGGCGCCCACCATGCCGACGCGGCGGAACAAGTAAAGACGGAGAGTGGCGGACATGACGAATAGCAGCAACCTCGACCGGGTGCTCGTGCTCGAAATGGTGCGCGTCACCGAAGCCGCGGCGATCGCCGCCGCGAAGCTGATCGGCCGCGGCGACGAGAAAGCCGCCGACGCCGCAGCGGTCGAGGCGATGCGGACCGCGTTCAATACCCTCTATATGGACGGCACCATCGTCATCGGCGAAGGCGAACGCGACGAGGCACCGATGCTCTATATCGGCGAAAAGGTCGGCAACGCGCCGGGCAAGGGTCCGAAAATCGACATCGCGGTCGACCCGCTGGAAGGCACGACGATCACCGCCAAGGCCGGCCCCAACGCGCTCGCGGTGCTCGCGATCGCGGAGGAAGGCTGCCTGCTCAACGCCCCCGACGTCTATATGGACAAGCTGGCGGTCGGCGCGGGCTATTCGCCGGGTGTCGTCAATTTCGACAATAGCGTCCGCGAGAATGTCGAGGCCGTCGCGCGCGAAAAGGGCTGCAAACCCGAACAGATCATCGTCTGCGTACTCGACCGCCCGCGCCACGAAGCGATCATCGCCGAGCTGCGCGCCATCGGTTGCGGCGTCGCGCTGATCCCCGACGGCGACGTCGCGGGCGTGATCGCGACGACCAACCCCGAAACCAATATCGACATCTATATGGGGTCGGGCGGCGCGCCCGAAGGCGTGCTTGCCGCGGCGGCGCTGCGCTGCGTCGGCGGCCAGTTCAAGGGCCGCCTGCTGTTCCGCAACGACGACGAGCGGCTGCGCGCGAAAAAGTGGGGGATCGAAGATCTCGACCGCGTCTATGACCTCGAAGACCTTGCCAAGGGCGACGTGATTTTTGCCGCAACGGGGGTCACCGATGGGTCGTTGCTGCGCGGCGTCAAACGTCGCCGCGACGGCGTGATGACCACCGAAACGGTCGTCATGCGCGCCTCGTCGGGCACGGTGCGCTGGGTCAAGGGCGAACATCGGTCGCACTGAAACACGGCGCGCGTCGAACGCCCTGAACCAGGGCGAGCCATGCGGATATAAGCCGAACGCCGATGACTTGCGTCTTCGGCGGCATACCGCTAGGCGGCATGCATTCGCATGGACCCGGTGAAACTCCGGGTGGCTATTCCGGCCGCCGATCCGCCGGACGACATCACACATGAAGATATTTCGCGCCCATGCTGGCGCCATGTGGTTTGTTGTGGAAATCCTATGTTTGGCAGCTTTTCATCCTATCGTCGGCAATGGTTCGCCGACGGCGCCGCGGCGCGCCGCGAGATCCTGGCGGGGATCGTCGTCGCGCTGGCGCTCATTCCCGAAGCGATCGGTTTTTCGATCATCGCCGGGGTCGATCCGCGCGTCGGCCTTTATGCCTCGGTCGCGATCGCCATCGTCATCGCCTTCACGGGCGGCCGCACCGGCATGATCTCGGCCGCAACGGCGGCGGTTGCGGTTCTCGTCATTCCGCTCGTGCGCGAACATGGCGTCGAATATCTGTTTGCCGCCACGATCCTGATGGGGCTGATCCAGATCGTCGCCGGCCTGCTACGGCTCGACCTGCTGATGCAATTCGTCTCGCGATCGGTGATCACCGGCTTCGTCAATGCGCTGGCGATCCTGATTTTCATGGCCCAGTTGCCGCAACTGACGAATGTCGGCTGGGAAACCTATGCAATGGTCGCGGCAGGCCTTGCGATCATCTATCTGTTGCCGCGCCTGACGAAAGCGGTGCCGTCGCCGCTGGTCGCGATCCTGATCCTGTCGGCAATCAGCATCGGTTTGGGTTTGCCGGTCAACACGGTGGGCGACATGGGCAAACTGCCCGAAGGATTGCCCAGTCTGGCAATCCCGAATGTCCCCATCAGCTGGGAAACGCTGCGCATCATCCTGCCCTATTCGGCCACCATGGCCGCGGTCGGCCTGCTCGAAAGCCTGCTCACCGCGCAAATCGTCGATGACATGACCGACACCGACAGCGACAAGCGCCGCGAATGCGCCGGACAGGGCAGCGCGAATATCGTCGCAGCCTTTTTCGGCGGCATGGGCGGCTGCGCGATGATCGGCCAGTCGGTGATCAACGTGACATCGGGTGGCCGCGGACGGCTATCGACCTTCACTGCCGGGGCGTTCCTGCTGTTCCTGCTCGCGGTGCTCGGCCCGTTCGTCGGCCAGGTGCCGATGCCGGCATTGGTCGCGGTGATGATCATGGTCTCGATCGGCACGTTCAGCTGGAATTCGATTCCCAATTTGCGCCGTCATCCCCCGACCTCGTCGGTTGTCATGCTGACGACGGTGATCGTCGTGGTCGCTACGCACGATTTGTCGCTGGGCGTGCTCGCCGGTGTGCTGCTGTCGGGGGTGTTTTTTGCCGGCAAGGTGCGCCGCATGTTTGCGGTCGAGCGCATTATCGCGCCGGGCGGCAAGGCAACCTATCGCGTCACCGGACAGATATTCTTTGCTTCGGTCGATCGCTTCACACGCGCCTTCCAGGCCGAGGACGAGGCCATAAACGTGCTGATCGACGTTTCGGCGGCACATTTCTGGGACATCTCGGCCGTCGGCGCCCTCGATAAAATCATCGCCCGGCTTCGGCGCGAAGGCCGCAGCGTCGAAGTCGTCGGTTATAATCGCGCGAGCGCGGATATTGTCGATCGTTTCGCGCTGCACGACAAGACAGGCGTGGAAATCGGTTTCGCTCCGCATTGACGGAGCAAGGCCGAAACGCTGCCCGCTAAAAAATGCCCGCCGCCAAGCCCTCGGCCAGCGCCGCGCCCAAGTCGCGCGCTTCGTCCAGGCGGCCCGGCGCGATCGTCTTGGGCGCCAGGATCGCCTCGGGCGTCTGCGCGTCGGTGTGGACGATCAACGGGTCCGCCACGCGTTTCAACCGCCAGCCGGTGGCGATGCGGTCGAGCTGGCGCTGGGCGTTTTCGCCGTCGGAACCCGCGCAGATGATGGTTGCATAGGGCCGCCCTTCGAGCCGGCCGAGACACGGATAATAGCAAAGGTCGAACATCTCCTTCATCGCGCCCGACAGGGCGGCGAGATTTTCGGGGCCGATGAAGAGATAACCGCCCGCCGCGATCATCAGGTCGGGCGTGACATCCTGTGCCGCGACAAGCCGCGCCGCCCGACCGGCGCCTGCGGCCGCCGCTTCGGCAAGTGCGTGGCTGCCGCCGGTGCGGCTATGCCAGACGATCAGCAGGTGCGGCGCGGCGGTCATGCCCCGATGCTTGCCAAGCATGGACAGGCGGCGCAAGCTGTCCCCCGACCATGGGGGAGACATGACATGCACCGACTGACCGCCCTGCTGCTCGCCGGCACCCTGCCCTTCGCCGCCGCGGCGCAGGACGCCGCAAGCGAAGTGACGCGTGCCGCACAGGCCGAAATCGCCGCGCGCCTGCCGCTGGACGACCCGCGCGACGAGGCCAATGCGACGCGCGGCAAGCTCGCCGAAATTGCGGACGGGGTTATCACCGACAAGAATGGCAAGGCGGTTTGGGACCGGCGGCCCTACGCTTTCCTCGATACACGCGAAGCACCCGATACGGTCAATCCGTCGCTGTGGCGGCAGGCGCGGCTGAACGCGGTCCACGGATTGTTCGAGGTGGTGCCGGACAAGGTCTGGCAAGTTCGCGGTTATGATCTGTCGGTGATGACGATCATCCGCGGCCAGACGGGGTGGATCGTCGTCGATCCTTTGTTGTCCGAAGAAGCGGCGGCGGCGAGCTGGAAATTATTCGCCGATACGGTCGAGGCGAAATCGGGCAAGCGGCCGATCAAGGCGGTGATCTTTTCGCACAGCCACAGCGACCATTTCGGCGGCGTCGGCGGGATCGTCACGCCCGAACGCGTCAAGGCGGAAAAGATCCGCATCATCGCACCGCACGGTTTTTCCGAGGAAGCGACGTCCGAAAATGTCCTCGCGGGCGCGGCGATGGGCCGGCGCGCGCTTTACATGTTCGGTGCGATCCTGCCCCCGGGGGTGAGAGGCCAGGTCGATACCGGCCTGGGACCGAAACTGTCGTCGGGGACGATCGGCTATATGGAGCCGACCGAGACGGTGAGCGAGAAGGGCGGGACGCTGACCATCGACGGGCTCGCGTTCGATTTCCTCGACGCGGGCGGCACCGAAGCGCCGTCGGAGTTCGTCTTTTACATCCCCGCCTATAAGGCGCTGCACACGACCGAGGTCGTCACCCACAATCTCCACAATATCCTGACGTTGCGCGGGGCGCAGGTGCGCGATGCGTTGCGCTGGTCGAAAGTGATCGACGCGATCCTGCTGAAATGGGGCGGCACGGCCGAGGTCGCGATGGCGTCGCACCATTGGCCGACATGGGGGACGGCCGAGGTGTCGTTGCTGCTGGCGAACCAGCGCGATGCCTATCGTTATGTCCATGATCGCACACTTTTTCTCGCCAACCGCGGCGCGACGCTGCACGAACTCGCCGATGCCACGCCCGAAGCCCCGGTGCAGGCGGCCGACTTTGCGACTCGCGGCTATTATGGCACGCTCAATCACGACATGAAGGCGACCTATCAGCGTTATTTCGGCTGGTGGGATGGCAATCCGGCGAATTTCAACCCGCTGCCGCCCGAACAAAGCGCGCCGAAATATGTCGCACTGGCGGGCGGGGCCGACAAATTGCTGGCTGCGGGCAAGGCGGCGATTGCGGCGGGCGACTATCGCTGGGCGGCCGAGATCCTGAACAAGCTGGTCTTTGCCCAGCCCGACAACCAGGCCGCGCGCGGCGCGCTGGCCTCGGCCTATGACCAGATGGGCTATCAGGCCGAATCGGGCGCGTGGCGGAATTATTATCTCGCGGCCGCCGCGTCGCTGCGCGGCACCGCGGTCGAAAGCCTGTCGGGCAACGGGCAAAGCCGCAGCTTTATCAGCGCCATCCCGACCGCAGTCTTTTTCGACGCGCTGGCGGCGCGGTTCGACGCCGCGAAGGGCGCCGCGCTGAAAGGGACGTTCCAGTTCATTCTGCCCGACAGCAAGGAAACCGTCGCGATCGTCGTCGGCGGCGGGGTCGAGGTGCCGCGATATGGGGTGACCGATGCCGCGCCGACCGCGACGGTGACGCTCGACCGCACGACGCTCGACGATGTGATGCTGGGGCAGGCGCAGTTCCCGGCGCTGATGCAGTCGGGCGCGATCAGGATCGACGGCGACCGCATGGCGTTCCTGTCATGGTTCGCGCTCCATCCCCCGGCCGACCCGCGCTTCAACGTGGTTGTGCCCTAAGGGCGTAACGGACTAACGGAGAACCATGACCGACACCCCCGCCGCGCACCCGACCGATCCGTTCGACCCCGACGCGCTCAACGCCGCCGAGGGGCTGGACCCTGTCGATCCCGCCTATGCCCAGGTGCTGCGCGTCGCAACCGCGCTCAACCTGGTGCCGCTCGCGATCGGCGCCAGCCTGTTCGACGCGCTGCTGATCCGGCAGATCGAGGGGCCATATGGGCTGATCACCGCGCTCGCCTGGCTGATCGCGATCGTCACGATCATCACCTTTCCCTCGCGGCGCGTGTCGCGCTGGGGATACAGGATCGGCGCGGGGCAGCTCCGCGTCGCGCGCGGCTGGCTGTTCCGCACCGACACGATCGTTCCGTTCGTGCGCGTCCAGCATATCGATGTCGGGCAGGGCCCGGTCGAACGCTGGTTCGGCCTGTCGCACCTGGTCGTCCACACATCGGGCACGCACAACAGCACGGTGACGCTGCCCGGCCTCCATAGCGACCTTGCCGCCGCGATGCGCGAGACAATCCGCCGCCACATCCAGACCGACTTCGCATGACCGACACCGCGGCAACCGCGCCCGCCGTCCCGATCATCGACGACGACGCGGGCTGGCAACGGCTGCATCCCGCAACGCTGGCGCTCGCCATCGTCAAGCTTGGGCCGCGCTCGCTCCAGTTCCTGCCCGCGGTCGCGGTGCTCGGCTTTACGAAGAACTGGGCCTATATCGTTCCGGCGATCGCCGCCTTTCTGCTGATTTCGCTGCTCGCCGCCTGGTTTCACTGGCTGCGCTTCCGCTTTCGCGTCGGCGACGACGCGGTGGTGATCGAAAGCGGCGTCCTGGCGCGCCAGCATCGCACGATCCCGTTCGATCGCATCCAGGATGTCAGCATCGAACAGGGGCTGGTGTCGCGCGCGCTGGGCATCGCAAAGGTCGGGTTTGAAACCGGCGCGGGCGGCAAGGAAAATGACGCGAGCCTCGACGCGATCGCGCTCGACGCGGCGCAGGCGCTGCGCACGACGATCCGCGCGCATCGCAGCGACGAGACCCCGGCGCCGGTCGCTGCCGCCGATACGCCCGCAGCGGCGCCCGTCGCCGCCGATCGGCTGCTGTTCGCGATGACCCCGCGCCAGTTGCTGGTCGCGGGGCTGTTCAACTTCTCGCTTGCCGCGCTGGCGGTGGTCGGCGCGGGCATGCAGTTTTTCGATGGCCTGTTGCCATTCGACTTCAACGTCTTCAACCCGATGGACTGGATCGATATCGCCGAGGATTATGGGCTGGACCAATGGCTGCTGGCGCATCGCTGGGTGGCGGGGGTCGGGGCGGCGCTATCGCTGTTGCTGATCGGTTTCGCGAGCGGCATCGCGACGATGCTTTTCGCCAACTGGAATTTCCGCCTGACGCGCGAACCCCGCACGCTGCGCCGCACCCGCGGCCTGACGACGCGCACCGACGTCGCGGTCCCCGTCAAGCGCGTGCAGGCCGCGATCCTCGTGACCGGATGGTTTCGCCAGCGTTTCGGCTGGCACGAATTGCGCCTGCAAAGCCTTGCCAGCGACGGGGAAAAGGAACGCGACCACCAGGTCGTTCCCTTTGCCAAGCTCGACGCGATCGACCCGGTGCTCGCCGAGGTCGCGATCCGCCGTCCCGATGCGGACCAGCCGTGGCAGCAAAGCCATCGCATCGTCGCTCTGGGTCCGGTTATCGGCGCCGCGGGCGCGGCGATCGGGGGTGGCATTGCGCTCTATCTTGGCAACGAGGTCGGCTGGCTCGGCATCGTCGCCGCGCCGGTTATCGGGCTGATTGCCGTCTGGGCCGCGCGCTTCCACCGCTGGGCCGACCTGGGCGACCAGGTCGCGATCCGCCGCGGCGCCTGGAAACCCAAGACCACCCTGCTGCCGCATGCATCGGTGCAAAGCGTCGACCTCAAAAGCGATTTCATCCTGCGCCCGCTCGGGCTTGCGACTCTGGTGTTTGGCGTGCCCGGCGGAAGCGCGCTCGGCGCCCACGAGATTCCGGCGATCCCGGCGGCGACCGCGCGTGACTTGCGGGCCCGCATCCTGACCGCGCGGGCGCGGCCATGAACGACCCCGCCAACAGCCTGGCTTTGGGCATCGCCCGCTCGATCAAGGGCCAACCGTGGCATTGGCGGCGCGCGAGCGCCGACATGGCGTCAGAGAATCTGGCACCCGACGACCTGGTAACGCAATTGCTGCTCGCGCGCGGGGTGGCGCGCGACGATCTGGATCGGCAGCGCACCCCGACGCTGCGTGGCTTCATGCCCGACCCGTCGCTGTTCCGCGACATGGACGCTGCCGCGGCGCGGCTCGCCGACGCGGTCGAATCGGGCGAAGCGGTGACGATTTTTGGCGATTATGACGTCGATGGCGCGACGTCTGCGGCGTTGCTCGTGCGGTTGCTGCGCGACCTCGGGCTGCCCGCTGGCGCCTATATTCCCGACCGCCTGATGGAGGGATATGGCCCCTCGGGCGCGGCGCTGGTCAGGATCGGCGAGGCCGGGTCGAAACTGGTCGTCACCGTCGATTGCGGCGCGCAGGCATTCGACGCGATTGCCGAGGCGAAGGCTGCGGGGGTCGAGGTGATCGTCGTCGATCATCACCAATGCGCGACCACGCTTCCCGACGCGCTGGCGCTGGTCAACCCGAACCGCCTCGACGAGGAACCCGACGCGGCGATTCACGGCAATCTCGCCGCGGTCGGGGTCGCCTTCCTGCTCGGTGCCGCGCTGCTCCGCACCCTGCGCGCGCGCGGATTCTTCGGCCGCCGCGACGAACCCGCGCTGATCGACCTGCTCGATCTGGTCGCGCTGGGCACCGTCGCCGACGTCGCGCGCCTGACCGGCTTCAACCGCGCGCTGGTGACGCAGGGGCTGAAGGTGATGGCGCGGCGCGGCAACACCGGGCTTGCGGCGCTGATGGACGCCGCGCGCCTCTCCAAGCCGCCCAGCGCGAGCGACATGGGCTTTGCGCTCGGCCCGCGAATCAACGCCGGGGGCCGCGTCGGCAAGTCCGACCTGGGGGTGCGGCTGCTGACGACCAGCGACCCGCAGGAAGCCGCCGAGATCGCGCAGGAATTGGGCCGCCTGAACGAGGAACGCCGGGCGATCGAGGCGGCGGTGCTCGAACAGGCGCTCGACGCAAGCGCGGCGTGCGGCAACGCGCCGGTCGCGATCGTCGCGGGGCAAGGCTGGCACCCCGGCGTGATCGGCATCGTCGCCGGGCGCCTGAAGGAACGGCTCCACCGCCCCGCGATCGTCATCGCGGTCGACGATGACGGCGTCGGCAAAGGGTCGGGGCGCTCGATTTCGGGGGTTGACCTGGGCGCCGCGATCCTCGCCGCGAAAGAGACCGGGCTGCTCGTCGCGGGCGGCGGCCACGCGATGGCGGCCGGGCTGACCGTCGCGGCGGACAAGGTCGACGCGCTGGGCATTTTCCTCAACGACCGGCTCGCCGCCGACGTCGAACGCGCGAGCGGCGACAGGTCGCTGCTGATCGACGCGGTGCTCGCGCCGCGCGGCATCAACCCCTTGTGGTGCGATGCGATCGAAAGCGCCGGACCCTATGGCGCCGGCTGGCCCGCGCCGCGTGTCGCGACGGGGCCGGTGCGAATCGTCGAATCGGGGATCGTCGGGACCGACCATGTCCGCCTGATCGTGTCGGGCGACGATGGCGGGCGTTTCAAGGCGGTGGCTTTCCGCAGCGCCGAAACCGAACTTGGGCAGGCGCTGCTCCACGCCCGCGGCGGGCGCAAGCTGTGGCTGGCGGGCCGCGCGAAACGCGACGATTGGGGCAGCCGTCCCGCCGCCGAGCTTCATCTTGAAGACGCCGCATGGGCGGATTGACGGGCGGCCGCGGCCAGCCGGGGGGCCGACGGATTTGCCGCTACGCAACATTTTTGCGCGCGACCCCGCCGCCACGCTTGACCGCACCGGAACGCCCGTCTAAGGCGCCCGCTCACCGAACAGACGGCCCCTTCGTCTAGCGGTCTAGGACGTCGCCCTTTCACGGCGAAAACACGGGTTCGAGTCCCGTAGGGGTCACCATCGGCACGGCGCGCGGTCGGCGCGCCCCTTCGCAAAATTCCGACCGTCAACGGCCCCTTCGTCTAGCGGTCAGGACGCGGCCCTCTCACGGCTGAAACACGGGTTCGATTCCCGTAGGGGTCACCAAAATCCGCGCCGCCTGCCGCAGCTGTCGGCAACCCCGGACGCCAAAGCGATCCGGAATGGCGCCGTTGCCGATCGTTTCGCCCTGTCCGTCGAGCGCCCGTGCAGGCAGCACAGAGCGGTGACCGACATCGGGGGCCATATCCATCTTGTCCTGCCCGACGCGACCGAGCGCGCGGCCTGTTTCCGCGCGCTGGCGGCGGGGACCGAGCGCATCGTGCGCAGCTTTGCCAGCGCCGACGCCTGGATCGAGGCCGCGGGCGAGGATTCATGTGGCATCCTGCTCTTTCATTGGCGCCAGCCGGGCACGGCCGACGGTGCGACGCTGCTCGGCCGCGTGGCGGCGCGGGCTGGCATCGCGGCCTTCGTGGCCGCCGAACAGCTGAGTATCGCCGAATCGCGCGCGATCCTGTGCGGCGGCGCGCGCGACCTTTTGCCTGCGCCGCTCGACCCGCGGCTCGTCCGCCGGACGGTCGATGCCGCGCTGGCCGAATGGCGCCTGCACCAGATCGCGCGCGATCGGCATCGCGAGGCCGAGGCGCGGCTGGCGGCGCTGACCCCGCGCGAGCGCGACATATTGGCGGCGATTGCGGCGGGGCTTGGCAACAAGGCCATCGCGCGCCGGCTCGACCTCAGTCCGCGAACGGTCGAAGTGCACCGCGCGAACATCATGCGCCGCGCCGGGGCGGGCAATGTCGCCGAACTGTTGCGGTTACAATTTATCGCCGAGTTGGCGCATGGCGCGCCGACGAACCAGGTCCGTTTCGGTGCATGATCGCGGCAGAAGCCGGCCACGAACCCGATGGCGCGCCTATAAGGGATAGGAACGGCGCACCGCCCTTGAGTTGGTCCCCATGGGCGCTGCCGTTCACCCGCACATGGTCAACCCCACCTGACCATGTGCGAACGACAGGGCCGGCAGAGAATGTTCCTTCTCTGCCGGCCCTTTTGTCGTCAGCCGATCATGCGCGGACGACCAGCGCGCGCTGTTCGGCACGGCCCATCGAGAGCAGGATCGGGTCCGACGCCTGTCGGGCCATGAAGTCGGCCTTGCCCGCAATCCCCTGCCAGCCGATGCCGATCAGCGACTGCGCGATCGCGCCGCCCAGCGTGTCGCCGGGACCGGGCAGGATGATGACGTCGGGGGCATATTCCTTGACCGCGACCTGGACCGAGAGCGCGAAGTCGTAGGGCGCGAGAATCTGGTGGCCGAACGTATAATCCCACAATGCGGCGGGATCGCTGGCGAAGCGCCGCCAGATGTGGCCGCGGCCATCGATCATCGGGATCGCGGGCGCATCGAAAAGCGCGGGCGGAAGCTCGGCCTTCGCCTTGTCCGAACTGCCGAACATCAGCGGGGTGTGGAAAGGACCGTGACCGGCAAGACGAAGCGGGTCGCGGCCGGGGGTCGGCGGCGCTTCGGCAAGGAGCGCGGCGAGCCCGTCCTCATTGCCCGCGACCACCAACATGCCGGCAAGGTCGATCGAAAGCGCCAGCGCATGGCCGGGGCGCGCGGCGATGGCATCGACGGCCTCGAAGAGCCGGTCGCGAAGACCCGGAACGGGGCGCCAGTCCTCGTCGACGACCTGGAGGAGGATTTGCCCGCCGGGGCCATGGGTCTGGCTGTTGAGGCCCATCGCGTTGCTGATGCGAAAGCCGTCGTCGACCGACACGGCGCCGCCCAGGGCCAGCGCGCTGTACCAGCCCATCGAATTGCCTGCGACGGCGACAATGTCGAACCTGTCGCGGTCGATCGAAAGATAATCGAGCGCGGTCGCGGCGTAGATGAGCGGCGCCGCGACGTCGCCGCGCATGTGCGTCGCGACGCTGAATCGGTCGGCGCCGTCGAGTTCGGTAACCGTCGGCTGTTCACGGGCGCGGCGCTGCGCGTCGAAATTCGCGATCTGCTCGGCGAAGCGGGCGCCGTGCAGCCGCGCAATGCTGCCCAGCTCGCCCTTGCCATAGGTTCCGCGGCCGGGGGCGACGACGAGCGCGGTTTTGCGCGCGCTCATGCCAAGAGCTCCTTCGCGGCGGCAACGATGCTGTCGCGGCTCGGCAGGGTCAGCGTCGCGGCCTTGCCCAGCGGGATGAAACTGTCGTCGGCGGCAATGCGCGCGACCTTCTTCTCCGGCACTCGCTCGACGAACAGCGCCATCAGCGCCTCGCTCTGCGATCCGGTGATACGGCATTCGTCGACGATCAGGATGCGCTTGGCATCGCCGACCGCAGCAACCAGCTTGTCCGCATCGACCGGGCCGAGCCAGCGCAGGTCGATCACGCGCGCCCTGACGCCTTCGGCGGCGAGCAATTTCTCCGCCTGCCGCGACAGATAATATCCATTGCCGTAAGTGACGATGGCGAGGTCGCTGCCGTCGCCATGGACGCCGACATCGCCGAAAGCGATCCGCGCGCCGTCGCCGGGGGACCCGTAGACACTCGTCCACAGGCCATCGCCTTCTTCGTGCAGATCGCGGGTCATGTAGAGCGCGATCGGTTCGACGAAGACGACGACGCGCTGCTCCTCGCGCGCCAGCCGCACGCATTCGCGCAGCATCGCCACCGCGTCGCGGCCGTTCGACGGCACCGCGAGGATGACGCCCGGAATATCGCGAAAGACCGCGAGGCTGTTGTCGTTGTGGAAATGGCCGCCGAAGCCCTTCTGGTAACCGAGCCCTGCGATACGGATCACCATCGGGTTGGTATATTGGCCGTCGGAGAAGAAGCTGAGCGTCGCCGCCTCGCCGCGGATCTGGTCCTCCGCATTGTGGACATAGGCGAGAAACTGGATCTCGGGCATGGGCAAAAAGCCGTTGTGCGCCATGCCGATCGCAAGGCCGAGGATCGCCTGTTCGTCGAGCAAGGTGTTGACAACGCGCGCCGAACCAAAGCGCTGGTGGAGCTTGGCGGTGACATTATAGACCCCGCCTTTCGGCCCGACATCCTCGCCCATCACGGCGATTTCCGGGTAGGCGAGCATCAGGTCGGCGAGCGCCCAGGAAAGAAGCCGCGCCATGTGCATCGGCTTGTCCATCGCCTGCGCGTCGCTGCCGAACATTGCCTTGCGATCTTCGTCGGAGGGGGCGTTGGCGCGCGTCACCGCGCGCTTCGGCGGGATCAGGCTTTGCATCACATGCGCGGCGGTGGTGATCTTCGGGCGCAGGATCGCCGCTTCGGCCTGCCGCGCCAGCGTGACGCCGATCTCTTCATACGCGTCAGCGATTTCGGCGGGCGACATCCAGCCCTGTTCGGCCATCAGCGCCGCGCCCTTGAGCAGCGGGTCGCGTGCCTCGTCGGCCTCGATCAGCGCTTTGGGCAGATAAGCGCCCTGGACGTCCGAACCGGCGTGACCATAAAGCCGCACCGTCGCCATGTGCAGGAACACCGGCTTGCGCGTGCGCCGCGCATAATCGGCGGCTTCCTTCGCCCCGGCATAGGCCGCGGCGAGGTCGGTGCCGTCGCACTGGATATAATGGAGCCCCGCGCGGTGGCGGAACTGCGCCTCGATCCAGCCGGTCGGGGTGCGCGTCGAAATGCCGATGCCATTGTCCTCGCACAGAAAGATCAGCGGCATGGGAGAACCCTGGAAAGCCGCCCAACCCGCAGTGTTGAACGCGCCCTGCGCGGTCGAATGGTTCGCCGATGCGTCGCCGAAGCTGGTCAGCACCACCGCGTCGTCGGGCAGCGGCAGATCCTTCATTCCCTGCCGCCGCGCAATGCCGATCGAAAAGGCGGCGCCCACCGCCTTGGGCAAATGCGATGCGATCGTCGAGGTTTGTGGCGGGATATTGAGCGGCTTCGATCCGATCACCTTGTGCCGCCCGCCCGAAATCGGGTCTTCGCTCGACGCCGCAAAGCTGAGTAACATGTCCCAGGTCGGCGTCCCGCCCGGCATCTGGCGTGCGCGGTGCAGTTGGAAGGCGTTCGAGCGATAGTGGAGGAACGCCATGTCGGTGACGCGCAGCGCCGCGGCGACCGCGGCATTGCCTTCATGCCCCGACGACCCGATGGTGTAGAAACCCTCGCCCCGCGCCTGCAGATGGCGCGACAGCCGGTCCATCTGGCGGCTGGTCAGCTGCGACAGGAAAATGTCGGTCGCCTCGGCGCGCGACAGGCCGATGAGCGCGGCATCGGGGGCATCGCCGCGGCCGGGCAGCCGACCTGTCGCAAGCGCCGCAAGAAATTTCTCATGTACCGCCTGCGCCGCGTCCACCTGTCTCTCCTGTCACGCGGCCTCCGGTTACACGCGTAACGACCCGGCCGATTTTGCCGCGCGCTAGAACGGGGCCGTCTTGCGCGCAAGCATCTCTTGCCTTGCCGCGCCCGCTCGCGCTACCACCATATTCGATGCACGATCGGGGCGGGGCCATCTTTTCAACATGATATCCTTGTGGATCGCCCAGGCGTCGGCAGCGGCCGAACCGTCGAGCAGCGACACCGGCGGAGGATGGCTGCTCGATCCCGAGCTTGTCGATCCCGGCTATAGCCAGACGGTTTCGGGCGGCGAGATTCAGACCGCCTTTCCGCCCCCGCCGCCGCCTTCCGCGCCGACCCCCGAATGGCTGCAATCGCTGTTCGGGGCGATCGGGCGATTCTTTGAATGGAGCGCGCCCGCCGCCAAGCCACTGATGTGGATCACCGTTGCCGCTATCCTGCTGTTCCTCCTCTATCATTTTGTCCCCTCGTTCGCGCGCTGGGTCGACGATCTGCGCGGGCGCCGCAAAGCCGGCGATGCCAATGCCGTGGACCATGTCGGGCAGGCCGAGGCGGGCGCAGCACGCGCACTGCTCGCCGAGGCTGACGCGCTTGCCGCCGACGGCCGCTTTGCCGAGGCGGTGCATTTGCTGCTCTACCGCAGTGTCGAGGATATCGACGGACGGCGCCCGGGCCTCGTCAAGCCTGCGATGACATCGCGCGACCTTGCCGACGCGGAAGGCCTGCCATCGGTAGCGCGCGGCGCGTTCAGCCGCATCGCGCGGGCGGTCGAGATCAGCCTGTTTGGCGGACGCGCGATCGACGCTGGGGCGTGGCAGCAATGTCGCGCCGCTTATGCCGAGCTGACCGTTGCGAAAAATTGGGCGCCGGCATGAGCGACGCGGCCGCCGATCATGGCTTCAACCCCCGACTGATCGCCGCGGTAGTGGCGATCGGGGTGGTCGCTTTCGTCGCATTATGGGCGCTCATCGCGCTCGCCCCGCAAATCAGCAGCGGCAATGACGGCGGCGGCCACGCGCTGTCGAAGGCAGCGCCCGGCTATGCCGGCATCGTCGATCTTGCCGAGCGCGCGGGCGCCAGGGTCGAACTGCGTCGCAGCGTCGAAACGACCAATTACGAAGATCACGACCCCTTGCTGGTGCTAACCCCGACGCACCGCACCCGCGCGACCGAGATCGCCGAACTGATCGACGCCGACGGCAGCGCCCCGGTGCTCCTCGTGCTGCCGAAATGGCAGACGGTGGCGGTGCCCGGACAGACGCCGAAACCCGGCTGGGTCAGTGGGGGCCTTGCCGTCCGGCCGCCAGCCAAGATGCTGCCGTCCGCGCATTTCGGAAAGATCGAAATCAAAGCGGCGCCCGGCAAGGCACAGTCGGTGCCCGCGAACATCACCGGCCATCTCTTCACCGCGATGCTACCCGGCCATGTCCAGACCGTGTCGGGCGAAAATCTGGAAACCCTGATCGCGGCGCCGGGCGGCGGGGCCGTGCTGGCGCAAGTTGGCGGCCGCGACCTTTACATCCTCGCCGACCCCGACCTCATCAACAATCTTGCCTTTGCATCGAGTGAAAGGGCCCGCGCAGCGGTCACGCTAATCGATGCGGTCGCAGAATATGCCGACGCCGACGCCCTGGCCTTCGACGTCACGCTCAACGGCTTTGGCGGCCAGCGATCGCTGCTCCGCTTCGCCTTCGTGCCGCCCTTCATCGGCATCACCCTGTGCCTGATCGCGGCGGGCCTGCTGGCGCTGTGGCAGGCATGGACACGCTTCGGCCCCGCGCTGCGCCCCGGGCGCGCAATCCCGGTGTCAAAGGCAGCGTTGATCGCGAACAGCGCCGACCTGATCCGGCAGGCCCGCCGCGAGCTCGACGGTGCCGACGCCTATGTAAAAAGCCAGCGCACCGCGATCGCCCGGCGGCTGCACGCGCCCGGCGGGCTCGACGACGAAGCGACCGACGCGTGGATCGACAAACATCTGCGCCGCGGCAGCGAATCATTTTCCGCGCTCGCACGGCGCCTGCCGCTTGCGCGCAACACCCATGAATTTCTGGCAGACGCGCAGGCGCTGCATGACATCAGGAAGGATCTATTGCGTGACAGCTAATCCCGTCGAAAGCGTCCAGGCGCTTGGCGCCGCGATCGAGAGCGAGGTCGCCAAGGTGGTGTTCGGACAGGGCCCACTCACCCGCATGGTGACGATTGCGCTGCTCGCGGGCGGTCATGTCCTGCTCGAAGGGCCGCCGGGAACCGCAAAAACGCTGCTTGCCCAGGCCTTTGCCCGCGCGACGGGACTGGCGTTCGGCCGCATCCAATTCACTCCCGACCTGATGCCGGGCGACATTTTGGGATCGAACCTGTTCAATTTCCAGACGTCGAGCTTCACCCTGACCAAGGGGCCGATCTTTACCGAACTGCTGCTCGCCGACGAAATCAACCGCACCCCGCCCAAGACGCAAGCTGCGCTATTGGAAGCTATGCAGGAACGGCGCGTGACGATCAATGGCGAGCCGCATGGCATGAGCCCGCGTTTCACCGTGCTCGCGACGCAGAATCCGATCGAACAGCAGGGCGTCTACCCGCTGCCCGAAGCGCAGCTCGACCGCTTCCTGTTCAAGCTGGTCGTCGATTATCCCGACGCCGCCGAGGAACGCCGCATCGTCGCCGACCATGGCGGACGCTTCAAAAGTCCGGCTGTTGCCGATTTCGGGGTGACCGAGGTAGCCGACGCCAGGGCGATCGAAGCCGCGATCGACACCATCGCGACCGTCCGGCTGGCCGACGAGATTGTCGATTATATCGTCCGCCTTGTCCGCGCGACGCGTGAGAGTGCCGACCTGGAATGCGGTGCCAGCCCACGCGCCGCGACGCTGCTGGCCCGCGCCGCTTGCGCCGCGGCGGCGCTCGACGGGCGCGACTATGTGATTCCCGACGATGTGCAGCGGCTCGCCGCAGGCGTCCTGCGCCACCGCGTCATCCTGTCGGCAGCCGCCGAGATCGAAGGCCGCAATGTCGAACAGGTCGTCGCCGCACTGCTCGAACGCGAGGAAGTCCCCCGGTGATCTATCCGACCCGCCGGGCGATTTACCTGCTGCTGCTGGGCGCCCCGATGGCGCTCGCGCTCGGGCTTGTCCGGCCCGAGCTGTGGTTGGTGGCGCCCGGCTGGATCTCCGTGATCCTTGCTTGCCTGATTGTCGACACGATCACCGGGGCAAACCCGCGCCACCTGTCACTCGACGCGCGCTTTCCGCCAAAGGTCGGGGTCGGCGATCCGTTCGACCTGTCGCTGGCTGCGGCCGCCTCAGCACTGCCGCGGCGCGCCGAGATCGCGCTGGCGCTCGACGAACGGCTGGCCGACGGCGGGCGGCTGGCCGCCGATATGCACAAATCGGCCGATGCCAA
>NZ_MIAM01000057.1:66475-68783 GCF_001830555.1 Sphingopyxis sp. RIFCSPHIGHO2_12_FULL_65_19 | reverse complement strand
GCAAGCGGGAGGGGTGATTAGATCACTTCGCGAAAGTCGCCTGTGCCGACACCGGCTCGACCGCATCTGCCGTGCCTTTTGGCGGTGCCACCGCGGCGATCCGACCCGCTTTGGTCACCGCTTTGGTGCCGGGGCGGGCGAACTGATATCCGGTGATCACGACGCGGTCGGTCGGCGCCAGCCCGGCGCGGATGACGCGCAGGCCATCGACTTCGGGGCCGATCTCGACCGGTTTCGCCGCAACCATCCCGTCCTTGCCGACGACATAGACGATCTTGCGCGCCTGGTCGGTCTGCACCGCCGCGGCGGGGATCAGCAGCGCGCGGGTCGTCTGTCCGGTCGACAGGCGCATGTTGCCGAACATGCCGGGGGTCAGGAACATTTCGGGGTTGCGAAAGCTGGCGCGGGCGCGGATCGTCCCCGACCGCGGGTCCAGACCGTTGTCGGTGAAATCGAGCTGCCCTTTCCAGCGATACTCGCCCTCGTCCTGCAAGCGGACTTCGACGGTCGCGCCCTGGTCGCCGCCTTCGCGTTTCGTCTTCAGGAACAGGGCTTCAGAGCCCTGGAAGGTGAAATAGACGGGGTCGAGCGCGTTGATCGTCGTCAGCAAGGTGCCGCCGGCGTCGCCCGCCGACACCAGATTGCCCGCGTCGATCTGGCGATCCGAAATGCGGCCGGAGAGCGGTGCACGGACGGTGGTGAATTCGACGTCGAGCGCACGCGCCGCGATGCGCGCGTCGGCGCCGGCGAGCGCGGCATTGGCTGCGTTGACGCGCGCCCGGAGCCGGTCGATCTCGCTCTGCGACACCGCTTCGATATCGACGAGACGGCTGGCGCGATCAAGTTCCAGCCTTGCCAGCGCCAGGTCGCTGCGCGCACTGGCGGCCGACGCGCGCGCCTCGGCCAGCGCGGCGCGATACGGGCGCGGGTCGATGGTGAACAGCGGCTGGCCCTGGCGCACGATCTGCCCGTCGGTGAAGTGGATCGCGGTGATCGCGCCCGACACGCGGGGCCGCACCTCGACCGACTTCGATGCCTCGAAACGGCCGATATAATCGTCCCACAACGTCACATCTCGCGCGATCGGCGCGGCGACGGTCAGCACCGGCGCAGGCGCGGCGGCCGCCGGCGGCGGACCGGCGCGAAGCAGCCACCAGGCGCCGATGACGAGCACGAAAAATGCGCCAATCCACGCCGCGCGGCGGCCGCGGGCCGGATGGAGCAGGGTCCTGAGTTCACGGCGTACCTTCGCATCAGCGGGGTCAAGCTTTTCGATCGGGGTGTGGACGGTCATGAAAATGCCCTCTTCTCTTCATTCGGTTCGGCCGCGCGCGTGGCGCAGCAGGTCACGGCCCCGAAAGCGCATGCCTTCGGTCCAGTCTTGAAACATTCCTCTTTGCTGGACGGCCTGCTGCGGACAGCAGGGCAGCCCCTCCGGCCACGCGCATCCGAAAATGCCCATGCCGGCCCCCGTTATATCTTGCGGACAAGCGCCAACATGCGCCCGACCGGAACAGGACTCGCTCCCGGGAAAATATCTGATGATGAAAGTTCCGACCGCCGCATGATGCTTGTCACGCGGCGGCCGGTCTCGGGGGAGAGCTTATCTTTGTATACTGAGTGGTATATAAGTATTGCTGCGCTGCGTCAACCGCATTCTGTACCGGGCAGTAAAAATTTTTCTACTAGCGCCCCGGCCACAGCTTCAGACTGGTTTCGACCAACCGTTCGAGTTCGGCGCGCGTCGCGCCCGCGCCCGCCTGGACCGCCATGCCCTGGTTCACCGCAATCAGGAATTGCGCCAAGCCGTCGGGGTCGGTGTCGGGGGGGAAATCCCCCTCTTCCTTCGCCCGTGCGAATCGGTCGAGCATCGCGCGCTTTGCCGTGGCGCCGCGCGCGACGACGGCGTCACGAATGCATTCGGCCTCGGCACCGCACGCCACCGACGTGATGACGCCCAGGCAGCCGCTGGGATTTTCGGGGCAACTGTGCATGTCGAGCGCGCCGTACATCAGCCGTTCGGCGACCCCGCGCGCGGTCGGCGCCTCGAGCGCGGCGTGCATATAGTCCGCCTTTTCGCGCTCATAAAGATCGAGCGCCTTGTTGAAGAGCGCTTCCTTGTTGCCGAAGGCGGCATAAAGACTGGGCTTGGTAATCCCCATCGCCTCGGTCAAATCGGCCATCGAGGCACCCTCATAGCCCTTGGACCAGAAGACGCGCAGCGCCGCAGCCAGCGCGGCATCGACGCAAAATTCGCGCGGACGTCCCTTGTGCGATGGGGTGGCGGCGACGGTTTCGATTTCCATAA